>JAISOV010000001.1 GCA_031275405.1 Clostridium sp. | reverse complement strand
AGCTTGCTGAATGTGGTCAGCTTGCTGAATGTGGTCAGCTTGCTGAATGTGGTCAGCTTGCTGAATGTGGTCAGCTTGCTGAATGTGGTCAGCTTGCTGAATGTGGTCAGCTTGCTGATCATAGATGGAACAGCACCAGCAGGCGGGAGGGCCGGAGACTTGTCCAGACAAAAAAGAAAGCAGCACAGTAAATTTGCCAGGCGTCTGCGCAGGCAGAAGCGTGTTTCCTGGCTGTACATAGCTCCGAGTCTCCTCGGGGTACTTGTGTTTTTCGCGGTTCCGTTCCTGGTGGTCGTCTACTATTCCTTTGTGGCGAACCCCGTCAGCGGAGAATTTGTCTTTCTGGAAAATTACGTCAGGTTAGTGCGTAATGGCGCGTTTCTGACGGCGGTGACGAACACCTTTACGTTTTCGATGGTCGCGGTGCCTTTGGCGGTGGTGCTGTCGCTCATGCTTGCCATTGTCTTAGAATCCAAGCTTCCGTTCCGCAGCCAGTTCCGGACGTTCTTCCTCAGCCCGATGATGGTTCCCGTGGCGTCCATCGTGCTGATCTGGCAGGTGCTGTTCCATTATAACGGCGCGGTCAACGACCTGCTCCTGGCGTTCGGCGGCTCCAAGATCGACTGGATGAAATCCCAGTATTCCCACATCGTCATTGTGGTGCTGTTTTTATGGAAAAATTTGGGATACAATATGATCCTTTTCATGGCGGCTCTGGCGAGCATTCCCAAGGACATTTTGGAAGTGGCAAAGCTGGAAAGCGCCACGCCTTTGCAGACTTTTTTCTATATTAAAATAAATTATCTCTCTTCCACGATCCTGTTTGTGACGATCATGTCCTTGATCAGCTCGTTCAAGGTCTTCCGGGAAATCTATCTCCTTACGGGAGACCACCCCTATGATTCCATCTATATGCTGCAGCATTTCATGAACAACGCCTTTGCTTCCTTGGATTACCAGAGGCTGTCGTCTGCGGCGGTCATGATGTCTATCGTCATGGTGCTTCTGATCGGCGCCCTGTTCCTCGTGGAGAAGTGGTTTGGAAGAGATGTGGAAGGCTGACGGGGCGAGAGAGACGGGAACCGCATAAGCGGATAGACACGGCGGAGTAAAAACCGCGCGGACAGACAGGCGCGGCGGAGTAAAACCGCATAGCCAGGTAAGCATAGCGGAGTAAAAACCGTATAGGCAGACAGGCGCGGCGGAATAAAAACCGCGTGGGCAGACAGGCGCGGCGGAGCGGGAACAGCGGAGAGAAAAAGGTATCATATGTCGGATCAGATTCTTTTTGTCATAGGGCTTATCGGAGTGGCGCTGTTCTGGTTCCTGTTATACGACAGCCGCCGTTTTGTGGTCGTATCCTATACGTTTGCGGATCCCAGGATCCGCAGAGCCTACCGTGCGGTGGTGCTTGCGGATCTGCATAACAGGCAGTACGGGAAAGACAATGCCTTTTTGCTGAAGGCTGTCCGTGAGCAATCGCCGGATGGCATTTTTATTGCCGGGGATATGCTGACGGCGAAAGCGGGAGAGGACTTTGCTCCGGCGCTGGCTCTGTTAAAGGAGCTTGCCAGGGATTATCCGGTCTATTATGCCTACGGAAACCATGAGCAGAGACTGTGCCGTAGACCGCAGGTTTACGGTACGATGGCGCTGGATTATGAGACCGCCTTAGGAGAGCTGGGGGTGCGGCGTCTGCATAACGCCCACGCGGCGCTTCCGGAAATCAATCTCACCGTATACGGTCTGGAGATCGGGGAAGGTTATTATCGGAGAGGATCTTCCCCGCCCATGGAGGAGACTTATCTGACCGGGCTTCTGGGCCGTCCGGAGCCGGGAAGCTGCCGGCTCCTGCTGGCGCATCATCCGGACTACTTCCCACAGTACGCCCGGTGGGGAGCTGACGTAGTGTTTGCCGGGCATATCCACGGGGGGATCGTGCGGCTCCCGTTCGGGAGAGGGGTGCTTTCCCCCTCCATGCGCCTTTTCCCCAGATATGACGGCGGAGAGTTCCGAGAGGGAAACAGCACGATGTATCTAAGCCGGGGAATCGGTATGCACACCATACCCTTGCGTCTGTTCAATCCTAGCGAAGTGCTGGTGGTGGATTTCCTGCCAAAATGACGGCGAGTGACGGTTCAGGCGGGGGATCCCGCGAAGGGCATGGATCCTGATATGCGGCCATCAGGATGAACAAGGCAGCTAAGACCCGGGGGGATCCCGCGAAGGGCATGTGTCCTTGTGTGTGGGCATACATGGGCATAGGCGTTGTCCGGCGCGGGACTGCGAGGACGGCGGAAAGGATAGCTATGGCGATACCGGTAAAACTGGAAGTCTTTGAAGGCCCTTTGGATCTTCTGCTCCACCTGATCGACAAAAACAAGATAGACATCTATGACATTCCTATCGTGCTGATCACGGAGCAGTACCTGGACTATGTGCGGCAGCTGTCGGTGCGGGATATGGATACCATGAGCGAGTTCATGGTCATGGCGGCGACCTTGCTGGACATCAAATGCAGGCTGCTCCTGCCCAAGGAAGTCAGTGCAGAGGGAGAAGAAGACCCGAGGACGGAACTGGTGGAAAAGCTTCTGGAATATAAGCTTTATAAATATATGTCGCTGGAACTGCGGGACCGGCAGATAGACGCGCAGAGGAACCTGTACCGAGACCGGCGGCTGCCGGAGGAAGTGGCGGCTTATCGCCGCCCTCTGGATTACGGCGAGCTGATCGGGGATATGACGCCGGGGAAGCTGCGGGTTCTTTTCACCTTTGTCCTGAAAAAGCAGAAGGATAAGGTGGATCCCATCCGCAGCGGATACGGGAACATTGAAAAAGAGGAAGTGGACATGGAAGCCAAAGCGCTGTTCGTGGAGAACTATGTGAGGGAACGCCAAAATGTTTCCTTCCGGCAGCTGTTCTCCCGGCAGGCGGGGAAGATGGAGATCATCGTGACGTTTCTGATCGTTCTCGAAATGATAAAATTGGGTAAAATTTCTATCTTCCAGGAAACGATTTTCGACGACATTTTGATTACCTTAAATGATCATAGCATAAAGGATGAAAAAGAGGCATGGAACGAACCAAAGCAAAGGCAATGATCGAAGCGATTCTTTTTACCATGGGGGATTCTGTGGAAATCCATAAACTGGCGGAAGTCTTGGAAGAAGACGTCAGGACGACGAAATCGGTCTTGGAAGAAATGCGTATCCGCTATGAGGAGGAAGACCGTGGGATCACCCTGACGTATCTGGGGGAGGCGGTGCAGTTATGCACGAAAGCGGAAGCTTACGAGTATCTGATCAAGATCGCCAAGACGTCCCGGAAAGTGGCCTTGACGGACAGCCTGTTGGAAACCCTGTCGATCGTGGCGTACAAACAGCCTGTGACCAGGATGGAAATCGAGAGGATCCGAGGGGTCAACTGCGACCATGCCATCAATAAGCTTCTGGAATATGAGCTGGTCACGGAACTGGGAAGGATGGACGCGCCGGGGAGGCCGCTGCTGTTCGGAACGACGGAAACGTTCTTGCGGTGCTTCGGGGTGCGGAGCCTGGAAGACCTTCCGAAGGCGAGCCCCCTCCAGCTGGAAGAGTTCAAGCAGCAGGCGGAGCAGGAGGCAAAGCTTTCCTTAGAGATATGATCCGCTTCTCTTTTTCCCCAGATTCTCATATACTGTACAAAAAGCGGATGTGCGGAGCGAATGCGGAGAATCAAGCGAGGGATTTTATGGTTCTGCTGTCTGGTCTGGCTGTTTCGCGCGGCGCCTTTGTGGGCTCAGGACGCACAGGAGCTTTCCTTGTACGCGGCATCGGCGGTGCTGATGGACGGGGATTCCGGGCGGGTGCTGTATGAGAAGAACGGAAAGGAGTTTCTGGCAAATGCCAGCACGACCAAGATCATGACCTGTATCCTGATCCTGGAGGGTGCCGACTTGCAGGATGTGCTGGAAGTTTCCGCCTATGCCGCTTCTATGCCTCAGGTTCGGCTTTCCATGAACAAGGGGGAGAAATATCTGGTAAAAGACCTGCTGTATTCCCTGATGCTGGAATCCCATAATGACTCGGCGGCGGCGCTGGCGGAACACCTTGGAAAAACCCTGAATCCGGCACTGTGCCGGAAGAGCGCGGCGCAGTTCACGGGGCAGGAGAGCAGGCAGGCACTGGCCGCGTTTGCCGACCGGATGAACCGCAAGGCGGAGGAGATCGGCTGTGAGGACACTTGGTTTATTACGCCCAACGGTCTGGACGCCACGGAGACGCTCACCCTGGAAAACGGGGAAACCGTCACGAAAGAACATGGAACCACGGCGCGGGATCTGGCGCGGATCATGGCCTACTGTATAAAGATCTCTCCCAAAAGGGAAGACTTTCTGGAAATCACCGGAACGCAGTCCTATTCCTTTTCCAGCCTGGGAGGGCGGAGCTTCTCCTGCGTGAACCACAATGCTTTCCTGACGATGATGGAAGGCGCGGTCAGCGGGAAGACTGGGTTCACCGGCAAGGCGGGCTATTGTTATGTGGGGGCAGTGGAAAAGGATGGAAAGACGCTGATTGTGTCGCTTCTGGCCTGTGGCTGGCCCAGCCACAAGACTTATAAATGGAGCGATACCCGGGAACTGATGGAATATGGACTGGAAAATTATACATATCATAGCTTTGCGGAAGTAGCTTATGACGAGAGCCTCCTGAACCCCATCCTGGTGACGGACGGACAGAGCGCGAGCCTTGACCGGGAAGCCTATGCCGAGGTGGAGATCGTCGGCGGGCAGGCGCGGCAGGGACTGAGTACCCAAGGGCTTCTGATGAGGGAGGATGAAAAAATCGAGGTGGTTCGCAAGATGAAAAGCACCCTTCAGGCACCCGTGACAAGCGGCACCTCGGTGGGGATGGTCTATTATCTGCTGGACGGGAAAACCTATCTGACCGAACAGATCGTGACGACCCAGGATGTGGGGAAAGCCGATTATGAATGGTGTCTGCGCCAGATCCTGCTCCGGTATCTTAGGCAGCAGCTTAAAAAGTGATCTATGCCATATTGCGGCCCAAGGGCGGCGTCTTTTATCGGAAGCTGCTTTGCAGCTTCCGATAAATCATATTACAAGAAGCAAGACCGGCTTCTTGTAATCGAATACGGCGCATAAGACGCGCCTTTTATCAGAAGCCGCTCCGCAGCTTCCGGTAAGTTATATACCAAGAAGCAACGTATCATAAATCCAATCAGAGATCCAGTCTACAGATACCCTACAGATGTTTTTGGTTGTTTTTGCAATCTTTGCAGTTGAATCAAAGATGAAACACTATAAAATATATAGTACTATTGTAGCGAAACAGAAGTTGTTTAGCTATCTTTACTGAACCCCCATAGAAGAAAGGAGATTGTATGGTGAAGGTTAAGATTCGTGAAATGACGATAGGGAAACGTTTAGCGCGTGACAGATGGCTATATTTGCTTTTGGCGCCGGGACTTTTGTATTTTATTATTTTCAAATTGATACCAATGTTCGGTGTGATGATCGTATTTCAGGAATATAATCCGTTTACGGGCTTCCTTGACAGTCCGTTTGTGGGACTCAAGCATTTTCAAAAGTTTTTCGGCGGGAAGGACTTTTTTAAGTTGTTCAGTAACACGATTTGCATTTCGTTGCTGAACATCGTGTTTTATTTCCCGATGCCGATTGTGCTGTCGCTTTTGTTGAACGAAATCAGACACGAACGTTACAAGCGTTCGGTGCAAACCTTGGTGTATGTGCCGCACTTTCTGTCGTGGGTTATCGTGGCGAGCATTTCCTATGTGCTGCTGACGACGGATGGAGGCATTGTGAACGGGCTTATTCAGAATTTCGGCGGGAGCAAGATACGCTTCCTGGAAGCGAAGGAATGGTTTCGTCCGCTTATCGTGATACAGTCCGTGTGGAAAGAAACAGGTTGGGGAACGATTATCTTCCTTGCGGCGCTGGCGGGGGTGGATATGGAGCAATATGAAGCCGCGATTGTTGACGGCGCGGGAAGGTTCCGTCAGGTGTGGCACATCACGCTGCCCGCTATTAAGGGTACGATTATCATCTTGCTGATCCTCAGAATGGGCAGCGTCCTGAACACGGGTTTTGACCAGATTTTCCTGATGTCTAACTCAGTGAACCGCTCGGTGTCTGATGTGTTTGATGTCTACACCTACCGTAAAGGATTGATTGACGGGTCGTACAGTTTTTCGGCGGCGGTGGGTTTGTTTAAGGCTGTAATCGGCATGGTGCTGGTTTACACCACCAACTGGATTGCCAAACGCGCCGGCGAGTCCGGCATATTCTGAGAAGGGAGTGTACCGGTTATGAAAGTTCGGAACGATTCTGCCGCGTCGAGGATATTCGATGTTTTTAACTACATTTTTCTCGGCGTGTACGGTGTTGCGTGCATACTGCCGTTCGCTTACGTGGTGGCGGCATCTTTCGCCAGCGAGTCGGAAATTATTTCGCGCTCCGTCTTCCTCTTTCCTAAAAAGCCGACAGTGGCGGCCTATGAGTTTATCATGTCGTCGCCGACGTTGCCGCGAGCGTTTCTTACCTCTGTGGGCGTCACGCTTGCGGGAACGGCGACGAATATGGTACTGACTTTGACCATGGGTTTCGCGCTGTCGAAGAAGTACTTAATCGGGCGCGGCGTTATCATGAACTTTATCGCTTTCACGCTGGTGTTCTCAGGCGGGCTGATTCCTACCTTCCTGGTGGTGAAGTCTGTCGGCTTGCTCAACAGTTACGGCGCGTTGATTTTCCCCGGGGCGATAAGCGCGTTTAACCTGATTGTCATTAAGAACTTTTTTCAGAACTTGCCAGCCGAGCTGGAAGACGCGGCGAAGATGGATGGCTGCACAGACTTCATGGTGTTCACGAGGATTGCCCTGCCGCTATCCATGCCCGTCATTGCCACGTTCACGCTGATGTATGCGGTTGGGCATTGGAACGATTACTACTCGGCGCTCATCTACATTCCCGCCGACAACAAGAAGTGGCCGCTGCAGCTTATTTTGCGGCAGATTGTAATGCTGACGGCGGGGCGCGTTGAAGATATGGACTATACTATGACACCGCCACCGGCGCAAAGCATCAAAATGGCGGTTATTGTTGTGGCGACTGTGCCGATTCTGTGTGTGTATCCTTTTTTGCAGAAACATTTTGCAAAAGGTGTGCTTATGGGTTCGGTGAAAGGATAATCAGGCAATGAAAAGCAGATAAAACACAGACATGGAAAAACAATCATCAATCATTTCAAAAATATTAAAGGAGGTTCTAAGCAATGAGGAAGAAAAATGTAAGAAGGTTCAGCGTATTCATGATGTCCGTTGCGATGTTGTTCGCGGTGTCGTGCGGTTCGTCCGGAGGGAACGACCCCGCGACTGAAGAAGCCACGGCGGCGAAAACGCCTGAAGGCGATTCGTCTGCGGCGGCTGACACTGCGGAAGTTCCCGCAGAAGAACCTGTTTATGAGGCTGATATTCTGAGTATCACCTTCACAGGCGCACCGATTGCGGACGACTATCAGGCGAAATTGGATTTTGAGGAAATTACCAACTCCAAGATTCATTTCTCGTGGATTTCAAACTCCAACTACGCGGAACAATTCGGTGTGCTTATGGCTTCGGGCGATATGCCTGCCATTGTCACCGTGACGGGGCTTGATGCGAACATCGTGCGTTACATACGCGCCGGAGCGTTCTGGAACATCAAGGACGAAATTGGTAATTATGAGTATTTGAAGCTGACCGACCCTGTTACAATCGCCAATCTTTCTGTGGACGGCGGTCTGTACGGCATTCCGCGCACACGTCCCGTCGGGCGTAACGGCATTACCTACCGCCGTGACTGGGCTAACCAGATCGGCATTGACGAACCTAGGACGATTGACGATCTGGAGAAGCTGTTCGACCACTTCACCAATGGCGACCCAGACGGCAACGGCGTTAAGGATACTTACGCGCTTCGCCTTTGCATCGGCAAGTATGACGGGCCGCTTGACATCATCACCACGTGGTTCAACGGCGGCAACCAATGGGTGGATGTCAATGGGGAGCTTCGCCCTTACTTTGAGACACCGGGTTATGTGGAAGCGATGAACTGGGTGAAGAAGATGTACGACGCGGGTTACATCAATGACGACGCGGCTTCCTTAGATACGGCGATCTGGGCTGACGACATTAACGCCGGCGTGGCGGGCGTACACATCGATGTTACAGACCAGGCACAGCGCACAGACGCGGCGCTCATAAAACTTGACCCGAAATATGAAGGCGCAACATGGGCAGTCGGTCACGTGGACGCGGGTTACGGCGACTTTAACCTGCCGACAACAGGCTACTCAGGCTTTGTGGCAATCACAAAGAGCGGGGCAAAAACGGAAGAAGATATGCGCAGCGCGCTTGAGTTTCTTGACAGAACAAACACCGCCGCAGCATATGACATTTTCACCTATGGCTTGGAAGGAAAACACTGGGAGCTGAACGCGGAAGGCTATGTGGAACGGATCACGGTTGACGAGAATGACGCTACCAGTAACATTATGGATGGCTTTAACCAGTTTATGACAAACGTCAGCGGGGAAGGGCATATTGAGAAACGTTCGGCTATTCGCCAACGCGTGTACGAATTGCAGAACGGCATCGAGGCGCCATACTCGGTTATCAACCCGGCAATTACTTATAGCGTGACAAGCGAAGTTTATCAAGAAGACGGCGCGACGCTCGACCAAATCCGCAAAGACGCACGTGTGAACTATATCGTCGGCGCGTTAAGCTGGACGGAGTATGAGGCGGAAATGAGGGAATGGTACGAAGCGGGCGGCGACGACCTGATCGCGGAATATAACACCTTTTACCAATAAGTTGATAAAATCAGCGCGGGGGCATTCCTTGCAAGTTGACTTGCTGGCTTTGCCCCTGCGGAAAATATAGAAAGGCTGATGGAAATGAACGAATTCTTTGAATACAAAGACGAGCAGACAGGTTATGTGATAAAGCAATTCACCCAAGGTCTTGACCGTTGCGACAAGCTGTATTTCACCACGGAAAACTTCACACAAGACGACAAATATTTCTTCTATCACCGCAACGACCCTGACCGAAGCCAATGCGGGCTGTATCGCGTGGACTACAAGTCAGGCGAGCAGGAGCTGTTTATGGACAGTTCCTATTCCCGTGCCGCCGTTGATTATTTGCGCCCGCATGTTCACGCCATAAAAGGGCGGGAAGTGTGGAGGTTCGACACGGAAACGGGCGAGAAGACTTGCGTGGGCGAACTTCCGCCGGGCAACGCCACAGGGCATTTATCAACGTCAAAATCAGGAATCATATGGACGTCTTTTCATCAAGCCAACAAGATTTACGCGTTGGTAAGGCTTGACCCCGCAACGGGAAAAAGCGAGGTGATGTGGCAGGACGACCACAATTTAGGACATTGCCAAGCCTGTCCCGGAGACGACGACACGGTGATGTACATTCATGAAACCACGGGCGACGCGCTTCAGCGCATCTGGCTGTATGACGTGCCGACGCGGCGTGCGCGCCCTTATTTCGTCGAAAAGGAGGGCGACTGGATCACACACGAAGTATGGACGGCGGACGGTGAATATCTCTACTTTATGCGCTATCCGCACAACATTATGCGCGGTACACGTGACGGGCATCATTTCAAAGTTATGGCGGAAAGCAAGCAATTTCTGCATTGCGCTCCCGACCGCAACGGCAAGTTTATAACTGCCGACAGAATCACGGGCGTTTATTGCGGAACAGTGAACCAGATTATGCTCGTCAACCAGAAAACAGGCGTGGAAGAGACGCTTGCCAGCCTTGAAGAGCCGCACACAGGCGCGGAACATCCTCATCCGTCTTTCAACCGTAAAGGCGACGTGGTGTTGTTCAACAAACCCATTGCCGGAAGTTTCTGTAATGTCTGCGCCATTGACTTAGAACAAGTGAAGTCCTTTCACGTATGATGGACGCAATGTTCCACACACCATCTTTAGAAGGCGTGGCGGCGTTGCTGCACACGAAAGCCGCCATGGGCGCGTATCTTGTCACGCTGGAGGGCACATACCAAAATCCACGTAAAGCCGAGCCGCGCATGGTCTTCACACAGGCACGGCGGTTGTCGGGTTCCCTGCCTTTTGTGGGCGGCGGGGAGTTTGCTTTCACCTTTCCCGTGTTCAGCCAGACGGGGATTACCGTCACAATCTGCGCAGCGGACGTTTATGTCACCTCTTTTAACGCCCAAGCGACGCAGCTGCCCGTCATTCACATTATGGGAGACTCCACCGTCTCCGACCAAATCGCGGGCTATCCTTATTTTCCGGCGGGTTCTTATTGCGGCTGGGGACAAATGCTGCCCTTCTTCTTAAAAGATGTTGCCGTCAACAACCACGCGATCGGCGGGAGGCATACGGAGTCCTTCCGCGAGGAAGGGCGTTGGGCGAGGCTTTCGGCGCAGATAAAGGAAGACGACTTTGTAATGATGCAGTTTGGGCATAACGACGGGAAACTCCCTCATTTAAGTCCGCAGACGGGCTACCGCGCCAACTTGCTGCGCTATGTGGAAGAAATCAAAGAACTCGGCGCAAGACCGGTCATAGTTTCGCCCATATCCCGCAATGCGTGGACCGATGACACCTTTGATCATTCGTTGCGGCTTTACGCCGAAGTTTCCAGCGATGTTGCCGATCAAACAGGCACGGTGTTTGTTGACCTGCACAAAAGCAGTGCTAAGTGGATGATGAAAGCCGGGCAGAAAGATGCACGTCAGTTCTTTTACCCTAATGACGCAACGCACACCAACGATTACGGCGGCTTTTTGGCGGCGCGTTTTATTGCGAACAGCTGCCCTTTCTTTACAAACTTTGTAAAACAGACGCTGCCGCCCGAAAAAGTGTTCACGAACTTCCCGCAAAACGCCTGACAAGATGCCGCTTGCGTACATTTGTCTTAGGACGGATCTTTCACGTGGTTTTCGCGGATACCTTGCGGATCTGAACATCACGGCTGTTTCCCGATATACGCAAGGATACCGCCGTCCACATACAGCACGTGACCGTTTACGAAATCGCTGGCGGCGGACGCGAGGAACACGGCGGGGCCTTTCAGGTCGCCTGTTCTGCCCCACCGCGCGGCGGGCGTCTTCGCAATAATAAATTTATTGAACGGATGATCTGGTTCTCTAAGCGACGCGGTTTGCGGGGTTTCGATGTACCCGGGACCGATGCCGTTGCACTGTATGTTGTATTCGCCGTATTCGCTCGCGATGTTGCGCGTGAGCATCTTCAGTCCGCCCTTTGCGGCGGCGTAGGCAGACACGGTCTCGCGCCCGAGTTCTGACATCATGGAGCAAATATTGATAATCTTGCCGCCGCCTTTCTTCATCATAGACGGAATTACGGCTTTTGCGACAATAAACGGCGCAGTCAGGTCAATATCGATCACCTGTCTGAATTCAGACACCTTCATTTCAATCATCGGTATGCGCTTAATGATCCCCGCATTGTTCACGAGAATATCAATCACGCCAACCTCGCGCTCGATGCGCTCTACCAAGGCGTTTACCGCCGTTTCGTCAGTAACGTCGGCAACGCAGCCGAAGGCGTCAATCCCAACCTCTTTGTATGCCGCCATTCCCCGTTCCACCAGCTCCGAGTTCCTGTCGTTAAACGCAATTTTAGCGCCCGCTTGAGCAAGCGCTTCACCAAGCGCGAACCCTATGCCGTAACTGCCGCCGGTGATAAGAGCGACTTTACCTGTTAAAGAAAACATATCGGACATTCTTGCTTCCTCCCTTGTTTTTATCGTTCCGTGACCCCAGGTATCCAAGGAGTTACCTTAAATCAGATGCCTGGAGATGATCCATATCATCAAAAGCCTGATTCTCGCCGCCCATCGCCCATATAAAGGCGTAT
Organism: Clostridium sp.; assembly: GCA_031275405.1. Lineage (GTDB taxonomy): Bacteria > Bacillota > Clostridia > Lachnospirales > Lachnospiraceae > JAISOV01. Next base: position 37,968 of record JAISOV010000001.1, on the reverse strand, counting down.
GCGCCTGTGCCGACACCCGAATGGATGGACCAGCTCGGCGATATCACCGCATCCTCCTCATTCATGACAATATGGCGCGTCTCGTTCGGCTGTCCCATAAAGTGCATGACCACGCCGTCTTTTGGTATGTCAAAATAGGTGTAGACCTCCATACGCCGCTCATGCGTGTGCGGCGGCATGGTATTCCACACGCTGCCAGGCTCTAAAACCGTCAGTCCCATAGACAGCTGGCACGTTTTCAGCACTTCGGGGTGTATGAACTGGTTTATGACGCGCCTGTTTGACAATTCCGTCGAGCCAAGCGGTTTTTTAGCAGCTTGCGCGATGGTCAGCAGTTTGGTTTCATATGACGTATGCGCGGGAGCGGAAACACCGTAAAATTTCGCGGGGGAATCAGGCGACAGCGAACGAAACGCTACATTGCGCTCGCCTTTTGTGATATACAGGCAGTCTTTGCGCGACAGGCGGCAGACAGAACCGCCAACCGTGATTTCGCCCTCGCCGCCTATATTGAATATGCCGATCTCGCGCCGCTCCAGGAAAAATTCCGTGCCGAAGCTGTGCCATATGTCAATGCCTTTGTCTAGGGAAACCGTTTCAGTCGTCGGCATAACCCCCAAAACCACCATGCGGTCAACGTGCGAATAGACCCCTTTTACCTCATTGGGCTGATACAGCCCCGTAATTAGAAATTCACGGCGAAGTTCTTCGGTCGTGTAACGTTTTACATCATTTGGGCTTGCGGAATATCGAATATCCATATTTATCCTCCCTGTCCGCCTTGGCGGACATCAATTCAGTATTTGAAAGTGACCTTCTTTCAAACTTATCCTCCCTGTCCGCCTTGGCGGACATCAATTCAGTATTTGAAAGCGACCTTCTTTCAAACTTATCCTCCTCGTATTTCATTTTATGTTTGTGCTGGCCCCCCGGCGTCTGCGTTTCCCCGCCAATGCCTTTTCCTTGCGCTTGCGTTTACAAGCTAACCATAGTCGATACAGCAAACGGTTTCAACGTCAAAAGAATGAAGAAATATGCAAAAACAGCTTTTAAGCCAGTCAACTTTCAAATCGGCAAAAACACTAATTGTCATTCAAATTCTCCGCCTCCGTCCAGCCTCTGTAGGGCAGTATAGACAGGTTCTTTACCTTAATGTTCCCGAAGCGGTTTTCGCGGTAGGATCTCGGCGAAACCCCTGTAACCTCGGCAAAACACCTGTTTAAGCTGGATATTGAGCAAAACCCTGCCGCTTCCGACACGGCGAGAATGGAGTCGGTCGTCGTCACAAGCAGTTCGCACACCTTTTCAATTCTGATCATGTTCAGGAAACTCAGCGGCGTTAAACCCATAACTGACAAGAACTCCCGTCTAAAGTGTGACTCGCTCAAATGGCACAGCTCCGCAAGCGAAGAGATATAGAGCTTGTTTGAGAAGTTGTCAAACATATACTGCAGCGCGGGGGCAATCACGTAGAAGTTCGATGTATCGCTGCGCTGCGCCACGTCAAGTTTCTTTCCGAATCTTAACAATTCATAATATATCGTTGACAGAAGTCCTTTGATAATCATCTCATGAAAATGGCTTTTATTTCTCAATTCCTCAAGGACGCTCGTCACTAAAAAATAAAACCGCCCGTTTTCCGCCTGGCTGAACAACCTATAAAAATCTATTTCCGGCTGGGTGCCCAGCAGCTTATTGAAATCCAAAAACAAATACGACCACAGACTTTTTGTGTCTTTGGTGGAATAGGTGGTGTGCGCGATATGTTTTGGGATAAACGTTACGTCGCCCGTGCGAAAAGGCAGCTCCGTACCCTCTATTACCAAGTTTCCGCTTCCGCTGATGCAGACGCCTATCTCAAAGCAATTATGAAAATGCAGGCGGCGGCTCTTTACGTCGCAGATATGCCAGTTTTTCCCGCTTAGCATAAGCACCGGGAACTTTGACGGCAGTTCGTAAATTCTATATTCCACGATCGCTTTCCTCGGTCTTGCCATATCATCGCACCTCCATGTTCAGCATCATAACCCATTTGCAATCAAAAAGCAAGATCAAAATGATAAAAAGCCGTTTTTGCGTATTAACTAGATGTTTTTAAGTTGAATTTCCCCGTCATTTTGTATATGTTATTTGTAGCCGGGAAGAAAGAGGATTGTATATTATGATGAAGTTGACAGTAGATAAAGAGAAAATCAATTCTACCATAGAAAAAATCGTTTTCAGAACCATGCAGATGGACGAGCCGTGGGAGTGGCCCATGGGTGTTGCCTACTATGGCGTGGCGCTTGCCTATGAACTGACAGGAAACCAGAGCTGGCTGAAGCTGCTGCGCGACAGGTATGATGAACTGATAGCTTTGGGCTTGCCTGACTGGGTGGTGAACACGTGCGCTATGGGGCATGGGCTTATCACTCTCTACGACGCGACCAAGGATGAAAAGTACAACCACACCCTGTATGAAGCACTGGCGTATCTGCGCGAGCGGGCGCCGCGGTTCGGGGAGGGCACACTGCAGCACACCGTGTCCGCCAAAGACGATTTTCCCGAACAGGCTTGGGCGGACACACTGTTTATGGCGGCGTTTCTCATGCTGCGGGTCGGTGTGCGCGATCATGACAAGGCGCTTATAAACGATGCGCTCCACCAGTATGTCACGCACATAGATTTTTTGCAGAATCAATCCGACGCTCTGTGGTATCACGGATACGCCAATCAAGAGAAAGGCGGCGAAAGGAGCCACATGTCCGGCTTCTATTGGGCGCGGGCGAACGCTTGGGCGGCATACACGATGTCGCAGGTCGGCAAAATCTTGCCGGAGCCGTATCTATACCCGCCGTATATGGAAATTTCCTGTTCGCTTCGCGACCAGCTTGCAAGCATAAAAACGTTGCAGACCGAAAACGGGCTGTGGCATACGGTGCTGGACGACACGGAATCCTATGAGGAACTCTCGGCTTCCTGCGGGATCGCCGCCGCGATGGTGGTCAACGGGAACCCGTTACATTCTAAGTACGTGCAAAAAGCATTGTCCGGCATATGCGGTCACATCTCCGAAGATGGACGGCTGCTCAACGTGTCCGGCGGCACTGCGGTAATGCGGGACCTGGCGGGGTATCGGGAAGTACCCAAGACGCGCATACAGGGTTGGGGACAAGGGCTTGCGCTGGCGTTCTTGGTTTCGGTTGTCAAATATAGCTTGTCGGAGGTGGAAGCATGAGCGCATTCGGCGGTTCATTCAGGAAAGGAAATTTCACAATGCCCGCGGAGGCGGGCTATGAACGGCTCAGCCTGGAATTGGCGGAAAAATGGGGCGCGGATATGCTGCGTGACTCAAACGGCACGACGCTCTCGAGAGAATTGTTAGACGCGGGCTACGGCATATACTCTACCGTGTGTATGATCAGGGAACATAACGAGTGGATCAGAGAACATATGTACACGCGGCAGCAATGTTTCCTGTTGTCGGAGCCGAAAATTGCCAAGGACGGGATGTTAACCATCAACATCATGGAAGGCTTCTTCCAGGAGCAGTTCAGCGTCAACGCGGAAGCGGCCGCGATGCCGTACTGGCAGGTCTTTGACCGCACCGCCAATGAAGAAATAAGCCGCAATGGCTGGAAATATACCGCGGAAACAGGGGCGGTAACGGTTTTATATGCGGAGGCTTGGCATAAGTATACGGTCAGTTTCCTCGCCTGGCGCGTGTGGGAAGAGATTTCCATGTACAACCATATCACAAACGGCTGGACAGGCGAGCCGCTTATGCAGCTTGACCCGATCTACCCAGAAGCGCGGGAATATTTGAAAGACTGGCTTATCAGATGGTGCGCGGAACACCCGGAGACGGCGGTCGTGCGTTTTACTTCTCTGTTTTATAATTTCACTTGGATATGGGGCGATGATGAGCGCAACAGGAATCTGTACTCCGATTGGGCGGGCTATGATTTTGCCGTCAGCCCTGCGGCGCTTGCGCTGTTCGCCGAAGCATACGGCTATGAATTGTGCGCGGAGGATTTTATCCATAAAGGACACAGACATTCCACACATATGCCGCCAAACAAACAAAAACGAGACTGGATGAATTTTATCGCGGATTTTGTGCGCCGCTTCGCTAAGGAACTAACTAATATCGTGCATATGCACGGCAAAAGGGCGCTTGTCTTTTATGACGACAGCTGGATCGGGCTGGAACCCTACAACGGCAAATTTCGAGAATTTGGCTTTGACGGCATCATCAAATGCGTGTTCAACGGCTATGAGGCGCGGCTGTGCGCGGGCGTGGACTCGGACGTACACGAGATACGGTTCCACCCGTACCTGTTCCCGGTCGGGCTTGGCGGCGCACCGACTTTTTCGGAGGGCGGCGACCCGGCGGCGGACGCGCTTCAATACTGGATTCACATCAGGCGGGCGCTCCTGCGCAGCCGCGTGGAACGTGCGGGGCTTGGCGGCTATCCGCATTTGATAGAGGGTTTTCCTGTTTTTGTGGATACCATGACAGATATTTTAGTGCAGTTCAGGCAGATTTCAGAACTGCACTCCCACGGAGAGCCAATCAACCTCGCCCCGCGCATAGGAGTCTTGACGGCTTGGGGCAGTCTGAGGAGCTGGACGCTTTCGGGCCATTTTCACGAAACGGAGCGTTTTGTGCTGACCCATATTATCGAAGCGCTCTCCGGCCTGCCGCTTGATGTGCGGTTCCTTGATTTTGAGGACGTTAAGCGCGGGGCTTTGAAAAATTTTGATGTCGTCATAAACGCTGGCAAAGCCCGTGACGCCTGGAGCGGCGGCGAGGTTTGGGCGGATTGCCGTATCTGCGAAATCTTGACGGCGTGGGTACATGGCGGCGGCGCGTTTGTCGGCATAGGCGAACCTACGGCTGTGGAGGGTTTTGATAGCTTCTTCCGTTTGGCGCACGTTTTAGGCGTTGACCTGGACTGCGGCGAACGGGCTAACCACGGAAAACCTGCTTTGGAAGCGGTGGAGGAAGGCGGTATCAAAGAGCGTGACGGGATTTTTATGACGGATAAAAACGTGCGAGTGCTTTCCGCAAAAAACGGAGTGCCTACGCATACGGTAAACAGGTTCGGCAAAGGATCCGGCGTCTATCTAAGTGATTTTATGACGAACCCCGCGTCAAACAGATTTCTGCTGAATATGCTGTTACACGCGGCGGGTATCACTGACGCCGAAGGTATCACTGACGATGGCTGCTGTGAATGCGCCGTCTTTCCCGGCGCGGGGCGTATCGCGCTTGTCAATAATTCCCACGAGACGCGTACCGTCTCTGTCGTATATGGAGCAAAAACCTACAGCGCGGCGCTTGAGCCGGCTGGCATAAAAATTTTGGAGCTGTGATATGAACTCGTACTTAATGATTCTTAAAGTTAAGCCGGAATGCCGCGAGGAATATATAAGAATCCATAAAAAGCCTTGGCGGGAAATGCTTGAGGCGATGAGAGCGGCGGGGTTTGTCAATGAACGGATCTGGTATTTTGAAGACCAGTCTATCATTTATTTGGAATGCGAAGACCACGAGGAATGTAACGCAAAACTTAGGGCGACCGAAATATGCCAAAAGTGGGACGCGCAGATGCTGCCGCGTTTTGCCGACAAACCGTTTATGCCGGAGAAAATATTTGACTTAAATGAGCAGTTACGCGGGGAGTGGATGGAATGAGGATTGGAGTAAGAGGACACGATTTCGGCAGACTACCGCCGCTTCAACTTGCACAAAAGCTGGCGGCTTGCGGCGCGGACGCCGTCCAGCTTGCCATACCAAAAGCGATAGAGGGAATCGACGGCTATGGAAGCGTAAGCCATGAACAGCTTGACGGGATAAACGCCGCGTTTGCGGCGAATGATATTCATATCGCCGTTCTCGGCTGCTATATCGACCCTGCGATTTGGGACGAAAGAGAAAGAAAAGCGCAGATTGGAATTTTCAAAAACGGTATAGCCTGCGCCCGCGCCCTCGGCGCGGAGGTGATCGGAACGGAGACGACCGCGTTTTTCGGCGCGGAAAAACAGCGCGGCGCGGCGTTCGACCTGTTGTGCGAAAGCCTTAACGAAATGCTTGACGCAGCGGCGCGCCAAAACGTTACCGTAGCGGTGGAACCCGTAGCGTTCCATACGCTGAATACCCCTGAACTCACCGCCGCGCTGCTAGAGCGGTTCAGCGGCAGCGGGCTGTCGGTTATTTTCGACCCCGTCAACTTGCTGACGACCAAAAACATAGGCGGGCAATCTGAACTGTGGAGCAGGTGTCTTTCGTGTTTTGGCCGTGCCGTTACGGCGATTCATATGAAAGATGTTTTTGTAGGCGAAGACGGCGGACTGATCGACACGAAAATCGGCGATGGTGCCGTTGACTATGCGCCTATCGCTGCTTGGTTTCAGGAAAACAGCCCCAATGTATCGCTTTTGAGGGAAGGCATCATCATCGGCGAAGAAGCGGACGAGCTTGCGCGGATCAGGGCAATTTTCTCATCATGTACCCTCTAAAACCCTTTGCAAACTGCAAATTTCATTGCCTATCATATTTTACCTGCGATACCCGTGATTCAGCTTGTCTGTTATTTCCCTACGCCGCCGATGTTTTGTTTGCTGTTTTGTAGCCGCAGATTTTGCGCTGAAGCTTATCATTTGCATTGTCCAAAAAAAATGCAATTCGTTCTTTGCGGGTCGCCTTTTTTATGTTATACTACTACAGACGTTAATTACGGGGCGATAGATCCTGGGAGAAAGGGATCGGCATAGGAGGGTCATCGTCCATAGGAAGCTGTTCGTCTATATTTCATGATACATGGAGGGCCAAAAGACATGAGTACTACTTCAAAAGCGAGCCAAAGAATAACCGCTTTGCTGGACGACAACAGTTTCGTTGAGATCGGCGCCCTGATCACCGCAAGGGCGACGGATTTCAATATGAAACCAAGCGACACTCCTTCGGACGGTGTTGTGACCGGCTATGGGGTGATCGACGGCAGTCCTGTGTATGTGTACAGTCAGGATGCTTCCGTTCTGAACGGATCCATCGGTGAAATGCATTCCAGGAAGATTACGGGGCTGTATGATCTGGCGATGAAGACGGGCGCGCCGATCATCGGGCTGGTGGATTCCGCCGGGCTTCGCCTACAGGAGGCGACGGACGCCCTGAACGCCTTCGGCGAGATCTACCGCAAGCAGACGCTGGCTTCCGGGGTGATCCCCCAGATCACGGCCATTTTCGGCACCTGCGGCGGCGGGCTGGGGCTGTTTCCCGCGCTGACCGACTTCACGTTCATGGAGGGCAGGAGCGCGAAACTGTTCGTGAACGCGCCGAACGCGCTGGCCGGGAATCTGATCACGAAATGTGATTCTTCGTCCGCCGCGTTTCAGTCCCAGGAAAGCGGCATAGCGGACGCGGTGGACACGGAAAGCGCTGTCTTATCAAAAATCAGGGAGCTGGTCGGCTTCCTCCCGGCGAACAATGAAGATTATGAGGAGGGAAGCTGCGAGGACTGCACCGACGACCTGAACCGGGTGAACCCGGAACTGGCCGGCTGCGTGGGAGATACCTCCGTCGCGCTGTCCATCCTGGGGGACGGCGGCCGCTTTTTGGAAGTCAAGGAGGGCTATGCCAAAGACATGGTGACAGGCTTCCTGAAACTGAACGGCATGACGGTCGGGGCGGTCGCCAACCGGAGCGAGATCTTCGGCGAAGATGGAAAGACGGTACAGAAACTGGAGGCCGCGCTCTCCGTCAAAGGCTGTGAGAAAGCCGCGGACTTTGTTTCGTTCTGCGATGCCTTTGAGATCCCGGTGCTGACCCTGACCAATGTGAAAGGCTATGAAGCCACTGTGGATTCCGAAAAAGGCATCGCCAAAGCGGCGGCGAAGCTGGCTTACGCGTTTGCCGCCGCCACGGTTCCCAAAGTGAACGTCATTATCGGGAAAGCCTACGGAACCGCTTATACGGTGATGAACTCCAAGGCGCTGGGCGCGGATCTGACGTTTGCGTGGCCCGACGCGCAGATCGGAACCATGGACGCCGCTCTTGCGGCCAAGATCCTGTATGACGGACAAGGCGCCCAGGTCATCGGTGAAAAAGCGGCGCAGTACGAGGCGCTTGCCGTGAACGCGTCAAGCGCGGCGAAGAGAGGGTATGTGGACAGTATCATTGAAGCGCAGGACACCAGGAAATATGTGATCAGCGCTTTGGAGCTGTTGCTGTCCAAAAGGGAAAGCCGTCCGGACAAGAAGCATGGAACTGTTTAGAAAGGGTGGGTATCATATGAAGAAAATAGCTGCTTTACTATCAATGGCCGCCTGTATGCTGTTCCTGCCTGTTTCCGCCCAAGCCGCGGATCTGACGGATTATGAGCAGCAGAAGCTGGCGAACGCGCAGTCGGTCGCTTCCCAGTTGGTCTACTTGATGGCGGAGCTTTCCCAGGAGCAGGAGAACGCTTCGGTGGATTTTAATGATTATACCGCCGAGGAAATCGCGTACATCATATCCCAAAATTACCAGTACAATGTGGAGGGGAATGCCGTAAAGACCGGAGTGACCTCGTTCCGTTCGGCGTTCCGGAAGATCGGCGACCTTGTCAGCGTGGGCGAAACCACGGCGGAGATAGACGGCGACCAGATCGTCGTCCTCGTGGAGGTTGAGGGAGAAACAAGGAACGCGCAGGCGGAGATCATTGTTTCCAACGATATGTTCTTCATCCTGCAATCCGCGGCGCTGAACCCTGCCAGCGGCATGGGCGAGAAGATGGCGGCGGCGGCGCTCAACACCGTGCTTGGGCTGCTTACCGTTTTCAGCGTGCTGATCATCATCATCGGGATCATTTCCTGCTTCCGTTTCATCCCGGCGCTGCAGGCAAGATTCTCTGGGAAAGGCAAAGAAGGCGAAGCGCGGGAGCCGTCCGTATCTGCCGCGCTTTCGGAGCCGGAAGAGGAAGCGGGGCAGGAAACGGACGACCTGGAATTAGCGGCGGTCATCGCGGCGGCGATTGCCGCAAGCGGGGAAGCCGTCACGACGGACGGTTTCGTGGTAAGGAGCATCCGCCGGAGGAACCGGCGCTGAAAAGATAGGCGGCTGCCCGCAGACCGAGCCGCCGTTTCGATTTCTGTATGGACCTGGCAAGTCAAGAAACTGATGGATCGATATGGACGACTACATGGAGGGAACTTAGAAATGAAAAATTACACCATTACCGTAAACGGAACTGTATATGATGTCGTAGTAGAAGAGGGAGCGTCTACGGCGGCTCCCGCCGCAGCCAAGGCTCCTGCCGCGCCCAAGCCGGCGGTTCCGGCTCCGAAAGCCCCGCAGGCGGCGGCTCCGAAAGCGGCTGCGGGAACTGCCGGAAGCGTCAGGATCGAAGCCGGGGCGGCCGGGAAGATCTTCAAGCTCGAAGCAGGGGTGGGTCAGGCGGTCAAAAAAGGGGATCCGATCGTGGTTCTGGAAGCCATGAAGATGGAGATTCCGGTCGTGGCGCCGCAAGACGGCACTGTGGCAAGCGTCCATGTGGCGGTCGGCGACTCTGTGGAAGCGGGCGCTTTGCTTGCGACGCTGAACTAAGCCGCGTCCGCCGGAGACAGCGGCTCATGTTCCCATGGCCACAGGCAACAGGAGGTAACGTATTTATGCGAAAGGATGATCATAACAATGGAATATATAAGCACTACGTTAGGTAATCTGATCCATCAGACCGCGTTCTTCAACCTTACGGCAGGAAATTATATCATGATCGCGGTCGCGTGTATCTTTTTATACTTAGCGATAGCAAAGGGGTTCGAGCCGCTTCTTCTGACCCCGATAGCATTTGGTATGCTGTTGGTCAACATCTACCCGGACATCATGCTCCACGCGGAGGATGCCGCGAACGGCGTGGGCGGGCTGTTTTATTATTTTTATGTCCTGGATGAATGGGCCATCCTCCCGTCCCTGATTTTCATGGGCGTGGGCGCCATGACGGACTTCGGCCCGCTGATCGCCAACCCCAAAAGCTTCCTGCTGGGAGCGGCGGCGCAGCTGGGTATTTTTATGGCGTATTTCGGGGCGATTGCCTTGGGCTTCAATGATAAGGCGGCGGCTGCCATCTCGATCATCGGCGGGGCGGACGGGCCGACTTCTATTTTCTTGGCTGGGAAACTGGGGCAAACGGCCATCTTAGGGCCGATTGCCGTCGCGGCATATTCCTATATGTCGCTGGTGCCGATTATCCAGCCTCCCATCATGAGGCTGTTTACGACGGAGAGGGAAAAAAAGATCAAGATGGCGCAGCTTCGCCCGGTTTCCAGGCTGGAGAGGATCCTGTTCCCGATCATCGTGACCATCGCCGTGTGCCTGATCCTCCCGACGACCGCTCCTTTGGTCGGAATGCTCATGTTAGGCAACCTCTTCCGGGAATCCGGCGTGGTAAGGCAACTGACCGATACGGCTGCCAACGCGCTGATGTATATCGTGGTGATCCTGCTCGGAACCTCCGTCGGCGCGACGACCAGCGCGGAAGCGTTCCTGAACTGGGATACGATTAAGATCGTGGTTCTGGGGCTGATCGCGTTCATCTTCGGTACGGCGGGCGGCGTCCTGTTCGGGAAGCTGATGTGCCTGCTGACCAAGGGCAAGGTGAATCCGCTGATCGGCTCCGCCGGAGTGTCCGCAGTGCCGATGGCGGCGCGCGTGTCCCAGAAAGTGGGCGCGGAATATGACCCGACCAACTTCCTGCTCATGCACGCGATGGGCCCGAACGTAGCCGGGGTGATCGGCACAGCCGTTGCGGCGGGTACGTTTATGGCGATCTTCGGGGCATTTTAAGGCAAACAAGCGAATAAAAAATGGAGGAAAACGTCAATGTCAGAACAAGCTAAAAAACCGGTTAAAATCATGGAAACGATCCTGCGTGACGCGCACCAGTCCCTGATTGCGACCAGAATGCCTACGGAGCTTATGCTCCCGATCCTCCCTACGATGGACAAAGTAGGGTATCACGCGGTGGAATGCTGGGGCGGCGCGACTTTTGACGCTTCTCTGCGTTTCCTGAAAGAAGACCCTTGGGACAGGCTGCGGAAGCTGCGGGATGGGCTGAAAAACACCAAACTGCAGATGCTCTTCCGTGGGCAGAATATTTTAGGGTACCGCCCCTACGCGGACGATGTGGTAGATTATTTCGTGCAAAGATCCATTTCCGCCGGAATCGACATCATCCGTATCTTTGACTGCCTGAACGATCTCAGGAATCTTCAGGAAGCCGTCAATGCCACCAATCAGTTCAAACGCCAGGAGGGCAGGGGACACGCGCAGGTCGCCCTTTCTTATACCTTGGGCGACGCCTACACCATAGAATACTGGGTGGACATGACCAAGAAGGTGGAAGAAATGGGCGCCGATTCGCTCTGTATCAAGGATATGGCGGGTCTGCTCCTGCCATACGCGGCGACGGAGCTGATCTCCGAGATGAGGAAAGTGACCAAGCTTCCGATTCAGCTGCACACCCATTACACTTCCGGCGTGGCCAGCATGACTTACCTAAAAGCCATCGAAGCCGGGGCGGACATCATCGATACCGCCATCAGCCCTTTCGCGCTGGGAACCTCTCAGCCGGCCACGGAAGTCATGGTGGAGACGTTCAAAGGTACGCCTTATGATACCGGATACGACCAGGCGCTTCTGGCCCAGATCGCGGATTATTTCAGGCCGTACCGGGATGAATGCCTGAAATCCGGCCTGCTCAACCCCAAGGTGATGGGCGTGGACATCAAGACGCTTCTGTATCAGGTGCCGGGCGGCATGTTGTCCAACATGGTGAGCCAGCTGAAAGAGCAGAACGCGGAAGATAAATATTACGAAGTGTTGCAGGAGATCCCCCGTGTCCGCAAGGATCTGGGAGAGCCTCCTTTGGTTACGCCGTCCTCGCAGATCGTGGGTACGCAGGCGGTGTTCAACGTCCTGATGGGCGAACGCTACAAAATGGCGACCAAGGAGACCAAGGCAGTGCTTCGCGGGGAATACGGGCAGACCGTAAAGCCTATGAACCAGGAAGTCATTGAAAAGGTCATCCCGGGCGAAGAGAGGATCACCTGCCGTTACGCGGATCTGCTGGATAACGAGCTGGCGAAGCTGGAAGGGGAAATGAAAGAATGGAAACAGCAGGATGAAGACGTGCTGAGCTATGCTTTGTTCCCGCAGGTGGCGAAAGATTTCTTCAAGTACCGTCAGGCGCAGCAGGAAAAGGTGGACATGACCCAGGCGGATACCAAGAACGGGGCGTATCCGGTCTGACGTTCCTGTTTCTGGCATAGGGTTTTGGAAAGAGAAGAGGGCAGGGCGGAGGAAGTCATCCTCGATGAACTTGATGACGGAGAAACAGGCTGATGACAGAGAAACCAGCCGAGGGCGGGAGGCTGAAAGGCTTCCCGCCCTCGCTTTTTTGCCATAAGGCACGCGAATTCCGTTATCGCCTACAAGTCCGAGAGGAATTCCAGTGCCTTTTGCACATCACCTTCGCTGCCTTCTCCTTCGATGTTCAACGCGACGGGGATCTGATATTTTTCTGTTATTTTCGGCCCGGCCGCGCAGAAGAACCGACCGTAGCGCCTGTTTCCGTTGACGACGACGCCTTTGACGAAAGAATGATACTGCCTTAGGAATTTGTCCGTCGTCTTCGGAATTTTCCCGAGCCCTACGTTTCGCGTCACTAGGAGACAGGGGGAATTCACGCTCTCCGTGACGGATTGCGTGGGACAGGAAAGCTTTTCGGCAAATTTCTTGCCAAGCCCGGTTTTGCTGTCATAAACAATAATCATGTGATGGTACCTCCGCTTTCTGTGCCTTCGTTTTTCACGTCGGCTGCTGCAACGAGAACATCCTTGCGTAGACCCCGCAGTTCGCTAAGAGCTGTTCATGTGTTCCCGTTCCGGCTACCATCCCGTCTTCCAGTACGATGATCTGATCGGCGCCGGTGACAGTACGCAGACGGTGGGCGATGACCAGTACCGTTTTGCCCTTGATCAGCCGGGAGATTGCCTCTTGGATCAGGGATTCGTTCTCCGGATCAAGGCTCGCCGTCGCCTCGTCAAGCAGTACGATAGGGGCGTCTTTGAGCAATGCCCTCGCGATGGATACACGCTGACGCTCGCCCCCGGAAAGCGTCTGCCCGTTTTCGCCCAGGACGGTCTCGTAACGATCCGGCAGCGCGTACACGAACTCATCGCAGTGCGCGGCTTCTGCCGCCGCTAGGATTTCCCCGTCCGTTGCGTCCATGTTCCCGATTTTGATGTTGTTCCAGACCGTGTCATGGAACAGCACCACATCCTGAAAAACAAAAGACATATGGCGCATCAGGTATTCGGGGTCAAGCGTTTTCACGTCCACGCCGCCGACACGTACCGTGCCGCCTGTCACATCCCAAAATCTTGCGATCAGACGCGCCATGGTAGACTTGCCGCTGCCGGATGGCCCCGCCAAAGCGGTGATGGACTTTTCGGGGATCGTTACGCTGACGCCCCGCAGAACTTCGTCCTTGTTGTATTGGAAGCGCACGTCCTCAAACGCCACGTCAAAGTGTTTGACAGGAGTTTCGGCGCTGCCCTCCATCAGCGGGATTTCAGCCAGTGCGCGCATCCGCTTTGTAGCCTGTAGCATGTAAAACAATTCGGGCAGCAGCTGCAAAATCGCGATAACCGGGCCATAGATACGCACCGCGACAAGCAGTGTGATCATGACGGTCTCCAGGGCAATAGAACCGCCGGAAAGAAGCGCGGTGGCCGTAAAGATCGTAATCCCGACGCCGGCATAAAGCACGACCTGTGCGCTGGCGACCAGTATCCCGGTTCCCAGATCCGTGTGGATGGATCTACGTTTCATATTGCGCAGCGCTTCCTTCAGGGCGTCAAACCGTTCCCCGTCCAGATTGCAGGACTTGATGATCTTTATCCCTTCAAGATATTCCCGCGTCTGCTCGCTGGCGGCCAGTTTTGCCTCCACGAGCTTGCGGTTCAAGGCTTCCTGCCGCCTGCGGGAAAAGAAGACGATACAAAACGCGACCGGCAGCGTCGCAAACAGCGCCAGCGCGATGCGCCAGTCCCAGAAAGCAAAGAAGACGCAGACCGCAGCAATGGACGCGGTATTCGCGATCAGCTGCGGGACGAGATGGGAAAGCATCTGTTCCAGACTGGCGCAGTCGCCCATGATGTTGGTCGTCAGCTCCGTCAGATCCTTGGCATGGAACACGTGCATGGGCAGCTTGCGGATCTGCTCCGCCACGCTCATGCGGGTTTCCACGCCGGCCTGATAGGACGTGACGTAAGTTTTCTTGTAGTCGTTGCGTGAGCAGAAGAACAAGATGATTCCCGCCGCTATCCCCGCGCCGAACAGAACCCACAGACGTTTCCAGTCCATTGACGCGCCGGTCAGGGGTTTCAGCACTTCCATCGTTATGAGCAGCGACACCGCAGCCGGAAGCAGCAGAGACAAATTGGTCAGAAAACAGGCGGCTGCCGCCTTCGTAAGATCGCGGTATGTTTTGTCTGACAGCCGGAGATGTTTTTGCAGAAACGGTTGTTTTTTCATGACGCGCCCCCCCTTTCCATCTTCCACGCGAGAGTTTTCACGTAGCTTTCCCAAAGCTCCCGGTAGCGGCCGGATTTTGCCAGCAGCCCGCTGTGCGTGCCTTCCTCCGCAAGGCGCCCTTTGTCTATGACAATGATTTTATCTGCGTCCCGTACCGTGGAAAGCCTGTGGGCGATCATGATGACCGTGCGGTTTTTCATAAGCTCCTTCAAGGCTTCGCGGATGAGGTATTCGTTCTCCGGGTCGGCAAAGGCGGTGGCTTCGTCCAGCACCAGAACCGGCGTATTTTTGACGATGGCGCGGGCGATGGAGATTCGCTGCATTTCCCCGCCGGAGAGATACGCGCCCTTTTTGCCGAATACCGTGTGATACCCGTCGGGCAGCTTCTCAATAAAGTCGTGGCAGCGTGCCGCTTTTGCCGCGGCGATCACATCCGCTTCTGTCGCGGCAGGGTTCCCCATGCGGATGTTTTCCGAAATGCTCTGCTTGAACAGATAGGTGTCCTGAAACACAAAGGAGACAGTTTCCATCAGCAAGGCCAGGCTCAGATCCCGGATGTCCGTGCCGCCGATTTTCACCGCGCCCTCCGTCACATCGTAAAAGCGCGGAATAAGGTGCGCGATCGTGCTTTTCCCGCCGCCGGAAGGGCCGACAATGGCTGTGATCTCGCCTTGTTTCGCCAGGAACGATACGCCGGAAAGCGCCTGTACTTCCGCGTTTTCGTCATAACGGAAAGAGACGTTCTCAAAAGCGACGCCGTGTTCCGCGGGTTTGTTCGCCGTGCCGTCATCCCGCATGGCGGCGGCGTTCAGCACCGAATCCATGCGCTCCACGTTCGCGCTGACGGTCACAAGGCCGTGGGACACATACAGCGCTTTCATCAGCGTGGAAGCGACAGACGGAATGAACACCAGATAAAACAGGAAGTTCAGCGCGAAGGCAGAGGAGGACGCCGCGTCCTGAAAGGTCAGGAAGCCGACGGGAATGAGCAGTACATACACGCTGTGAGTGATCGCCACGTACAGCGACATAGGATTGCGGAATGTCATGGTATAGGACACGACATGTTTGGAATACCGCCGCACTGCGTTCCGCAGACGGCTGAACGAAAAGGCGGTTTGGTGGAACGCCTTGACTACCGAGATACCGCGCACATATTCGGTGGACGCGCGCGCCATATTTTCCATGGCTTCTTGATATTCCCGGAGATAGTCTTTTACGTTCGCGCGGAACATGTAGATCCCTTGAATCCCGGCGGCGAACAGCACCCCGGCCAGGGCGGTCAAGCCGTACCGCCAGTCCACGGAAAACAGGATGCCCAGCATTACAAGCGGAGCGCATAACGCCGCTGCGGTGTCGGGAAGCTGATGGGCGATGAAGCCCTCCACGCTCTCGATATTCTCATCCATGATTTTCCGCAGCGCGCCGCTGCCGTATCTTAAGTGAAACCCTAAGGGCAGCTTGGCGACATGCCCGATGAAGTTCAGCTTCATCTCCAGCAGTGTTCCAAAGGCCGCCAGGTGCGACAGCATCAGCGCCCCCACATAAAGAAGAATATCGCCGAACACGCCGAGCAGGGCCAACAGTCCGTATTCTGTCATGGCTCCTGCGTCAAGCGCGGCAAAATCGGGGTAGACGTCCACGATCTCACGGATTAAAAAATAAATGGCGATAAACGGCACAAACGCTGCCGCCGCCGACAAAGCGGACAGTACGCAGGAACTGATCGCCAGCCATTTCCGCTTGCCGATCATAGAAAACAACCGCCCGATGGCGACGTTTTGCTTTTTTTCTTTTGCCATAGCTTTTCTCCCTCCTTGCCTCAGCTGCCTCTTTTTGAAGTTAGTAACGACTAACTTCCTCTCAAAAAAAACGGAAACAGATCATTCTTCCAAGTGGTTATTCTATCATAGCTTCGTTCAAAAGCGTTATCTTGTTCGGACAGAGATTTGCCGTTTTAGACAGAAAACCTCCTGTAGTCCGACGGGGATATCCCGTTCGCCGCTTTGAACGCCGCCGTGAAACGCGCATGGCTGTCATAGCCGACTTTGGCGGCAATATTGGCAATGGGTTCGTCCGTTTCGCGGAGCATGACAGCCGCGGCCCCTAGGCGGTACTTTCGCATATAGGACTGGATCGGAGCGCCGAACACGAATTTGAAACATGTTTTCATCGCGGTAAGAGGTATCCCGAAACGCGCGGAAAGCGATTCGAGCGTAAACGACTCATCCATATGCGCCGTCATATACCGGTGCATGGCCTTCACTGCATCCACGCGTGTTTTATGAAAGTAACGCCGTGTGTCGTTTTCCTTTCTTTCCGCCACGCTCAGGAACAGCAGAAGCTCTACCGTCTTTAATTTGATATAACTTTCTTTCAGCGCTTCCGGCGCTCTGTACAATTCCGAAAAGACATGCTCTATCGACTCCGTTCCGCGCATGATGAAGCATGGCCCGCCGCCCAGAAGCCTGCTCTTGATGGCAGGAAGGTCGAGGGGCTTCATGCCCAGCAGCGCAAACAGCTCCTCTATGGTTTTGGCTGCCTGCGGTACGTCAATGAGGATCGAAATGCCGTGGTAGCGCGCAAGGGGAAAATGCGAGGATTTCAAAACCGCCGCCGCGCTGACGGACATATCGCCCTCGCTGAGGTAAGCCCATTCGCCGCCTTTGAACTCGCACTCAAAGCGCCCCTCGCGGCAATGGTTGATTTCCAGGACATCGTCTGTCCTGGCGAAGGGGATGTTTTTGCAGTCTGTGCTGCAGGACATATGAAGGTCGTAATAAAACAGACAGATTCCGGGGGAAAGGTCGTATCTCGTAACAAGCCCGTTGCCGGTTTCGTTTTCAAGCCCAAACGCCGCGAAGCCGTCCCGCTCGAGCAGCAATGCCGCGTCCGCGCCAAGCAGGCCGGCGCCGACGGACACTCTGCTGTTTTGTGCCTGACGCTCCGCGGTTTCCTGTACTGCCGCATACTTCCGCATTGTGCCGTCCTCCGTGTCTTTCGTAGATGAAACGGATCTTCCTTCTCATATGATACTCGTTATCGCGCCTGAAATCAAGGCCGTATTTGAAATGATTTGCAATCGTTTGAAAGCAATTGCCCTCCGAAGGGTACGCCGCCGTAGCCGTTTTGGCCGTGTTCACGGTATTTGGATTGTTTTTTATGCGATACTACTATATATAGTATTCTGTCCGTTGACTTTTGCGGATAAGGGTGGTAGAATAGTAAGAAATCGGAGCGCTGGGAAAGAACGGGCAGGGTATATGCCCGGTCGGCGGGTCTGTGTCTGCGCCGCAGGTCGGCTGTGGGTAAAGTACGTGCAGTCGCGAGGTGAAGGTTGAAAGACTTGCATTCTTTCAACCGGAGATTTGTGCTACGCACAAAGTATCCAGACTTTGGAAAGGAGCATGGTTATTAAGGATGATACAGGTAAAGAAACGGGACGGACAGGCGGTAGAGTTTACTTTGGACAAGATCAGTAACGCGATCATCAAGGCTTTCATGGCTACCCAGATGGAGTACGGCGGCGACATCGTGGAACTGCTGGCTCTGCGCGTGACGGCGGATTTCCAGTCCAAGATCCGTCGGGGCATGATCCATGTCGAGGACATCCAGGACAGTGTGGAACGCGTGTTAGGGCAGGCGGGCTATGAGGAAGCCGCCAAAGCGTACATTCTGTACCGCAAGCAGCGGGAAAAGCTGCGCGCCATGAAGTCCACTTTTCTGGACTACAAACATCTGGTGGACAGCTATGTAAAGATAGAGGACTGGCGGGTCAAGGAGAACTCGACCGTCACTTATTCCGTCGGCGGCCTGATCTTAAGCAATTCCGGCGCGATCACGGCCAACTACTGGCTGTCGGAAATCTACGACGAGGAGATCGCGCAGGCGCACCGCAGCGCCGACCTCCATATCCATGATATGTCCATGCTCACCGGATACTGCGCCGGGTGGTCCCTGAAGCAGCTGATCATGGAGGGGCTGGGCGGCGTGACCGGAAAGATTACTTCCGCCCCGGCGAAACATCTGTCCGTGCTGTGCAATCAGATGGTGAATTTCCTGGGGATCATGCAGAATGAATGGGCGGGGGCGCAGGCGTTCTCGTCTTTTGATACCTATCTGGCGCCTTTCGTGAAAGCGGACGGCCTTGGCTATCCGGAGGTGAAGAAGTGTATCGAAGCGTTCATTTACGGGGTGAACACGCCCAGCCGCTGGGGAACGCAGGCGCCTTTTTCCAACATCACGCTGGACTGGACGGTGCCGGACGACCTGGCGCTTCTTCCGGCGCTGGTCGGAGGAAAGGAGATGGATTTCCGGTATCAGGACTGCAAGCCGGAAATGGATCTGGTGAACAAGGCCTTCATCCAGACGATGATCGAGGGCGACGCCAACGGCAGGGGCTTCCAGTACCCCATCCCCACCTATTCCATCACCAGGGATTTCGACTGGTCCGATACGGAGAACAACCGCCTGCTGTTTGAGATGACGTCCAAATATGGCACTCCTTATTTTTCTAACTACATCAATTCCGACATGCAGCCGAGCGATGTACGCAGCATGTGCTGTCGCCTGCGCCTGGATCTGCGGGAACTGCGCAAGAAGACGGGCGGTTTCTTCGGCTCCGGCGAAAGCACCGGGAGCGTGGGCGTGGTGACGCTCAACATGCCTCGACTGGCGTACCTGGCGGCGGACGAGGAAGATTTTTATAGACGGCTGGATCACATGATGGACGTCGCGGCCCGCTCTTTGAAGATCAAGCGGACGGTGATCACGCGGCTGCTGGAAGAAGGGCTTTATCCTTATACCAGGAAATATCTAGGTTCTTTCGAGAACCATTTTTCCACCATCGGGCTGGTGGGCATGAATGAAGCGGGGCTGAACGCCTCTTGGCTGAAACATGGGCTGAAAGACCGCGAGGGTCAGGGTTTTGCCGTGGACGTGCTGAACCATATGCGCAGCCGCCTGTCGGATTATCAGGAACAGTACGGCGACCTGTACAATCTGGAGGCAACCCCGGCGGAAAGCACTGCCTACCGCCTGGCGAAACATGACAGGGAGCAGTTCCGGGACATCATCACGGCGGGAAAACAGGGAGATAAGCCCTATTACACCAATTCCTCCCATCTTCCCGTGGATGCCACCACGGATCTTTTTGAGGCTCTGGACGTGCAGGACCGCTTGCAGACTCTTTACACTTCCGGCACGGTGTTCCACGGGTTCCTGGGGGAGAAGCTTCCCGACTGGAAAGCGGCCGCCAGGCTGGTCCGCGCCGTTGCCCGCAACTACAGGCTGCCTTATTATACGCTTTCGCCTACGTATTCCATCTGCAAGGAACATGGCTACCTGGCCGGGGAGGTACGAACGTGTCCGCACTGCGGCAGCGTCACGGAAATTTACAGCCGGATCACCGGCTATTACCGTCCTGTCCAGAACTGGAACGACGGGAAGCTTCAGGAGTACGCCGACCGCACGGAATATGACCTGGAAAAATCCGGGCGGGAAGCGCGGTTTCCGGAAGCTGGCGCCGCCGACGGCTTGGAGCGGAAAGCGCCGTCTCCCGAGACGGACGCCGCCGAGTTGCTGCGGGAAGCGCTTCCCGAGAGCGTCCGGTATCTTTTCACCACCAAGACCTGTCCGAACTGCAGACTGGCGAAAGAATACCTCAAAGGCGAGGAATATGTCCTGGTGGACGCGGAGGAACAGCCGGAACTGGCGAGCCGTTACAGCGTCCTGCAGGCTCCCACGCTGCTGGTGCTGAACGGCGACCGCCAGAGCAAGTATGTGACTGTTTCAGACATTAAGAAGTACCTTGAGAGGTACGAACGTGTCCGCACTGCGGCAGCGTCACGGAAATTTACAGCCGGATCACCGGCTATTTAAGAAGTACCTTGACCGGAAGGAAGCCTGCGGCGGCAGCGCCGGATGAATCAGGGAACGGTTCCCCAGGCTTCCGTATGCTCTCTGTGCCAAAGTAGCGATTGACGGAAATGCTGTTCCATACTATAATAAGTTCGCGGCGGTATTTTGGAAACATTGGCCGTCTTATGCCGCAAGCAGCTAAAAACGAAACGGGGGGATTTTCAGAGCTTCGGCTCCCGGCCCGTTTCGGGGATGGGGGATCCATGATTGACCGACTCATCGCGAAGATCCAGGCGACAGGCGCTCCCATCGCAGTGGGGCTGGATCCCATGCTCTCCTATATCCCCGGTTTTATCTGCCGGGAGGCTTTCCGGGAATACGGGGAGACGCTGGAGGGAGCGGCGTGGGCCGTCTGGCGGTACAACCAGGGGATTATCGACGCCGTCTGGGATCTGGTTCCGGCGGTGAAGCCCCAGATCGCCATGTATGAGCAGTTCGGGGTTCCGGGGATCCTTGCTTTCCAGAAAACAGTGGACTATTGCAGGAGCAAGGGTCTGATCGTGATCGGCGACGTCAAAAGGGGCGACATCGGCTCTACCGCGGCGGCATACGCGGCGGCTCATCTAGGCAGAGTGCGGGTGGGGGCTACGCTCTGCCCGGTGTTTGGCGAAGATTTTGCGACTGTGAATCCTTACCTGGGTTCGGACGGGGTAGAGCCGTTTTTGAAAGTATGCCGGGAAGAAAAAAAAGGGCTGTTCCTTCTGGTGAAGACCTCGAATCCCAGCAGCGGGGAATTTCAGGATCGGCTGATAGACGGAAGACCCCTCTATGAATGGGTGGGTGAGAAAGTCGCCCGGTGGGGAGAAGGGTGTATGGGAAGTTCTTACAGCTACGTCGGGGCGGTAGTGGGGGCTACTTATCCGGAAGTGGGGAAGGCGCTTAGGAAACTGCTGCCCAAAGCCTATTTTCTGGTGCCGGGTTATGGCGCGCAGGGCGCGAAAGGGGCGGAGCTGGCGCCGTTTTTCCGGGAAGACGGCCTGGGTGCGATTGTAAATTCTTCCAGAGGGATCCTAACCGCCTATCAACAGGAAAAATATTCCACATATGGGGAAGAGGGTTACGGAGCTGCGGCGAGGGCGGCGGTCCTGGATATGCGTGAGGATCTGCAAAAAGGCGTGCCGCAGACATGCCGCGGGGAACTGCGGGGATAACGGGAGTCAGAATGGAACAATATAAGAAGGAATTTATTGAATTTATGATAGACAGCGGGGCGCTGAAATTTGGGGATTTTACTCTGAAAAGCGGCCGTAAGTCTCCTTTTTTCATGAACGCGGGAGCTTATGTGACCGGAACGCAGCTGCACAGGCTGGGAAAATATTATGCGCAGGCGATACACGGTACTTACGGAGATGAGTTTGACGTCCTGTTCGGCCCCGCGTATAAGGGGATCCCGCTGAGCGTGGCCACGGCCATAGCCTACCGGGAGCTTTTTGGGAAAGACGTCCGCTACTGCTCCAACCGAAAGGAGTTCAAAGATCACGGCGATAGGGGTATGCTGTTAGGGAGCGGACTGAAAGGAGGCGACCGCGTGATGATCCTAGAAGACGTGACGACCTCCGGCAAATCCATTGAGGAAACGCTTCCGCTTCTTCGGGCGCAGGGCGATGTGGAGATACGAGGGCTGATGGTGTCCTTGAACCGCATGGAAAAAGGTACGGGAGGAGAGAAGAGCGCCTTGGAAGAAATACAGGAAAAATATGGATTCCCTGCGGCCGCCATCGTCACCATGGGCGAGGTATTGGAACATCTTTACGGGAAACCCTATCAAGGAGAGATTTACATTGACGAAAGCCGGAAAGCGGCGATCAAGGCTTACTACGAGAAGCAAGGCATCTTTTGGTAAGCGACTTTATTTTCAGGAAGGATGGGCAGAATGTATGGAAGAAAAGGTGTACAAGACCATGAACGGAGCGGGCGCGCTGAACATCATCATGGGGGTGCTTGCCCTGCTTGCCGGGATTGCCGGAGGCGTCCTGCTGCTGGTCAGCGGCGCGAAACTGCTCAACGGGAAATCCAAGATCCTGTTCTGAGCGGTTCCAAAGAAAGGCTGGAAGACCGATGGCACATAAGAAAGGCTATATCTTTACCAATAAAAAGCATTCCGAAAAAGCCATCCTGTCCACGGTTCTGGGAATCGTCAGTATTCTTTCCCTGGGCGCCGTGGTGTACCTGTCTTATGCGAGAGACGGGGAAGCGCCCGTCGGGTACGGGCTGACCGGTATTCTGGCGGCGGTTTATTCCGTGGCGGGTCTGCTGCTCGGCATTACGACGATCCGGGAGCATGACCGCTACCGCCTTTTTCCGTGGCTGGGCCTTTGCCTGAATCTGCTGGCGCTAGGCGCGGTAAGCCTGATTTTATATGTGGGAGCGTATCTGTGAAAAAGTATTCTGGAAAAGGAGCATAGCGTTATTTATGGAAGAAAGACACCGACGTTCCGGCGAAACGCCCGGAGCTGACACGGAGCGGCTGGTTCCGGAGCGGCTGGGGCTTGCCTGGGAGCGCATTTCCCAGATGGGGGAGGAACATTTCGGACAGCCGGATTTCGAGCGGTATTTCGCTTCTGTCGCCCGGTTTCTGTTACAGACGCGGGAGGCCTTGGAATTCGTGGCTTCGGGGAGGATCCGGACGGCTTCCCTGGAAGAGCTGCGGGCGTTTAACCACGCTTTGTATGAGGACGTCGCGGTTTCCTATGAAGCCAGTTACGCCAATCCGGCGTTCGCGGGGAAAGCCTTGGGGCGGGAATACGGCGCCCTGTGCGCGTTCCTGTATTTTGAAATGCGCAGCCTGATTGCTTTTGCCCATGAGCAGAGGGTCACGAACATCTGTATCCGTTTGGAACTGTTTTTGGAAATATATGGGGTATTCTGCGCGGAATGGCGGGAGAGCCGGAAGCTGCCCGCCTATGAGGATGTGCGCCGGATCATCTACTCTTACGTGTTCGATTACTGCGAGATCGCCGGACGGCGCAAGGTTGCCGAACTGGTAGGGGCGGTACACACGGGGCTGGAGATCCTGGAAGCCTCTGATCCCGCCGACATCCGTTATCTGTTCCGGTACGGGGAATATGTCACGGAGAACGAAATCGAAACGGCGCGTTTCCTGTCCGGGCTGCCACAGGAGACCATAGACCTGATGGCGGACACCTACACGGAGGGCTACCGCCGGGGCTTCCTGTCCGGCGGGAAGGATCTTTCCAAGAAAAAAACGGTGGAAATCCGCTATACCCTTGGTTTTGAGCGGATGATGAAAAAAGCCGTCGCCAATTTTGCGCAGATGGGGCTTCGCCCGGCCCTCTACCGCTCCCCGGTCAGCATTCTCCATTATCCGGTGTTAGCCAAGAGCGGTTTTCACGGCGCCAACCCCAATAAGCAGTATGACTTTGACCATAAGGACGACCGGGCGCTGTTCCTGGATAAAATGCTGACCGGGCGCCTGACGCAGGTGCTGCGCACCGCGTGGGAAGCTTACCGGGAGGAGGCCCGTGATTATGCCGGCCCGGCGGTGGCGGAGACTTTCGGCGAACCGGACTTTGAGCCGCGCAACAAGCCGGAGAATCTGGCGCTGACACCGCAGCAGCGCGGTCTTTGGCTGGAATACCGCAACGCTGCCGCCGCTCTCCAGAGGGAATATATTCTGGAGGAAGAGCGCAGTTTTACGATCATCGCGTTCCCGGTTCCCTCCATCGGGGCGCGGTTCCCTGAAATCTTCCGGGAAATCATCCGTATCAACACCTTGGATCACCGGAAATATCAGGACATCCAGCAGACGCTGATCGACACCCTGGACAGGGCGAAGTATTGTGAGGTCAGAGGCAGGAACGGCAACCGCACCGATCTGCGGGTGAGCCTTGCCGCGCTCCGGGATCCGGAAAAAGAGACGCTTTTTGAAAACTGCGTGGCGGACGTGAACATCCCCGTGGGCGAGGTGTTTACCTCTCCGGCGCTGAAAGGCACGGACGGCGTCCTGCATGTCGGCAAGGTATTCCTGCGCGGGCTGGAATATCAGAATCTGACCTTGACGTTCCGGGATGGCCGGGTCGAGGATTATTCCTGTGAAAATTTCCCTGCCCAAGAGGAAAACCGTACCTTCCTGGAACAGAATGTATTCTATGATCAAAAAAACCTGCCGATGGGAGAATTTGCAATAGGCACCAACACGACCGCCTATGTGGCGGCGAAAAAATACGGTATCGAAGGGAAACTGCCGATCCTGATCGCGGAGAAGATGGGCCCTCATTTCGCGCTCGGGGATACCTGTTATGCCCACACGGAAGAAATCGCTGTCTTTAACCCGGACGGCAAAGAAGTCGTGGCGAGGGAGAACGAGGTGTCGCTTCTGCGAAAGACCGCTCCGGCAGACGCGTATTTCAACTGCCATACGGACGTCACGATCCCTTATGATGAACTGGGGGAGCTGTCGGCGGTAAAGGCGGACGGAACGCGGATCCCGGTGATCGTGGACGGGCGTTTTGTGCTGCCCGGCTGCGAGGCCTTGAACGAGCCGCTGGAGGAACCGTCAGAAGCCTGAGAATGGCGAGCTGTAAAATTAATGGCTCTATCAGAACAAAAAGGTTGCAACCCATGCGTCTATTTAGTAAACTAAGTAGAGGGTGCTTACGATGGGAGCCGGCGGGTTCCTATGGCAGGGAGGGAGGAAATGGAAGAGAGAACGCAGGCAAAAATAGGCATTGTGATGGGGAGCGATTCCGATATGCCGGTCATGGCAAAAGCTGCGGCGGTCTTGGAGGAACTGGGGGTTTCTTATGAGATGGCGATCATCAGCGCCCACCGGGAGCCGGAAGTTTTCTGGGCATATGCCAAGGGGGCGCGGGAAAAAGGCTTTCAGGTCATCATTGCCGGGGCGGGCATGGCCGCCCACCTGCCCGGCATGTGCGCCGCCATCTTCCCTCTGCCGGTCATAGGGATTCCGATGCATACCGTTTCTTTGGGGGGAAAGGATTCCCTGTATTCCATCGTGCAGATGCCGCCCGGCATCCCGGTGGCGACCGTGGCAATAGGCGGCGGAACCAACGCGGGGCTTCTGGCGGCAAAGATACTGGCGGTGTCCGATCCGCAGCTTCTGGAAAGGCTGCAAGAATACAGCCGCTCCTTGGCCGGGCAGGTGCAGGAAAAGGACGCGAGGCTGCGGGAAGTCGGCTATCGGGCGTATGAATCATAGACGGGAGAGAGTTCCCTTACGTTGACCAAGGTGAACGCGTGAAAGGATGGCCATGGTTATGCCGAAAAAATTGAGGCTGCTGGTTCTGGTATCCGGAGGCGGCACCAATCTGAAAGCCATTCTGGACGGGATCGCGGCGGGCAGCGTCACCAACGTGGAGCCGGTGGGCGTCGTCAGCAGCAGCAGGAAAGTGAAAAGCCTGGAAATCGCGGCGCAGGCCGGGATCCCTGCACTGTGTGTTTCCCCGGGCGATTTTGCGGACAGGGAGGGGTTTCATACCGCCCTGCTCCAGGCAATGGACAGCTTCCTGCCGGATCTGGTGGCACTGGCTGGCTTTCTGGTGAGAATACCCCCCAGGATCCTGCAAACATACGGCGGACGGCTCATTAACATCCATCCGTCTTTGATCCCGTCTTTTTGCGGAACGGGCTGTTATGGGCTGAAAGTACATGAAAAGGCGCTGGAGCGGGGCGTCAAGCTGACCGGGGCTACCGTGCATTTCGTGGACGAGGGAATGGACGAGGGTCCGATCATTTCCCAGCGCGCCGTGGCGGTGGAAGAGGGCGATACCCCGGCCATCCTGCAGAGAAGGGTGATGGAACAGGCGGAATGGGTGATTTTCCCAAAAGCCATTGACGATATTGCGAACGGACGGATCGTGTTAAAAGACGGGAAGGTGGAATCTTTGCGGGAAGGGAGGGGCGAGGACGGATGAAGATACTGATCGTAGGCGGCGGCGGGAGGGAACATGCCATCGCCGCCGCCGTGGCGAAAAGCCAAAGAGCGGATAAGATCTACTGTGCGCCGGGGAATGCCGGGATTGCGCAGGTGGCGGTCTGCGTTCCCATCGGAGCCATGGAGTTTGAGAAACTGGTTGCTTTTGCCAAGCGAGAACACATGGATTTGACCATCGTAGGCATGGACGATCCTTTGGTAGGCGGGCTGGTGGACGCCATGGAAGCCGAGGGGCTGCGCGTGTTCGGGCCAAGGAAAAACGCGGCGGTTCTGGAGGGGAGCAAAGCCTTTTCCAAGGATCTGATGAAAAAATACGGCATTCCTACAGCCGCGTATGAGAAGTTCGAGGATGCCGAAGCTGCTTACGCTTACCTGGAAAGAGCTGCTTTTCCCATCGTGCTGAAAGCGGACGGCCTTGCTCTGGGGAAAGGCGTGCTGATCTGTCGTACGTTAGAAGAAGCCAGGGAGGGCGTGAAGTCCATCATGGAGGAAAAAAAGTTTGGCAGCGCCGGGAACCGGATGGTCATCGAAGAGTTTATGACCGGACGGGAGGTCAGCGTCCTTTCTTTTACCGACGGCAGGACGATCCGGATCATGACTTCCGCTCAGGATCACAAACGGGCGAAAGACGGCGACCGGGGCTTGAATACCGGGGGCATGGGCGCGTTTTCGCCCAGTCCGTTTTACACCGGGGAAGTGGATCTTTTCTGCCGGGAACACATCTATCAGGCTACCGTGGACGCTATGGCGGCGGAGGGCAGGGAATTCAAAGGCGTGATTTTCTTTGGGCTGATGCTGACCCAGACAGGACCGAAAGTCCTGGAGTACAACGCCAGGTTCGGCGACCCGGAAGCGCAGGTAGTACTGCCGAGGATGAAGAACGATCTTCTGGAGGTCATGGAAGCCTGCGTGGATGGAACTTTGGATCAGATTCAGCTGGAGTTTGAGGAAAATGCGGCGGTCTGCGTGGTCTTAGCCAGCGCAGGCTATCCGGTTTCTTATAAAACCGGTTATCCGATTTACGGGCTGGAAAGATTCGGCAGGCAGGCTGCGGGCGAGGCCGTCCAAAAACGGGGAAAGCCTGATGTACGGGAGGAAAGGGGCGCAGCGGATGACTGTCGGTGCTTCCACGCGGGAACCGGATTTAGAAAGGAAGGGGAACGGGAAACGATTGTGACGGCCGGGGGCCGGGTGCTGGGTATCACGGCCAAAGGCGGGAATCTGAAAGAGGCCAGGGCCAAAGCCTATGAAGCGGCGCGGTGGGTGACTTTTGAGAACAAGTATCTGCGCCGGGATATTGGGAGAGCCATAGATGAAGCGTGAGTGCCGGTTTACAATGGGAACGGACGTTTCCGATCGGAACAGAAGTCCCTGACCTGAACGGAAGCTCAGACTGCAAAAGATCCCGCGAACTTTCTTCCTGCGATGTTGTCTGTGCCGCTTGCGGCGGCGTGACTTTAGATTTTGTCCTTTCGTACCAAAAGGAAAGCGCGGATCCGGATACACCGGACGCAGTTTCGGCGGCGTGAAAACCGGACGGGACGTCTTGCTTTGTAAGAAAGGAATGGTCATGGGGATGGATATTTTAGGGCTGAATTATTATCACATACCGACTGCCTGTGAAAACTGCGGCGGTCTCATGATCTTTAAGGGCGTAGGGGAATACCAATGCGAGAACTGTGGTCATGTGGCTTTTGATGATTATGGGAAAGTCCGTCTGTACATAGAAAAGCATAGGGGCGCGACGGCGGCGGACATCGAGCAGGAAACCGGAGTACCGGGGCGGACGATCCGCCGGATGCTCCGGGAAGACCGGATCGAAGTGGCGAAAGATTCCAAGATCTTCTTGAAATGTGAGTTCTGCGGCAAAGACATCCGAGGCGGACGTTTCTGCAAGGAATGCGAGATGAACTACCACCGCGCCATAGAGGAAAGAGAGCGCAAAGCCAGAAGGATCGGGCAAGGATATGGCATGGAAGACCAGAAAAGGGAAGAAGGGGAACGCAGATTCACCAGACGCGACAAGCGATAGCAACAGTTCCCAAGCTGGACGGATGTTCGGAAGGAAGTTCCGAGGGCTTTCTTCCGAAAAGATGTGCCAAAGAATGTGGAACTCAAAAGCGGATGCTTTCCAAAACAGGAAAGCTCAATCTTTCCAATGGGGAGTTTGTCCTTTTGGACAAGACATCCCGCTTTATTTGAGAAAGGACGGGAGGAACAATGGATAAAAAACAGTGCGGAAAGATACCGGTGGGAAGAAAACTGTTCGTAGCGCTGATACTGACAGTGTCGCTGGGTCTGTTTGGAAATTCCTTTGTACTGGACAGTTACGCGCAAGGGCAGGGGAAAGTGAAACAGACCGCTAATGTCCGGCAGGAACCAACTACAAGCAGTCCGGTCATTGCAAGCGCCTTGCAGGATCGGGAGATCACCATCAACGGGAAAGTCACAGGGGCGGACGGAAAGCTATGGTATCAGATTTTTAAGGATTCGGAAACCCTGGGATATGTGAGGTCTGATTTCATTGAGGTGATAAGCGGAGACATACCGGAAATCTCATCGACGGGAAGCGCTTCCGGCGGCGGAACCTCTTCGGGTGCCATGGAAGAGGAACCCGGCGGCGGAACCGGAAACATGGGAACCCCCTCACAGGTAGTGACAGTGCTGCCCGTGGACGCCGCCGTGAACCAGGACAATGCCCGCATACGCGCGGAAGCTTCCGATTCGGCTGAGCTGGTGACGACCCTCGCAAACGGCGTCAGCCTGACGGTGAACGGCAAAGCCGCCGATCCCGAAGGGCATGAGTGGTACTGGGTTTCCTTTACCGCCCAGGACGGTTCCGCTCAGACAGGCTACATCCGTTCCGATTATGCGGCGCTGAGCGGAGAACTCGTGGAAGGTACGGAGGAACCGGGCGGCGCGGAAGAAGAGCCGGAACCGGCGCAGATCCAGAAAGCGTATGACACGGAGCTGAGGGGAGAAGACTGGTATCTGCTGGATCATGAGAACAGCGCAGGATATTCTATTGCCGAAGTGATGGAGGCCCTGCAGAAAAATCCGGAGCTGATCCTTGCGTACCAAAAGAAGCTCCAGACGCAGCAGCTCATCGTCATCTGTCTTGTCATACTGGCATGTCTTTGTGTGTTCGCGGTCACGTTCTTGCTGCTTAAAATCAAGGATATGACGGATGCAGGAGCCTCTCCAGGCGGGAAGGGGCGGCCTGTTCCTGGAAGCCGCGGGGTTCCTGCCGGAGGGGCCAGAGCAAGGGCCGGAGGCAGTCTGCCCAAGAATGTCATACACACCATAAAAGACGGAGAAACAGCCGCAGCGGCAAGACCGCCCGTCCGGCGGCCTGTCCGGGGGACGTCCTCTTCCGAACCAGATGCCTCTTCCGCCAGGAAACCGCCCGGCGAGAGACGTCCCGGCACGGAAAGGGAGTCCGGGGGCGACAGACACCCCGCGGCGGAGAAGGATTCCGGCGTGGAGAAAGTTCCTGTTGCGCAGCGCAGGCTAAGGTCTTCGGCGGTTCCGAACGCGGTAAAACCATCCGGCGGAGCGGGGAGAGGGCCGGAGAAACCGGAAAGGACAGCTCCGAACGCAAGGCCGTCCGGCGGCTCATCGTCACAGACACAGTCTCCCGGCTGGAAGTCCAGGAATTTCATGTCGGATGATGATGACGATGATTTTGAGTTCGATTGGCTAAGCTGAACGCGGAGAAGCATTCCCCGCTTCCGTAACAGTTCCTAAGCGGTGGGGATAGGGGAGGCTGCCGGTGTCAGCAGGGGATGAAAAGCCCCTATGACGTAGCTGCGAAGCAGCCCGCGTTCAGGAGCAGGTAGCGTAGCGGAATAGGAACGCTTGATTGTGAATACCCGCCAGGGCGGGCAGACAGGAGCAAAAATGGTAACAGCGGTAGTGGGAGCGAACTGGGGGGACGAAGGAAAGGGCAAAATCACCGATATGCTGGCCGGCCAGGCTGACATTATCGTAAGATTCCAAGGGGGAGCCAACGCGGGGCATACCATTGTGAACCGTTATGGAAAATTTGCCTTGCATACCCTGCCTTCGGGCATATTCTACGAACATACGACCAGCGTCATCGGCAGCGGCGTGGCGCTGAACATCCCTCTTTTCTTCCGGGAGATCCAGTCTGTCACGGAACGGAACGTTCCCATGCCCAGACTCATGGTATCCGACCGGGCGCAGATCGTCATGCCTTATCATATCTTATTTGACCAATATGAAGAAGAGCGGCTAGGCGGAAACTCTTTCGGCTCCACCAAGTCCGGGATTGCTCCGTTTTATTCGGATAAATACGCCAAAACCGGCTTCCAGGTAAGCGAGCTGTTTGAAGAAAAACTTTTGGCGGAAAAGGTAAGGCGAATCTGCGAGACGAAAAATATCTTATTGGAACATCTGTACCACAGGCCGCTTCTGGATGCCGGGGAACTGCTGCAAAGCCTGCGGGAATACCGGGATATGGCGGCGCCTTATATATGTGATGTATCCGCCTATTTGGATAAAGCACTGAAAGAAGGGAAAAATATCCTGTTAGAGGGGCAGCTTGGGACACTGAAAGATACGGATCACGGGATCTATCCCATGGTGACGTCTTCCTCCACGCTGGCGGCTTACGGCGCGGTCGGAGCCGGGCTGCCGCCTTATGAAATCAAGAAGATCATTGCCGTGTGCAAGGCTTATTCTTCGGCGGTCGGAGCGGGAGCTTTCGTTGCGGAGATCTTTGGTCCGGAAGCGGAAGAACTGCGTAACCGGGGAGGAGACGGCGGCGAATATGGCGCGACCACAGGAAGGCCCAGGCGCATGGGCTGGTTTGACTGCGTGGCCTCCAGATACGGCTGCCGCCTGCAAGGCGCTACGGACGTAGCGTTTACGGTACTGGACGTGCTGGGCTACCTGGACGAAATCCCGGTCTGTGTCGGTTATGACCTCGACGGACAGACCACCGCCGACTTCCCGGTCACGGTCAAACTGGAAAAAGCAAAGCCCGTGCTTGTCAAGCTACCCGGCTGGAAGACGGATATCCGGGGCATCCGGACGTATGAGGCGCTTCCGGGAAACTGCCGCCGGTATGTGGAATTCATAGAAGAACAGCTCGGCTACCCGATCACCCTGATCAGCAACGGTCCGGACAGGGAGGATATTATCTACCGGAGAAGCGGGAGGGGAACCGGAATCTTTTCCTAGCGACAGCCATCCTAGCCATCTGTTCCGCAGATGGTCATGATTCCCGCTCCGGTTTCCTGCGGAGCTTCTGATAAGCCAAGGCGTAAATCCAGAGCAGGAGCGGAACGGCCACCGTGGCCGCAAGGCAGACCTGGAACAGGCGGCCCGAGCTGCTGTGATCCAGCAGCGCGGCGATGAAGGTCAGCAGATACAAGGATACTAGAAGCAGGACCCCGGTGAGTGCCGCCGCCCGCCGGAAAGCGGATTTCTTTTTTGGCTTCGTTTCTTCTGCGGAAAGGTCTTTCTTTATGGAAAGGTCTTTCTTTATAGAAAGGTCTTTTTCAGGCTCCATCTGGCTTCTCCTTTTTTCGATAGAAGATTTTTTCATGACAGCTCTTATGATAGCATAGGGGGCGTCTCTTTGCAACCCAAGTTGCCGTTCGGCAGCCCCTGCTGGGCAGTGGCAGTTCTTGCGCCTGCGGCAGGCCGCGTGAGCGGCCGCCGCAGTGCGCCTCTGTCCGGAGGGCTGTTTGTTTCCTAGGGAATTCCGGGGGAATTCCCTAGGAAACAAAAAAGTTCCCGACCGACAGATCGTCGTCCGGGAACTTTTCAAGGGGAGGATTAAGTATTATTTTTATCTTAGGTAACGTTTATCAAAGGAGGGGGTTCCAATGATAGTAGTAGTATGCCACTCCTTTGGAAGCTTATACACGTTTTTTCAAAAAAATATTCTTCATTGTTTTTTCCGAAATGGTATACTATACTATCTATTGAAGAACAGTACCGAAAAGAGTCCGTTAAGGCGGGCGGATGGGAGCGGCGATGGCATTATTAAAACAGTGGAAAGCGGTGGCATACGACCAGGGCGCGGATCAGACGAAATTGAAGAGCCTATGGGATGCTTATTTCCAGGAAGAAAAGGAAATCTATTTCCAGCTTCTCAAGAATCCCCAAGAAGTGGTAGAAGGAACCGTCAAAGAGCTGGCGGAGCGTTTCCAGGTCTCCCTGCTGACCATGACGGGCTTTCTGGACGGCATCAACGACAGCCTGGTGCGGAAAAACCCCCTGGAAGAGATGGAAGAAGACACACAGGTGAATTTAGGCTTCGACACGAAGCTTCTTTATAAAAATATGGTGGCGGCGGAAGCGGACTGGCTGTATCAGGCTCCGGAGTGGAATGATATTTTTGACGAGGATACCCGGAAGGCTCTTTATAAAGAGCAGAAAGCCTCCGCTACGGTCGTCAAAGAGGCGAGAATCTATCCGAATGACCCTTGCCCTTGCGGAAGCGGCAAAAAATATAAGAAATGCTGCGGCAGGACAAGCCGACAGGCGTGAGGCATATGAAAAAGAATAAGAGGAGCATCAAGATCGCGGCGCGGGCGGGGATTGTTCTGGCCATCCTGGCGGCGGCGGTGGGAGGCGGATATTTCCTCCTATGGCAGCTGGGGCGGATCAGCCTGCTGCGCGGCGCTGTTTCCAAGGCGCCGAGCCTGACGGGCGATGCGCCGGCGCAGGAGGAGCTTCCGGAACAGATCTGGGAAGAGGACTGGATCCGTTATCAAGGCGGGGTGTATGCTTATAACGAAAAGATACGGACGTTCCTGTTTATGGGGATCGATGTGAAAGGCGGATTAGGAGAGGAACAGACCGGCCTGAATTCCGGACAGGCGGATGCGCTGTTCCTGCTGGTCATGGATCAGGATACGAAGCGGCTGACCGTGATCGGGATCGACCGCAACACGATGGCGGATTTCGATATGTATGACGAAAACGGAAAATACATTTCCACGGTCTACGCACAGATCGCCTTAGCCCATGGGTACGGAGACGGAAGGGTCTTAAGCGCGGAAAATACCGTGAAAGCGGTCTCCGGTCTTCTGTATGATATTCCGATTCATGGATACTGCGCCGCCAACATGGAGGCGATCGTCTATATGAACGACGCGGTGGGGGGGGTGGACGTCGTTTCCACAGAAGAGATCCAGACAAGATATTACCGGTTTCGGAAAGGGGAGCCGTACCATTTAATAGGGGATCTGGCGTACTGGTACCTGCGGCACAGGGACGTCGGCCAGGAGGAGAGCGCAAGAGGCCGCCTGGAACGGCAGAAACAGTATCTGACCGCCTATGTGCGGCAGGCGAAGAAAGCTCTGCGGCAGGAGGTGACTCTGCCGGCCCGGATCTTTCGAGGTATTTCCCAGTATATGGTCACGGACATCACTTTAGAAGAAGCAGTCTATCTGGCGAGCAGCGCCGCGGGATACTCCTTTTCTGAGGAGGATCTCCTGCTGATACCGGGAACGACGGATCTTACGAAAGAATATGATGAGTTTTATCCCGACGAAGCTCAGCTCAAGGACATGATCATAAATGTTTTCTACGTGCCGGTGGAGACAGATGGGAAATGATCAAGATCTTAGCGAAAATTGTGTAAAAGAAATCCTTGTCCTTTTTGTAAAACTATGTTATTCTAGGTGCAAGCGGTGAAAAGTCGGCCAGAACGGCTGCAAAAAAGTCGGTCAGAACGGCTGCAAGAAAAGCAGCCTAAGCGGCTGCAAGAAAAGCAGCCGCTGGACAAAAGACAGGAACCTAAGTCCGTTAAGGTGGAAACGGAGCGTGAGCAGAATGGAAAATGACGGCGGAAAACGGAAAGTGGATCGCAGGGTCTATTTGGCAATCGGCTTTGTGTGTCTTGGTGTGGCCGTAGGGGCGGCTGTTTACCTGATCGTCTACCTTGTCTCATTGAACAGAGGGAACCAGGGCTTTGAAGACCTGCGCGAGGTGGCGGATCAGACGGTCGAGTCCGTGCCGCCGGAAGAATCGTCCGGGCCAGAGGAAGCGGCTTCCACAGAGCCGGAAGAAGCGGCGGATCCGGACGAGAACATGAACCGGGTCATCAACTTCGCTGCGGTACAGAAAGAGAACGCGGACATCTATGCGTGGATCTACATCCCGGACACGAACGTCGATTATCCGGTGCTGCAGCATCCGACGGATGATTCCTATTATCTGAACTATAACCTGGACGGAACCAAAGGGTATCCGGGCTGCATTTATACGGAACGCGTGAATGCCAAGGATTTTATGGATTTTAATACGCTCATTTATGGGCATAATATGAAAAACGGCTCCATGTTCCACGATCTGCACCAGTACGCCGACCTCTCTTTTTTAGAGGAACATCCGTATGTATATCTCTATCTGCCGGATAAGACCTTGAAATATCAGGTGTTTGCGGCATACCGCTATGACGACCGGCATATCATGTATTCGTTTGACTTTGCCAGCGAAGCGGTGCGCAACGGCTATCTGGAGGGGATTTTCAATATCCGGGAACTGAATTCCGCCATCCGCAAGGACGTAACAGTGACGGCGGACGACCATGTCATCACCCTGTCCACCTGCGTCACCGGAACGGATTACCGCTTCCTCGTGCAGGCAGTGCTGATGGACTAAGGCCGACGGTTCCAAAGGGAGATCCACCGGGGATCATCACAATGGGTTATTAGAAACCGGAACGGTTTTTAATAATAAATGAGGGAAACCATAGTATGCAACAAGAAAGGAGAAAAAGAAATGAAAAAGTTTTTTGCACTCTGTTGTGCGGGCGTTTTGGCTTTCAGCCTGAGCCTGACGGCCTTTGCCGCGAACAGCCCCCAAACAACCTATACGCCTAACACGGGGGACAGCAAGGCGGATTTTGACGCAGTAGTTTCCACCTGGGAGAAGGCGAAATTCGGCAATACCACGGGGACAGCGGTGGTAAACGCCATGACAGCCGATGAGCAGGCAGGGCTGAAAGAGTATGCGGCATCACTGGGTCTGGCACAGCAGCCTTTCGCGTACGCCAATGTCCAAGTAGTCGGCTATGTTTCCGGATTAGTAACGATCACCTTCAACTTGAATAATATCCGGGCGGGGGACAACATCCTGGTTCTGCATCAGGTGAAGGCCGGGCAATGGGAAAACATCACTCCGGACAGGGTAGGAAACGGCACAGTGACGGTTACGTTCTCGTCGCTTTCCCCGGTGGCGTTTGTGTACGGAGAAGAAGCTACCGCGGAAGAGGAGGTAGGCGCTCCTGCAAAACCTGGTATCACCTCTCCTAAGACGGGCGATACCTCTGTTCTCTTCCTTGCGGTGCTGGGAGTTATGGCATTGGCGGGAACGGCGGCAGTCGGGAGAAAGACCTTTCGTTAGGCCTGTGTAACGGAAATGGCGGCAGTCTCGTTCCTGTTCAGCGGGAAGCTATCTCCCGCGAACGAAGGAATGCCCCTGTACGGGAATGCGCGGATAGGGGCATGTGCGGCTGCCCGCGCAAAATTGCGAGGGCAGCGTGTCCTAAAAATTGTGGTTTCAGAAACTCTGGTTTTCCTAGGAACGTAGAGAAACGAATGGCAAAGGGCCAGGGAAACATCCCTGGCCCTCTGTCACTTCTAAAGGGAA
The DNA here is from genome assembly GCA_031275405.1 of Clostridium sp. Lineage (GTDB taxonomy): Bacteria > Bacillota > Clostridia > Lachnospirales > Lachnospiraceae > JAISOV01. Next base: position 1,942 of record JAISOV010000001.1, on the reverse strand, counting down.
CAATTTTGCCGCGTAAAATCTTACTGTGTGGAGCTTTGCCGCGTAAAATCTTGCCGTGTGGAGCTTTACTGCGTAAAGGGCTTGTTCGCAGAAGTTTACTTCATCTGTTCTTCCTGTTTCTGGATCATCCGGCGTACCATTTCACCGCCGATGGAACCGGCTTCACGGGAAGTCAGATCGCCGTTGTAGCCTTCTTTTAAGTTCACGCCAAGCTCGGAAGCAACCTCAGTTTTGAAACGGTCCATGGCTGCCTTTGCTTCCGGAACTTCTACTTTATTGCTGTTGCTGTTACTTGCCATTTTCATTCACCTCCGAAAAATTTCTTGTTTTTTGGTTTCGTCTTATCCGTAGTTTCTGTTGTAGCGGAAAGCTTTCTGTTTTTTTAAGATAAGTGGTGACGCCCACTTATCCCGAATAAAATTTTCCGGCTTCTGATCCGTTGGAAAGCAGCTCTTTCTGAAAAAGGCGCTTTGAAAATTTCATATCGTAGTCCGTGTTTGTCAGCACTTATCTTAGTACTAGTATTGGCTTTGTTTCTGAAAATATGATGGAAAGTTATGGTGTTAAGGTGAAAAAAATATTTTTGATCCTACTAGAGATGGCTAAGGCCAAGGTAGTCGGGGCCACGTTGGCCTTGAGCAAGATCAGTCCGGCCAGGATGGTCTTGAGCATGGTATTCCTGGTATTTTTTTCTTTGCCGGGCTGTGCCAGGACGGAGGTCGGACAGGAAAAAAACAAGGCTGCGGAAACGGTATCGTCTGCGCAGTCGCATGTGCAGCCGCCGGAGACAGCGGAGACAGCGGAGACAGAAATACCGCCGGCGCTGTCGCTGGAGACAGCGGAGACAGAAACGCCGCCGGAGATACCGTTACGGATCGGCTCCTTAAAAGGACCGACTTCCATGGGCCTGCTGGTACTGGAAGCACAGGCGGATTCCCGTTATGAGTTTCAGATGGTGACGGCGGCAGATGAACTGCTTGCCCTGATGGTCAAGAAAGATCTCGACATTGCGCTGGTTCCGGCAAATCTGGCCGCAGTACTCTACCAGAGGACGGACGGAGGCGTCCGTGTCATAGATGTGAATACCTTGGGTGTCTTATATATGGTATCTGCGGATACACAGATACGTTCTCCCGCCGACCTTGCCCGCAAGACGATTTATCTGACCGGCAAAGGAACCGTGCCGGATTACGTCCTGCGGTATATTTTAGAGCAAAACGGCCTGAAAGCTACAGACTATGACCTGGAATATAAGTCGGAACCCGCCGAAGTGGCGGCCCTGCTGAAAGCGGATCCTCAAAGTATCGGCCTGCTTCCCCAGCCTTTCGTTACGGTGGCCTGCGCCCAGAACGATACCTTGTCGGTAGTGCTGGATATGAACAAAGAATGGGAAAAAGTGCAGCCGGACAGCAGTCTGCTGACGGGCGTGACGATCGTGCGCGGCGAAGTTCTGGAGCAGCGGGAAGAACAGGTCAGGCTGTTTCTGGAAGAGCATGAAGCCAGCATACAAGAAATCAACAGGGATCCGGAAAAAGGCGCCGTTCTGGTGACTGCGGCGGGCATCCTTGGGGATGCCGCCCTCGCGAAGGAAGCGATCCCCAAGTGCAATCTTGCCTATCTGGACGGCGAAGCGATGGAGCAGGCGCTGAGAGGCTATCTACAGGTGCTGTATGACCAGAATCCGGAAGCGGTGGGCGGAAAACTGCCGGAGGAGGAGTTCTATTACAAGAAGCCATCATAACGGCTGCTTGTAATCAAAGATCTATTACAAGAAGCAATGACGGCTGCTTGTAATCAAAGATCTATTACAAGAAGCAATGACGGCTGCTTGTAATCAAAGGTCTATTACAAGAAGCAATGACGGCTGCTTGTAATCAAAGGTCTATTACAAGAAGCAATGACGGCTGCTTGTAATCAAAGGTCTATTACAAGAAGCAATGAT
>JAISOV010000044.1 GCA_031275405.1 Clostridium sp. | reverse complement strand
ACGGCTCGTTGGGGGCTACCGCCCCCAATCCCCCGGCGCGGACGAGCGATTTTCGCTTGTCCGTTAAGCCGCCTGTCGCGCCGCTCTGCCTGATGATCTGACGGATGTGGAGAAAGCATATCTTGGTACGCTGCGGGATATGCAGAAGAAGCTGAAACCGGGTGGCAGCGAAGAATAAAATGTCAATCAACAGGAGGAATGAGCCATATGGCTACTCGCTTGAAACTTGCAATAACTAAAATAGGCGACTTGCTGTTGCACGACACAATTACGCAGGACAGGGACGGCAATGCCGTCACCGATGTGAATCTGGTGATACCTGATTATCAGAGACACTACAAGTGGACAGCAAAGAATGCCATTCAATTGTTGGATGACATTGTCGATGCCAAAAATGATAACAAAGAGACCTACCGAGTAGGGACGCTCATCCTCCATCAACATAACGGGCAATATGACATCGTTGACGGTCAGCAGCGAACCATCACCTTTTCGCTGCTCTTAAAGGCTTTTGGCGCTGCACCTATTCGCTTTTTGGAACAGCCCCTCGCCGATCATCCCTATAACACTCGCAACATACCGAGCAATTATCGCATTTTGGAGCGACGTGCAAACAACATCATTGACGACAGAGACAGGCGTGAACTTTTGGAATACATTGAGAACAACTGCGAGTTAATCGTGGTCATTACCGACGACCTGTCCGAGGCGTTTCAGTTCTTTGACTCGCAAAACGCTCGTGGCAAGAAGCTCTACCCACACGACCTGCTGAAAGCTTACCACCTTCGAGAAATGAACAACTTAAATGTCACTGCAACGGAAAAGGTCGTCAAAGATTGGGAGGACTTAGACCAGAAAGAGCTTTCTGCTCTGTTCAGCGATTATCTGTACCGTGTGAAAGAGTGGACAAGGGGCAACAAGGCGTGGGAGTTAACTGAACATAATATCCATAAGTTCAAGGGGATTACCAGACAGGATAACTTCCCTTACGCACAGTTTTACAAAGGGGCGTTCTCCTACGCCGATATGGTCAACAACTCCGCTATGCCATTTGTGTCGGGCATACGAAACCTAAAGCCATTTCAGTTGGACACGCCAATTGTAGCGGGTAAGCCCTTCTTTGATTATGCAAGGCATTACTTTGACATCCTAAAGGATATTCAAAACAACGACAAATACGAGGGTTATTACATTAATGACAATGCTATCGTAAAAACGCTTAACCTTCGAACCTATAGAAACGGTGTGGGCAACCGAATCACACGCCTGTTGCTCGATACCGCTATATTGCTGTATGTTGATAGGTTCTGTCCAGAACGGCCGTCCAAGACGGATACAGACCTGTTAAATCAGTTTGTGGTGTTCGCTTTTGTCTGGGCTTACTCGCTCAGGGCGCAGTATTATAACGTTGGCTGGCTGGCAGCGCAAAACTTCATTATGGGCAACGGCGTCAAGAATTCGTTTAACATATACAAGATTATCACGGAAGCGGATTCGCCTGTTGTGTTACTTTCTACGCTTTCCGATAAAGTGAACACTTTGCAGAATGGAGATATAGCAGATCCCGCAAAAAAAGGCTATTCCGATGAGCCGGACGAAGATGGCATTTATCCGCACTACCTTTACCACTTTAAAAAACACAGTTTTTGGGAGGGAAAGTGATGAAGACGAAAACCCTACCACTGGGAGAGATGTCCATCGCCGACATCTATAACGGTGACAAAGCGACATACGAGGTGCCGATTTATCAACGAAACTATGCGTGGGAAAAGGACGAGATTTCCGCGCTGATTCAAGATGTCTATGACGCTTTTGCAGCCAAGAAGCCGACGTATTTTATTGGAACGCTTGTATCCTTCCATAAAGGCGACCAAGTCTATGAGGTGATTGACGGGCAACAGCGTTTGACCACGATTAACCTTGTCCTTGGCGCACTCGGCATATCGCTCCAAAACAGGCTGACATACCGCGCCCGAAAAAAATCGAACAGCACAATTATCAGCATCCACGATGACACCTACAGGGTTGACGAAAAAGACATCGGCATTGTACGGGGATACAAATTTGCGAAAGATGCCATCGGCGAGATAGTGCCGGAATCCTGCCTTGACAAATTCAAGATGTATTTTCAGGATGGTGTCCACCTTATCCACTACCAAGTTCCGAAGGACATCGACCTGAACCATTATTTTGAGATCATGAACTCACGCGGTGAGCAGCTCGAAAAGCACGAAATCATCAAGGCGCGTCTTATAGAAAGGTTGAGTGATGACGCGGACAAAGCGAAATTCAACCGTCTGTGGGAGAACTGCAGCGAGATGAACGCTTACATCCAACAAAAGTATGCAAGCGACCGTGATAGCGCCGTCCAGATTTTTGGGGAGAATTTATGTGATTTCGGTTCCATTTTAGATTTTGATTCTTTGCCGGCTGTCGCTGACAGCACGAACAAGCTGAAAATCAGCGATCTGATTGGTTGCAGCAGAGGAGAGCGACTGAAGGATGAAGATGAAAAAATCGACACTTTTCAGCCGATTATCGATTTCTCCAATTTCCTGCTCATTGTGCTAAAACTCACGCGCATGGACAAGGCTGGCTTCGATCCCACAAGTTTTAACCTTGATGATAAAGAACTGCTACGTGAATTTGACAAAGTGCAGGCGGAGGACTTGCTGAGCGAGGCGTTTGTTAAGAATTTCGGATTCAATCTGCTGATGGCAAAATATCTGCTGGATAACTATATCGTTCATCATTCCAACGAAGATGATACGGTTGAGAATAATCCGTGGAAACTACAGCGTTGGGGAAGGTGGGAAAAGGAAAACAAAAAGAAAGAATATCTAAAAAATCTTGACGGCGAAAGCGATGCCCAACATAAGATTGTGCAGTTGCTGTCAATGTTTGAGGTGTCGTTCACGGCTCGCCAAAGGAAGAATTATCTCTTCTATTGCCTGCTCTATCTGTTTAACGACAGTGACTGGGATATTGGCAATTACTGCTCCTTCCTGTCGAGCTTGGCGGATAAATACTTCAAGGATGTTTACTTGGTGGCTGAGAACCTCAACGAGATTAATACACCGAGACCCGGCAGTTTTGACAATGCTGTTCTTAAGCACAACGCGCTTGACATTACTGCATATAACGATACATTGGATTTTGCCGACATTTATGGAAATGGCGCAGAAAAATCAAAGGGCATACCGCTGTTCATGTTCAATTATCTCGACTATAAGCTGTGGAAGAAATACGCGGACGAGCTTCGTGGTGAGAAAACAAAAGAAGGCAGCCGCGACAGAAGAGAATTTTTCGTCTCGCTTGGTTGTGGCGATTTTGGATTGAAGGTTTTTGAACAGTTCTATTTTTCAAGAACTCGCAGGAGCTTAGAGCATTACTACGCGCGGAATCTTATAAACAAGGACGGCAGCGACCTGACCGAAGCGCAAATCAACTGCTTAGGCAATTACGCCATGATAGGCAGCGAAGCCAACAGTTCCGGCTCTGACTGGAGTCCGAAAGCAAAACTTGACCACTATTTGGACGCTTCCGGCAAAATCAAGCAGGTTAGCGTGGCGTCCATAAAGTTCATGATAATGATGCAGATGTGCAAGGACAATCAGGGAATCCGTGACGCTGGGCAAGAATGGACTTTTGAGGATATACAGGTGCATCAAGCAAATATGTTAAATATGCTATTTGGCGAACAGGAGGAAATTTGAATATGCAAAATTTAGTTTCAGAAACGCAGGTAAAAAAAGCGCTTAACATCGAGAGCTTTAGAAACCTGTCAAAGGAAAAAATCGTCGAGTTCGTCTCGCTTATCCCTAATATGGATAAAGATGTGGCGTTCAAAATAATAGAGCAATTTCCTGAATACGCAAATTTTGCGACAAGTATGATTGGTCAGTTGAATTCCATATGCGACAACGTCTTAAAATCGAATGATGAAAGTCAAAAAGACGCGGTTAAAGCGTACAAGCAGATATTGGATAGCTTGAATGACCTTCTTCAAAAAGATGATATTAGTGCCGAAGAAAGGGCAAATATCACCGATAAAATGCTTGAAGTCGCTGATAGAATTTCTGCAAAAGATACTGAAAACAAGGCGTTTTTGATAAATGCAATTAAAACAGCGGCTCCCTATATTGGCGGAGCACTTCTTCTAGGTGCTGCAATACTGGGCGTTAATATGAAAGGAACAAAATTGCCAAGATTAAAATCATAGCTAAAAAATAGCAATTAAAAGGAGACGGGTTATGAAAACAGTAAACGATGTACACGAATTCTTGAAAGGCAGGACATTTTGGCTCTCGACAGTTGACGGCAAGGGTAATCCTCACGTTCGTCCGTTCGGAGCGGTGGCTCTGATTGACGGCAGTCTATACATCTCCACGAGCGTAAAGAAAAATGTCTCGGCGCAGATGAAGGCTCATACGCAAATCGAGATTGCGGCACAGGACGAGGGCATGGACTGGTTCAGATTCAACGGAATCGCAGTCTTGCATGATGATCGAGGTAAAGGCTGAATATCTCATACAAAATCCGAGGTGAAAGGATATGTATGACGACCCGCAGGCTATTTTTGAGAGCCTGAATTCTACCGGCATGGATTTGAAGGATTCCGACCTCATCCGCAACCATCTGCTGATAGGCTTGGACTCCGCCACGCAAGCCGATGTCTACAACAACATCTGGCGGCCGACGGAACTGCTCTTTGCTTGCGAGCATCAAAGCGAGTTGCCGGACGATTTCTTCCGCGACTACCTCACGATGAAACTTGGCAGGATTCCGAAAAAGAACGAGGTTTACAAAGAATTCCATGCTTACCACAACGGCAGCGGGGTGACTATCCGCGAATTCTGCCAAGATATTTACAGCTTCGCCAAGCACTATGTGAGGGCGGCCTTTCTTGTCATTTCTTCGTGAACAGACCATGTCTTTCCCTGCCCGTAAGAGTTCCGTCGGCGGTCACTTCTTTCAGTGACACAAGCCCGGTTTCCTCGCAAAGCCAGAATGTTCCGTCTGAGAAAGGAAAGTCGTGAAATTCCAGGATGACGTTCTCCGAAACATCGTATACGCAAGGCGCTTGGTGCGGCATAGAGGTTTCCCAGGCCACAAACAGATCGGATACTTGCAGGCCGAAGATGATATTGCCCTTCCGGGATTCCAGAAGGGGCTTATCCGCGTTCCACTCAAAAATGCCAACCAGAGAGGTGCCTAGCGCCGCGTCTTTTCCCATGCCCCGCGTGGTAAAAAGAAGGTCGCCGGACACGCCGAGCTGGCCTATCTGGAAATCGTTTTTCAGAACCTCGGAACGATTGCCGGTGGTCAGAATACGATATTCCCCGTTCTCGTCCGGCGAAAAGTACCACACTTGATTCCGGAACACAATCGGGTTCATTGCGTCTTGCGTCACGGTGTCAACCGTTTCCGTGGCGATGTCATAGACGTATAAAGCTGACGCCGTGTTTCCCGGAACAAAGTCGTCGAAATAAATCCTGCCCTCAAACACCGCTATGGAATTGGGGTGCGTACCTGTTAGATTCCCGTCGCCTTTGTCATATTCAAAGATGATTTTTTCTGATTTTGACGCCAGGTCGATGAACACAAGTGTTCCATCTCTCCATACCATGGGTTCGGTGGTGGTTTCGGCAATGACGCAGTCCGTGTCGGCATACAACGGAAGGTACAGGAGATTCTTGTTGGCGTTTAACGGGCCGTCCCAGGTCTGGGCCGAAATGGAGTAGAGATACAAATCGCTCCACGGACTCCCCGGGTGGGACGCGTCGTCGCTGGCATCGACCTGCATGAGCAGCCTGTCGCTGTCGATAAGGGCCAGAATCGCGGCGGTTCTGCCGTCTTTGGCGCTAGGCACAAAAATATCTTTGAGGCTTATGTCATTTGATTCCCCAATTTCTTTGGTCGGAACATGGTATACCGGCGCATCATCAAACGGCGCGGTCGCATCATGAAACGACATATCGTCAAATGGCATATCGCCGCCGGGTTCCTTTGGAATGTCCGGCGCGGCCCGGCTTCCGGACAGAAACCCGCCACCACCTGCCGAACAGGCGGTGAGGAGCAGAAGAGCCGGCAGCAGCCCCGCAGCCAGACCGAGAAACGCGGTGCGGCAAGAAGTCTTTACCATATCAAGCCCCTCGCGGAATATCCGGAAGCGCCTGTTGCATTGGCGTAATCCGTAATTTTACCTATTGAAACGGTATACACGGCTGAAATGTTACTTGACCAAGATACAGCGCTGCTTTTCGCTGGATCAGCAATCACGATGGTATCGCCATAATCAGAATATCCCTTTACAACAAGCCAATGACTTTTGTTTGAATTGGGATAGTTGGGCATATGACTTGCCGCACTATTCGGGCCGCTTACACCACACACAAGAACAGGAAGACTTTGATCTATGTCATAAACAATTTTTGCTTCAATACTAGAAGTTGTCATTGCACTGCTCCAAGGACCGAAAGGCGTATAGTAATGGTACCCAAGATAGTAGTTCAATACCGCAGCGGCAGGAAAGAAATTAGTGGAGTAACTGGTGCCGTTGCCGATGTACCAAGGTAAGCTGTCCTCTCCGGTATCATTGCAAAGAGTTTCAGCCTGCGTCTTTATGTTTGCCTGTGTTTGCGTTAAATGAACTGCTTTATAAGTCAATACGCTCTTTACCGCAGCGAATCCGCAATATGTTGAAGTATCTTGTGGAACCTGTGAAAGTGACAAAACGGCTTCGTACTCATTGGCACTTCCTCTCATGATACCGATGTTAGACCAGGAGTCCATTTTTTCAAGATAATAAGAAAACGCTACGGATTCTTTCTGAGTGATATAGGCCGGCTTTTCAAGATTGTCGCTGATTTCACCAATCATTGGCGCATGATCGTCGGTATTAGGAACACTGGTGGCAAATGAAGGGAGTCCACAAGAGAACAGTAAAATGATGGACAACAGAATAGACGCTGCCTTTTGAAAGTTTTTCCTGATCATGAGTTTCCTTTCCGCTCATTTTGAGCTGTGCTTTCTGGTTGTTTCTCTGTTCCTTTCCTACGGGAAATTTGCTGCGCAGAGCGTGTCAGCGGCAGGTATCGTCCATTGGAATCACCTCCTTTTTCTTATCTTTCCTAAGCATAAACAGCATAAGCGCGGCGCGGGAAGGCGTCAAGCGCATGGACAGAAATGGCGGGATGATGTCCGGAAACGGATGAAAATCGGATGAGCAGACCAGTGAAGTGGAAAAGGAAAATCAAAGAAAAATAAGACCGAAAACCAGTTGCGTTCTCTCCCGGGTCTATGGTACGATCCTACCATCAGACAGGGAAGTCAGTCGGCGTATGGGCGGGAGCGGACGTCAGAGGAGCGGGAATGGGCAAAAAGGGGCGGAGACAGATCTTTCTGGCAGGTTTCTGGGTGTTTGCGGGGCTGCTGAGCGGCTGCGGGGACGACGTGGGCGTGACGGTGTCCCCTGTAAAGGCGGATTCGTCCGATGGCTTACAGGAGGCTTTCGCGGCGGACGGAGCCGTATGGGGAGTCCCCGGGCAGGAAAGCGCGCCCGCGCAAGCCGTACCGGAAGCTGTCGGGAAAGATAACGCGTCTGAGGAAATCATACCGGGGACTGCCGGGCGGGAAGAAGCCGTCGGCCTGCCGGCGGACGGGGTGGTGGCCATAACGATTTCGGCTGCGGGGGATGTCTCAATGGGGAATTACGAGGGGCAGGATTACGCTTATTCTTTCCGGCAGTCCTATGACCGGGAGCGGAGGCCGGAGTATTTCCTGGAACATGTAAGGGATATTTTTGAAGCGGATGATTTTACCATCGTGAATCTGGAAGGAGTGCTGACTTTTTCAGAGGAAGCGGCGGAGGGGCGCACCTATCATATCAAGGGCAGTCCGGACTATGTTTCCATCCTGACGGCGGGAAGCGTGGAGGGGGTGAGCATGGGAAACAATCACCGCCTGGATTACGGGGAGGCCGGGAGCCGGGATACCGGAGCGGCTCTGGAAAAAGCGGGGATCGTCTACGCTTACGATACCACGCTTGGCGTATATGAGACGAAAGGGCTGCGGATCGGTTTCGTTTCCGTCAACGAAGCTTCCCAAGGCGCGGGAGTGGAGAAGTTTCTGAAAGACGGGATCGAACAGCTGAAAGAGCAGGGGGCAGACCTGATTCTGGCCTGTTGCCACTGGGGAACGGAGGGGGCTTATCAGCCGGAAGAATACCAGACTGTCTTGGGGCGTAAGTGCATTGACTGGGGGGCGGATCTGGTCATCGGCCATCATCCGCATGTCTTGCAGGGCGTGGAGGAATACCATGGGAAATATATTGTATACAGCCTTGGCAACTTCTGCTTCGGAGCCAACAGGAACCCGGCGGATAAGGATACGGCGATTTTTCAACAGACTTTTCTGTTCCGTGACGGCCTGCCGCAGGAGGGCGGAACGGCGCGGATGGTTCCTTGCAGTATCAGTTCCGTGACGAGGCGGAATGACTTCCGCCCTACTCCGGCGCAGGGGGAAGAAGCTAGGCGCATTCTGAACCGGCTGCGGGAGCTTAGCCGGAACTTAGGCTTATCCCCCGGCGGGGATCCCGGCCCGGATCCGGACAAGGATTTTCACCCTGCTTCCTCCCAAGGTTCCGGCGCGGACTTCGGGGAAGACGGTACCTTATTAAAATCAGTTCCAAAATAAGCATATCATGATGATAAGATGAATTTTCACTTTAGCCCTCTTCCGCGAGATAGGTCTCAAATTCCCGCATCATATCGTAGAATACACGTCCGGCGGTGAGCGCGTCCTCTTGCGTGTAGTCAGAGACGTATTCACCGGTCGCGCCGGTTTCCGGATCCTGATAGCTGTAAGGTTCCTTCCGGAACTCGCTGACAGCGTCTGCCGCCTTATCGTACCGGAAGCTTATGAACGGCCCTGTCACCGTACCTGCCGTCACTTCGGGAGCGGCCTGTGTGAAATGAACACGAATCGCGCTTCCGGCGACGCCGTCAGTCCAGTCGGCTCCCCCTTCCACCGCCGCGTCGTCCATACCCGGCAGGAAACGAACCCCTGCGAAGTACAGGCGGCGCGGCTCCGTGACGCCGTATTCGATCCTATCCGCGTCATAACCGTCCATCCGTAACCCTGCTTTTGGCGGATGGGTGATCCTGTGACCGGCAGTCTGTGTCAGTGCCTGCCCTGGCTCGGGGCGGAAGCGGTCTCCATGCCGGCCGCGCCGGTCGCATCGTATACGGCATTGCCTGGTACGGCGCAGCCCGGCATGGCGTGTAAAAATGTTAAGAGCAGTAAGAGTATCGGAGTACGTTTCATGGGCGATATTCCTCCGATCAGTTCACTCTATAGATGATATATCTTTCGTTAACCGTGATGTAAGCGCCCCGATAGCAATTCCAAAAAATAAGGATATATGAATATAATGGAACCCAAAACGACAGGGTGAAGCAAATGATACATATAGAAGCACGAAAAAAGATTGTAACAGCGCACAAAAATGGATGAAAAACATCCGAAATATGCAGGGCATTTGATGTAGAAGAATTAGCGGTATACCGCCTTCTCAAACTGAATCGTGAAACCGGAAGCATCACTCCCAAAACGCATCTGCGCGGCAGAAAGCCAGCCTTAGACAAAAATCAGCCTGAAGAAATGCGTTCGGTGATAACTGCCCAGCCGGATATCACTTTGAGTGAAGCTAAAGACAAGATGAATCTGCCCATTGGGATTTCCGCAGTCAGTGCTATAGTCCGCAATAAACTTGGTTTTCGTTTCAAAAAAAGACGATACGTGCCAGTGGGCGGGACGGCCCGGATGTTGTGGAAAAACGAGAAACCCGGCAAGACAGCCAGGTGCAGACAGACCCGTTAAAGTCTGTGTTTCTGGAGGAAAGCGGTGTCCATATCAATATGTCCCGCCGGTATGCCAGAGCCCGGCAGGGAAACCGCGCAAATGATGCGATTCCCTTGAACAAAGGACAGCCAATTACAATCCTATCCTCTGTAAGAGCGGACGCTACAACTGTTCCTCTGATCTTTCCAGGCGCTGTGAACCGTGATAAACTCAAGGAATATCTTAAGGATTTTCTTGTTCCGTCACTGCATCCGGGAGATATTGCGGTTTTAGATAACCTGCCTTGCCACAAGGTCGGAGGAGTCGCAGAATTGATTCATTCAGCAGGAGCAGGCATATTATATCTGCCGCCATACAGTCCTGATTTTAATCCGATTGAACAGATGTGGAGCAGAATCAAAGCATATTCACGTATGATCAAGGCACGTACAGTCGATGCGTTACTTGCCGCTATTCCCGATGCTTTCGCTACGGTTGGTGTCAATGATATTCTTGGCTGGTTCGAGTGCGCTGGCTACTGTCGTTAATTTGTGGAATTGCTGTAAGTTTAACTGGTTTCGTTCCTCAATGAACCCTTTTTTATTTTCTTGGGCAATTCTTTTTACAACTTGCCAAAAACTTGGCTTTTTTCGCCTTTATTTCAATGGTACACCAAGTTGCGACGCGAGCGATTGCTGCAAGGCAAGCGAAAAATTGATGTGCTTTTCTTTCGCCCGCTGTTCGAGCCAATCGGGAATCGTCACGTTTTTGCGGACATATTTGACAAGGTGTGCCTTTGCATATTCCTCCGCGTTTACGCTGACAATGTTCACGAACGCTTCACAGCCCTGCATTTCGCATTCGGCTTGAACGGCTTCCACGTTCACCGCTTTTATATCAGACGGTTTGGGCAAGTCGTAACCGTCGATGTCGGCGTAGAACACGCGGAGTGCGAGCGCGTCAATCGCCATTGCGATAGCTTCGTCGAGAGTGTCCCCCTCGGTCGTAAGACTCGCAAAATCGGGGAAGTTCACAACGTAGCCGTCGTTTGCGTCGTCTTTCAGAAATACTGCCGGATAATTGCTCAACATAATGTTACCTCCCGTATTGCGGGGCTTATTTCAGCCCCGCTTGTTTTAGAATTTGATTCAAGGTTCCGGGTTTCAAATCGCGGCTTCCGTGAAACGGAATGCTTATCAGTTCCGGGCGGTCGGGGTGCTTTATACTGCTTATGCGAGCCGCCGTTCATCCGAGCGAATTTGTAGCCCGCCGCTATAATTTTCTTTTCAAGTTCTTTTGCAGTCACTTGGCACCCTCCGTTCCTTTGATGATATTAGCATATCATTTAATGCGCGTTTTGTCAATAGGTATTTTGAAAATATGCAGAATATTTTTCCGCCAACGAAAAAAGGCCCCGCTGGTCAATGTGATATGCTCCCCGCGATACCGACAAATTTGTCTGCGCTGAATGCAGCGGCGATAAGGGTAACGCCGCCGCTTGTGTCAGCCATAAGCGGCGAGCCGAACATAATGGGCGTTGCGCCGTTGTTCGGGCGCGTTACGGCGATGAGGTCGGGGTTCCGTGCGAAGTTCCCCGCGAAGTCGTGATTGAGAGATTTTCCGATTGCTTTACCGGGCATTGTGATTTCCTCCTTTAACCTTTCTTGATGTGCGGGTTGCGAGCGTCATACGCTTTCTGCCGCGCTTCCATACTGACCTTGCTTGCGCCCGCGCTGTCGCGGGTCTTTGCCGCTTGGCGCGACTTCACGGCGTTGATTGCCGCATAGCTGCCTTTGGGCGTGGACGGCTTAATGCCGTAGCTTTGGCGAATGAGCTTCGCCATGCTGTCGGCGACCGTCTTGCGGGTTTTCGCGTCCTTGATACCCGCCACAACCTTTTTCGCGTCCCGGATAGCCTTGCGGACGGCTTCGTGGGACGCTTTCGGACTTGGGAGCGTCCTCGTCAGCGGTCTCTTCCTCGTCTATTTCTTCTGCGGGCTTCGTGACTTCGCCCTCCGCTGTGATTTCCTGCTCCAACGCTTCAAGGGCGTTCTCGTCTTTCGGTCGGCTTGCCGCTTCGATATGGTCAAGGCGTTCCATAATCGCCTTTGCCCACAGCGGCGGCTCGTCGCCTTCGTCCTTTGCTTCGGATTTTGGGGCTTCCTCCGCGCCTGCCAACCCGGCTCGGGTCTCGTCCTTTGCGTCCTCCGCTTTCTTTTCGGTTTCCGCTTCCTCGTCTGCCGCGCCGACAAGTCCCTCGACGATTTCACTCACGACTTCCGGGTCTGCGTCGTTCGTGAGGACACCGAAAAACTTTGCCAGTAAGCCCTGCGGCTTGGTGGTTCCTGCTTTCTTTGCCATTTTGACATTCTCCTTTCGAGTTTCAATTATTGAGTGGTCTTTTATTGCAACGTCTTTCCCGGCTCTGCCGGAATCAACGAGAGCAACGTAGTTCCCGCGAATGTTGCGCTGATACATCGTGCCGTCCTCCGATTGCTCGTAGTCGCACTTATATCCGCACGAAATTTCGCGCTTGCCGTCCTCAATCGCCGCTATGGTGATTGGGTCGGTCACAATGATGTCCGCGAGGATTTTGTCAGCGTCCTCGCCCGTGCCGCGCCGAACGTCCTTTACAAAGCCCCGCTGCAAGTACTGCACGTTCTGCGTGGTAATGTCGCTTTGCGGGTGTTCGTCACAAAAAATCGCGCCCTCAAAGGACGCGAGCGTTTCCGGGCTGAACACTTCGTTTTCCACGCGAACGACGCTGATTAGTTCGTCCTCGCGTTCGGCAAAGCCGCACTCGCCGCCAAGATACTCCTGCTCGCCCGTGCGGGCGATTGGCACGTTCTTGCATATCAAGAAACCGTTCGGCATTCTCGACATATTGGGCGACAGCTTTGTCGCGTAATACGCCCTCATAGGCGTTCCCCTCCTTTATGCAATTTCTTCAAACCTTTTGCGGGTCATACTGGTTATCGAGCCGCCCGCGTAAACCTTTGCGGGGAAGTCAACATAGTCGATATTGACGACGGGTTCGGGGTAGCAGCGGCAGTTAAACGTGTCGCCCGCGTGATAGTTACCGTAGGGCTTCACGCCGTCTTGCGGAAACAGGGCTTCGGGGCTTGGCGGGTCGCTCCATTTGACGAGAACGCCCTCCATGTCGCTGTGCGAGGTTCGCACCCTTGCGTCCTCCGACGTGCGCCATACATACCAGTCCAAGCCGAGCGACTGCGCCCGCGATTGCACAAGCGCGGTCTGCGTTTTGCTGACCTCCGTCCGCGCTATCAGCGTGAGCCGACCCTTTGCCGTTTCGGGGTATCGACGCATAAGGTCGCGCAGAATGTCCTCGCTCCGTCTGCCCCGTATGGCTTCCTCCGCGACGTGTTCGTTTAACGCCTTGGCGGTTTCAAGCGGGAACGTCCGAATGAGTGCGGCGTTCTGTTTGACTTTCAGAATGAACTGATAATTCTTCTCGTTGTACAGTTCGCTCCGTATGCGGTCGTATATCTCGCTCCCGCGTCCCGCCTTTTGTGCCGCTTCCCGCCATGTCTTGCTTACGCCTTTATTGACCTGCGTGGTGATATTCAGCGCAAGGCTGTCGCACCACTCCTTGTATTCGGGCGATTCGGCGTAGCGTTCCAGTAAGCGGATAGCTTCACGCGGGGTTTTCGCATTTGCAAGCCCGCGCTCGATACGACGCAAAAGCTGGTTGAGTGTATGGGTGAACCGCGTTTCGAGCGGCTTGTTCGGGTTCACGCTCATACGCCCTCACCCTCCGCGCTCTCGTGGCGTTCCTCCGCTTCGGCGGTTTCGCCGCTGTTCTCGGTAAAGCGCATAATGTCGGGGGCTTCGCCGCCAACGCCGAAGTCTGTATCAGCCCGCTCAATGTCCTCGTCGGTGATGTTGTTCCACATGCCCGTCGCCCTCGCGGACTCGCGCAGTTCTTTCAGCGCGATTGATTGCGAGATAATCCCCGCGTTGAACGAGGACACAATCGCCGTGGTCGTCTGCGTGAGGATATTCTTGCGTTCTTCCTCCGACGGGCGGCGCACAGGCTCAAACTCAAATTCGAGGTCGTCGGGTATCGCCCCGAATTCCGACAGGCACAAAATCGGCAGCAGCTTATCCAGTATCGGACGAAGCGTCGCTTCCTGCTGTTCTTCTATGCCGTCGTAGTAGTTCATCATATCGCTCTCGCCCGTGGCGTTCATTCCCGCCGGGGAACGCCCGAACAGCTTTGTCACCGGGATTGCGGACGCGCCCGAAACATCGAGCATGAACATCTCGTAGATGTCCGACAGCCCCGAAAAGGTGTACTGGTGCGTAGCGAACTGGTCTTTCTCGCCGATTATCTGCATACCCTGCGACGACCTCATCCAGTTCATCATCGTGAGCGTGTTGTAAAGGTCGTGGAGCGCGGCGGGGTTCAGCGTTCCCAGTTGCTCGAAGCCCTCCATTGTGTAGACTTTGAGGTTCGCCGAGTACACCAAACTCGCGATGTTGTAACTGGTGTTGTCGTACTTCTTGATTTCCTCGTAGACGTGTTCAATTTCCGACGTTCCCCAATACGTTTCCGCGAGTTCCTCAATATACGGCATACGCCGCCCGAGGAAACGCAGAATCCGCGAGTGGTGAACCCTCACGCCATACCCGAAGCTCTCCGTCGTGATGTCGTAGTACATCGGCAAGCCGAAATCCGGGTCGTTGATGTCCTCGACGATTTCAAGGCTAGGCGATATGCCGCTCCAACGGTCAACGACAATCAAGCCCTTGAAACTGCCCGGCAAAACAAAGTCATAATCAAGCGGTTGGTCGAGTATTTCATCGTGACCGTCGATTACGATGACCGCCGCCGCGCCGCCGTAGAGCCGCCCCCACTTCAATCCGTCGAGAATTTTCGAGCGTAGCCCGGTCTGGCGTTCCAACCGCGCTATTTGCTGTTTGCTGTCCGGCGCAAGCTGTGACTTGATTCTGTACCAGTTCTTCAACATATCATCGGCTACGATGTCAATGAGCCGCTTCACTATCCAGTTTTCACGGTACAACGCTGTGAGGGTGCTGTACTGCGATGTGAAATTGGTTTTGTTGTACTCCGTGTATTCTAAGATGTTTGGAGTATCAAAGCCCAATCTCGCAAGCGGGTTGCTGAACGCGTCAAGGGTGAGAGCCGCCGGAACAGCGGACGGTCTAATCGTCTGCGGCGATTGCGCGGAGTTCGCCGCGTTCACAGGCTTATCCCGGACACGGGCATTGGTATTTCGCTTTTTCTTTCCCATTCTCTGCTCCCTCCCTAATCGCCGTTTTCAATGCCTACCGCTATCTCCTTAATTGCCGCAAGCGCACCGTCCGCGCTCGCGCTTATGCCGCCGTCATAGCGTTTGAGCATTGCCTGTAAAATCAGCAAGTGATTCGCTTCGTCGCGTTGTATCTCGGCGATTGCGGACTGGTCGGCGGGGGACAGTTCCGCACTTGCGAGTAGACCCTCGTACTCCTGCCTTGCGTCGGCTTCGTTCTTAATCTGCCGCAGGATTGCCGCCGCTGTCGCGTGGTTTGGTTTTGCCATTTGACATCCCTCCTCCTAAAAATTTATAAAATATTTTCGGCAAAGTATTGACATTTGCGCGTAAATCGTGTATACTATACACGAGGTGATTATTATGGCTACTAAATCAGTCAACTTAAATATCCGCGTTGACCCCGAAGTCAAAGCGAAAGCGGACACAATCTTAAAAGAAATGGGAATGACCGCGACACAGCTTTATAATTTGCTCTTGTCGCAGGTGGTGCTTACGCGCCGCGTTCCGTTTCCCATAGTGGCAAGCCCAATGCCGCAGTACGCTTGGCTTCAAAATTTCGAGCAAGACCGCGCCGAAGCTCACGCCGCCGTCGCAAATGGAGCTAAGACTTATAAGAACGCAACTGAACTCCGTGCGGCGTTGGACGCGGAGGACGAGGATGATTGAATCTAAATACACCGTTTTCCCATCCACCAACTACAAACGAACCCGCAAACTTGCCAAAAGGCAGGGGCTTGACTTGGACTTGTTGGACTGGACTATCGACCAGTTAGCCCAAGACATTCCGCTCCCTCCGAACTGGAAAGACCACAAGCTAACAGGCAATTACGCGGGGTGCCGCGAATGTCATATCGGCGGCGCGGGCGACTGGCTACTCGTGTACGAAAAGCAAGAAAATAAAATGATACTCTATCTCCTTGGCACAGGCAGTCACACCGATTTACTCGGGCTTTAATCTCTCTGCGGCGCGGCATTTTCCCATCTGACTTGCTTTTGGTCTGCAACGAGGATGCCCATAATGCTGTTCCTCCTAATTCGCGAATCTACGCTTGGTGTAAATCACCGTCGCTATGCCATAGCGAAGCGCGTCGCAAGCGTGGTCATTTTGCTTTACTGGACGCTCGAATCCATTCTCGGCGGCTTTCTCGTCCCAAATGTAACTAAGCAATTCATTTATGAGATACCGACATCGCCTGTTAATCATCAGCTTTTTTAGAGCGAACATCGTGCTGACTTTCGATATTCCGTTCCGAACATCATTATCCGCGTCCTTGACGCGAAAGCCGCGATTGCGAAGTTCCGTTTTGAAACTCGCCGCCGACGGGTCAAGCACCACCTTATCAAGCGTGTCTACGTTCTCGGCGAACATCACGAAGTCCTCTGCGTACTCTGAATCGGTCTTTTGCCGCCCGTGTTCCTTTGACGAGTAGTAATACTCGCGGTCAACCCAAACGACATCGCCGTCGTCAATCAGTTCGAGGAACGTCATCGGGTTAGACGTTCCATAGTCAACCGCGATATAGCGGCGATTCTCTGCAACGCCTTTCGGTAGTTCCGTATAGGTGTGAACGTCCTCCTCGAAGCCGTCATATATCAGACCGTCGGCGGCACACCACAAGCCGAGGACAAAGCGCCGATAGAATACGCCCGTGTGCATTGAACGATACCGCTCCTTGACACGTTGCGTGAGTGAGGGATTATCATCCATTGTGAAATGGGCGTACACGAGGTTCTTGTACTGCTTATCCGGCGCGTCGTCCGCTTGCCTGTTCTCCGGCAACTTGTCAATCCACTCAACCTTGAACCAATGCTTGGGGTGGTCCGGGTTGCAGTTAAACCAAAACTTTGAGCCGTCCACGGAGCAACGCCCTACCGCTTGGTCTACGAACGACCGGGGCATAAGCGCAACCTCATCAAAGAGAACGCCCGCCGCCGTGATACCTTGCACAACGTCTTGGCTATGCTCGTCATACCCGCCGAACATATAAAAGTAATTGCTGTACTCGTCGGTGCTGACTATCAACAGGCTATCCGTGCGCCGCTCCTTTACCTTGAACCCGTGCGCGGACATCTGCCGCGACCAGTCCAAAACGACGTTACGACGTAACGCGCCGATTGTCTTTCCGCATATGAGGAAGTTCATTTCCTTGAAGTTCGTCATCGCCCACAATCCAAACGACAAACTGAACACAAGCGTCTTGCCGGAGCGAATCGCGCCGTCGCTGATTATGCCGTCCTTGTCCTTTACCGGGGAGTTTGGACTCCACCACGTCAGCACTTGCTTCTGCCTGTAACTGAACGGCTTGTAGACAAAAGGCACGGCTTCGCGCTTGCGGGACTTCTGCTGTTTCAAGGTCAGCGACAATTCTGCAATTTGATTATTCGCTATCGTTAAGCTCATCGTCGCTTACCTCCTTTTCATTTTCCTCGTCCCATATATTAGGGGCAACGGTCATAAGGGCTTCCTCGAAGTTTGAGGTTGCGCCCGCCGCGCTACCCATTGATTGCGTGGTTTCAATGCGGAGCAGTTCAACGTCTGTACGGGTCTGCTCTGCTTCGGTCAATGCGAACATCTCACGGTTCGCTTGGGCAAAGTTCAAGGCTAACTTCATATAGTCAATAGCTTCCTTATGAGATAGCTTGCTTGGGTCAGCCGTTTTGAGTAACGCCGCGCCGAACCCTAATAACTGGTCGCTCATTCGTCCGAGCCGTTCATACCGCGCTTCGACTTCTTTTCTCGTCTTTTTCGCTTTTGAGGAAACGAGCCAATTATCATACGCCGAAGCCCGATTTTTCCAGTCATAACGATTGCGCCACTCGTCGATTTGTGACCTACTTTTGCCCTGCTTTCGACCTACTTCTGCAATGGTACGGTCAAGCCCTAAATCAAGGTAGCATTGGAACGCCGCAAACGCTTTTTCGGTTTCGCCCGGTTGCCTTAGCCAAATGTTGTCGTCAGAGGGATTTCTCTCCTTTCGCGCCATTCACCTCCCCCTCCTTTTTTAAGGAGCATTTTTTCAACTTATGATTTTATAGCGATAAAACCCATAAAGTTCAACGCCCGCCAAAAGCACTCCACAGCCTTGAATCCGCTCTGCAACAACATATCAGCGTTATACTTCTCCTTGACTGGCACAAGGGAAAATTCAAGGCTTTTCCGCTTCGCGTCAATGGCTTCCTGCGAATATCCGTTTTTGCTTTTGAGGTTGTAATACTCATCGATGAAAAGCCTGTCGATTTGGCTTGTGTCGCCGATAACCTTTTCTACAAAAATAAACGCCCCTCCGGGCGTGAGCAAATCGTATATCCGCTGTATTGTGGACTGCCGATATTCAATCGGCGTGAACTGCAAGGACAGCACCGACATTATCAAACTGGTCGAGCAGTCCGGGAGGTCTTTCGTCACGTCCATATTAAGAACGTCTACCACTCCTTGCTTGATAAGGTTCTCGTATTTCTGCCGCACCTTGTCAAGCATAGGCTCTGACACGTCCACTAAGGCGTATCGGTTACACGCGCCAAAGTTCGCTATGAACGGCGCGATGTTCAGACCATTGGAGCAACCGATGTCTACAATGGTCGTTTCGGGCATTACGAAGTTTCGCCCGATTGCGTAGATGAGTTCTCGCATACTGTGATAATACGGTATACTGCGTTCAAGCATATCGTCGAAGCAGTCCGCGACATCTGCGGTGAACGCCCACCTACTGGTTGGCATTGTGGTGTCTTTCATTTGATTTCCCCCTTTGCGGTTTAGTCGAACGTCAAGCCGAGCCGGACGGCGAACGCTTCCTTTGCCCTCTCGCTCATACCCATTCGCGTACCGTCCGGGTAGGGGAGTTCAAACTCAAATTCAAGGGCTTCTTTCAGCGCGTCCTTATCAACGGGCTTCGCTTGACTGGCTTCGAGATACCAAAAATCGTGAATGTTTTCAAGCCTGTCAATGCGGTGAAATACTGGCTCGAATATCTCTATCATCTCCTGCCGGGAGTGAAATTTCTGCACCTTGGGGTGTGCGATGATGTCGCCGAGTACGATGTTCGGTTCATATTCAAGCAGGAATGTCGTTTGCTTGACGGCGTTCTTGTCAAGGTTTCCGTGCTTAATTTGCGTTACTTGACTGCCGCCCTCCGCTTGCGTCCAACACACGAGTTTGGTATGCCGGGAGCATAGCGCGGAGCAGATTGTCGCGATATACTTCCTGTCCTGCATAAACGGTACGCTGTTGAACACAGACGATATGAACACGGTATCGTATTGTTTCCCGCGCTTCACGTCCTCCAAAAACTCGGCGGTGATTTCAAGGCTCGTTTGCTTGTGAATGTCGTCGGACACGCCGATAAAATATGGCTTGAACGCAGACACCGAAATGCCGGACTTCCTCAATATGATTGTATTGAGTAGTTTCCCCGCGCCGAAGTCTACCACGCTTCCACCGTAGGCGGCTTTCCACTTCGCAAGAGTTTCCCCGCGCAGTATCGGGAAGTCTGACCCCTTGTTCTTCGGGAACACTCCTTTGTAGAACCCATTGCCGAGAGCAAAGCCGGACGACCGGGTGTTTCGCGGACGCATAAACGAATTGTAGCGCAGTTCATCGGAGTAGCGCGTATGAATGTCGAAGTCCATACTCACGAGGTTCAGCATTTCGAGGAACGTCATCGGGTTGGTCGTGCCGTAGTCAACCGCGATATAACGGCGGTTCTCCGCAACGCCTTTCGGTAGTTCCGTGTAGGTGTGAATGTTCTCGTCGAATCCGTCGTATATCAAGCCGTCGGCGGCGCGCCACTCTCCGAGGACAAAGCGGCGGTAGAATACGCCCGTGTGCATTGTGTGGTAGCGACGCTTGACCCGCTCGGTCATATCGGGGTTGTCGTCCATTGTGAAGTGCAGTTTGAGCAGGTTCTTTTTGTCCTTGGTATCAATCCACCCCTTTTTGAACCAATGGTTAGGGTTTTCGGGGTTGCAGTTATATCAAAACTTAGAGCCGTCAACCGAACATCTGCCCTCCGCTTGGCTGACGAAGCCCTCTTCCATGAGGGCAACCTCGTCAAAGAGGATTTCCGCCGCAGTAATGCCTTGCACCAGCTCGCGGCTTCGGACGTTATCGCCGCTGAACAGATAGAAAAACTTCGTGCCGCCGTCGCCGCTTACGATAATAAGATTATCCGTTCCCAAATCGCGGTAAACAGAGAATGCTTCATAGGCGACGGCACTCTCGCCCTCCTGCCGCTCCCACGGCTTGCGAGGCTTGCTTTGAGGTTTCTTCGCCGCCATAATATCACCCCGCTATTCCCGCGCCGCGAACAGCATGTCATAATCCTCCGTATCGCCTATGGGCGGGCAAAGAGCAAAGGCGCGGAGCATCGCCTACTCGGAGGAGACTGCGCCCACGCTCAGAAGCGAGGCGGGCGGCAACTCCGTGCCGATGGCGGTCTACGGCATCTGCTCCGTGGACAGCTTCTTGATGAGGTCGGTAAACCCGCGCAGCGGCGTCTACGAGGCGGACACGGCGAGGACGCTCGACACGTCCGTACCCGATCCGAACAAGAACGCGGGCGGCATGGCTATCGTGGCATTCGCGCAGAACCAGCGCGACGAGGTGCGCAACCTGAACGGCAAGGCAGGCGCCCTCGCGGCCAGGCCGGGCGCGAAGCAGCAGACCTACGTGCCGGAGGGCAACGGCTCGCGCCCTCCTACCGTGGAGACGGGTATTCCGAAGAGGATATCGCCTACACGCTCAACGCCGTGGAACACCACGCCGTCTGCTATCAGGACAAGGTCGGCGCGCTCTGCGCTTCGGGCTACAAGTTCCCGCAGTCGCAGCAGGTCGAGGAAGGCAAAGCGGTCGTGGAGCGCGTGGTCGCCGAGAACTACCAGCACGGCGGCTACCGCGAGGTCAATAAGGCGGGAACGCTCAAGGCTTCGGGCGGCGATTTCCCCGGCGGCGAAAACGTCGTGGTGGAGAACCGCTATGTGGTCAGAAGGCTCACCCCGACGGAATGCGCCCTGCTCCGAGGATTCCCGCCCGACTGGTGCGCGGGGCTTGAAACGCCCGAACCCACCGAGGAGGACATCGCTTTCTGGACGGAGGTCTGTGAGACTCACCGCAATATCATAGGTACGTCGAGCAAGCCAAAGAGCCGGAACCAGATAATCAAGTGGTTACAAGATCCGCATTCCGACGCCGCCGAGTACAAGATGTGGGGCAACGGCGTGGCTCTGCCCTGTGTGGTTTTCGTGCTGTCAGGCATCGTGTACAGTAGCCGGAATTAAGCGTGTTTTCGGCGGGATGTTCGTGCGCTTTATTACCGCTGAAACGCTTGCTATTACAAGGACACTGAAAAAGTCCAAATCCGCATAAAGGATTGGACTTTTTCAGTGTCCTTATATACCGCGCTTTCAAGCCGGGAAAGCTCTCGTTGAGTTTGGAGTAGTAACACTCGCGGTTGCCATCGCGGAGCGTCATTCCGAATCCGAAACACATAATGGCCCTGACCTTGGCGCGGACGCAGTAATCAAGCAAGCCGCGCAGGTTTTCTTCGGTATCGTTAATAAACGGCAGAAACGGCGAGAGCCACACGACGGTCGGCACTCCCGCGTCGCGAAAGGCTTCGAGAGCGGCGAACCGCTCGGCGGTGGCGGACACGTTCGGCTCGATGATGCGGCATAAGCCCTCATCGAACATCGTGAGCATCATTTCAACGACGCATTTTGTCTTGCCGTTTATCGCCGTCAGCACGTCCAAATCGCGCAGTATCCGCGCCGATTTTGTCTGTATGGCAAGCCCGAAACCGTAACGCTCGATTAGCTCCAAGCATTGGCGCGTTATCAAAAGCTCGTTTTCAAGCGGGATATACGGGTCGCACATCGCGTCCGTGGACACCATACACGGCTTGCGTCTGCGGCCAAGTTGTTCCTCCAAAATGCGCGGAGCGTCGCGCTTGACCTCTATGTCCTCAAAATCGTGGTTCATTTGGTAGCGCCGCGAGCGCGAATCGCAGTACATGCACCCGTGCGTACAGCCGCGATAGAGGTTCATACCGCCTTGCGGTGAGAGGATTGTTTTATAATCGACGTAGTGCATTAGTCTCCCTCCGAAGCGGCGCAACCCGCTCTAAAAATATACACGTTTTACGCCCTCTTTCTCGACAAGCCGCAGAACATCGGGCATACAACCCGTTTCTTCGACGAAAACGGGGTACAGGTTATCGTCGCTCCTAACCGCCATTATCGCCTTTGCCGGCAACAACCCTGATTCTCCGATAATCCGCTATCCATTGCCGTTTCCCGCTATCAAACAGCGTGGGACGTAACTTTTCTGTTACTTTTCTCATTATAGCGCATTGTTCGTCGCCGCTTCTCGCGCCGAAATCGTCCGCGTAGAATTGGCGAATCCAGTTTTCAAGCCCTTTTTCGCCATCCCCAAGGGGCGTGGGGCGGTCAAAAAGGGCTACGCTTTCCGGCACGAAACCGCTTCCCGACAAGAGCTCGCGATACTCTTCCTCTGTAGGAAAGAACCATCTTCCGTCCTGTTCAATGTTTGCGGCATTTTGGTACGCACCCCTTATGCGGGCGACATTCCCCGCGCCGCCAAACTCGCAAATCAGCTTCCCGCACGGCTTTAGCGCGTTGAATATCCCAGAGAGCAATCGGCGCTGGTCTAATATCCAATGAAACGCCGCGTTAGAAAAAACCACGTCGTATTCTTCGGCAAATTCAAGTTTTTCCGCATCCATTAGGCGAAAACAGACGTTAGGGTATTTCTTTTTCGCCAAATCAATCATATCCGGCGACGCGTCCACGCCCAATACCCTGTCGGAACACTCTTTAAGCCGCTCCGTCAAGTCGCCGATTCCGCAGCCAATATCAAGAATAGCTTCTGACTTCGGTGGCAAAAAATCAAACAGCGTCTTTCCGTAATCGCTCGAATAGTTATGCTTTGTTTCATACAACTCAGCGTCCCACTTCATATCCTATTCTCCCCTTAACCCGTTCAACAACCATGATAACGATTTCAAGCGCGTTTGCCGCGCCTTGTAATCCGGCAACGCGTCCGCGACAATCGACCAAAAGCGCGGCGAATGGTTATTCTCCCGCAAGTGCGCCAACTCGTGGACGACGACGTACTCCAAGCACTCGCGCAGGCAGTATTCAAGCGCGGCGTTCAGGCGTATGCGGCGGGTTTTCGCCGTACAACTGCCCCAACGGGTGGACATCTTGCGTATGCCGACAAACGCAACAGATACACCAAGCCGCGATTCCCACGCCTTGACGAGTTCGTGGGTAACTCGCTCAAATTCGCCGTTCGCGTATTCTGACGTTGGCAACTCTCGCGGTAGGTTGGGCTGTCTTGCGGCGATTTGCGCCTGTTTCTTCGCAATCCACGCCGATTTTGCCACGATGAACCGCTCAATCTCCGACTTCGCAAGTTTCAGCGGGGCGCGGACTTCCACCGCGCCGTCCGGCTTGACGTAAACAGCAAGGGTCTTGCGCCGCGAGCGGTTTATGGCGTAGGTCACGTTCGCAAAACCTTATCCATAGCCCTGCCTTTCGCCAACTCGTCCACGAGCTTGTCAAGTCTGCGGATATTCCGCATAATAGGGTCGGCAATTGTTTCAACCTGAACGCCGCAAACCTTGCCCGTGATTTTGTGCGCGTTTAGGTGAATTTGCGGGGCTTCGGCGAAAAACGTCTCAACGTCCGTGTTTTTCGTGATTTGCTCACGCAAACCGTTTTCGTCGTAGCCCGTCAGCCAGCAAGTGACGGTTTCGACCTCCTCGGCTGTGCGCCCTTTGCGCTCGGCTTTTTGGACGTATATCGGGTATATGTCGCCGAAAGGCGTTGAAAATATGCGTGGTTTATCCATTACGCTATCCCTCCGTTTGTTCATTGTTTGATTTACGTTGACCCCTTCATAAACATAAACTGACCCATTGGAAGTTAAATTTGTTTCATTTCTAAGCGTTGCTTCTTTTTCCGCCATGGTGTTTCCGTTTACCGAACCGCCCATTGCGGTAATGGCTTGAAGCGCACTTGCCGCACCACAAGAATTGGTCTGCTGCTGCGTATAGGTCGGAACGCCCGCAACATAATAGACATTCGCTTGTGGGAAGTATACTCTAGGCGCTACCGAACGAGCTTCCTCTAACAGTGATGAAATGACATCTGTAACCATATCAATCGCATTCTTCGGTGTATCAGTGTAATGTAATTCAAACGTGTCATCATTCTTATAGGTTTCAATAATGCCAGATATTCATTCGTTTTCGCTGTCATTCAGAGCGCTCGACAGAAGTTGAGTTTCCAACGAATCTAACGCATTGTCCGCAGAAGACTGTGATGCCCAAGCGACTGCCGGAGTTACCACTATACCCGTTACCAATACCACACCGACCTTTGTACAAGTTTATCTTTTTCATAGTAGATTCTCCTTTCCACAATATCGGAATCTTTGTTCCGCCTTATCTTACGCTTGCTTCTAGTAAATTTCCCCCTAGACCTAAGCGGCATACCTCGCTTGCGGTATGCCGCTTAGGCTTATGACCGACGTATACAGCAGCTGTACCATTAGAATACTATCATGGTTTCTCTGCTAATTTCAAATGTTTTCCTATAATGTTTTTAGGGCTTTTGTTCTGTCGTTCGTCATCTATCGTCAACAAACAATAGCAAAATCAATTTTGAACCTCCTATCTTTGCATATTTTGCTTGCGATGGCCATTTTTTATTTTATGGCCAATTTCAAAAAATGTTTTATTTCTATATTTATACCTTTTTCTTTTTTGATAGCATAGCACAGACGGTGCCTATTTGCAAGCGTTTCCCATACTTGATTTCCACAGATCCCCGCCCTTCCATGACAGAAAATTACAGACACGGGACTGACGCGTTCCGCTGTTTCCGATCCCAAACATGACGTATTGCTGCGGGAAAGCGGTGTCTTGACGCTGGGGCGGGCGCAAGAAAAGAACATACGAAAAGCAAAATAATCCATGGCGTTATCAGAGAACTATGTTAAACTAATAAAATATGGGTCGGAAAGCCATATCCTTACCATGATTGTGAAGCAACCGTTTGGCGCATGCCCGCGAACCATGAGTCCGCGAAGCGGGCAGATAGGAGCAAAGATGGAAAAAAGGAAACTGGAAAAATTAGAAATCGAAACCTCCCTTTTGGGATTCGGTTGTATGCGTTTTCCCGTCATGCAAAACGGCGGGATTGACAGGCCGGAAGCAGCGGCCATGCTCGACCGGGCAATCGCGGGAGGCGTGAATTACATTGATACCGCTTATCCCTATCATGGCGGGGAAAGTGAAGTCTTTGTAGGGGAAGCACTGAAAAAACACGACCGCAGCTCCTTTTATCTGGCGACGAAGCTTCCGTGCTGGCTCGTGAGTCAGATAGAGGACGTGGAGCGGCTTCTGGAAGAACAGCTGACGCGTCTGCAGACCGATTATATTGATTTTTATCTGCTCCATGCGCTGGAGGAAAATCGGTGGAGGCAGATGAGAGACTTAGGAGTGGTGGATCTGCTGAAAGAGAAGCAGGCGCAGGGGAAGATCCGGTACCTGGGCTTCTCTTTCCATGACAAGTATGAGGTGCTGGAAGAGATTCTGAATTACCGCGACTGGGATTTCTGCCAGATCCAGCTGAATTACATAGACGTCAATGATCAGGCGGGGCTTAGGGGCTATGCCCTGGCGGAGGCCAAAAATGTGCCGCTGGTCATCATGGAGCCGGTCAAAGGAGGTTCGCTTGCCGCCTTTGCGGAGGATCTTCAGGGGAAATTCCACGCCCATGACGCGCGGGCCTCCGTGGCTTCCTTCGCGCTGCGCTGGGTAGGCAGCCTGCCCGGCGTGAAAGTGATCCTGAGCGGCATGTCCACCATGGAGCAGGTGGAGGATAATCTGAAAACTTTTGAGACTTTCCGCCCTCTCTCGCAAGCGGAGCAGGCGACCATCGACGAAGTGGTGAAGATCTTAAACAGCAGGGTACGGAACGGCTGTACGGGTTGCCGCTACTGTATGCCTTGTCCCGCGGGCGTGAATATCCCCGGCTGTTTCGGCGTATGGAACACTTACCATATGTACCAGAACTACAATGTGGTAAAATGGAGATGGGAGCGGGAGATCGGAGAAAAGCGCCAGGCGGGAAAATGCGTGAAGTGCGGGAAATGTGAGAAAGAATGCCCACAGCACCTGTCCATCCGCGAGGATCTGGCAAAGGTGCAGGAGGACTTGGATCGGAAGGCGATGATTCTGTAAAACATGCGTTGCTGCGGAGCGGTATATGGAGAAAGCGTTCCGGTTGGATTGCACCAATGACAGGACGGGAAGTCTTTCTGTAAACTGCCGCGGCTGTTTCCAGACGGAGCCGCTGCGCAGTTTTGGCCCGGCGTCCAAGCCTCATGATCTGGTTCATGATGTAGGAAGCGGGAAAGGCGTCTTCCGCTTTCATTGGGAAAGAATACCGTCTGGAAGCGGGATACGGTTTTTTGACACAGCCCGATGAACCGGCGTTTTATCAGGCGAACGACGAAGCTCCGTGGAGTTACCTGCGGGCGGGGTTGGCGGGCGGCAGGGCGTGTTCTTATCGGTCGTCGCGGCCAGCGCAGAGGTAGTGTCCGAGGAGGAAGAAGACTGGGGGAACCGCTTTATTTCTCTTCGCTGGCCTTAACGAGCGCCGTGGCAAGCTGATCCGCGCAGGAGGTGGGTCTTCTGCCACAGGTGATGTTTTGGAGCTTGGCAATCACCTCTTTTGCCGGCCAGCCCTCAATGAGCAGAGGAATGGCTTTCAGGTTTCCGTTGCATCCTCCCGTGAACTTCACGTTTGTCACAATCCCGTCATTCATGTCGAAATTGATCTGGCTGGCGCAGGTGTTTTCCGTCTGGTACGTATAATGCATGACTGGCCTCCTTATTTGCCGACTTTCTTTTCTGTTTTTTCTTCAAAGAAGCGCGGCGATTTTCTGGTCGATGGAACGGGGCGATTCGACAGGGGAGAACCTGTCCGCCACGTTCCCATAGCGGTCAATGAGGAATTTCGTAAAATTCCACTTGATGTTGCCGCTGCCCATGATACCGGGCTTCTGGCTTTTCAGATAGGTATAAAGCGGCTCTTCGTCAGCGCCGTTCACATTGATTTTGGCAAACTGCGGGAAAGTAATGCCGAAGCGTCCGGTGCAGAAGCTGTGGATCTCGTCCTCGCTGCCGGGCGCCTGTGAGGCAAACTGGTTGCAGGGGAAATCCAGGATCTCGAAGCCCCTGGGGCTATATTTCTCATATAAATCCTGTAGGCCGTCATACTGCGGCGTAAAGCCGCAGCCGGTCGCGGTGTTGACAATCAGCAGAACCTTTCCCTTATACTGTGAAAGGGACTGGGTCGTGCCATCCATTGCTTTTACATGGTATTCATAGACTGACAAGGGTATACCTCCTGCTTGTTGTGGTTAGGCCGCGTACCGTATCACACGGGCTTCATCCGCTGTCGGCGCCTGCGGCTGGTAGGTCGATAGCTGCAAATCAGCAGGCGCCCGCCCTTGGGCCGGGCGCTGTGGAATATTACTCATTATAAAGAGTAAAGCAGCAAATGTCAACCAGTATTTTACAGAACCACTGTTCCGGAAAAGCGGCTGGAGACATGCCGCAAGGACAGCCGGTCATATTCCGTAGGAGACTGAACACATTCAGCGGAAACTGCCGAACACATGCGGCGGAAACCGCTGAATGGTGATTTGGCATATGCTGTCCTTGCCGTTTCCGGGACAGCCGGTCAGCTTGGCGGATCCTTCCTGCTGAACAGCCATAAACTTAATATTTTGACAGCCAAGAAGTACAAATCGTGGTAGCGGTACGCTTGGTTTTTTGGTATCATGATCTTTGTAAGCCTGAAAGAAAAGCGTTGTAAAGCGTTCATGCGCATTCCGCCGCGCTACCTGCTTATGAACGCGGGTTGTCTCGCAGCTAGGAAGCCGCCCTTCCGCCGCTTAGCTCTTTGTGTGCTGGAAGCGGAGGAATGCTGATCTGCGTTCCAATGAAGTTGTCAAGATCAGTTGACACATTTTCCTCGTAGTCATGGAAACTCATGGAGCGTTGCATTTGGGTGATAGAAGGCATGTCATGGAATGCGTGTCCGCTCGGGGAGGGAAACTCCCTGAGCGGTATGCCGCCAAAGAGGGCAGATAGGAGCAGATATGAAAGAGATACTGTCGGCAAAATTTGAAGAAGTGTTCGGGGACAGGGAAGGGATCAGGTTTTATTTTGCGCCGGGACGCGTCAACATGATCGGAGAACATACGGACTATAACGGCGGCCATGTCTTCCCCTGCGCGCTGACCATCGGGACTTATGCGGCGGCGCGAAAGCGAAAGGACGGGCGCCTAGGGTTCTATTCGATGAATTTTGGACAGACGGGCCTGATTCGTTCCTCCTTGGAGGAGCTGTATCCGGGGGGGGCAAAAGAGGACTGGAGCAGCTATCCCAAGGGCGTCCTGTGGGCTTTTGGGCAGAAAGGGATGAAGCTTCCCTGCGGACTGGAGCTGCTGCTGTACGGGAACATCCCAAGCGCGTCCGGGCTGTCGTCGTCCGCTTCGGTGGAAGTGCTTACCGCCTTCCTGGTAAGGGATCTTTTTGGGTTCGAGGCGACAGATCAGGATCTGGCGAAGCTCGCCCAGTTTGCCGAAAACAGGTACAACGGCGTCCACTGCGGCATCATGGATCAGTTCGCGATTGCCATGGGGAAAAAAGACCATGCTATTTTCCTGGATACGGCGAGCCTTTCTTATCAGTACGCGCCGCTGAAGCTGGACGGGGCGAAGATCGTGATTGCGTGCAGCAACAAAAAGCGCGGTCTGGGCGATTCCAAATACAATGAGCGCCGCCGCGAATGCGAGGCGGCGC
Source organism: Clostridium sp. (assembly GCA_031275405.1). Taxonomy (GTDB): domain Bacteria; phylum Bacillota; class Clostridia; order Lachnospirales; family Lachnospiraceae; genus JAISOV01. The sequence goes on along the minus strand of JAISOV010000044.1, from coordinate 12,957 downwards.
TGGCACAGCTGCGGACGGCAGTGGACGTCCGGAATCTGGGAGAACTGTCCGAAGAGGAATTGGAACGATACCAGGAGGTCATTTCAGAGGAAACGCTCCGGAAGCGGGCAAAACACGCCGTTTCGGAAAACCGGCGGACGATCCGGGCGGCGGCTGCCTTGGAGCGCGGCGACATCAGGCGGTTCGGGGAACTGATGGCTGCTTCTCACAGATCGCTCAGGGACGATTATGAAGTCACGGGTAAGGAACTGGACACGCTGGCGGAGGAAGCCTGGAAAGTGGAGGGCGTGATCGGCTCCCGCATGACCGGGGCCGGGTTCGGGGGCTGTACCGTGAGCATTGTGGAGGACGGGGCGGTCGAACGTTTTCTGGAACGCGTGGGCGGAGCCTATCAGGCGAAAATCGGATATGCGGCGGATTTCTATGTGGCGGAGGTCGGAGGCGGGCCTTGCGTGCTGTGGGAATAAGGCGGGTTCTCCCTGCGGCGGCCAAGCTGGGTCTGGCCGTCCTGCCCGCAAGGCTGAAACAGGAGATGGAAGGACTGAAAAAGCCTTGCTGAGCGGCCCGGATCCGCGTAAGGATCGGGAACCGCAAAAACATGCCGGCTGGGCCGAAGAATTCCGAAAGGAATACAGGCGGAGCGGCGCTTCCGACATAGGCGTCGTTCTGGAGCGGGAAACCGGCCTGATGTTAGGAAATTATTGGAAGAAGCGGAGGGGAGTCTAAGCGGACGCAGGAGGGACGCAAGGCGTTTGGACGGTTTCCGGCTGCTGTTGGGCTGGCGCCTGCCGGACGGCAAGGTCTTTTGCAAAAATGGTAAGTGAAAAAATGAAATTTTACTATAATATTCTCTCCACTTATAGTATAGTTAAGGTAGGTCTAGGAACGGATTCGAGAACACAACAAAATCTTGAGAATAGGAGAGAATGCCATGCTGATTACCTTGATCCCTCTGTTTGATGAAAACCTGACGGTAAGCGCGTATTCACTTTTCACACAGAAAAAGAACCTGCTGCTGAACCCAAGCCTGCTAGGCACAGGCAGGAATGACGGCGCCATGCGGATTCCCGGTCTGGAGGTGATCCAGACCATGGGCATAGAGACCTTGTCCGGGGAAAAGGAAGTGTTTGTGGAGATCAACAACATCTCTGTTTTTTCCGATATTGCCGACCAGTGCCGTGTAGCCTGTAACCGGATCGTGCTGCTGATAGATTCTTCGGTGGCGCCGGAAGAAATGTATGCGAGCAGGCTGAAGGAGCTGAAAAAGCAGGGCTATAAGCTGGCGATCCGTAAGCTGGCCGTGCAGAACTTTGAGAAATACAAGGAAATCCTGCGGCTGATGGATTACATCCTGTTAGACCACAAAAAAATCGACATCAGCAAGGCAAAGATCTATTTTACGAAAGTATATCCTAAGATCAAGCTGGTCGCAAGCAACATCCAGACGAAGGAGATTTTTGAATCCTTGAAACAGGAGGGCGGCTATCAGCTGTATGAGGGAGAGTTTTTCCGGGTGCCGATCACGGAGGGGCAGAACGAAGTGGCGCCTCTGAAAGCGAACTATATCCAGCTGCTGAATCTGGTGAACAGCGGGAATTTTGAACTGACTCAGGCGGCGGCGGTCATCGGGCAGGATACGGCTCTGGTCATCTCTCTGCTGAAGATGGTGAACCGGATGGCGCGTAATTCGGAAATCACCTCGATCAGGCATGCGGCGGCCATGCTGGGGCAGAAGGAACTGAAAAGATGGATCAACACCGCGGTCGCGAATGAACTGTATGCGGACAAGCCTAACGAGATCACCAGAGTATCCCTGATACGGGCAAAATTTGCGGAAACTCTGGCGCCCGCTTTCGGCCTGGCTCTTCAGGCTCCGGAGCTGTTCCTGATGGGGCTGTTCTCCGTACTGGACGTGATCCTGGAAAGACCGATGAAGGAAGCCCTGGAAATCGTGCAGGTGTCCAAGGACATCCAGGAAGCGCTGACGGAAAAAAGCGGGAAGTACGCGCCTGTCCTGGAGTTTATCACACAGTATGAAGCGGCCGACTGGCAGGAGGTATCCAGGCTGATGATCGTAAAGAACATCGAGATGTCGGTGGTCTATGACGCCTATGTCCAGGCCCTGCAATGGTACAAAGACCTGTTCTATGGGAACTGACGGCAGCCTTAGAGCTTGGCCCTCCTGTCCAGGCTCAGATAGGTCTGGTAGATGATCATGAAGCCGAGCGGCCCTTTGAGGATCCCCCACAGTCCGAACAGCCGGATCCCGGCGTAGACGGAAAGCAGCACCGCGATGGCGGGGATTCCCATCTGGCGGCTGATCAGCTTAGGCTCCATCACCTCCCGCAGCAGGGTACAGGCGCCGTACAGAAGCAGGCAGACCGCCGCTTTTCCGTAATATCCGTACATCAGCTGCGCGATGGCGGTAGGGATCAGCACGAGGCTGGTTCCAAACAGAGGCAGGGCGTCCAGAAGACCTGCCAGAAGCCCCCACAGGGCGCCGTGGCGGATCCCGGCCGCAGACAGGACCAGGGCGCAGAGGACGGAAACGGCGCCCATCATCAGCAGCTGGGCTTTTACATAAGTAGCGATATACCGGATCAGACCGCAGATGACCTCCAGAAGCACGTGGCAGTCCTCCCGGTCTAACAGTTTGTTCATGATTTTATCATAATCCTTTGCCAGAAGGACGGTAGAGAGGATGAACGTGACCAGGAAGCCGCCAAAGGCGGCGAGGTGCTTCACGTATTCCAGGGACTGGGAAAGTACGCCGGGAACGGTGGAGGACTGGAAAGAGTCAATGCCGTCCGCCAGGTTTGACAGGATGGTGTTTTCCAGATAGGAGCTGTCAATGCCGAGGGCGTTTCCGACGATTTCACAGCCGTTGTGTACGATAACGGTGATCTGCCGCTCCAGAACGTCCAGCCTGCCAAGCCACTGCGGCAGGCTGCCCACGATCCACGAGAAGAGGATCCACACCAGGATACTTAGGAACAGCCCGGCAAACAGGAGCAGGACGACAGCTCCGATCTGGCGGTTGATATGCAGCCTGGCCTGCATTTTTTTCAAGGTGGAGCCGAACATGGTCACGAAGAGCATGGCGATGAAAACCGGGGAAATGACCGGCGCCAGGAATTTCAGGAAAAAATATACGGTTCCCACAATGGCTGACAGAATCAGCAGTTTATTGCCGCGAAGATGTTCCCACATAAAGATCCTCCCATACCCGCCGTTTAGCCCTTTGCGCACCGGAAGCGGGGAATGCTGATCTGCGTTCAAGATTGCGCACGAAAAGCAGTCTTGCGCCGTGCCGGCGGACAGCGTGTGTCATAAGACATGGCAAAGCATAGCCATGAAGAATAGTATGAAAGTTTTCGGGGTTCTTTATGAAGCCGATAGAAGGAAATTTTCTGTAAAATACTGGATCGGTGGGAGCTTTTGACGGCTGCATACTGGCCGGAGGCGGCCAGCCGCTCACAAAAAAGAGGATGGAGACAGCAAAATGGTACAGTCAAGGACACATACTTGTAACGAGCTGCGGTTAAGCGACGCCGGGAAAGAAGTCACTTTGGTCGGATGGTTCGAGAACCTGCGCCGGGTAAGCAGGACTCTGGGCTTCCTGATTTTACGGGATTTTTATGGGAAGACCCAGGTCGTCATCGAGACCGAAGAACTGATGGGTCGGGTGGCGGCCCTCCATACGGAATCCACGATTTCCGTGTCCGGTACCGTCCGGGAGCGTTCCGCCAAGAGCGCGTCCATGGATACCGGGGAGATCGAGCTTTCCCCCCGCTCCATTTCCCTGTTAGGGAACTGCCGGTATGCGGAGCTTCCTTTTGAGATCAGCCGCTCCAAAGAGGCGGCGGAGAATACCCGCCTGAAATACCGTTATCTGGATCTGCGTAACCCTGCCGTAAAGGATAAAATCGTCCTAAGGTGTCAGGTGGTCGCCCGGCTCCGCCAGAAGATGGCGCAGCAAGGCTTCCTGGAAATCACCACCCCGATCCTTACCTGTTCTTCTCCCGAAGGAGCGCGGGATTATCTGGTTCCCTCCCGGAACCATCCGGGGAAATTCTACGCCCTGCCCCAGGCGCCCCAGCAGTTCAAGCAGCTGCTGATGGCCTCCGGGTTCGACCGCTATTTCCAGATCGCGCCCTGTTTCCGGGACGAGGACGCCAGAGCCGACCGTTCCCCGGGGGAGTTTTATCAGCTGGACATGGAGATGGCGTTTGCCACCCAGGAGGATGTCTTCCGGGTCCTGGAGGAAGTCCTGCCGCCGGTCTTCCGGGAATACGGGATCTATCAGACCGTATCCGCCGCTCCTTTCCGCCGGATCTCTTACGGGGACGCCATAGAAAAATACGGTTCGGACAAACCGGACCTGCGCATTGACCTGACCTTGCGGGATGTGACCGCCCTGCTTTCCGGCTGCGGCTTCCCGCCTTTTGAGATGGCGGCGGACGGCGGGCGTTCCGCGATCAAGGCCGTCGTCGTGACCGGGTTTGCCCCGGGCCGGAAGCTGACTGACAAGCTCTGCGCCGATGTGGAAATGGAGACCGGAAACAAGGCGTACTGGTTCCGTCTGGACGGCGAGGGGAATTTCACGGGCGGGATTTCCAAATTCGTGCAGGATCGAAAAGAAGACCTGATCCGAACTTTATCGTTAGCGCCGGGGGATTTCGTGGGTGTGACCTCCGGCACAAAGGCTGCGGCCGCAAAGACCGCCGGGGTCTATCGGCGTCTGCTGGGGCAGTCTGCGGACGGGCATATGAAAAAGGACGTTTATGAATTCTGCTGGATCGTGGATTTCCCCATGTATGAGCCGGGGGAGGAAGCCGGGCAGGTGAAATTCTGCCACAACCCTTTTTCCATGCCGCAGGGGGGGATGGACGCCCTGCTCCGCAAAGACCCTCTGGAGATTTACGCATATCAGTATGACCTGGTGTGCAACGGCGTGGAGCTGTCCTCCGGCGCCGTCCGCAACCACGACCCGGAAATCATGGTCAAGGCCTTTGAACTCGTGGGCCTGGGCGAAGAGGACGTGAAAGCCAAGTTTCCCGCCATGTACCACGCGTTCTGTTACGGCGCGCCTCCCCACGCGGGCATTGCCCCCGGCGTGGACCGGATGGTCATGCTGATCGCGGGAGAGGAAAGCATCCGGGAGATCATCCCGTTCCCTATGAACAAGGCCGCGCAGGACGTTATGATGGGCGCTCCCTCCGAGGTAGAGCCAAGACAGCTGGAGGAAGCGCATATCCGGCTTCTGCCGCCCGGCTGAAAACCGGCTCCGGCCATGGAAAGCGGACATCCGCATTCCGCTGCGCCGTCTGCTTCGCGGCGAGGAAGCAGTTCCCGATACCCGCCGCTTAGCCTTTTGCGTGCCGGAAGCGGGGAAGGCGGATCTGCGTCCCGGGTACGTAACAAGCTGCCGCTCAGCCGCTTCTGCCGGTTGCGGGGCGGTTTCTGCGGGGCGGTTTCTGCGGGGCGGTTTCTGCGGGGCGGTTTCTGCGGGGCGGTTTCTGCGGGGCGGTTTCTGCGGGGCGGTTCCTGCGGGGCGGCTTCTGCGGGGCGGTTCCTGCGGGGCGGTTCCTGCGGGGCGGCAACCGGCAAAGGGGATCGGGATTTTTCATCCCAAAAGGAGGGTATCTTATGAATCGGGTCGGCGGCAAAGCACAGAACGTAAAGATCGCGTACCTGGGCGGCGGCTCCAGAGGCTGGGCCTGGGGGCTGATGAGCGATCTCGCGACCGCGCCGGACATGTGCGGTACGGTTGCCCTTTATGACATCGACCGGGAGGCGGCGCGGAAGAACCGCACCATCGGGAACCTCTGCGGCAGCCTCCCGGACTGCAGGTCCGTCTGGAAGTACGAGGTGGCGGATACCCTGGCCGACGCGCTGGCGGGGGCGGATTTTGTGGTCATTTCCATTACGCCCGGCACCTTTGAGGAAATGGAGAGCGACGTCCACGCACCGGAAAAATACGGGATCTACCAGTCCGTAGGAGATACCGCCGGGCCGGGAGGGCTGATCCGCGCGCTGCGCTGCCTACCCATGTTTGAGGAATTTGCCGCCGCCGTCAGGCGGCACTGCCCCGAAGCCTGGGTCGTCAACTATACCAATCCCATGAGCGTCTGCGTCCGCACCTTGTACCGGGTCTTTCCGGAGATCAAGGCGTTCGGCTGCTGCCATGAGGTATTCGGTACGCAGGCCCTGCTGTGCGCCATGCTGGATGAACTGTGCGGCATGAAAGAGATTCCCAGGGATGAAATCAAAGTAAACGTCGTAGGGATCAACCACTTTACCTGGCTGACGAAAGCGCGGTACCGGGAGTTCGACCTGTTTCCGCTCTACCGGGAGTTCGCTTTGAAATACCGGGGAACGGGCTATACCGCCAATACGGAAGAGAACCGGCTGAACCGTTATTTCCGCTGCCGGGAAAAAGTGAAGTTCGACCTGTTCCTGCGCTACGGCGTCGTCGCGGCCGCCGGCGACAGGCATCTGGCGGAGTTCTGCCCCGGAAACTGGTACCTGAAAGACCCGGAAACCGTAAAGGACTGGGGCTTTGAGCTCACCCCCGTATCTTGGCGCAGACAGCAGCTGCGGGAGCGGCTGGCAAAGAGCGAGCGGCTGGCAAGCGGCGAAGAGCGGTTTGTGTTAAACAGCACCGGAGAAGAGGGGGTGCAGCAGATGAGGGCGCTGTTAGGTCTGCGCGACCTGGTGACCAACGTGAACCTCCCCAACAGGGGGCAGATCCCCAACCTTCCCCTGGGCGCCGTCGTGGAAACCAACGCCCATTTCAGCGCGGACAGCGTAAGGCCTGTACTGGCCGGCCCTCTGCCGGACAGCATCTATCCTCTGGTGGCCGCTTCCTGCGGCGAGCAGGAACTGGTCGCGCAGGCGGCGGCGAGCCGGGATCTGGAGCTGGCTTTCCGCGCTTTCTGCCTGGATCCGAATATGAGGCTTCCCCTCCGGGAGGCGAGGGAGCTGTTTGGGATCATGCTGGAGAACACCGGGGAGTATCTGACGATGTATGCCGCCCGCTAGAAAGGGCGGAGGGGAAACGTATCGACCGCCCGTCAAAACGGTCGGGATCCAAACAGATCAGGGAGAAACCATGAGATTTGTATACCCGCAGGGGAAGAGGAAAGCGCTTACTTTCAGCTATGACGACGGTCAGAGCTTCGATAAAAAGCTGGTGGAGGTGTTCAACCGGTACGGCATAAAGGGAACTTTCCATCTGAATTCCGGGAATCTGGGGAGACGCCGGAAAGGCGACGACTATGTGGCGGCGCAGGAGGTAGCCGCGCTTTACCAAGGACACGAAGTCGCCTGCCACGGAGTGGAACACCGCAGCCTTCCCACCCTTACGTCCCAGCAGGCGGCGATGGAGATCGGCGCGGACCGGAAAGCGCTGGAAGAGCTTACGGGCTGTCTGGTGCAGGGCCTGTCCTATGCTTTCGGGAACTATTCCCAAGAAGTCAAGAGAATCGCACGATCCCTGGGGATCCGGTACTGCAGGACCACCAAGGCGACCGGGAATTTCTTCCCTCCGGCGGATTTCCTGGAATGGCATCCCACCTGCCACCACAGCGACGGCCTGGCGGAACGGGGAACGGCCTTTCTGGATGTCCCGGCTTATTACGAGCTGCCGCTCATGTATGTCTGGGGGCATAGCTATGAGTTTGGCCGCGCCGGGGATTTCAGCACTATAGAAGCGTTCGCGGAAAAAATGGCTCATCAGGAAAATATCTGGTACGCCTCCAACCTTCAGATCTGCCGTTACATCCAAGCGGTACGGAGCCAGGAATTTTCCGCAGACGGCACACGGATGTACAATCCTACGGCTGTCCGGGTCTGGGTGCTTGCGGGGGAACGCCTGTTAGAGGCCGCGCCGGGGGAAATCGTGGCGCTCAGGGAATAGCTTTTTCTTTCGGTTCGGTATGCTCCGCCGCTTCGCCCAGCAGACGGACAATGGTCTTGATGGAGTCCATCTGCCCGCTTCCGCTCATGGCGTCATAATAGCACTGTCTGGTGAAATACAGCTCATGCACTTTATCCATCAGAAGGTCGGCGGTCAGGTCGTCTTCCTGGATCACGCAGGAGAAGCCCTGGGATTCAAAAGACCTCGCGTTGAGGATCTGGTCGCCCCTGCTGCTCGCCGCCGGAAGAGGAATCAGGATATTGGGCTTTTTCAAGGCCAGCAGTTCGCAGATGGCGTTGGCTCCCGCCCGGGAAATCACTACGTCCGCCATGGCAAACAGATCCTTGAGTTCGTTCTTGACGTATTCAAACTGCCTGTAGCCGGGCGTGTTCAGCAGAAGATTGTCCACTTTGCCCTTCCCGCACAGATGTACCACCTGGTAACCCAGCAGCAGCTTTGGCAGGGCGCTGCGGACCGCCTTGTTCACCTGGGCGGCTCCCGAGCTTCCTCCCATGACCAGAACCACCGGGATGTTGGCGGAAAAGCCGCAGAGATTCAGTCCCGCCAGCCTGCTGCCTTTCGTCAGCTCCTCCCGGATCGGCGAGCCGGTGAGAACCGCTTTTGCTCCCGGAATCATGCGCAGCGTCTCCGGGAAATTGCAGCATACCTGATAAGCCACCGGAATACAGAGCCTGTTTGCCAGCCCCGGCGTCATATCGGATTCATGGAGGACGCACGGGATCCCTAAGGAAGCGGCGGCGCGGACGACCGGAACGCTGACGAACCCCCCTTTGGAGAAGACCACGTCCGGACGGTGTTTTTTCAGGTAAGCCTTGGCTTCCCGCCATCCTTTGAGGACCCGGAAAGGATCCGTCAGGTTTCTGACGTCCGGGTACCGCCGGAATTTCCCGGTGGAGATCCCGACATACGGAAGGTCGAAATCGCCGATCAGCTTCTTCTCGATCCCGTCATAAGAACCCATATAGACAATCTCATACCCCTCCTGCCGCAGCTTGGGCAGAAGAGCGATGTTCGGAGTCACGTGTCCGGCGGTTCCCCCGCCCGTCAAAAGAACTTTCTTCATGCAATACCCTTTCTGGAAACAGGCCATGATTTTCCGCCGGAGGCTCCTTTTCGATACCCTGGCTCTGTTCCGAAGCGGTTTCGTGGTCATGGGCGGGAAAGCCTGCTATGTTAAGGATTTCAGCTTATGATACACAGTTCAAGCCTGGATTGCAAGAAAAATTTTTGCTGAGGGTATGTATGAACCGCACAGTGCAATGTTCCTGCTCGGCGAAGGCTGCTGGCGGCGTTCAGCGAAGGCTGCTGGCGGATTCGGCAAAGGCTGCTGAATATCAGGAACAGAGAAATGGCGGCTTGTGTACGTACCTTCCGGAAAAAGAGCTGTTTTAGACGGCTGCTGCGCAGTCCCTAAGTTTTTCAGCCGTACAGCTCGTAAAACCTGTCAGGAGGAGCAAACTCACGGTATTTGTCTTGCAGATCCGGAGATAAATTCGGATAAAGATATTGATAATGATGTATCGTCACACTATCGCTCCACAGTGTGCAAAGATCGAAAAAAGGATCCAAATCATCCGTGTATAGCATATACATCAGATATTTTGCAAGCACCAATTGCGAAATATCGTCAGAGTACGCCGTTAATGACTTCATGGAATTGACATACAGCATTTCTATCCGAATGTCGAATTCTATCGGCGGACAGCCTTCTACGACACACAGCATCGCGGTCTCCAGGAACTCTGAAATTGCCGGTTTTAAGCTAAATTCAATGTTACAAGGCATAGTACCTCTGCCATTTTTATGGCTATGCACATAGGAATCCATAAAAAAACAAAAGATCGCGGAAACCTCATCGCTGAAAAACCTTGTTCTTGCGCTGCTCATATTTCAGCCTCTCCTCTCCACAGCATGAAAGTCCGTCATTTAAGGGGAAACGGTAAGATCGGGCGCTATCCCGCTTACTCCGTCATCGGACCAGACGACATTTTTCACAGTCGCCATAGACCAATTCAGGGTGTAAACCGTATGGCTTCTGGATGAACCTGGAAGAATAGACGGTTCCAGCACGGGATAGTTCACACATACTTGTCCCGCTGGGTGATAGGTCTTGAAAAGACAAGAAAGGGAATCAAAAGTATCAAGCCCGATATTTAAGATGGATAGCTTCACAGGAGTCGCGTCAGGCTTTGACAAGGTCCTTGCAATGATATTGGTTCCTGAACTGGCAGGAAGGTCATAGTTACATGGAATCGTATCCACATCTTCAAAATCGCGAAAGCGAATGACGATCTCATCGTCGCCGCCATAGACTTCATACACCACAGTAGTCTCGGTCTGGATCCATTCAGCGGCAGAGATATTACCTTTCATGGAAAAAATTAACATCAAGGAAACAAAAGCAAAAATCAACATTTTTTTCATAAACTCTCCCCCTTTTTCAGGAATCCGGCGTCAGCACCGAAATAAACTGCCATCACAAGGATCATGATAGCAGATTTTCCTAGAGCTGTCAAGTGCTGAAATCGTTTCTGCGTCCCGTCTGAAGTGGAAGGGTTATTACTAGGCAGGAATATCCCGCGAAGTAACGAGTATCCCATGCCATGTATGGCAGATAGGGGCATGTGCGAGCTTGTCACTCGCGGATCCGCAAAAAGCACGAAGATCAAAAAAGCCAGGTTTTTGATCTTCTTCCCTACATAGAAGCAACTCAATAGAAGAAGCAATCCAATATTCAGAAGCAGTCAGATCAAGGAGAAACAACCGGAAGAAACGGGAATCATAAGATGAGACGGGCCTAAAAAGAACCGGCCCTGGGAAAAACACGGAAAAAGACGCGGTTCCCGGCCGACCGCGCAACATTGCGGAAACGCGCCCTGCTGCCGTTGATCGTCTGGACGCAGATCAGCATTCCCCCGTCCGGCACGCAAAGGGATAAGCGGTGGGTATAGGGGGAGGCTGATAGCCGCGAGACAGCTTGCGTTCATGGGCAGGTAGCGCAAACGGAATGCGAATGGACGCTTTCCGTTTGCCCTGGTGAAGTTTTACAGAAGCCGGGTTCCTCAGACCTGTCTGAACAGAATGTGAAATCTATAGGATGAAAACCTCTGACGATCTGGCAAAAAAGCTCGAATCGGCGGAGGTTTCCTTTGTTTTCCCCGACAATTGTCGTTGTTTTACCGTTTGTAAGATATTGTAATTGCAATATCTTACGTCTATAATGAAACTGACCAGAAGCTGCGAAGCAAAAAAATCTGCAACCCCCCAAAATTGCAAGGCAAGAAAGCAGTAAGGCAAGAAAGCAGCAAGGCAACTTTTGATAAAAGGCGCCGTCCTATGCGCCGTCTTCGATTACAGCGATGAAAATTTTCCCGCACGAAAAAAGGAGGAAGAAATGTTTGCGATTTTTGAAGCGGAAAAGATCATAACAGTCAGTATGCTCGCTCTTTTTTCCCTAAGTATCTTCACACGGCTGCTCTTAGGTTTCCTGTATCAGCGGATGATCCGGGAAGCCGACAACATGGCGACCACCAAGAACAAGCTGCTGAAGCAGTGCAAGCTGAAATTTGCCAACTGTTTCCAGCTCAATGACGGAGTGGCAAATATACCGGTCTTTGTGGACAAGTTCCTGAACCGCCTTGCGCTTGGCCCGCTTTCCTTTGACGCCCTGTACCATCTGTCGGGGCAGATGATGCTGCTGTCCGTCGCCGCCGCCGGAGTGGGGATCTGCAAAAGTATCATCGGTGGCCGTATGTTCGGCGAGATCCTCCCTTTCTACATAGCAAGTTTCCTAGGACTGTACTTATACTTTTCTGTCTCCACCTTGATGGACGTCAAGGGAAAAAAGCGGATCCTCAAGATCAACCTGATCGATTATCTGGAAAACCATCTTTCTTCCCGGATCCACGTCACCGAGCGGGATATGGAAATGCTGTTCGGGAAAAATATCCAAGGCCGGGTCAGACCTTCCGGACAGCGCGGCAGAAGAACCGTAGAGCTTATGCCGATCGGCAGCCGTTTATCCGCCGCCGAGAGTTTCCCGATACCGGAAGAAAAAAGAACCGCTTCCGGCATAGAGGTACAAGAAGCTGTTTCTGAAAGGGAGAAAAAAGAAGCTCTCTTCGTTTTAGGCGAAAAAGAAGCCGTTTCCGCTATGGAAAGACGAGAAGCCGCTTCCGCCATAAAGGAAACGGGGCTGCTAGTGGACGACATCCGCCGGCAGGTACGCAGGGCGGCGGAACTCACGGGAAAAGAAGACAGAAAAGAACTTTTTACCAAGGAGCAGGAGCGGGAACTGGAAGAGCTGCTGAAAGAGTTTCTGACTTCGTGAGGAAGCTCCCTGTCATAAAAGTCAGCGGACTTAGAGGATTCCCTTGAGATCTATGCGGAGAAGTGGTATAATACGCGTAAGCAAAAGGTTGCGGGGCAGTCAGTATGGTATCCTATCCGCAGGATCAGAGACAGGCCGGATGGCCATGCCCTTGCCATGACTGCGGAGCAGTCATGGCATGATATTTCTGCATAAGGGGAAGATGAAAATGACAAAATTGAAATATACCTTTCAGAACGACACGTTGTTCAAGATCCTGTTCGTAAAATACCCAGACCTGTTGAAGAAGCTTGTCGCGGAGTTGCTTTCCATCCGGGCGGAGAGCATAGGAGAGTTCCGGATCACAAATCCCGAAATGCCGCCGGAAAGCCTCGGAGACAAATTCTGCCGGCTCGACATCAACATGACGGTGGACGGACAGCGTGTGGATCTGGAGATCCAGGTCGCCGACGAGAGAGACTACCCGGAGAGGTCTCTGTTCTACTGGGCACGGGAGTATTCGGTCGCGCTGGGCGAGGGCGAGTGCTATTCCAGCCTGCCGCGAGTGGTGCATATCAGTATCACCGCTTTCGAGCTGTTTAGCTGCGCGGGGTTCCACTCGGAGTTCCGGGTGCTGGAAGTCACGCGCCATGAACCGCTGACGGACAGGATGAGCCTGCATTATTTCGAGCTGCCCAAGCTGCCC
>JAISOV010000029.1 GCA_031275405.1 Clostridium sp. | reverse complement strand
GAGCGGAGCAGGCGGACGCGCCTCCGCGGGAGACCGGAGCGGAGCAGGCGGACGAGCCTCCGCGGGAGACCGGAGCGGAGCAGGCGGACGAGCCTCCGCGGGAGACCGGAGCGGAGCAGACGGACGCGGTGATGGCGCTGCGGGACATCCTGACCGGGAAAACGGTGATGGCGCTGGTGTATCTGAGCGATGTATACCCGGTGCGGGCGCAGGGTTCTTATGAGAGCGAGACGGTTGTAACCGTACCCAGCGGGCAGCAGGTTCAGATACAGGACATTTACAGGGATGAGACGGGGGAAGTCTGGGCATACGTCCTGCTGTATTACCGGGAAACCCGGTACTGCGGCTACCTGCCTAGGAGGAACCTTGCCTGTTCCGATGAGGTCTTCCTGGAATGGGAGGAAGCTTATCAGATGAAGCCGGAGACGGCGGGCGCAAAGCCCCTGCGCCGAGGGGCGGCTGTATTTGAGGATGTCCAGCAGTTCCCGGAAAGCTACCGGACCTATCTGAACGCGCTCAAGAACGCGCACCCTAACTGGACGTTCGTGCCATTCCATACGCAGCTGGACTGGAACACCGTAGTCCGCAACGAGCTGGAAGACGGCAGGAGCCTGATAGAGTCTTATTTTCCGGCGTATATGCGGGACGGAAGCTATGGACCCGGCTGGGATTACGCGTCGGAGGGAGGCCTGAAATACTATCTGGATCCCCGGAACTGGCTGAGCGAGGAAACGGCCTTCCAGTTCGAGCTTCTGACCTATAACGCCTCGTACCATACGGAAGAGGCGGTACAGGCTTTCCTGAACGGAACGTTTATGTCCGGCCAGATTCCCGGAGAAGGAAGGACCTACGCCAACGCGTTCTGGGAGATCGGGCAGAGCTTGGGCGTCAGCCCCTTCCACCTGGCCTGCCGGGTCTATCAGGAGCAGGGAGGGGGAACGTCCCCGCTGATCAGCGGAACGTATGGGGGGTATGAAGGGTATTATAATTTTTTCAATATCGGGGCAAGCGGCCAGACGGATCAGGCCGTCTTTGAAAGCGGGCTGGCCAAAGCCAAGGCGGCGGGCTGGAACAGCAGATACAAAGCCTTGCTGGGCGGAGCCGAGATCCTGTCGGCGAATTATATCCTGAAAGGACAGGACACCCTGTACCTCCAGAAATTCGATGTGGATAACAGCGCAAACGGGCTTTACTGGCACCAGTATATGCAGAATATCTGCGCGCCGAGCAGCGAGGGGAAGAATATCCGGAAATCCTATGTGAACGCCGGGGCGCTGGAAAATACGTTCGTGTTCAAGATCCCGGTATATCTTAATATGCCGGAAGCGGCCAGCGCGAAGCCGACCTATTCCTATGACGTGGCTCTCGTGCCGCCGGAAAGCTATCGGCAGGCTTATCAAAGGAAGCCTTCCCTTGCCGCGATTTATCTGGACGGCGTGGAATACCGGGCGACTCTTAGAAACGGCAGATATGTGGTTGCCGCGCCCGGCGCCGAGGCGAAGACGGCGGTGATGTATGCCTACAGCGAAACCGACGTTCCGGTGGGGATGTATGTGTGGACGCTCTCTTATAGCGACGGAGCCTATACGGCGACCGCGGTGCCGGAACTGGAGAACCTCCTGTCCTACCATGGATTTTCCATCCGTATCGTGGGCAATTCCGGGATCCGTTTTAAGACCGGAATCTCCACAGACTTGCGGGCAAGGCTGACTTCCGGCACGGTGGCGGGCTATCAGCTGAAAGAATACGGAACCTTGGTCATGAACAACGCGAACAGGGGAACGTATCCGCTGGTCAAGGGCGGGGAGAAGGTAGCTTCCGGGCGTTCTTACGGGATCGACGGAGACCAGGTCTTGGAAGATAAAATTTATGAAACGACGGGGGGAAGATACCGTTTCACTTCCGTACTGGTCAACCTCCCGGTGAGCCAGTATCGGACCGAGTTTGCTTTCCGGGGCTACATCGTGCTTCAGAAGGGGCAGACGGAGATCACTTTGTACGGCCCGGCGGTATGGAGAAGCATTGATTCCTTGGCACAGCAGGTTCTTACGGGCGGGCAGTATGCGAAAGACTCTGCGGCGGATCAGTTCCTAAGGAAACTGGTAGCGGACGCGGAAAAATTGGAAGGCTAGCACATTTCGGAGAAAGGATGGATGATAAGGATGGAGAAAGATAGACGGTTCGGGAAACTGATCCTGATGGGAATCTTATCTGCTACCGTGCTGGGCGGCTGCGGCGAGAGCGTGGAAAACGGCGGTTCGGCGTCCGGCCGGGCAGGGGAGGATGGGTCTGCGCAGGCCGAGGAGCGGTCGGAGCTTGAGCAGTCCATTGCGGATTATGAGCTGAAAAGGAGCTCCGGCGAGTTTACGGCGGAGGAATACCTGGCGCTGTCCGGGCTGTACGCCCAGACGGGCAGGATCCGGAAGCAGAGGGATCTGCTGGAGCAGAGCTACCGCCTGAACGGAGACGAAGGATCTTTCTCCGTTTTGCAGGAAATCGTGGTCAACATAGAGGAAGAAGACGAGACGGTGCGGGAGGAAGTCCGGCGGCTGCGGCAGAACCTGTCCACGCCGGAGTACCAGAGCGAAGCGGTGGGAATGCTGGTCAGCGGGGACTGGGCAAAGAGGCTGCTGCCTAAACTGAAAGAAGGACGCCGCAGGTACTATCTGGAGGACGCGGAAGGCGGCACGGTTTTGTATCTGGAAACCGGATATGACGAAAACGGAACGTTATATTCCCATATCTGGTATGCAACCGACGCCGGACAGGCGACCGTCCTGCTGCAAAAGGCGGATACGGTGCAGCTGCTGACTACAGGGCTGACGGACGGGCAGCTGGAAGGAGCCTTTTCCTCTTGGCTATGCATAGGAAGCACGGGCGACATTTATCAGGAAAACGGCGTCCTAAAGAACGGGGTGCTGGTGGGGGATTATACGGCGCGTGTCCGTTACGGAAGCGGAAGCGTGGATCTCTTTTCCCTTTTCCTTGGCAGGGAAGAAGCGGAGCTGGCCACGTATACCGGACGATTCACAGGAGATGGGACCACAGCCTTGGAGCAGCCGGAGGGGCTGAATGCCGCGACCGGCGGGGAAAGCGGAGCCTGCCTCGTTTATGCCTATAACGGGGATCAGACAAAGTGCCTGTTCCTGGACGTACAGGAGGGAACGACGGCGGGAGACTATGCCTTTACCCTAGCTTCGTTCGGAATCCCGGCCTATCCGGAATTCCCTAGGTATGAGCCGGCGGCGGAACCGGAGGAAGAAATCTCGGCGGAGGTGTCGCGGATCCGTGTGCGGATCTACGATTCCCATATCGAATGGTCTGACGGGCAGTCCTGGCACCGTATGGGTTCGGCGGCGGAGTATGCCGCAGAGGATCCGTTCCGGGTTTATGAGGAGAAGGAACCGGACTTTGCGGGTACGGAAGGAGAGGGTCAAAACAGCGGCGCGGGCGGAAGCCTTTCCCGCAGACAGGCCAGCGTGGAAGGGACGAAAAAGTCCGCCGAAAGCCAGCAGCCTGCCTCCGGCGGCAGCGGAAAGCCGACGACGCCCAAGTCGTCCGCGTCTACGCCCAAGACGTCGGCCCCGTCGCAGACGGCCCCGGCCCAGACGGCCCCGGCCCAGACGGCCCCGTCACAGTCGGCTCCGGCCCCGTCCGCGCCGCCGTCGGACAGCGGCGCCGGCGATGTGGACATTGAGTGGACACCGGATATGTTATAAGGCACGTGTGGCATCAAAGGCGCCTGTCCGGCTGAACCGGCCGGACAGTGGCCCGCCAGGAACCCGAGGAGTGACTGTTTGGCTGAACCAGCCGGACAGCCACTCTTTTTTTCTTGGAAAATTTCTGCGTCTGTGTTAGACTGTATGGTGTTAGGATGTACTGGCGGTAGGTTGCGATAGCGATAGCCCATATCAGCGATAGGCCGTAGTCATGTTTTGCAAAAAATGGAGGTTTGGCTATGAAGTGCTGGATGGAAGAACTTCACGGGCTGTGGAAAAACAGATCTTATCGCGCCGCCGTTTTTCTGTCGGCGGTATTTGGCTATGGCTTTTTTGTCACACATGCTACGGTGGGAATCGATGATACGGCTTCTGCTTATTATTTTGAAGATGGCCTGGCGGTCGTCGTGGGACGGTGGGTCTTCTTCCTGGGGAATCAGGTGGTACAGGTCGCCCGGTTTGCGCCTTTTCTGACCGATCTGGCCGGCGTCCTGTTTCTGGTCGCGGGGGCGGCGGTATGGTGTCTCCTGTGGAAGCGGATCTTCGCGGACAAGGTTCCGTTATACGGGTATCTTTTCTTTTCCTGTCTGCTTCTGACCAATTCCCTGCACAGCGAGGTATTCCCCTATTATCTCCATAACGGGGTCGGGCTGGGGTATCTCCTGAGCGGCTTGAGCCTGTGTTTTTTCTGGGAATGGGCGGGCAGATGGACGGCAAGGGCGAAAGCGGCAAGGGCGGAAACCAAATCGGAAGCAGGAATGGAGCCGGAAAGGAGACCGGAAACGAAGCAGGCGGCGGAGCCGGAAAGGAGACCGGAAGCAAAGCCGGAAGCGGGGAAGCTCTGGAAGCCGTGGCTGGCAAGCGTCGTCTGCCTGTGGGCCGCGATAGGCTGTTATGAATCTTTCATGGTGGTATATCTGGCGGGGGTGTGTCTTGCCTTATGTTCGGCCAGGCTTCTTGCGGCCAAGGTCAAGGCGCTGCCCAGCCTGGCTGCTGCGGCTGCGGCGGCCGTGGCCGCGCTTGTGCTTAGGAGTCTGATGGTCGCGCTGGTCGTCAGGCTGTTTGGCCTGGAGAGCCTGCGCGGGGAGGCTGTACAGCGGTCGGTCGGGGAAATGCTGGACTGGCTTCTGGAGCCGGGAGCGCTTAGCCAGCTCTGGATGTTTGTGAAGCGGGTGTTCGTGATGTACGGGGTCTTCGCGTATGCTTATTATCCGGTTGCCGTCTACGTCGCGGCGGTGTCCGGAGCGTTTTTTTTCAGTATCTGGAGCAGCCTCCGCCGGAAGGATCCGTGGATCTTCCTGTTCTATCTGGGAAGCGTCGCGGCTTCCTATCTGCTGGTTCTGGTCGAGGGGAAAGCGACCTATTACCGCTCCGCCCAGTTCCTTCCTCTGGTCAGCGCGTGGGGCTTCTTGCTGCTTGCCTACGCTCTGCGCGGTCTTGGGAAATTTCCCGCGTGGGCGGGGAGGCGCGTCCGCGAAGCGCTCCGCGTGGGCGCGGCGGTCATGGGCGCGGTCGTGGTATGGAACCAATGCGCGGACATGAACCGATGGTTTTACGTGGATTACCTGAAATACGAGGCAGCCAAGGACACCGTTCGCCAGGTGGCCTATGAACTGGAAAAAAACTTCGACATATCCAAGCCCGTGATTTTTACGGGTAGTTATCAGATCCCCAAAAGCCTTGTGGAGGCGGCGTATGTGGGATACCACACCGAGGTCTTTGATCGGATGAACCGCCTTACCACGAAGCTGGATCCGCACTTGCTGGAAAAGTTTTACCGTGAGTATGGAGTCTGGGTGGCGCAGCTGCCGTCCTTGTCCGTCGTGGACTGGGGGATCAGCGCATTTGGAACGGATCGGGAACTGATCCGCTTCTTTGCCATGCATGGCTATGAACTGCGGGCGATGGAGGATGTTTCCGCCTATGCGGAGGCGGAAACATCCTCCAGGGGGCTGCCGTCTTTCCCGGAGCAGGGTTCCATCGTGGATATGGGGGCTTATACGATTGTTCATTTTTAGGGATTCCGTATTTCACAAAGGCGTGGTAAGATAAGAAGCGGAAGCTTGCTTTTTCATCATAGAAGAAAGATGGCGGAGGGATGGAAAAAAAGAAGCGGCAAACGACCGGGCTGAGCCGGGCGAAACCTGGACGGGGTCGGCTTACCCGGGAGAAAGCCGGACAGAAAGACAGGATTTATGTCTGCCATACGTATTATCATGTATACGTGACCTTTTTGAAAGAACTGAATCTGCCTGCGGCTGCGCGGGGGCGGGCGGTTCTGGTCTTGAGCAGGATGTCCAGCCGGTTTGAAGACCTGCAAAAGCGGGTCGAAAGCACGGGGCTTTTCGCGCGGGTGGTCGAATTTGATGAAAAGAGGGAAGATTTCTTCCCGGAGCTTGCCAAGTGGCGGACGGGAACGGGGAACCTTTGGAAGAATCTTTTCCGCCGTATGGTTTTTACCAGAAAATACGCGAAGCTGGAGGAGCCGTATATCCCGGTGGATTTCAGGGAATACCGGGAGGTTTATGTGTACTGCGATTCCGACCCGATCGGCTATTATCTGAACTGGAAGCACATCCCCTACTACGCGTTGGAGGACGGGCTGAACTGCCTGAAAAATTTCGATGCCGCCAGATACGACAACCGGGGGCATTTCCGCTGGAAAGTGTTCCTGTCGCGAAGACTGAACCTGATTTTTGTGCAGAACGGGTATGGGAAATACTGTATTACTATGGAAGTGAACGATATTGCGGCGATCCCGTATCCCTGTCCGAGGTATGTGGAGCAGTCCAGGCAGGAGCTGGCGGACAGACTGACGCGGGAGGATCGGGAACTGATCCTGCGGGCGTTTATCCGGGATCGGGAAACACTGCGCCAACGGATGGACGAGGTGTGCCGCGAAGACGGAGACGACCGGAAGAGCAACATCCTGATCCTGACGGATCCTCTGTGTACGTTGGAAGTGCGGGAGAGGATTTTCCGGGACATTATCGCTATGTACGAGCCGGAAGGGAGGATTTTCCTTAAGCCCCATCCGAGGGATGAACTGGACTACCGGACGCTTTTTGCCGATTATCCCCAGTTTGACGCGGCGGTGCCTATGGAGATCCTGAATTTTTTCCCGGAGCTGCGTTTCCGGAAAGTGGTAGGCGTACTCACGGAACTGAGCGGGATCCGGTTCGCGGAAGAAAAGATACGGCTGGGGGAGGATTTCATGGATGCCTATGAAGATCCCCCGGTTCACCGGCAGAACGAGCAGATCAGGGCTTAGGCGGGGCGGCCGGAGGTCAGGCAAGGCTGGAGGCCGGACAGGGCGGCCGGAAGGAGATGGGATGTTGCGGATTTTACGGAAGCTGCGGGTCTTACTGGACAGGAAACAGAAACGAACCATGGGCGGCCTGGTTTTCCTGATGATCCTCGGGGCCTTCCTCCAGACTGTCGGGGTAGGCATGATCATCCCGGTGGTGGCGGTGGCGATGGACAGCGCCGCCATCCGGGAGAACAAGCTGGTATACGGCCTGTACCTGCTGCTGGGCGGCGGCTCCGAGAAGCGGTTCACGGTGCGGATCATGCTGCTCCTGATCGGAGTGTTCCTCGTCAAGAACCTTTTTTTATATGTCCAGCAGAAAATTACCCTGGCTTTTGTATACACGAACCAGTTTAGGACTTCCGAGCGGATGATGAAGAACTATCTGCGCCGGGGCTATGAATATTATCTGAACGCGGATACGGCGGTGATCCAAAGGAGCATTACTTCCGACGTGAACAATATGTATGCCCTGATTTTATCGCTGTTACAGCTGCTGTCAGACGGTATCGTGTTTGTATTCCTGACGGTCTATTGCTTTGCCCAGGATCCTGCCATGACCATCCTGCTTGCCGCCGTGCTGATCCTGCTGCTTCTGGTGATCGAGAGGGTGCTGAAACCGATCATGCACCGGGCAGGGGAGGACAACCAGAACTATTACAGCGGGCTGTTCAAGTGGATCTCCCAGACCGTCCAAGGGATCAAGGAAGTCAAGATCGCCGGGAAAGAGCAGTATTTCGTATCCGAATATATCAAGTGCGGCCAGGGCTATGTGACGGCGGTGCGCAAGTACAGCCTGTACAGCAGCGTCCCCAAGCTTCTGATCGAGACGGTCTGCGTGATCTGCATGATCGGCTACATGATGTATATGGTACTGCGGGAGGCGGGCGGGGAAGCGCTGCTGCAGACGGTCGGAACTTTTGCGGCCGCGGCGCTGATCCTCCTGCCCTGCGTGAACCGGATCAACAACCAGCTCAATTCCATCGCGTATTTTGAACCTTTTCTCCTGGGGGTGGACGCCCGTCTCCGGGACGAGATCAGCGAGCGCAACACGGACATTTCCTTTGCCGCGGACAGCGCGGAGAAGCTTCCGGTGAAAGACCGGATCGAGATCAGGGATATTACCTACGCTTATCCGGGTACGGAGAAAAAGATCCTCGACCATGCGGATCTGACGATCCCGGCGGGCCGTTCGGTGGGGATCGTAGGCACCTCCGGGGCCGGGAAGAGTACGGTGGCGGATCTTCTGCTGGGGCTTCTGGAAGCGCAGGGAGGAAGCATCTGCGCGGACGGGACGGACATCCGGACGCAGTACCGTAAGTGGCTCAAAAACATCGGCTATATCCCTCAGATGATTTTCATGCTGGACGACACCATCCGGAAAAACGTGGCGTTTGGCGTTCCGGAGGAACAGATCGATGAAACGCGTTTCTGGGAAGCGCTGAAAGAGGCACAGCTGGATGAATTTGTAAGATCCTTGCCGGAGGGGGCGGACACGGGAGTCGGAGAACGGGGGATTCGCCTGTCCGGCGGACAGAGACAGCGTATCGGCATTGCCCGGGCGCTGTACAGCAATCCGGAGGTGCTGATCCTGGACGAGGCGACCTCGGCGCTGGATCACGACACCGAAGCGGCGATCATGGAGTCGATCAACCGGCTCCACGGCAAGAAGACTCTGGTCATCATTGCCCACCGTCTGCAGACGATCCAGAAATGCGACCTCGTGTACCGGGTGGAGGATGGAAAAGCCAAACGGGATTTTTCCTTGGAAGAGGGGTTCCTGGGATGAAGCTGAGCGTGATCGTGCCGGTATACAATATGGAGGAACAGGGGAAGCTGTCCTTCTGTCTGGATTCCCTGGTGAATCAGACCATTTCCGATTATGAGATCCTGGCGGTGGACGACGCTTCCACAGACGGCTCCTTAAGGATCCTGCGGGATTACGAAGCCCGGTATCCCGGGAAAATACGCGTGATCAGCCTTCCGGTGAACAGGCGCCAAGGCGGCGCGAAAAATGAGGGTCTGAAAGCGGCGGAGGGGGAATGGGTGGGCTTTATCGACAGCGACGACTGGGTTGCTCCGGATTATTATGAGAAGCTGCTGCAAAAAGCGCGGGAGACCGGGGCTGATCTGGTCGGCTGTGATTACAGCCTGGTGACTGCCCACACGATGGAGCCGGGGAAGAGGGTCGCGGTCAACGCGCCGGATCAGACCGGCAGGCTGGACAGGGAAAAGCGCGGGAAGCTGATCCTGCGTCCGGGCAGCATGGTGGTCAAGATCTACCGCCATTCGGTCATCCGGGAAAACTCCCTGGATTTCCCGGAGGGGATTTTTTATGAGGACAACTGCGCCGGCCCGGTGTGGAGCCTGTACTTCACCCGTTTCGAGAGGGTGGACGAGCCGCTTTATTATTACTACCAGCACGGGGTTTCCACGGTACACCGCATTTCCGAAGCCAGCTGCCGCGACCGTCTGAGGGCGGGGGTGCTTCTGTATGAGGAATTCCGGAAACGGGGCTTTCTGGAGCGGTATTTCCCGGAACTGGAATACCGGTTTGCGGAACTTTATTATGTCAACACGCTGTTCTCTTATTTCAACGGGGTCAGGCGGCCGAAATTTTCTTTCCTGGAGGAAATGAAGCGGGGGATCCGGGAGCGGTTTCCGGATTTCCAGAAAAATCCTTATTATCAGGCCTTTACCGGGGAAGAGGAAAAGCGGCTGATCGGCCTGCATGGAAAAAGCGGCCGGAGGTTCTATTGGTATTTTGGCTGGAAGCGGACGGTACGCAATCTCAGGGGCGCGCAAAGACCGAGTTTCTAGGCATGACGATTCATTTGCCGCATAGGGAGACGGAAAGGAGCAGGGATGAATTTCATGGAGAAGGTACGGAGCGGTATCTATTTTATCGCGGAAATGTCCGCCAACCACGCGGGGGAGCTGGAGAACGCCCTGGCAATTGTCCGTGCGGCGAAGGAGGCGGGCGCGGACTGCCTGAAGATACAGACCTATACCGCCGACACCATCACGCTCAACAGCCAGAAGGAGTATTTCCGGATCCGGGAGGGGCTGTGGAAGGGCTATACTTTGTACGGCCTGTATTCGGAAGCGTTCACGCCGTGGGAATGGCATGAGCCGATCCAGGAGGAATGCGAAAGGCAGGGGCTGGATTTCCTCTCCACGCCCTTTGACGAATCGGCGGTGGATTTCCTGGAGGGGCTGGGAGTCGGAGCCTATAAGATCGCTTCTTTTGAGCTTGTGCATATCCCGCTGATCGAATACGCGGCTTCCAAAGGCAGACCCATGCTTCTTTCCACCGGGATGGGAAGCGAGGAAGAGATCGAGGAAGCGGTGCAGGCCTGCCGCCGTCAGGGGAACGAGGACGTGATCCTCCTGAAATGCACCAGCGAATATCCGGCGCGGTATCAGGATATGAACCTGTCTGTGCTGACCCAAATGCGGCGCAGGTTCGGCGTCAGGGTCGGGCTGTCCGACCATTCCATGGGTTCGCTTGCCCCCGTGGCGGCGGCAAGCCTCGGCGCCTGCGTGATCGAAAAGCACTTCTGCCTGAGCCGTAAGCTGGAGAGCGCGGACTGTGCTTTTTCCATGGAGCCGGAGGAATACCGCGACATGGTGGCGGACGTCCGGAACGCGCAGGCCGCCTTAGGAAGCCCGGAATTTACGGTCTCCGCGGACGAGTCGCTATCTTTTTCCCATCGGAGGTCTGTTTTTTCCGCCAAGGAAATCCGTCGCGGCGAAATCCTGACCAAGGACAATCTCCGGATTGTCCGCCCCGGACAGGGCCTGCCGCCGAAATACTGGAACGAAGTGCTGGGGAAGAGGGCAAGGCGGGATATTGAGTTTGCGGAGCCGATTCAATGGGAAGACCTGGAATGATGTGAGGGCAGGGGCATGAAAGAACTGAAATTTGAGAGGATCCGGGAAGAATGGCTGGAAACCATCAGGAACTGGCGCATGGATCCTAGGATCACGAAATATATGAATACGGATCCGGTTCTGACTTTGGACGGGCAGAAGGAATGGCTGAAAAAGGTACAGGCTGATCCTGCCCAAAGGCAGTGGCTCTTGGTGACGGAGGAGGTTCCGGTCGGCGTGGCTTCTCTGGCGGGAATCGACCGGGAGAATGAACGCTGCGGCTGGGGCTACTATGTCGCCGACTGGAAACGGCGTTCCCTGGAGAGGGCGGTACAGATCGAAGTCTCCCTCTATGAGTATGTTTTTTCCGGGCTGGGTCTACAGAAGCTGTATTCCGAGATGTTTGCGGAAAATGAAGAGGTCATACGGCTGCATGAGATGTGCGGCAGCAGGAGGGACGGACGGCTGCGGCGGCACGTCAAGAAGAACGGGGTCTATTATGACATTGTGCATATGTCGATCCTGAGAGAAGAGTGGAACGACCTCAGGGAAGACTTCCGGGAATACTATGAAGCTTCTTCCTTTGAAGAATCGGAACCGTCGTGGTGGTTCTGATGGGTCGGGTACCAGAAAGGCTGACGACGATGGATACGATCTATTTCCGGACAGACAGCAATCCCGTGATTGCCACGGGACATCTCATGCGCTGTCTGGCGATCGCGGACGCGGCGAAAAAACAGCGGATACGGAGCGTCTTCCTGACGGCGGACGGACAGAGCGCGGACGTGCTGGAAAGCAGGGGCTATGAGAATATCGTGCTGCATAGCAGATGGGACAAACTGGAAGAAGAGATCCCGGTGCTTCTGCCCTTGATACGGAACCGCCGGATCGGCGTCCTGCTCGTGGATTCTTATGGGGCTTCGCCGGAATATTTTGCCGCCCTGCGCCCCTGTACCAAAACTGCCTATATTGACGATTTGGGGCGGACAGAGTATCCCTGCCATCTGCTGCTGAACTATACGGTGTATTGGGAGAAATACCGCTATCCGGAGAGGTATCCGCAGGGTACGGAGCTTCTTCTGGGCTGTTCTTATGCGCCGCTGCGGGAGCAGTTTTCGGATCCCCCGCTGAAACAGGTTTCGGCCGGCGTCCGGCGGATCCTGATCTTGACGGGCGGATCGGATCCCTGCCACGCGGCGAGGTCATTGACGGAGGCCTTCCTTTCTCTGCCGGAGTGCGAGGGCGTTTCCCTGACGGTGGTCTGCGGGCGTTTTTCGCCGGATCTGGAGTTTTTAGAGGAAACGGCTTCCCGCCGGGGGAACCTTGCCGTCCTTTCGGACGTGGCGGAAATGGCTTCGCACCTGTGTCGGGCGGATCTGGCGGTTTCCGCCGGGGGAACCTCCCTCTATGAGCTGTGTGCCTGCGGAACGCCGGGAATCAGCTATGCGGTCGCGGACAACCAGTTAGATAACGTCGCGGCCTTTGCGCGGCTTGGGCTGATCGACTATGCCGGAGACGCGCGGGAAGGGATGGCGCAAGTATGTGACGCCTGTGTCAGACTTTTTCATCGGCTCCTGCCGCAGGAAACGCGCCGGGGGAGAGCCTGCGCAATGCGGGCGCTGGTGGACGGCAAAGGGAGCGCGAGGATCGTTGCGGCAATCCGGGAATGGCGGGCGGGCGGAATCGAAGGGTAGCAGAGAAAAGAAAGGAATCGCGGGGTGGCACAGATGGTTCTTGATTTCAGTGATCCGTTAAGCCTTCTGAAACAGGAGAGGAGGCTTCCCGGACTGGAGCCTTATGACGGTAGGCTGGCGGTCGTGGGGACGGACAGTATCCAGTATCTGGTAAAAATAATCAGACTGATCCTTTTTTCCAAAGGGATCCGGGCGCAGATCTACGAGGGGGAGTTTGACGGGATCGCGGCCCAGATCCTGGACCGGGAGTCGGCGCTTCACCGTTTCTGTCCGGATGTGCTGGTCGTGATACCGGACAGCAGGGATGTCAAGGTCTATCCCAAGCTGCTTTCCTCCCCGGAGCAGATAGCGGCTGTCCGCAGGGAGGTCACGGCGTTCTATGAAAGCCTGTGGGCGGCGTTTCCTCATAGGACGGTCTTACAGGCCAATTTTGTCCTTCCGGCATTGACGCAGCTGGGGAACCTGGAGAAAAATTACGCGTTTTCCAAGACCAGCTTCCTCCAGAGCGTGAACGAGGCGCTGCTGTCGGCAAAGCCTAAGAATGTCACGATCCTGGATTTTGAGGGCCTGGCTTCTTATGTGGGGAAAAAGAACTGGTTCGACTATTCCGCGTACTACCTGAGCAGACTGGGCTTTCGCCTGGATTATGCGGGGTACGTAGGGAAGCTGATCGCGGAGCAGATTCTGGCGGATAGGGCGCAGGTGAGGAAGTGCCTTGTGCTGGATCTGGATGATACGCTCTGGGGCGGCATCGTCGGAGAAGACGGGGCGGACGGCCTCGAGCTGAATCCAGGTCATGCCGTCGGGGAAGCCTACCGGGCGTTCCAGGGCTATCTTCTCGAGCTGTCAAAGAGAGGGGTGATCTTGGCGGTATGCAGTAAGAACGATCCGGAGACGGCAAAGGAGCCGTTCCTCAAGAATCCGTATATGGTGCTTCAGCTGGAGGACATCGCTTGTTTTGTGGCAAACTGGGAGGATAAGGCTTCCAATCTGCGCCGGATCGCCGAGACGCTGAATATCGGGCTGGACAGCCTGGTCTTCGTGGACGACAATCCTGCGGAACGGGAACTGGTCAGGCGCTGCTGCCCGGAAGTGACGGTGATCGATCTGCCGGAAGATCCGGCCTGGTATCCGGACGCAGTGGAACGTGCCGGGGCGTTTGACTGGCTTGCGCTGACACAGGAGGATCTGCGCAGGAACGGTTCTTACCGCGCCGAGCGGGAGCGGGAGACCCTGCGCGGCAGTTTTGTGGACTATGACGGATATTTACGGGAATTATCGATGGAAGGGCGGATCCTGTACGTGACGGAAAAGGAGATCGACCGTTTTGTACAGCTGATCCATAAATCCAACCAGTTCAACCTGCGCGCGAAGCGTTATTCCCACGGGGAGATCCTGCGGTGGCTGGAAGACAGGGAGAACCGGAAGCTGATCGGGATCACGCTGAAAGATAAATTCCATGATTACGGGCTGATTTCCTGCGTGATCCTGCACAGGCGGGGCGAGGACTGTTTTCTGGACACCTGGCTGATGAGCTGCCGGGCGCTGAAACGCGGGGTGGAGGATTTTACGATCCGGGCGGTCGCGGAGGCAGGGCGTGAATGGAACTGCCGCAGGCTGATCGGGGAATATCTCCCCACGAAAAAAAACGGCATGGTGAAAGACCTGTACCCGCGCCTGGGCTTCCGGCCGCTCTCGCGGCAGGAACGTGCCGCGTTCCCGGATCTGGGCGGAGAAGTCTATGGGGTGCGGATAGGAGAGCTGCAGGAGAGGAAAAGCTTTATCACACGGCAGATGGGAGCGGAAAATGGGTGAGAATCAAGAAATCAAGATCAGGGAGAGCTTGCAGGCGGTGTTTCGGGAGGTCTTTGACGATGACGGGCTGCTCCTTTCGGAAGAGCTGACGGCGGAGGGATATGAAGCCTGGGATTCGCTCCTGCATATCCAGCTGGTCGCGGCGGCGGAGAAAAAGTTCCGGGTAAAATTTACCACGAGAGAAATCCTGAAATTAAAGAATGCGGAGGATTTCGTGCGGCTGATCGCGGGGAAGCTGTCCTGAAACGCACGGTTCCCCTGCCGGATCGGAACGTGGAACCGGCGGGGCGGAAGAGGAGACAGGAAAACGGAGGGCGATTTATGAGGGCGATAGCGGTCATTCCCGCCAGAGGGGGGAGCAAGCGGATCCCGCGCAAAAATGAAAAGGAGTTCTGCGGCAAGCCGATCCTGGCTTATTCCGTGGAAGCGGCTCTGGCGTCGGAGCTGTTTGATACGGTCATGGTGTCCACGGAGGATGAGCGGATCGCGGCTCTGGCGGTGCAGTATGGCGCGCAGGTGCCTTTTTACCGGAGCGCGGCGACGGCGGGGGATTACGCGACCACGAGCGATACGCTGATCGAAGTGCTGACGCGGTACCGGAAGCGGGGCGAAGAATTTCCGTTTGCCTGCTGTCTTTATCCGACGGCCCCTTTCGTGACGGCGCGGAAACTGCGCGAGGGGTTTGACCGGCTGCGGACGTCCCAGGCGGAGGTTCTGATTCCGGTCGTGGCGTTTTCGTATCCGATCCAGCGCGCCCTGGTGATCCGGCAGGAGCGGCTCGTGTTCGAGCATCCGCAGTATCTGGACAGCCGGTCACAGGATCTGGAGCCGCATTACCATGACGCGGGGCAGTTTTATTTCTTCCGGGTGGAGCCGTTTTTCCGCCATCGCCGGCTGATGGCGGGCGACGTCCTGCCCTACGAGGTTTCCGAGCTGGAGGTGCAGGACATTGACCGGGAAACGGACTGGAAGCTTGCGGAAATCAAGTACCGGCTGATGGTGGAGAGGATGGAAAGGGAATGCGAAGTCGTATCCGCGGATGGTTCACGCACGGGCCGCTGAATTTGCATGGCCTGACGGCTGTCATTTTCTTCCTGGTTCTGCTTGGCCTGTATGCATGGGCGGGCAGGCAGGAAAAAACGGTGTATTCCGTAGTGTGTTTCGGAGACAGCCTGATCGGGCAGATCCGGGATGAAACGTCCGTTCCGGGTCTGCTGGAAGCAGAGCTGGGGCAGCCGGTATTCAACGGCGCGTTCGGCGGAACCCGGATGAGCAGGCTTTCTGCGGCAAGGAGTCTGGCGTACAGCCAAGACGGTTATTCCATGGCGGCTCTGGCGCAGGCGGTCGCCTACGGTGATTTCGGCGTTCAGCAGACCTTGCGCGGTACGCAGAACGGTACTTTTTATTTCGAGGAAACTGTGGACGTTCTCGAAACGATTGATTATCGGCAGG
The DNA here is from genome assembly GCA_031275405.1 of Clostridium sp. GTDB lineage: Bacteria > Bacillota > Clostridia > Lachnospirales > Lachnospiraceae > JAISOV01. The sequence continues at coordinate 133,327 of JAISOV010000029.1, read as the reverse complement.
TGGATGTTATTTTTATCCAGCATGGCGTGAATGATTACCATAACGGGATTCCTTTGCGCTCATCAGAGGATCCCTATGATGTCTATACTTTTTCGGGGGCTGTCCGCACGGTGGTGCGGACCTTACGGGAGAACCTGCCTCAGGCGCGGATCATCCTGATGACGCCTACTTATTGCTGGCTCCCGGATAAACGTCTGACCTGTGAGGAATGGGACACAGGCTATGGCGGCCTGGAAGCTTACGTGGCGGAGGAAATCCGGGTGGCGCAGGAACTGGGCGTGGAAATCATCGACCACTACCGGACGCTTTTTCCACACGCAGTCTGGGAGGACTGGGAGCGTTATACGGTGGACGGGCTTCACCTGAACGAAGACGGACGGCGGCTGGTGGCGGCTTCCATGGCGGCTTACCTGCGCGGCAGCCCGGCGGCGGAATAAAAAGAGGAAAGGAGGGTCAAAAGCATGAAGAGTCCGGAGGAATGCCGGAGGCTGGTTCAGGAAAGCTTCCGGATGGAAGGGAAGACCGCGTTTGCGGCTGTGGCTGTAACCGGCCTGCTGATACATCTGCCGATGATGGTGAGGGATATTCCCAACCATGACGGGCTGGCAAGTATGCATTTTGATCAGAACATGCTTACTTCGGGGCGCTGGTTCCTGATGGCCGCCTGCGGTGTTTCTTCTTACTATACCTTGCCTTGGCTGATCGGGCTTCTGGCGCTTTTGTATCTTTCCTTGACGGGAGTGGTGCTGACGGAGTTTCTGGGCCTCCGCCGGAAAAGCAGTATCATACTGGTCGGCGGCCTGCTGGCGGCGTTTCCAGCGGCGGCTTCCCTGTTTGCCTACGTATACACGATGGATGGGTATATGCTGGGGCTGTTCCTGGCGGTACTGGCGGTGTTCCTGACGCGGAAATATCCCTTGGGCTTCGTGGGCGGAGGGGTATGCCTGGCTTTCAGCCTGGGGATCTATCAGGCGTATCTGCCGTTTGCCGCTCTGCTCAGCCTGTATGGGATGGTCATGCTGGTCATGGAGGGCGGAGGCGGTCTGGTGAAAAAAAGCCTGCGGTACGTGTGGATGGGCGGTATCGGCATGGCGCTGTATGTCGGGATTCTGTGGATCCTGCTGAACATACAGGACAAGGAGCTGGCTTCCTATCAGGGGATCAGCGGCATGGAAGCATGGGCGGGGGGGACTCTTGCGCAGAAAAGCGCGCCGGCCCGGGTGGCGTCGGTTTATCGGGATTTCGTCTCGTTTACTTTCAAGGGGAACGTCCTGTTTCGGAACGCGCCCTCGGTGTGCGCGTTCGCCCTGCTGGCTCTTCTGGCGGCGGCAGCCTGGCTGAACTGGCGCAAAAGAAAACCATGGCGGAAGAAGCTTGGTGTTTTCCTGCCGCTGTCCGTGTTGGCCGCAATGGTTCCGGTCGCCGCGAATCTTGCCCTGCTGGTCTCGCCGGGGCTTTCTTATCATCTGCTGATGAGGTATCAGTGGGTGCTGTTCCCGATTCTGCTGATTGCGTTTGCGGAGCGTTACGGGGAGCCGCCCGGCGCGGGGGAGCGCGCGGAAACCGCGAAAGCCTGTGTGGAAGACGGAGCCGCGAAAGGCGGCCGGGCTTCCCTGCGGGCGTGGCTTCTGCTCCTGGGGGGCGCGGTTCTGGTCTTCCATTATGCGGTGACGGATCAGATTGCCTATTCCAATCTACAGAAGCGTTATGAAAAAACATACGCTTACGCGCTCCGGCTCTTAGACCGTATCGAGCAGACGCCGGGCTATTACCAAGGCATTCCGGTCGCCATGGTGGGGGTGGTGGGGGAAGATTCTTATCCGGTGACGGATATTACGCTGCCCGTGACCGCGAATATGATCGGCATGAACGGAGACAGCCTGCTTTATACCGGGGCGAATTACCGGGAATTTCTGAAACATTATCTAGGCGCGTCCTTGCACATCCTGCCGCCGGAGGCCATGGCCGATATTTACTATTCGCAAGAGTATGTGGAGATGGGCAGCTTCCCGGCGGCGGATTCGACGAAAGTGGTGGAAGGGATTCTGTACGTCAAGACGGAAAACGCGGACAGGGAGTAGGAAGCAGAGCGGGAGCCTGTAGGGGAAGCGCAGGACAGCCCCCCGGCGGGCATACGCATTCGCAAAGGAGACAAGCGGAGTGTTATTATCAGTAGTCGTACCGGCATACAACGAAAAAGAAAATATTTGCAATACCATAGCGGTTCTGTCCGGGCTTCTGGAGGGAGAGCGGATCGCGTATGAGCTGATTTTTATCAGCGACGGCTCTACGGACGGCACTTTTGAGGAAATCGAGAAAGCGGCGCAGGCGAACGAGCGGATCAGGGGGGTGCAGTTCAGCCGCAATTTCGGCAAAGAAGCGGGCATTTTTGCCGGACTCAGTCTTTCCCATGGAGACGCGGTGGTGGTCATGGACTGTGATCTGCAGCATCCGGCGGAAGTGATTCCTAAAATGTGGAAGCTATGGCGGGAAGGCTACGAGGTGGTGGAAGGCATAAAAGCCGAAAGGGGGAGGGAGAGCCTGCTGCACCGCCTTTCCGCAGGGCTTTTTTATAAGCTCATGAGCGGCCTGATCCGAATGGATATGAACGCGTCTTCCGATTATAAGCTGCTGGATCGGAAAGTGGTGGACGTCCTGCTGGGAATGCCGGAAAAAAATACGTTTTTTCGCGCCATGACTTTCTGGGCGGGCTTCCGGACGGTAAGCGTGGAGTACGAGGTGGGGGAGCGGCTGTACGGGGAAAGCAAATGGTCGCTTTGGCGCTTAATGCGCTATGCGATTACCAGCGTGACTTCCTTCAGTACGTTTCCGTTGCAGCTGGTGACGGTGATGGGGCTGCTTTCCCTCCTTTTTGGCGCGGCGCTGGCCGTCCAGACCTTGATGAATTATCTCTCGGGGAAGGCGATGGAGGGTTTCACGACGGTGATCCTGCTGCTTCTGATGATCGGAGGGTTCATCCTGTTAAGCCTGGGGATCATCGGGCATTATATTGCCCGCATTTATGAGGAAGTGAAAGGGCGTCCGAAATACATCATCAGCAGAATGACGGATCGTACCAACGCTTCGTAAGCAGCCTGCGAAACGGAGGATACGCTGCGTTTGGTCCGGTCAAGGGGAAGAAAAGGAGGACGGATGAGGGAGCCGCAAGAGAAGAAAAAGAAGATCCCCGGCATAGAACTGCTGCGGATCCTGGCTATGATGATGGTGGTCACGCTCCACTATCTGGGCAAGGGGGAGATCCTGCCGTCCATGGCGGGGGAGATTTCCGCCGTGGGTTTGTGGGCTTGGGTTCTGGAAACCCTGAGCATTGTGGCCGTGAACACCTATATGCTGATCAGCGGTTTCTTTTTGGCGGAGTCTTCTTTTCGATGCGGCCGGCTGATACAGCTGTTATGTCAGGTGCTGTTCTACAGCCTGCTGGTCCCTGTCCTGCTGATGGCGGCGGGAGTATTGGACATCCGTGAAATCACGGTTTACCAGTGGCTCCGGTATATCCTGCCGACGCAGATGGCGCAGTATTGGTTCGTGACGGCTTATGTGACGATGTATCTTTTTTCGCCGCTCCTGAATGCGGCGGTGAGGTATATGAAGCAGTCGCAGCTTAGGCTGGTTCTGATTCTGCTGCTGCTGTTTTTTTCCGTGAATAAGTCCGTCCTCCCCATACGGCTGGAAATGGACAATCTGGGGTATGACGGGCTGTGGTTTTTCTGCGTGTATCTCTGCGCCGCCTATCTGAGGCGGTACGGGGTACGTTTTTTTGCCGGGAAGCCGAAGCGGGGGTTCGTCTGCTATTTCGCAAGCTGCGGAGGGATCCTTGGGCTGGCTCTGGCCAGCCGTCTGGTGTATCTGAAAACCGGGCGGCTGGAAAGCGTGTTGGCAGCCACGTACCACTACAACCACATTTTGAATTTATGCGGGGCGGTTTCGCTGTTCTACGCCTTTTCTCAATGGAAACTGCGGGAGGGGAGGGTTTCCGGATGGATCCGCCGCATCGCGCCGTATACTTTCGGGGTGTATCTTCTGCATGAGCAGCTGGAAATCCGTTATCTGTGGCCCCGTTGGCTGGGAGCGGGGAGAACCGGCCTGGAGGGCAACGCGGCGGCGTTTCTCTGGCGCTGTCTGGTCGCCGTGCTGTCGGTGTTTACGGTCGGTATTTTCGTGGATTGGTTACGGGGAAAGCTGTTTTCCTGGGCGGCGGGGCTGTGGAAAGAGAGCCGGGCGGAGCGGCTGCTGGAGAAAATAGACGGACTGCTGGCGGAGCCGGAAATCAAGTGAGAGGAAAGCACATGGCGCGGAGGGGACACAAGAATAGGAGAATACTTCTTTTTGGGGAAAACCTGTTATTTCCTGCGGTTTTGCTGCTGTATTCCCTGCGCCACATCCGGGTGGGGGTGGAATGGTGGGATACCGGGTATAACTACGGGAACTTTACATATATGGAACGGATGGATCCGATGTGGATGTTTGGTACCTATCTAGGGAACGCGCTGGGGCGTGTGTTTACCAGGCTGCCGTTTGGCGGCTGTATGCTGGGGCTGAATGTCTATACCGGTCTTCTGGTCGGCCTGCTGGCCGTGGCGGGGTATTTCTTTTTTGCGAAAAAGGTCGGGATCGCGGCCTGGCTCTCCTTTGCCGGGGAACTGCTCGCCCTTAGCCTGTGCTGGTGTCCTACGGCGCTTCTGTACAATTATCTGACTTATGCGCTGTTCTGCGCGGGAGCGGTGTTTCTGTACCTCGGGCTGACCGGGAAATCCGGGAACCGCGGGGGACGGGGCTATTCGCCGCGCCGCCTGGTCCTGGCCGGGCTGCTGCTGGGAATGAACCTCTTTGTACGCTTCCCGAACCTGACGGAGGCCGCGCTGATCCTGGCAGTCTGGGTCTATGGGGCGGCGAAGCGGCCGGGAGCAACGGAAGCGCGGTCGGAGAGAATACGGCCTTTGCGGGGAGAGGCGCGTTTTCCATGGAGGGTGACCACGGCGCAGACGCTCTGGTGCATACTGGGCTATGGTATCGGCGCGGGCGGCTGTCTGGGGTATCTGGCGGTACGGTACGGACTGGGCGCCTACATGGCCGCCATCCTGCGGCTGCTGCGTATGCCGGCGGAGGCTTCGGGCTATACGCCGCTGTCCATGATCGTTTCCCAGGTTCAGAATTATCATCAGAACCTGATCTGGCTGGGTCGTCTGGCGGCGCTTGTCCTGGCGGGCCTCCTGGGTTTTGCCGTGCTGCCGGGAAGACTGTTACGGGTAAAGAAGCTCGGTTTTGTCGCGGCTGTTTTTCTCTTTTTTTACTATCTGATGCAGAGGGATATGTTCAACCTCAAATACAGCACGAAGATGAGCGTGTTCCAATGGGCGGTCTTCCTGCTGACCGGAACCCTCCTAGCCGGAACGGTTACGCTTCTGCGCGCAAAAGCCAGGCCGGAAGAGAAGCTGATGGCGGTGCTCGCGATTCTGGTGATCCTGCTTACGCCTTTGGGGAGCAACAACCATCTGTACTCCAGTATCAACAATCTGTTTTTGGTAGCGCCGTTTACCTTGTGGATGATTTTCCGGTTCCTGGCGTGGCTTCCGGCAGAGACGGTCGTCGCCCGTTTCCGGCTCTGTTTTTTCCCGGTGAAGGCGATGGTCGGCGCCATGCTGTTCCTGCTTGCCGTACAGGGGCTGGGCTTCGGTTTCGGCTATGTTTTTTCCGAAAGCGACGGCGGTGAAAATCTTCACACAAAAATAGAGAATAATGCTATACTGAAAGGCATGTATACGTCCGCGGACAGAGCCGGAGTGCTGGCTTCCCTTTCCGCTTATGTGGAGGGGAACGGCTGGAAAGGCAGGGAAGTGATCCTGTACGGGCAGATCCCCGCGCTTTCCTATTATCTGGAACTGCCGTTTGCCATTACCGCCTGGCCGGATCTGGGTTCCTATCAGTATGAGACGATGGAAGCGGATCTTGACGGAATCAGGGGGGAGGTTTCCGAAAAGGGGCGGGAGCTGCCGCTCCTGCTGCTGGAACGCCGGTACGGGGAGTCTTTGATTCCGGCGGGAAAAACGGCTCGGGACGGGGAAGCCGGACAGGCGCAGCCTGCTCCGTTGGAAGAAGCCGTCGCCGCCGACCGGAAATTTGCCCTGCTCCGGGAATGGGCGCGGGAATACCGGTATGAAGCGGTGTTCTGGAATGAGAAGTTCGTGCTGCTGGAACCTTTGGAAGGAGGAGTCCATGATCAATTTTAACGTGCCGCCCTATACGGGGAACGAGCTGAAGTATATCCGTAAATGCGTGGAGAACCAGAAAATCTGCGGCGACGGGGAATTCACGAAGAAATGCAGCCGGTGGCTGGAAAAAGCTACCGGAAGCAACTGTCTGCTGACCACTTCCTGTACCCACGCGCTCGAAATGGCGGCGCTGCTTTCGGAGATACAGCCCGGGGATGAGGTGATCATGCCGTCTTATACCTTTGTGTCCACGGCGGACGCGTTTGTGTTAAGGGGTGCGGTGCCGGTGTTTGTGGACATCCGCCCGGATACCATGAATCTGGACGAAACCCTGATCGAGTCCGCCGTTACCCGCAAGACCAAGGCCATTGTCGTGGTGCATTATGCCGGGGTGGCCTGTGAGATGGATACCGTCATGGAGATCGCCGAAAGGCATCGCCTGACGGTCATTGAGGACGCGGCACAGGCGATCCTGTGTACCTATCGGGGAAAACCGCTGGGAACGTTCGGACGGTTCGGAGCGTTCAGCTTCCATGAAACGAAGAATTACAGCATGGGAGAGGGGGGGGCGCTGCTGATCCGGGAAAGCGCGGACATAGAGACGGCGGAAATCATCCGGGAAAAAGGCACGAACCGCAGCCAGTTTTTCCGGGGGCAGGTGAATAAGTATTACTGGATGAGCTACGGGTCTTCCTATCTGCCCAGTGACATGAATGCCGCTTATCTGTATGCCCAGCTGGAGATGGCGGAGGAGATCAACCGGAGCCGGAGGGCCTGCTGGGCTCGCTACTACGAGAATCTGGCGCCGTTGCGGGAAGAAGGGAAGGCGGCGCTTCCGACGGTGCCGGAGGGCTGTGTGCATAGCGGGCATATGTTTTATCTGAAAGCGAAAGAGATAGAGGAGAGGACAAGGCTGATCGACTTTCTGAAAACCAGGGGGATCCTGGCGGTCTTTCATTATATTCCTCTGCATACGGCTCCGGCGGGGGTGAAATATGGCCGTTTCCACGGGGAAGACCGCTATACGACGCGGGAGAGCGAGCGGCTGCTGCGGCTCCCTCTGTATTACGGGCTGACCTTGGAGCAGGTGGACGGTATCTGTGAGGAAGTAAAGGAATTTTATGGGAAATATTTGTAACCGGGAGGTCTTACGCAAGCTGCTCCGGCTCGGCTTAGGCGTTCAGGTCGGCCTGGGTATCCTGTGGATGGCGGCAAACTTTACGGGCTTTCAGGAGTTCGGGGATAGCTTCCATTATGTGGAGGTCAGCCGGAGCCTGGTCTATGACGAGTATACCGGGATCTTCTATCCGCTGCTGATCCGGCTGTCCATGGCGGCGTCCTCGGCGGTCGGCTTCCTGCTTTTCGGGAAAGCGCCGCCGTATTATGAAATCCTATACTGCCTGCAGCTTGCGGCGGCGCAGCTTGCCGCGTGGAAGCTGCTGGAATCCTTTGGGATCCGCCGCCGTGTCTGGGGGGCGGCGGCCTTGCTGACCGTTCCTTTTGCCATGCAGTGCCATCTGGCGGTACTGCCCCAGTCGCTGGCGTTGTCGTGTCTGCTCTTAGAGATCGCGGGAGTCGTCCGGCTGTGCCGGGGGAGGGGCGGCGGGAGAGACGGACGGAAGCTGTCCGGCTGTCTGGAGTTTGGGAAGATCCTGGTCTTCTGGCTGTTATCCGCCTTGCTGATACCGGAATATTGCTACCTGGCGCTGACGCCGATTCTGGTAGGGATGGCGGCCTGCGGGGTTCGGGCGTGGAAAGGCGGGAGCCGCACATCCCCGCGGGCAGGGAATGAGCATGGCGGCCTGCGGGGTTCGGGCGTGGAAAGGCGGGCGGTTCTTTGCGGGAACCTGCTTCTGAACAGAAATTTCCTATTCAGAAGCTTCCTGTTCAGAAGCTTCCTGTTCAGAAATTTCCTGCTTCTGTTGGCGGCGGCGGGATTTCTGGCGGCGTTGCGGACGGCGGTCTGCCAGCCCGGAAGCTATGGGAAAATCCGGAGCAGTATCAGCGCTTCCGCGGTGAGCCGTTTTGTCTGGCCTGCTTTTTCCCGGTTTTATCCGGCGTGGCCGGAAGAGGTGCGCGGCGCTATGACTGCCGAGCAGGCGCGGCAGATTTCCGAAACGGCGGACGGAGTGGCGCTTCTGTTTGGCCCTCTGATGGAAGAGGCGGTCGGGGTGGAGGAAGCCAAGCCGCTGTACCGCAAAATGGCGGCGACCGCGTTTCATCTGCGCACGAAAGAGGTCGTGACACAGATCGCGCAGGACGCCATCTCCTATACCGTTGCCCCATGGGTGCTTTCCGGCCAGCTTCGCGGATGGGAGTATGTTTCTTATGGGGGGAGAAATTATGAGGTGATGAAGAACCACGCGCCGGGATGGACGAAATGGTATGTGAGATATGGGGGGTTCTGGTTCAGCGCGGGAAGCGTCCTGGCGCTGCTTGCGTCTGCGGCGCGGCGGATCAGAGAAAGAGCCGGGCGGCGGACGGCGGACGGCTCTGTGGAGGCAGGCGCGGAGGACTCTGATTACAGGGGCAAAACGGCGCGGATCAGGCCGCTGGCCGCCGGCAGCGATGTGACAAGCGCGGAGGACTCTGGCCACAGGGAAGGAGCCGGGCGGATCGGACGGCGGACGGCGGTATGGACGGCGGCTGGCTTTGTTCTATATTATACCTTCCTGGGGGCGGGGATGATGGACTATAAGCACACGGTTTTTGTGACTCTTCTGTGGTATCTGTGGATGGTCTGTGAAATGCGGCCCGGACATCGTCCGGCTCGTAGGAAAGGATAGGTTCTAGGCGTGGATCAAACGGGAAAGAGGGCGGCGTGGCTGGTTTTAGGGGCGGCGTTTCTGTTGCTGGCCGCGCTGAATATTTTGTTTGGCACACATTGGCTGGATTCCGATATGGCGGCGGAAATGATTTTCTCCAAGCTGCTGCTGGACGAAAGGGAGTTTCTTGCCACCGGGCAATGGTATTATTCCACGGAATTCCGTGTCCTGTATACACAGCTTCTGATGGAGCCGCTTTTCCTGCTGAGCGGTTCCTGGCGCGTGGTGCGGGTGCTGACCAATCTGTTGACGTATGTGTTGCTGCTGGGGAGCTTTTTTTACCTGATGAAGCCTTTCCGGATCGAACCCAAGACAGTCGTCTGGACGTCGGTGCTGCTGCTGCTTCCCTTTTCGGAGACGGTGGCTACGCATGTGCAGATGGGAAATACCTATATGCCCCACATGATCCTTCTGTTCTTCTATTTCGGGATGTTCCTGCGGCTGGCGGAGCGGGGCTGCGTTTGGCGTCCTTCCCGGGAGGCGGGGCGCGGAAGCGTGGGGAAGCGGATCGGACTGCCGGTTTGTTTCCTGCTTTTGAGCGTGGTGTGCGGCCTGTCCGGGGTGCGTTATCTTCTGGCTCTGCAGGCTCCCATGCTGGTGAGCGCGGCCATTGATCTTAGGAAGACGGCGGAACCTGCGCGGCTGCGGCAGGCGGCGGGGGAAAGGCTTTCCTATCTGGTGGTTTGTCTGGCGGGGCTGTTTGGCGCGCTCGTAGGATATGGGCTGAACGTGACGTCGGTGACGAAGCGCTATTCTTTTCAGACCTATGAGACTACGAATTTTGTCAGCGTTTATCAAGGCGTTTTCCTGGAACGGGTGCGGGATACCTTCGGAAGCCTGCTCATGCTCTTTGGCTATATCCCGGACAGGGGCTTCCTCTCCCTGCGGGGACTGGTGACGATGGCGGCCTTCGGTATCCTGGGCGTGATCGTGTTTATCACGGTGCGCTGCGGCAGGCTGTTGGGGGAGTCCGGGGAGGGGGAGCCTTCCGGAGCGTATACCCACAGGCGGTTTTTACTGTATTTTTTCCAGACGTCTTTGATCTTGCATACTTTTGTGTTGGTATTTACCACAGGCACCATTGTTCCACGGTATTATATCACCGTGTTCCAGTTTGCCTTACCGCTTCTGGCGGTGTATTATCAAGAGGAGAAATCGGTTCTGGACCGCTGGCTGGCGCTGGCGGCGCTGTGCGGCTGTATGGTTCTCGCTACCGGGAAGACGGTGTATTCTTTTGTCACTACGGACAAAAACCAGGAGCGGAAAGAAGCGGCGGCGTATCTGACGCGGGAGGGCTATGAGTTCGGATACGCCACCTACTGGAACGCCAATATCTTACAGGAGCTTACGGACGGAAAAGTGGAGGTGGCGAATGTGTCCGATTGGGGAGATTTCGGGTTCTTCTATTGGTCTACCCCGAGGAAATATTATGAAGCTTCTTACCACAGGGGGAAGACGTTCCTGCTGCTGACGGCGGAGGAAGCGGAGCGGTACCGGGAAGAGGCGTTGGTGAGAGCCGGAAGACTGGTGTATGAGGATGAAAATTTCCAGGTACTGCATTTTGACAGCTGCGAAGAAGTTTTAGGGTTTCGGAAGTAGATGAGGGCGAGGATGAAAGGGTTTCTGTCACGGTATCTTCCGCAGATCGCCGTTCTGGCGCTGGTGGCGGGAGTGTTAGGTACGTTTGTTTCACAAAAAGAAGGCTACCACATGGACGAGCTGCTGAGTTTTGAGCTGTCCAATGCCGAGTTCACGCCTTGGATCGTGCCTACCCAGCCGGAGGGGCGGCTGGCGAAATTCGTGCGTGAAGAGCTGCGGGAGGATACGTGGGGCGGCACATGGAAGAACCTCTGGAAGACGGCGGCGGACGTGTGGAAAAACAGGGGAGAAAGCTCTTTGTTCCGTTACCGGGCGGACGTGTTCCCGGAGCCTGTCTGGATAGACCGGCAGCAGTTTTCCGATTATATTACCGTAGGGAAGGACGATGCCTTTGCTTATGCGTCCGTGTATTTCAATGTCAAGGACGATAACCATCCTCCCTTGCATTTCCTGCTGCTGCATACGGTATCCAGTATCTTCCGTGGGAAAGCGGCGCCGTTTCCGGGCTGCGCGGTGAATCTGGCGGCGGTTCTGGGGTGCTGCATACTGCTGATGAAACTGGGAATCTTGCTAGACGGCGAGGGAGGGCTTGGACGCGGGGCAGGAGGAATCGGAAAAAGAGCCGGCGAGATTGGAAAAGGCGCGGGAGGATCTGGAAAAGAAGCAGGAGGAATCGGAGCCGGAAGCGGCGCGAGGGGATTTTTTGAGAAAACGGGTCTTCTTGCCGCCTTGCTGTACGGCCTTTCTTCCGGCGCGGTCGCCACGGTCCTGCTGATCCGTATGTACGGCGTCATGACGTTCTGGTGCGTGGCCCTCTGCTATCTTCATGGGAAGAAATGGAGCAGGCGGGAGTTTGCCGTCCACAACAGGGGGCTGATCGCCGTTACGGTTCTGGGATTCTGGACGCAGTATTTTTTCTTGTTCTATTGCTTTGCCCTGGCTGCGGTCACGGTCTGGCAGCTGGCGGGGCGGGGGCTTGGCGGGGCGGAAAGAAAGAAAGAACTTTGGGGCTACCTCCGTTCCATGCTCATCGCGGCGGTCGTCGGGGTGGCGGGTTTTCCTTTCGCGGTCGCCGATGTGTTTTCCAGCGGCCGGGGAACGGAAGCCTGGGGGAACCTGGCGAACGGACTGCAGGGCTATGGAACGAAACTGGTTTCCTTCGGCAAGCTGCTCTGGAGAGGGATGTTCGGCGCGGGCGTGGCCGCTCCGGAAGCCACCGGCCTGGGGATGTTTTCCGCAGGGTGCGGCTGGGTGCTGGGCGCGATGGTCTTGGCGGCGGGAATCGCGGCCAGCCTTAGGACGGCTGGCCGGAGGAGCTTTCGGGCAGCTTCCCGGGGAAGCTTTCGGGCAAGTCGCAGGGCGGCTGGCCGTGGTATCAGAAGCAAGAGAGCGGTACCGGCGGCTGGCCGCGATGAGGGGGACGGCGCCGGAAGAGGGGAAACGGCGGCGCCGGCAATGGGCCGCGGCGAGGGGAGCGGCGCCGGAAACGCCGCCCTGGTCTGGATGTTCGTCCTGCCGCCCTTGGCCTATTTCCTTCTGGCAGCCAGGATGTCGCCCTATTTGGTGGATCGGTATATCATGGCGGTTTTCCCCTTTGCGTTGGGGAGCTGTGCCGTGATCTTATACAAGGGCGCGGAAGCTTGGATACACAAAGGCGGGAGGCTGTTCCTTTTTGGTGTGTCGGCACTCTGCCTGGGCAATGTCCTAGGGTATGACGGGGAATATCTGTACCGGGGCTACGCGGAGCAGGAGGAAGCGGCGGCGGAGCATGGGCGGCTTCCCTGTGTCTGTATCTATGAGGGCGTGGGCTATTATGAGAATCTCTTGGAATTTACTTGTTATGAAAAGACGCTGCTGCTGAAACCCGAGGAACTGGAGGAACGGCAGGATACAGCCTCGTTGGAAGCACTGGAGCGGGCGGTGGTCATCGTGAAGGACGGTGTGGATGAGAAGCGCGTCCGGGCGGTCTTGGAAGAGCGGTACGGCTGGAGGGCGAAAGAGCGGCTGGTGGCGGAGAGCGTACATGGCGACAGCGTGTGGCTCTGGGAGAAAGATGAGCAATGGAGCAATGGAGTTGCAAAGGCGTTGTCTGAGCCGGCGGCGACGTATTGGGAAGGGCAGAGGAAGTGGAAAGAAGCTTCCGATTTTCCTGATTCGTAGGCCCGCCGGGCGGACAGATGGGGCAACAACGCTGTAACAGTTATTTTCAGGGGGTCTGATTGGGATGCCAGCCGACGATGCTTTACAGACCAAAGCGGGAAGATGGGGGCAGAAGCTGAAAGCGGGACAACCATCCGCTTTCAACCTCCTTGATCGGAATGCCCGCTAGGGCGGGCAGATGGGAGCAGAATGATCGTGCGGACGTTAGGACAGGTCTTGGTGTTAGGAATATGGCTGCTGCTCGTGCCTGCCGCGGCGGGGAAAATAACGGTCGGCGGCGGGAAAGGAGCGGACGCGACCTTTGCCTTGGCGCGGGAAGAATGGAAAAGACTTCCCTTTTACTGGGTGAGCGGACAGACGCTTCTGTGGGCGGCCTTCCAGCTGCTGTGCGTTCCGTTGATTCTCAAGCGCGGGGAGTTCTCCCAAGTGGCGGGGATTTTCCAGCTCATCGGCGGCGTGGCGGCGCTTCTAGGGCTAGGAGTTTTTCTGAAAAGGCAGCTTGCCGCGTGCAGAGCCGCCGGAGGCCCACGCAAAAAGCTGGCGGACTTTTTTCGAGCCGCCGGGGGCCTACGAAAAAGATCCACAAGCTTTGCGGACATCTTCCTCCGGAAGCGGGCAGCCGGGTCTGCGGAAAAAGAGGGCGGACGGAGCGGCTGGTACTGGGGCGCGTGGGCGGTATTTTGGGCGCTTCTGGTATTTCAGGCGGTACAGGCGGTTCGCATGACTTACGCGGACGGAGATGATACTTATTATGTGGCGGTGGCCGCGTTAGCGGAAGAGAGCGACACCATGTACGTGAAGCTTCCGTATACCGGGGGAAGCACCGGGCTGGACGTCAGGCACGGGCTGGCTCCGTTCCCCCTATGGATCGCTTTCCTGGCGAGGATCTCCGGAATGCGCACGGTCAGCGTGGCGCATGTGGCGCTGCCCTGCGTCCTGATTCCGATGGCGTATGCCGTTTACGCCATGATCGGGGGAAGACTCTGCGGAACCGGACATCAGGAAAGGCTGCCGGTCTTTCTCGTTTTTACGGAAATCCTGGTGCTGTTCGGGGATTATTCCATCTACTCCGTGGAGAATTTTCTGATTGCCAGAACCAGACAGGGCAAGGCGGTCTTGGGCAGTATCGTGATTCCGCTGCTGTTTTTCCTGCTGCTGGCTCTTCTGGAGCGGCTGGCGGCGCAGGGTCGGGCTTTGGGAAAAGAAAAAGTGGGCGTAAGACTGTGGCTCCTGCTGGCGGCGGCGGTGCTGACGGGGTGCCTGTGCAGCACGATGGGCGCCCTGCTCTGCTGTCTGCTGATCGGGCTGGCTGGCTTGTGGGCGGCGGTCTGCTATCGTAAATGGAAATTTCTGATTCCTATGGCCCTGTCCTGCGCCCCCGCTATCGGTTACGCGCTGCTGTATCTGCGGCTGGGGTGACGCGGGATGGACGGCTGTGGCGGAGGCTGTGGTCTGCGTTTCGGTCAGAGCGGCACGCAAGAAAGGATTCTTTTATGTCAGCGAACGTATGGTCCTTGTTTCAAAAGTATATGGGGAGCGGACTGATGGTCGGCTGGTTCCTGCTGTCGCTGCTGTATCTGGCGGCGGCCGAAAAACGTAAGCCCCTCCGGGTTCTGCTGGTCTATGTTCCGGTCAGTCTGCTTCTGCTGTTCTTCAACCCATGGATGGCGGACTTCTTTTACCGGTACGTACAAGACGCGGAAATCTACTACCGGATCCTGTGGCTGATACCGATGACGGCGGAAATCGCTTATGCGGCGGCGCGTATTTTCACAGGACTGCGGGGAAAGAAGAAAGCTCTCTTCGCGGTGGCGGGCACGGTCGTGCTGATGCTGTCCGGCAGTTTCATTTATGCGGATCCCTATTTCCAGAAAGCCCAGAACCTCTATCACATGCCCCAGAGCATGGTAGGCATCTGCGACGCCATCGAGGTGGAGGGGCGGGAGGTGATGGCGGTCTTCCCGGAAGAATTTCTACAGTTCGTCCGGCAGTATGCTCCCACCGTGTGTATGCCTTATGGGAGGGAAATGCTGCTGCAGCTGTGGGGAAACTACGATCCTCTGCACACCGCCATGGAAGCGGCGGTGATTGACGTGGCGGAGCTTGTCCGCCTGGCGCGGGAAGACGGCTGCCATTATATTATCCTGCGCCGTGAAAAGCCCAAACACGGCAAGTTTGAAGACTATGGCTACCGGCTGTTCGAGAGCATTGACGATTATGATATTTACCTGGACGGCACGCAGAGGCTGTAAGGCGCCTGCCCGGCGGAAAGATCCGGTGGAATCTTCAAAAGGATCTTTCCGCCGGGCAGCCAAGGTATCCCATGTGTCCGTGTCTCCATCAGCTTTGGAAGAGTCCATTGCCTGGCATATGAGTTGAGTAAGATCTACAAGCGAATGAAAAACTGATTGTAAGTCCGGAAGAAAGTCCTGTTTGAAACGAGTGATTTTAGAAGTATTTCTGCAATTAAAAACACCGCAATCATGCGGGTTTTGGCGTTTCGCAAACGCCTGACAATCAAATAAATTGGAGGTGGAAGGTTGAAAGAATTGCATTCTTTCAACCGGAGATTTGGGCTACGCGCAAAGTCTCCAGACTTTGGAAGGAGCATAGTTATAACCATGGCAACTGTAAACATCAACGTAAGAACAGACGCAGAGGTCAAGGCACAGGCTCAACAAATTTTTGAGTCTATCGGGCTTGACTTGTCCACGGCGGTGAATCTGTTTCTCAAACAGACGGTGAGGGCTAACCATCTTCCGTTCGTCGTGGGGAATATCGTATGCGTATTCTGCGGGAAGAGTTACCGCAGAACGCGTTTCACGCTACGGCGTTTGGAAAGGAAAGTCTTCTCTGCCTAAGGGGTTTGACGAACCTCTCGATGACTTTCAGGAAACGCAACAGAATAAAGTAGTAGAAAACATAGGGCAAAGCCGTATCATGAAGTCTGGGCGAACGCCGATGAGAGGACGATCATCTATGATCCAGAAAGAGCATAACACGAAAGCGCGGGAATTTCAACATCTGTCTTCTAGCGAACGTGGGGAGATTCTGCGTTTGTCAATGATGTGAACCATCCAGCTACGAAGGTGTAAACGGCAAGTTTCCTTGTCGCAGAATCTGGAACCAGTTTTGCTGCCGTCTTGTCCGCTTCCTTGCCAGTGTCGCTGCCGGCGTATCCGCAAATGCTGGCGGTCGCGCATGAGCCAAAAGCCGCGCCGCCGGAGTACTCCAAAATCTACAAGCTGTTGGTAGATGTCTAGGAAATAGCTAAGATGAGTGGGCGATCTCATACACATACAGCTCAAAATAGCTCTCATCCGACCGGATCGGCTCCGGCGTCAGCAGGCGGAAACTCTCATGCCCTTCGCCGAGCCGCACGGCGGAGATCAGGTATTTCGCGCCCATGGCTTCCAGCTGTTTCGTATCGACGTCCAGACTCTGTATCACCACGCCGGAATGCTTGGACACAAGGGAATAGGTACCCAGTTCGGCGGAGAAAAAGTAGCAACGGCTGCCCCAGTCGTCATAGTAAAGGCGCAGGGCCTCGCTTTTTTCCAGTTCCGGGGCGATGATCCGGCGAAATTCCTCCTTATAGGACAAGGGATAGTTGTTGGAATAGCCGTCCAGGCAGTAGAAGCCGTTGAACAGCGCGGCGGCGGGGTAGATGCCAAGGCTGACTACCCGGTATTCCTCCTGGTTGTGTCCGGTGATGTCTTTTACCTGGTCAAAAAGATCCGGCGCGTAGTACTCAAACCAGGTAAGCGGGAAGTCACTGTCCGGCAGCAGAAGTTTTTTCACGTTGTACCGTAAAAAGTTCGTATAGAGCAGGCTGAATCCGGTAAAGCATACGGCGGAGATCGCCGCCGCGAGGAACAGGCCTTTTTTCAGAAAAAGGAGACGGCCTTTGTCCGCTTGGAGGGCGGAAAGTTCCTCTTTTGTCAGGGACAGGCAAAGCCCCAGCATGAAGTACCAGCACATGGGAGACAGCCAAGTCAGGCGGTTGGCCTGGAAAGATCTCCAGAATCCTCCGGCACTGCCGCGCAGGCCGGCCACGGGCTGCGAGACCCAGAGCGCGTGGAACAGGGCCAGGAGGACGGCGGCGGCGTAAGCAAGAGCCAGAAAACGGTAATGCCGGGGCAAGGGTCTTCGCAGGGACAGTCCGTAAGCCAGCATCAGGGTGGAAAAAATCAGGATCGCCAGATGGAAGCTGTCCGCGTGTTCTCCGCCGTAGAGCAGCACCTGCCGGAAACTGCTCCAGAAACCGGAAGCATGGATCACGAACTCCTCCCGGTGGGAGAGGAAAGCCGTTCCCAGGCCCAAGGTCTGGCGCAGCAGGGAGAAATTCAGCAGGAGGTACAAGAGCGTCATCAGGGCGGCGCCGAGGAAGACCGGTTTTGCGTTTTCCTTCCGGCACAGCAGGAACAGGCCAAACAGCCAGGCAAGTCCCACGACGCCGAAGCCGATCAGCACAAAAGAAGAAAACCCGGTATAGCAGACGATGGCCAGCAAGGGGAACAAGGCCGCGGCGGAGCCGCGTTTCGAGGCGGTCGCGCCGCGGGCGTCGTCATAGCCGCGGGAGGCGTGATACGCCTCCCGCGGCATGTGGTACAGCCGATCAAAAGCCCAGAACACCAGGGGCAGCCCTAACAGCGACAGCCCGTAGACGCTGCGCACGGGCAGGAAGGCATAAAGACCCGCCACAAACAGGGAGATCCACTCGCTTCCGGTAAAAGCGCGGATACAGAGGAACATGCCGATATAGGCGGCAAGCATGGCCAGGAACTGCATCAGCACGAAAGCCGCGACGGGAGGAAACAGGCGGTACAGCAGGACGCCGAAAGGCGCGGGCGGGGTCAGCCCGGCAGACGGGATCCCGTTCATCAGTTCCGGGAACACCCCGGAACCCGAGAACAAGTGCTTCGCCTGAAGCATATACGCCAGGACTTCGCCGTCCAGCTGGTCGTGGTAATTCACGGAAAAATGTTCTCCGAGGATCAGATTGGGGAGGAAATAGGCACAGACGATCAGCAGGCCAAGGGGAAACAGCCAACGGTTCGTTTTTGGATGGATCCGGGCTGTTTTTTGCAGACATCCGTCTTTTTTCGGTAAATTTAATCTGTTTTCCAAAAAAGTCATAGAGGCTTCCTCCTGATTCTGTTTCGGATAAGGAGCAGCAATGTTTCGCCAAGCGCGGTCAGCCCGGCGCAGGCCTGGGGGATTGCCATCAGAAAGAAAGGAAGAACATACCGGCTGGAAGCTTCCCACATCAGATAGAAGAAGAAACCGCCGATGATGGCGACCGGAAAGAGCAGCAAAGGTATCCTTTGGCAGTCACTTAGTCGGTTTTTGCGCCGGAGCGCGAAAACCATGGACAGGAAAGCTCCTGCATAGATGGTCAGCTGGTGCCATCTCATAAAAGCGGAAAGGAAAGAATGCACCCATCCGTCCTGATAGACGGCGTTCAGGACGGCAGATTCCCGCAGCGTACCTGCAAATATGGCAAAAGCGCAGAAGTCAGGCTCTCCCCATTCACTTTTTAGTTTCTCATAGAAAAAAGAAAGGGCATACCCGGGATCCGCCGCAAACTTACGCAGAGAATCTTCGATCGACAGTCTGCTGACAGCCGCTGTTCTTGCGGTATCGTAGCCATAGGTCAGATGCGTGTGGATGTTAAAGGCATTGTTGCGACCGGGGCCGTTTTCATTTTCCTGCAACCCCATGGCGACCCAGGCAATGCCCGGAACGTTGCCTGACAGCCGCTGTCCGGCCTTGGCTTCATAAAAAGCCTGGGTAAGGGGCAAGGCGGATACGGAGAAGACGACCAGACAGACGGCGTACGGAAGCAGCAGATATTTTTTGATCCGAATGGCGTGGAAGACCAGCACGACCACACAGGCAACCAGGAAAATCAGGTTTGCCTTACGCGCCAGAACGCTGAGCGTGACGGAAAGCAGGGCAAGGCTTCCGGAAATCCATCCGGAGCCGCCGCGAGAAGTCTTTTCGGAGAATTCCGGCGAGTCAGGTATGCCCAAAAAGCGCAGCAACATCCAGGTACCGAACATCATGAAAGCAAAACCGATCATTTCCGCGTAAATAAAATCTATAAAAAGAAGGAACGGAAAGCAGGCGGCCATCAAAAAGGCATAAAGGAGGGAAACCTTTTTCCGGCGAAAGGTCATCGCGGTGATCTGGAGACCGGACAGGGCGAAAAGAGCCGCCGCCCATACTTGGATAAAGCGAAGAAATAGGAGCAGACGTGTCTGGGAAAGGGAAGGCAGGAAAGAGATCAAACGTTTCACGCTGTGGAGAAGCCGCAGGAAAAATTCATAAAACAGCAGAATCCCGAGCTGCTGGGGGTAACTGGACAGATAGCTGTCCGGCTCCACTGCGGCATAATTACCTTCTGCAAAGGACACGGCGATCTGGTATACGCTGGCCTGATCTCCGCCCGGGATGGAAAAATAGGAAAGGCAGACCCACAGGAAGCCGATGACGATGTACCAAAGCACCAGAAAAAGGCAGAGCTTTTTTCCCGTGAAACGTTCTCTGCGGCACAGCCGATCTGCGGCAGAAGAACAGCCTAAAAGAAAGGCTAAGGAAAAAACGGCGTAGGCAAGAACCTTCGGCATGGAGCGTATGGAAAACAGGGAAATGCAGCTGAAAAATGCGAACAGGAGCAGACAAAAAACACAGACGGTTCGGCTGAAAAACCGGCAAAAACTTTGGCTAAAGTCTGTATGCGGATGAGGATGAAAAATCTTTCTGTGTTTCATGCCGTTTATTCTATCACCAAACTTGACGGGAGTAAACAGTTATTTTTGTGAAAGTCCCCCGATGTAAATTACCAGCTTCATGATCCGGGTGAAATATGCCGATCACATCAAGCCACCATATCGTTTGCCGTTTTTGTTGCCGCTTCGCTCCGGACTGCCGTATGGATAGGCGTAAGAAACCTCATTTCGGCGGCCCTTGCTAAGGGATCACGATGATCCTGCTGAAGTAAGCCACATCGCGAAGTTCTGTTTGTGATTTGAAAATTTTTATGGTACCATAGACTCATAGGCGCAGGCAGGGACGGCGCGGCGGTCGGAGCCGTCCCTGCCTGCGGGCCGAATCGGAGGACAGCCTGCATAGGAAGATAGGATTTAATAGATTTTTTTGGTTTTTCTTTACGGGCGGCAGGCAGTCCGCGTCTCTATCCACGGTAGTTTTTTCAGTTCCCTTCTCATGGTGTTACGCCTTCGCCACAGCTGCCGCGCCTTGCATCTCCGGCAGGATAGGAGACAGGCCGGATGGCCATGCCTTTGCCAGGACTGCGGAGCGGTCCTGGCATCTTATTGCCGTGATCCTCTGCAATACTGGCGAACAGGGACAGTTTCCGGACTTCCAGACGCGCTTTTGC
This sequence comes from Clostridium sp., assembly GCA_031275405.1. Taxonomy (GTDB): domain Bacteria; phylum Bacillota; class Clostridia; order Lachnospirales; family Lachnospiraceae; genus JAISOV01. Next base: position 113,108 of record JAISOV010000029.1, on the reverse strand, counting down.
GACACCCGCTTGACGGAGAATGCTGTCGGCGTTACATTATAAAAGTAATCATTAAAGTAATCATCATAAGGAGGGATGGATGATGAACACAGTAGAAAACGCAAAAATCCAAATGAAAAAATTCGCGGGAGAACTCCTTGACCTTGCTTTTCTTGCGAGTGACGACGGGAACATTTCTCTTGACGACAGAAACTGGCTGTACAGCGCGGCACAGCGGCTCTATCCGCAGATTTCGCAGATACTCGGCGCGGAATATTACATGGAAGGTAACGTGTCCGTCTTTAACAAAAAGGCGATGGTCAAAATCGGTGATTTGCCTGTGCTGAAAAGAATGCGCTTTGAGCTGCTGCTCAAAAGCGGCGAGTGGGATACCGGCTACCTTGACATGGGGCAGTATGGCCTGAACTTTGTCGGTGGAAAAGGTACGGTGGTACTGACTGATGGTATGCGGGCAAGGATCAAGATGCCGGCAGCAGTGGAAGAGTGATTGCTGCTTTGGGAACCCCGAACCTCCTTCCCGGCGGGGAGGAGGTTCGGGGAAGACATTCCGGCTACATCTATACCGTGTTTGCCTCTTTGTTCAAAAAATAAAATGGAATATTCCACAGCAAAGAGGTTGCCGGCTATGTGTTTGAGGCGGTAAAGAAACCAAAACTGACCGACAAAATCATTATCGTTTCCTGCGAAAAACTCACATACGAAACGGTCTTCCTGCTTGCCGTGACCTTCATGGCTGCCGGGCTGCTGAACGTGCCAAACGTGAAGAAAAACAGAAGAAACGAAAATGAAGGAACAGAGGGCGCTGAATATCTTGTGACTCATCCTTGACATTTCCTCCGGGAAACCGTATGATGGACTTAGCTAAAAATAGCTAAAATCAATTCACGAACGAGGATAACAATGGCTAAAACGGTTAGGATGACAGACATTGCCAAGCGGCTAGGGGTCAGTACGGTCACGGTTTCCAAGGCGCTGTCCGACCAGAAGGGCGTCAGCGACGAGGTACGGGAGAAAATCAAGGAACTGGCGGACAGCATGGGTTATAAGGCGCCGGGCGCAAGGAAGGCGGACAGCCGGAAAAGCTATAATATCGGTGTGCTGGTGGTGGAGGCATACATAGAAAAGTACGGGACTTTTTACTGGGAGATGTATCAGAAAATCAGCATGGAATCCATCAAAAAAAATGGCTTCGTCATGCTGGAGGTCGTCAGCGGAGCGGAGGAAGCCAAAGGGAACCTGCCGAAGCTGGTGCAGGAAAAGCGCGTGGACGGTCTGCTGCTGTTAGGCGGTATGCGGAGCGATTATCTGAAACGGCTTCATGAGGAAGCCGGGGTTCCCATCGTCTATATGGATTTTTATGACGGGTCGGAGCAGGACGACTGCGTGATTTCCAACAGTTTTTATGGAAGCTATGCCTTGACGAATTATCTTTTCGCCATGGGACACCGCGACATCGCTTTCGTGGGAACGCCCTTGGTCACGGACAGTATTACCGACCGGTACCTGGGGTACTTAAAGTCCATGATGGAAAAAGGGCGCAAGGTTCTGCCGGAATGGGTCATCCCCGACCGGAACCAAGACCGGGTGTGCTATGACGTGTTCGAGCTGCCTTCCGCCATGCCTACGGCGTTCGTGTGCAACTGTGACCTGACAGCCGGGAAGGTGATTAAGAATCTACGGGAAAAAGGCTACCGTGTTCCGGAGGATATTTCCGTCGTGGGGTACGATGATTACATTTATCCGGGGCTGTGCGACGTGGGGATTACGACTTACTCGGTGGACATGGCGGAGATGGCGAAGGTGGGGATCCGGTTCCTGCTTAAAAAGATCAACGGGGAAGCATACCAGGGCGGCCACCATATCGTGGAGGGGCGTCTGGTCATCAAAGAAAGCGTGAGGGAGCTGAAAGCTCATTGACGCCCCGCCCCCGCCCTTGCATACGTTCCTGGCGAACGGGAAGCCCCGCGTTTCCTAGCCCTGTCTGCCACTGGAATAAAATCACGGATCCCGCTATCTTTGCGCGGAATCGGGTGCCGTCTGGGGTTCAGAGAAGGCGGCAAGGCTGTTTTGCGGAGTTTCCTTTAGGAAGCTCCTTTTGATTCTGGCCAAACAGGCCCCGGGGATTTCCAAAGACAATAGGTATCTTTCCAGACTTCCGTAACAGTCCGTCAGATCATCGATCACGTATTCCATATTTTGCCATTTAGAATACAGGACATCGGCAGGATACCCGCCCGGATCCCTCACGTGATAGGCCTTTTTCAAAGGCAGCCGCTGATAGTGTTCCATCTCATGTCCTCCGGATGCCGCGTTTCAGCTGATTCACCAGCAGCTCCACGACAAATAATGTGATAAATATGACCAGGATGATCGCCGTAATGGAGCCGTAATCGTATTTGCCCAGAGCTTTCATCAGCATACTGCCGACGCCGCCGACGCCGACCATCCCTAAGCTGATGGATTCGGCGATATTACCCTCAAAGCGTATGGCTGTCCAAGACAGAAAAGGACTTGTAAGCTCCGGCACAAGCGCTTTTAGGATCATCACGGGGCGGTTCGCGCCTGTCGCCTTCATCGCCTCGATGTGTCCGTATCCCATATCCTCTATGCTTGCCGTAAAGGATTTTGTGAGGTAGCCTACCGTCGGAAAAATCAGGCCGATCATGCCGCCGGTATTGCCAAAGCCGACACTGGCCACGACCATCAGGATCCACACAAGCGCGGGTACCGCCCGGATGACGGCAACCCCGCCTTTGATCGCGGAGGAAAGGATTCTGCTGGGCGTGACATTTGCGGCGGCCAAAAAAGACAGAATCATTGAGACGGCGAAACCTATGGCCAGAGCCGAAACCGCCAGACAGACAGACGACAGGGTTCCGTCAAGAATTGCAAGAAGATCTTGGAAGTCCACCGTCATAAGCCTTTGCAGGACAGCGGCGGCATTCCCGAGCCTGCTGATAAACTTTGGGATATCCAGATCCAGAAAACTTGCGCTGAAATAAAACAGCCAAACCAGGAAAACGGCGGTTCCTGTCGCTTTCATTTTGTCTCGCGTAGTTGATATTCTGATGTTTTCGTTCATACATAGCCCCCTAACGTATCTGCTTTCTGATGTTATTGGTCAGGAATTCTGTGATAAGCACCATTCCGGCCAAGAGGATGATCAGGGACAGCGCTTCTCTGTATTGAAACAGCCGGATCTTTGTCTGGATCATGATGCCTATGCCGCCCGCGCCCACCATTCCCAAGATGGCGGAAGCCCGGATATTGATTTCAAAGGAGAATAAAGTCCAGTTGATCCAGGCCGGGACAAACTCAGGTATCAGGCCATGAAACAATATCTGAGGATACGAGGCGCCGCAGGCCCTGAGCGCCTCAAGCTTCGCCCCCGCGATCTCGCTGACGGACTCCGCGTAGGAGCGGGACAAAAAGCCCAATGTAGCGAATACGAGAGCGATCAGACCGACCATATTCCCGATGCCGAAGATATAAACCAGAAGAGCCGCCCAGGCAAGCACAGGCACGTTTCGCAGGAAAGAAACGATCACGCGTACCACGGCCCGTACCCACGCAAGCCGGTTGGTCTGCTCGGAGAGCAGCAGGCCGAAGACAAAAGATAATACCGCCGACAAATAGGTGCCTGTCACCGCAAACAAAACGGTATCTCTCAACAACGGGAGATAAGTTCCGATCTTCTGAAAGTCCGGCGGTAAGAAGTTTCTGACAAAGAACCGGATAAAATCAGGAAAAGCCGTAAGCGCCGCAGCCGGATCGATTTTCAGATAGAGAAACGCTCCGCATAGAACCAGCGCCACGGCAGTCATAAGGAACGGCAGTCTCCGCTTCGGGCTGTCTGAAAGCGCAAAGAAGCCGTATCCCGGCGTATCATAACGCATAGGAAACACCTCCTTCGCCAAGCGGCGCCGCTGATCTGAGCGTCATCTGCTCTTCTTTCCCCTGATAAATACCGGCGATGATTTCGTCAGTCAATTGTTCAGGCACATCGTCAAAGACGATCAGGCCGTCCCGAATGCCGATCACGCGGCTGGCATATTTTTTGGCATATTCCACCTGATGCAGATTTACGATGCAGGTCAGGTTTTTTTCCGCGGTAATGCTCTTGAGCTGATCCATGACAATGTCGGCGGATGTAGGGTCAAGGGAGGCAATCGGCTCATCGGCCAGCAGCAGCTTAGGCTCCTGGACAATCGCCCTGCATATGCCGACCCTTTGCATCTGGCCGCCCGACAGGGCGTCGGCGCGCCGATAGATCTGTTCGTCCAAGCCCACTTTTTCCAGCAGCCGGTACGCCTCCTGTCTGTCCTTGCCGTCATACAGCCCCAACATGCTTTTCCAAAACGGCATCTTGCCTAGTCTTCCGTAAAGCACGTTTTTGATCACATTGATCCTGCCGATGAGGTTATAGTGCTGAAAGATCATGCCGATGTCGGATCTTTGGCGGCGCAGGGCTTTTCCCTTGAGGCTTTCCATAGATACGCCGTCAAAAACAATCTCCCCGTCGGTAGGATCGATCATTCTGTTGATACAACGGATCAAAGTCGATTTCCCGGCGCCGGAAGGCCCGATGACTGCCACAAATTCTCCGGCGGTAAACTCGGCGCTGATTCCGTTCAGAACAAGCGCGCCTTTGCCGTAGCTCTTTTTCAGATTCTTGACTGTCAGCAGCAGACTGCCCATAACATCACTCCTCTATTTTTAATAGCTCGACCATTTCAGCTACGATCTCATAGTCGGCATCCTTTGCTTCCACAAACCTGGCGTCGGGCGAGCTGTAAAAGATCTCAAAGTATTCGGAAGAATCATACTGTAGATAAAACTCTTTGATCTTATCTTTCAGAGTCTGCGGCAGGTCGGAGCGTATGACATAACACGGATCGGGGATCACATCCGTCTCGCCGATGATTTTGATGTCTTCTTCCTGAAAAAGCTCCGCGTCCGTCATGGGGCCAAGTACGCTGAGAGCAACCGCCGCAGCGTCATAATCTCCCAGGACGACGCCCATTGCGCTGGAATCATGTTTCCCGGAATAAGCCACTGTCTGAAAAAAGTATCCGGGATTTTCTAATTGTTCGGTTTCCAGACCTAATTCCGCGATCAGCTTGGCTTTCGGATACAGATAACCGGAAGAGGAAGCCGGATCTACAAAGGCGAATGTTTTTCCTTGGAGATCCTCCAGGCTGTTGATGTCGCTCCGGTCCGCTCTGGTGATGAACACGGTCTTATAAGGCGTTGCGGAGAAAGTGGTTGCTTTTACCAAGGGTTCGGCGTTGGCGACCTTTTTTGCCTGATAATAGCTCATGGGGCTGACCAGCAGGACGTCCAGCTTCCCGCTTTTCATCGCTTCTATGCCGACGGCATACTCCGTGCCTTCCTGTTCTTCCACTTCGACGCCGATATAGTCGGACGCCGCTTTGCGGAAGCCTTCCTGTTTTTGGCCCGCGTCCGGATTGGCTTCATTCGGCATCTGCACGATGGTTATTTTTTTCGGCCAGTCCTCTTTTTCATCGACTGCGGCGAGAGGCTCTTCCGGCGCTTCGCTCTGTGCGGCCGCCGGAGAGGAAGAAGCTTCCGTAGGCGTGCCGGAGTCGGAACACCCGCAGGCTGCCACGACGATGGACGACAACAGCAGAACAGAAATTACTTTTTGGAAATTCATCGTTTTCAAACTTGCTCCTATCTGCCCGCTTGGCGGGCGTACCGATCAGGGAGGCGGAAAGCGGATGGTTCTTCTGCTTTCCGCTTTTGCTCCCATCTGCCCGCTTGGCGGGCATACCGATCAGGGAGGCGGAAAGCGGATGGTTCTTCTGCTTTCCGTTTTTGCTCCCATCTGCCCGCCTGGGTCTATAAAGCGTCTTTGGCGGGCGGTCACTTTGTGTGTACCTGAAAAAGAATAACACGGCCCTGTAACTTCCCAGACAAGTCCGCGTAAAGCTTTCGTAAAATATTGCTTGGAAGCTGTGCGCTGTCCGCGTGGCGGCTTTTTTGACTGGAACAACATTCCAGAAACCAATGATCATAGATAAAAAACAATAATCATAAGTAAAATAGATGAAATATAAAATCATAAAATTTAATAACCTAAATAAAGATTAAAAAGTACTTCATAAATAATCTGCCGTTGTAAAAATCACCAATAAAACAAAAAAAGTACCGAAAGCATCCGGCTGAAAATTAGTATAAAAGTCCAAATTTACAAAAACGTCAATAAAGCAAGGAGAAAAACAAAAAAAGAGGATGACTAAAAAATAGATTTATAGTAGAATTATTTTAAGTTAAAGGAAAGCGGGTTCGGCACATGCCATACATGGAAAGGCAGACGTTACATACGGAAATGAAAGAGCATTTGACACAGGTGCTTCTTCCTTTCTGGAAAAAATGGATCGACGAAGAAAACGGCGGCTATTATGGCTATGTGGATACGCGGCTGCGCGCGGACAAGGGTGCGGAGAAAGGCTGTATCCTGAACAGCCGGATCTTATGGTTTTTCTCCAGCGCGTATCTGGCGCTGGGGGAGGAAAGCCTGAGAAAGTACGCGGATCACGCGTGGCGGTTCCTGCGGGACTGCTGTATCGACCGGGAAAGGGGCGGCGTGTTCTGGTCGGTGGACTGCAAAGGCAGGCCGCTGGATACCACGAAGCATACCTATAACCAGGCGTTTGCCGTCTACGCTCTTTCTTCCTATTACAAGGCTTTCGGAGAAGAACAGGCCCTGCGGACGGCGGAAGGGATCTTCCGTCTCATCGAAACCGGATGTAAGGACGCATACGGATATCAGGAGGCGCAGACCCGTGATTTTGAACCGGCGGGCAACGACAAGCTGTCCGAGAACGGGGTGACGGCGGACCGCACGATGAACACGCTGCTTCATCTTCTGGAAGCCTATACGGAATTTTACCGGGTGAGCCGCTCCGGCGAGGCGGCGGCGCGGATACGGGAGATTCTGGACAGGGTGGCGGAGAAGGTCTACAATCCCGTCCTGGGAAGGCAGGAGGTCTTCTTCGACCGGGATATGAACAGCCTGATCGATCTCCATTCTTACGGCCACGACATAGAAGCCGCGTGGCTGATCGACCGGGGAACGGACGTTTTGGGGGATGAGGACTGCCGCAGGAAGATGGGGCCGATCACCTTACGTCTGGCGCAGCGGGTGTACGAAGCGGCTTACGACGGGCAGTCCGTCGCCAACGAATGCGAGCGCGGCAAAGTGGATCAGCGCCGGATCTGGTGGGTGGAAGCGGAAGCCGTGGTGGGTTTTTACAACGCGTGGCAGCGCAGCCCGGAAAAGACGTATTTCAGGGAAGCGGCGGAAGCGGTCTGGCGCTTCATCCGAAATCATCTGGCGGCTCCCGAAGAGGGCAGCGAGTGGTTCTGGTGTACGGACAGGGACGGGAACCCCATGAGGGAGCTGCCGCTGGTGGAGCCTTGGAAATGCCCTTACCATAACGGCAGGATGTGCATGGAAATCATGAAGAGAACGGAATGAAAGCAGGTGCGTGTTGAAGAAGAGCGGTACCGGAAACAACCAGACCCAAAACGGCGAAGCCAAGAACAGCGCGGCTCCGGCAAGCAAGCGGAGGGCGCGGCTGCTTCCCCTGCTTTTTCTGGCGCTGCTGGCCGTCGCCGGGGCGAGGGCGGCCTTCTCGCTCCTGCCGCCCTCCGGCTCCGCCGCGACCCAAGGTTCCGGACAGGGAGCCGAGCCGGCTTTCCTCCCGAAACTGATCGGGAGCTATGAAGCGGAAGACGCCGCGTGGACGGGGAATGTGAAGGCGGTGGAAAGAGCTTCTAAGGCGGGCTTCACGGGAAGCGGCTATGTGGAGGGCTTCCAAGAGGACGCGGACTCCTGCCGGTTTACCATAGAGATTCCGGCGGACGGCTTTTACGACCTGAATTTCGTCAGTGCCGGCGGCAGCGCCGGAGAGGACAGGCGCAACTATGTGGCGGCGGACGGCGAACGGCTGGGTACGGTTTCCATAGATCAGACCTCGTTTGCGGATTCGGTTCTGGAAAGAGTCTATCTGGCGTCCGGGAGCCATGAGATAGAATATTCCAAATATTGGGGGTGGGTATCTTTGGACAGTCTGAAAGTCACGGAATCGGCGCCGATCGACCCGGGCATTTACCGGGTGTCCGCCAGGCTGAGCAACGAAGCCGCCTCAGACAGCGCCAAGCGGCTGATGAGTTATCTGTGCGACATCTACGGAACCAGCTTCCTGTCGGGGCAGTATTGTGACGGCGGGATGTACGGAAAGGAGTTCCAGGTGATCCGGAAAGCCACGGGAAAGACTCCTGCCGTGCTAGGCCTGGATTTCATAGAATACAGCCCTTCCCGGGCGGCCAACGGAACGCTCAGCCGGGCCACCGAGTATGCCGTCGATTTCTGGGAAAAAGGAGGGATCGTCACGTTCTGCTGGCATTGGAACGCTCCTTCCAAATATTTGACCGGGCAGTGGTATTCCGGCTTCTATCGGGAATATACTGATATAGACCTAGCGGCGATCATGGACGGGCGGGATGAAGAGGGCTACGCGCTTCTCCTGGAGGACATTGCCGCGATTGCCGTCCAGCTGGGCAGGCTGCGGGACGCGGACGTTCCGATCCTGTTTCGTCCGCTCCACGAGGCCAGCGGCGGCTGGTTCTGGTGGGGAGCGGCGGGGCCGGAGCCGTATAAGGCGCTCTACCTCCTGCTGTATGAAAAGCTGACAGGGGAATACGGGCTGAACAACCTGATCTGGCTGTGGAACGGGCAGAGCAAGGACTGGTATCCGGGGGATGCCTATGTGGACATTGTCGGCGAGGACATTTATCCCGGCGAAAAAGTGTACGCTTCCCAGATTTCCAAATATCTGGAGGTCGCAGCTTATGCCGATACCGTCAAGCCCGTCTATCTTTCCGAGAACGGCTGCGTGTTCGATCCCGAGCTGGCGCGGCGGGACGGCGCGATGTGGGGGCTGTGGTGTACCTGGGGCGGGGAATTTGTGGCCAAGGACACCGCCATCTACACCTTGAGCGAACAGTATACGGAAAGCGATATGCTGGTCAAAGCCTATTCGCACGAAGCAGTCGTCACGCTGGACGAACTTCCGGATCTGTCCGCGTATCCCATCCGGGCGGAGGCCGATTAGGAGAAGCCGCCGCACGAAACCGAGCAGAGCAGAGGTAGATACTATGAACCGGAAAAAAACAACAAGCGCAATCCTGGCCTTCTTCCTCGCCACGGGCGCGGCGGGGAGCTTCCTCCCGGCTCCCTTGGCCGTACAGGCCGCGACCGCCCTTTCGATGGACGAGTTCCGGGAGACCGTAAGCACTTACAATATCGACCCGGCCATTCCCGACTATCAGGAATATCTGGCGGCCTATCCGGGAGCCGTCTATCCGGCGCGGACGCTCACGGCGGACGCGGGGGATTTCGTCCGCTACGAGGAAGGCGGCGCGGCGGCCGAGCCGCAGATCTGGCGGGATTACGAGGGGATGAGCGGAGAGAGCGTCCTCACGGGAGAAGATTCCCTGATCGAGTTCGAGATCGCCGTGCCGCAGAGCGGGCTTTACAACCTGGGGGTGGTCTACTATCCGGTGCCCGGCAAGAACGCCGACATCCAAAGAGGCGTCTTCGTGGACGGGAAGCTTCCCTATGAAGAGTTATACATCGTGTCGTTCCCTCGGATCTGGACCAATTACGTGCGGGAGAGCTACGTGGACGGAAACGGGGTCACGGTCAAGCAATGGGAAAAGGACAACCAGGGCAACGATGTCAAGCCCAAGGGCGTGGAAAGCCCGGAGTGGCAGACCAGGTACCTGTATGACAACAAAGGCTATATCACCTCCCCGTTATCCCTCTATCTGGAAAAAGGAGTACATACCGTATCCTTCCTTTCCATCAAGGAACCTATGCTCATCCGGAGCCTGGTGCTGAGCGCGGAGGGGACCGACAAAAGCTACGCGGAAAAAAAACGGGAATGGGAGGAACAGGGGGCGCGGGATACCAGCGGGAAGCTGATTGTGGTGGAGGGCGAATACGCGTCCAGGACTTCTTCCCAGATGCTGTATCCGCAGCAGGACCAGTCTTCCCCGTCCGTTTCCCCGGCAAGCGCGAAAGAGCTGCTGAACAACACCATCGGCGGCAATTCCTGGCGGCTGGTGGGGCAGTGGATCGAATGGGAATTCCAGGTGGAGGAGGCGGGCTATTATCTTCTTTCCCTCTATGACCGGCAGAACCTGGTAAGGGGGATCAACGTATCCAGGCGGATCACCATAGACGGGGAAGTGCCGTTCGCGGAAATGGCGGCTTACGCTTTTGCCTATGGGCAGGATTTCCGGGAAGACGTGCTGGAGGACGAGAGCGGGGAGCCTTACCGGTTCTATCTGGCGGCGGGAAAGCATACCCTGCGGATGGAAGCGGTCTTAGGCGGGTTCTCGCGGATCGTGGGCGAGGTGGAAACGGCGGTGCAGCAGCTGCAACGTATTTACCGGGAGGTCATCATGATCACCGGGGTGAAGCCGGATACCTACCGGGATTACCAGATCGCGGCCAGCTTCCCGGATCTGAACTCTAAGCTGGCGGAGGCTAAGGCGCTTCTGGACAGCGCGCTTGCCGGGCTGGAAGCAGTCGCCGGGAAGAATACCGACAAGAAAGCGGTTCTGCTGTCCATGCGGGATCAGCTGGTGGATCTGATGAAGGACGAGGAATATTTTGTCCGCGCCCTGGAACAGTACCGGATCAACGTCCGCGCCTGCGGCAACTGGATCGCGCAGGTGATCGGCCAGCCTCTGGAGATCGACCGGATCCATATTTCTTCTCCGGACAGGAAGCCGGAGTACCGGTACACTTCCTTTTGGGCCAAAGTAAGGCATGAGGCGGCAAGGCTGTTTTATTCCTTTGTGATCGATTATAACCAGATCGGGGATGTGGCGCGGGAAAAGGCAAGCGCTCCCCTGACCTTGTGGGTGGGAACCGGGCGCGACCAGGCGAATATCATCAAATCCCTGCTGGACGAAAGCTTTACGAACCAGACCGGGATCCCGGTGAATGTCCAGCTGGTGGATATGTCCACGCTCCTGAAAGCTTCCCTGGTGGGCGAGGGGCCGGACGTGGCGGTTCAGGTCGCCAATACCAACGGCGTGGCGGGGGCGGTTCTGGAGGCCGGAAACGACACGCCCGTCAACTACGGGATCCGTAACGCGGTGTGGGATCTGGCGCAGTTCGAGGATCTGGAGGAAGTGGCGGCGCGGTATCCGGAAGCGGCCATACGGCAGTTTGCCTATGACGGATCGGTGTACGCCCTGCCGGAGACGATCACCTATCCGGTCATGTTCTACCGCAAGGACATTTTGGCGGAAATCGGGCTGGATGTCCCCGAAACGTGGGAGGACGTACAGGTGGCGATGACCGTCCTGGCCAAGAACCAGATGGAATTCGGAATGCGCCCTACGGAACAGCTGTTTGCCTCCATCCTTTACCAGAACGGCGGCTCCTATTATCTGGAGGACGCTTCCGCTTCGGCGCTGGACTCGGATCTTGCGGTGAACACGTTCAAGACGTTCTGCGAATATTATTCGGACTACCGGCTCGACAAGGACGCCAGCGTGGAAGAGCGGTTCCGTACCGGGGAATGCCCGCTGATCATCGCGGACTATACGGTTTACAACAATTTCGCGGTTTCCGCGCCGGACATTGCCGGGCTGTGGAGCTTTACCCAGATCCCCGGAACGCGGAAAGAGGACGGCACGGTGGATCATTCCGTGGCGTGTACCGGGCTGGCCAGCATGATCCTGTCGGACACGGAATACCCGGAAGAATCGTGGGAGCTTCTGAAATGGTGGACGAGCGAGGAAACACAGACGGCTTTCGGCAGGGAGATGGAAAGGCTGATGGGGGCGGCGGCGCGGGTGCCTACGGCAAACTATGCCGCGTTCCTGAATATGCCCTGGCCGACGGACGACTTTGAAGCTTTGAAGCGTTCCATGGAATGGGCGCGGGGGATCCCGCAGGTTCCGGGAGGGTACTACTCGTGGCGCAACGTGAACAACGCGTTCTGGGCGGTGGTGGTCTCCCATCCGGACACGTCTTCCCCGCGGGAAGAGCTGATGGATAAAGTCATCTATATCAACGGGGAAATTGCCTATAAGCAGGAAGAGCTGCGGCTGGGGATGAAGTAGAAGATTTCACGGGAAAGGACAGGCACACCTATGGACAACAACGCAAGGGCGGCACAAAAGCGGGGTTCCGTGACGGTTCACGCTTTGGAAAACGCCGCGGAAACGGCGAAGAGACAGGGCAGGCTCTGGTACCGGGTCAGGCGCTCGAAAAGCTCCTATCTCATGCTTGCGCCGTATTTCCTCCTGTTTTTCTTCTTCACGGTCCTTCCGGTGGTGATGTCGGCGGCGTTCGGCTTTACCTATTACAATATGCTCGAATGGCCGGAATTTGTCGGGTGGAAGAATTATATCAAGCTGTTCCTGGAGGACGATATTTTCCTGCTTTCCTTGAAGAACACCTTGGTGCTGGCGGTGGTCACAGGCCCGGTAAGCTATTTCCTGTGTCTGCTGTTTGCCTGGATCATCAATGAGTTCAAAGGAAAGCTGAGGGCTTTCCTGACCCTGATTTTCTATGCGCCCAGTATCTGCGGAAACGCCTATGTGGTATGGAACCTGATCCTGAGCGGCGACCGCTACGGCTATCTGAACGGGTTCCTGATGGATCTGGGGCTGCTCGATACGGCGGGCGCATGGATGAAGACCGAGAAGTACGTCCTGCCTTTCCTGATCGTGGTGCAGCTGTGGCTGAGCCTTGGAACCGGGTTCCTGGCGTTTATCGCCGGTCTGCAGACCGTGGATAAGAGCCTGTACGAAGCGGCGGCGCTGGACGGGGTGAAGAACCGGTGGCAGGAGCTATGGCATGTCACCCTGCCCTCCATGAGGCCGCAGCTGATGTTCGGCGCGGTCATGCAGATCACGCAGGCTTTTGCCATCGCGGACGTATCCATCCAGCTGGCGGGCAACCCCTCGGTGAACTATGCGGGGGCCACGGTCGTCACCCATCTGCTGGACTACGGAACGGTGCGTTTTGAGATGGGCTACGCTTCCGCGATTGCCACGGTGCTGTTTTTCCTGATGGTAGGTTCCAATATCCTGGTACAGAAACTGCTAAGGAGGGTAGGAGAGTGACGACAAAGACGACGGCAAAACCGAAAGGCAGGCTGTTTTGGCTGTTCCCCGCAAAGCCGCCGAAGCCCGGACGCGGCTTCTTCCGGCGCGGGAACAGGCAGCTGAACCGCTCCATGGCGGGGAATACCCTGCTGTTTGCCCTGATGGCGGTCTGCGGCGCGGCGATGGCGCTTCCCCTGGTCATGGTCGTGAACAACGCGCTGAAGCCTCTGGATGAGCTGTTCCAGTTCCCGCCCAAGATCCTGGTGCGCAACCCGACCCTGGAGAATTTTTCAGACCTGTTCGTCATCATGAATAACTCGTGGGTGCCGTTTTCCCGGTATCTGCTGAACACGGTCATCATCACCGGCGGAGGGATCGTAGGACACGTGCTGATCGCTTCCCTTGCCGCCTATCCTCTGGCGAAGCATAGCTTCCCCGGGAAGAAGATCCTGTTCCAGATGGTCGTCCTGTCCATGATGTTCTCGTGGACGGTCACGCAGACGCCCCAGTACATGATCATCTCCTGGCTGGGAATCAACAACACGTTCCTCGCGCTGATCCTGCCCGCCTGTTCTTTCGGGATGGGGCTGTACCTGATGAAGCAGTTCATGGAACAGCTGCCGGACTCCCTGATGGAATCGGCAAGGCTGGACGGGGCAGGCGAGTTCGTGATCTTCTGGCGGATCATGATGCCCAACGTGAAGCCCGCTTGGCTGACGCTTGCGATCTTCCAGTTCCAGCAGATGTGGGCGAATACGGGAAGCACGTTCCTGCGGAATGAAGAGCTGAAACCGCTCCAGTACGTCTTGCAGCAGGTGTCCGCCGGAGGAACGGCAAGGGCGGGCGCGGCGGCGGCGGTCACTTTGATCATCGCGGCGGTTCCGGTGACGTTCTTCCTCATCTGCCAGAGCAATATTCTGGAAACCATGACTTCGTCGGGACTGAAAGACTGACGGCGCTTGGTCGGAAAGGATGATTATGAATCAAAAAACGAAAACATCCGGCAAAGTACTTCTGCTCTGCGCGGCCTTCCTGTTTCTGTCGGCGCCGGAAACCGCACAGGCCGCTTTGGCTCTGCCTTACGACAGCTACAGCTTCGACCACTGGGAATACATCCATTTCACCCCCGCCCCTTATGTGCCGGAGTCTGCGGTGGACACCGCGAGCCTGACGTTTGAGGGGGAGCCGGTGGGGAAACTGGCCACGCCGCAGGATGTGTCGAAGTCCCCGGGCGGGGAAGTGTACCTGGCCGATACGGGGAACCACCGGATCGTGGTGCTGGACAGCGGGCTGGGCGAAGTGACGGACGTCATCTCCTCCTTTGACAATCACGGAACAGAGGATACGTTCCGCCAGCCTTACGGCGTATGCGTATCGGAAAAGAACCGGATTTACATAGCCGACTCCCAGAACCACCGGATCGTGATCCTGAATCAGGACGGGAGCCTTGCGCAGATTGTGGAGAATCCCCAGTCGGAGAGCCTGGAGGCGGGCTACGTCTTCGTGCCGCTGAAAGTGGCGGTGGACTACGCGGACAGGATCTACGTGATCGCCCAGAACATGTTCGAGGGGATCATGGTCTTTGAGAGCGACGGCAGCTTCGCCAGTTTCTTCGGCACCATCAACGTGAAGATCTCCCTTTGGGAGAAGTTCTGGAAGCGCGTCGCCACGAAAGAGGAACGAAGCAGACAGCAGCTGTTCATTCCGACGGAGTTCACCGGGATCGACGTGGACGCGGAGGGTTTCGTATATGCCACCAACATCGACGCGGAGGGGATACAGGGCGTAAGGCGGCTCAATCCCAAGGGCGAGGACGTCATCAAAAAAGGGCAGAACAAGAACCTCGGCGGCGACCTTTCCTTTTCCGGCAGCTCGGACTACGCCGGCCCTTCCCAGTTCACGGACGTCTGCTACCGGGGGGATGGCATCTATTCCTGCCTGGACCGCCGCAGGGGGCGGATCTTCACCTATGACCACGAGGGGAACCTCCTGTACATCTTCGGGGGACTGGGAACGCAGACGGGAACTTTCCTCATGCCCGTGGCGCTGGAAGAGACGCAGGGAAAGCTGATGGTTCTCGACGCCTCGAGAGCGGAGCTTCTGGTCTTCGGCGCGACGGAGTACGGCGGCCTGATCAACCAGGCGATCGCCCTGCGCTACGGCGGCGATGAGAAACAGGCGGTGGCGCTGTGGGAGAGAGTCCTGGAACTGGACGAGAACAACGAACTGGCAAACAGCGGAATCGGCAAGGCGTATCTGACCGCCGGGGATTATGAGCTGGCGATGAAATATCTGAAATTAGCCATGAACCGGGAGTATTATTCCATTGCTTTCCGGCGCTGGCGCAATGACTTCCTGACCAGGCACGCCAGCCTGTTCCTGACAGGAGTCGTGCTTCTGGCGGCGGCGTGGAACGTGTGGAAGCGGATCCGCCGCGGGAAGCGCGGACGAAGAAGCGAGGAGGGGCTGCTGAATGGGTAAATATTTTTCTTCCGAAAAATGGAAACATTTACAGTACACCATCTCCCACCCGATGGACGGCTACTACTGGATCCGCCACCGGGAGAAAGGGAGCGTTCCGATCGCCGTCTTACTGGTGCTGCTGTTTTCCGCCGCTTTTTCCGCCAACCGGCTTCTGGCGGGCTTCGTAGTGAACGATTTGGATCCCAGGGGGGTGGACAGCCTGACGGAGATGAGCGGGGTGCTTCTGTTTTACCTGCTGCTCTGCGTGGGCAACTGGTCCGTTACCTGCCTGATGAACGGGGAGGGCAGGCTCAAGGATATTGCCGTCGCGGTGGGGTACGGCACCCTGCCTATGAGTACGGGGCTGATCCTCGGCACTTTGGTCAGTCAGGCGGTGGCGGACAAGGAGCAGGTGTTCTATTCCCTGATCGTGGGCGCGGGGCTTGCCTATGGGGCGATCATGATCCTGATCGGAATCATGCAGGTACATAATTATTCCTTGGGGGCGACCTTGGGAACCCTGTTCCTGACGTTCCTGGCGGTGCTGCTGATCATCTTCCTGGTACTGCTTCTGGCGAACCTGCTGGGGATGGTTGCGGCGTTTTTCCGGAGCGTCTATACGGAACTGATTTTCCGCACTTGACGGATCCGCGTTGGAACGCTTCACAAGGTGCGAAAGCTACGGCGAAGACGTAGGGATGGGAGTCGCATGAGCTTTAGGAAAAAGAAAAAAGACAAGAAACAGCGCCGGAAACTAAGCCTGACAAAAAAAATCATACTTTCCCTGGCGGGAGCGGCGGCCTGTGCCGGAGCCGTCTATCTGTCGTATTATTTTATCCGCTATGTGGGCTACGGCAAGTACCGGGAATACCTCACGTCCTATGCGGTCGAGGAGGGAAGCGTCTTTTCTCCCATTGCCGAAAGCAGGGCCGATGTGGAGGGGCTGGCGCTGGCTGCGGAAAACGACGTCCTGAAACTGTACGCGGACGCCGCGACCGGGGAAGTGGCGGTCTATGACAAACGAAACGGCGTGACGGTGCGTTCCAACCCGGTCGGGGGCGGGGAGGATCCCATCGCCAACGTCACGAACCGCAGCTACCTCCGGTCGCAGTTCGTGCTGAACTACTACAACCAGAACGTCCGGGCGGGGATCTATGATTCCTACAGCATGTGCGTGGAAAAAGGGCAGCTGAGCGTGGAGGGGCTTGCGGACGGGCTTCGTTTCCTCTACGACGTGGGGGATTACAGCGGGAACGCGACGGGAATCGTACCCATATACATTCTCCCGGAGAAACTGGAGGAAGTGGCTTCCAGACTGGAAGAGAGCAGCGCGGCAGCCTGGAAACGCTATTACATAGAAAGCAAGACGGCGCCGGGGATGCTGGAGCTGAACGGCGTGGCGCAGAAGAACGTCAAGACCATCCAGAAGATCCAGGGCTGGCTGGATGAAATCGGGTGGACGCAGGAGGAGTTTGAGGAACAGGCGTATCTGGCGGGCGTAGAGGGCGCGGTTCCCATTTCCTTTACGGTGCCTCTGGAATACCGCCTGCGCGAAGACGCTCTGGAGGTGTCCGTTCCCGTTTCCCTGATCGAGGAACGGGGGGGCGGAAAGCTTTACTGGATCCAGCTCCTGCAGTTCATGGGAGCGGCGGATACGCAGGAGGACGGCTATCTCGTGACGCCCAACGGCTCCGGTTCCCTGATTTACTTCAACAACGGGAAGACCCAGGCGGCAAATTACTCCCAGTACGTGTACGGCATCGACCCGCTGCTGGCCAACTATACGACCCTGGAGAACACGGAAGACGCAAAGCTTCCCCTGTACGGGATCTGCCGCAAGGACAGCTCCCTTCTGGCCACGATCGAGCAGGGAAGCTCCTTGGCGAACCTGACCGCCGGGATTTCCGGGGTATACCACGGCTACAACTACTGCTATCCCACCTTCGTGGTGCGCAGCGCGGACAATCTGCTGTCGTTCGGGGAGTCCGCCTCCGACGTGTCGGTCCTGGAGCCGGAGCTGTATGACGTGAACCTGACGGTGCGCTACACCCTGCTCATCGAGAAATACCGGGGCTATTCCGGGCTGGCCCGTTACTACCGGGAACGGCTCGTGAAAGAAGGCGCGCTGGCGAAACAGGAGGACGCCGGCGGGACGATTCCTTTCTACTATGACATCATCGGAGGGGTCAAGGAGACGAACCATTTCCTGGGGGTGCAGTATCTGAGGACGTTTTCCATGACGGACTTTGAACAGGCGGGGAAGATTTCCGAGGAACTGGCGGCGCAGGGGATCGGGAATCAGGTCATGAATTTCCAGGGATGGTTTAACGGGGGGTATTACCACGACACCGCCGACAGGATCAGAGTGACCGGGAAACTGGGCGGCAAGAGCGGACTGGAAGAGCTGAGCGACCGGGTGGCGGCGGTCGGCGGCCGGTTCTACGCGGATACGGCGTTCCAGAAAGTCAGCTGGGCGGCGGAAGAGAACGGCTACAACTACGAGGCGATGGATTCCAGGTATTACGGGCTTGGCTTCACCGTGAACTTCGGGCAGGTGAACCCGGTGAATCTCCGGGCGACTTCCGGCCTTGGTTATGAGGAAACGGGCTACAATATCCTGTCGCCCAAGTTCCTGCCAAGGTATGTGGGGAAATTCGCGGATAAAATCGGGGACTATGACATAGACGGAATCTCGCTGCGGGATCTGGGGAGCAGCCTTGCCTCGGATAAGCGCAGGACGCAGATCATCAACCGGGAACAGGCGCTCCAAGTGGTGGAGGGCCAGCTGAAGCGGCTCGCGGATACCGGGAAAGCTCTGATGGTGAACGAGGGGAACAGCTACAGCTTCTCCTATGCGCGGGATCTTCTCAACGCGCCGACCACCGGCAGCGATTTCTTCCTCGTGGATGAGGACATCCCCTTATATGAGATGATCCTGCACGGCTACATCCCGTATTCCACCAAGCTGCTGAATTTCTCGGACACCCTCAGGCGGCGGGAAAGCATCCTCAACATGATCGAGTACGGCGCTTCCCCCCATTATGTCTTTACCTGGGAGAATTCCAGCAGGATGAAGAACACGGGTTTAAGCCGCTTCTATGCCACTACTTGGGAGACATGGAAGACGGACGCCATAGAGGTCTACCGGGCGGTGAACGAGGCTTTAGGGCAGGTCACGGGAGCCGCCATGGAAGAGCATGAGATCCTGGAAAACGGCGTCCGGAAGGTGCGGTATGACAACGGCGTGACGATTTACGTGAATCATTCCGCCCTGCCGCAGGAGGCGGACGGGATACTGATACCGGCGGGCAGTTGGGAGGCAGTGGGATGAAAAAGAAAAAGAAGAAAAGCAGGGCTACCTTGCTTCAGAAACGGAACCGGACGGGCTACCTGTTTATCCTGCCTTGGCTGATCGGGTTCCTCCTGTTCTACGTCAGGAGCATCTTCATGACAGGGCAGTTCTCCTTTTCCGAGCTGACTGTGGATACCGTAAACGGCGGCTATGAGCTGCGCCGCGTCGGCTGGGAGAACTTCCTCTACGCGTTCCGGGCGCACGGAACGTTTAAGCAGGTGCTGACCTCTTCGGTGCTGAATATGCTGATCGACGTGCCGCTGATCATTTTTTTCAGCCTGTTCATGGCCATGCTGTTAAACGGGAAGTTCCGGGGGCGCATGGTCGTCCGCGCCATCTTCTTCCTGCCCGTCATCATGGGTTCCGGCGCGATTCTGGACGCCCTTACCCTGAGCGCTTCCATGATGTCCGGAGGGCTTTCCACCGAAGCTTCGGAGGTGGCGTCCGCCGCCGCGGGAGCCTCGGTCAGCCTGGACTATTATATGGATCTGTTCCAGACACTGGCGATTCCGGAGCGGATCCTGGAATATATCGTCACGGCGGTGAACCGGATCAACGACATTATCTCCGCCTCCGGGGTGCAGATCATCATCTTCATCGCCGCGCTGCAGGCCATCCCCGGCTCCATGTACGAGGTGGCCAAGATGGAAGGGGCGACCGGATACGAAACGTTCTGGAAAGTGACTTTCCCGATGGTCATGCCCCATATCATCACCAACGTGGTCTATACCATCGTGGACAGCTTCACGGTGAGCGAGGTGGTGGATCTGGCATACGACACGGCGTTTGTGGACTTCAACTATGGGCTTAGCTCCGTGTTCAGCGTGGTCAGCACCTTGGCGACCTGCCTGATCCTGGTGGCGGTCTGCGGCTTTCTCCAGCGGCGCACGTTCTATTATCACTGAGTTCCTCTGAAAACGAAGTTTTTAGAGGAACGATACTTGCGGAACCGCGGTCTTGACGGTTCTGCAAGGGAAGAACCTTGCGGAACCGCGGTCTGCGCGGTTTGGCAAGGGAAGAACCTTGCGGAACCGCGGTCTTGGCGGTTTGGTAAGGGACAATGTTGATTTGGAAAGGGGGAATATCATGCCAGCAGAAAAGAATATCCTTTTAGCGGAAAAGAAGATCCTTCGTGCGTGGGGCCTCTCGGCCAAGAAGGCCTTGGGCGACAAGGATCAGCGCGCCGGCATAGCCAACGACCTGAAAAAAATCCTGCTCAGGCTAGGCAGGTTCGCGGTTCTGGTCGGGGTCAGCTATGTGATCCTTTCCCCGATCATCGGGATCTTCGTAAACTCCGTCTCCTCGAACGCGGACGCGTTCAACCCGATGGTGTATGTGCTGCCCCATCAGCCCACTTGGGAAAAATACGACCTGGTACTGGAGCGGCTCGATTATGCGGCGACAATCACGAAAGACCTGCTCTACACGCTGACCTTGACCGCCATCCAGCTGTTTGTCTGTTCCATGGTAGGATATGGGTTCGCGCGGTTCCATTTCCGGTTCAAGAAGCTGCTGTTTGCCTGTGTGGCGGTCATGATCGTGCTGCCCTCCCATACCATCATGCTCCCGCTGTACATGACGTTCAAGGAGTTTGATCCCTTAGGGCTGCCGACGCTTCTTGCCGGCGGGCCGATCAACCTGATGTCCAGCCCGCTCCCCATGTACCTGATGACGGCCTTAGGCTGCGGGGTGCGTTCCGGTCTGTATATCTACATCTTCAATCAGTTCTTCCGGGGGCTGCCCAAGGAGATTGAGGAAGCCGCCTTGGTAGACGGGGCGGGGGTCTGGTATACTTATTTCCGGATCATGCTCGTGAACGCCATGCCGGCGGTCGTGACCGTGGCGGTGTTCTCCCTGGTATGGCAGTACAATGACACTTTTTTTGCGAAGCTATTTCTGATCAGCGACAATGTGGTCATCAGCAAGAAGATCGCCACCCTACAGGCCATGATTGCCAATCAGGACAAGATCCTGGACACCACGGTTCAGGAACTGTATCTGGACGCCGGGATCATCTTGGTGGTTCTGCCGATCATCCTGATCTATTGTCTGCTGCAGAGATACTTTATAGAGGGCGTGGAAAGAAGCGGCATCGTGGGGTAAGGTACGCGTCGGCAAAGCGGCCGCCGGGCAAGCCGCAAGCCGCCGGACGCGCGTGTACGGCCTGCGAGCGGGTCTCCCGCCCCGACAACAACCATCAAAAAGGAGGATGAAAAAGTTGAGGAAGAAGAAAAAGATCGGCCTGCTCATAGCGGGCGCAACGGCTCTTTCCCTGGCGGCCTGCTCCGGCGACAATGCCGTGGAAGACCTGACACAAGCCGCCGCGTCGGCGGAAAGCGCCGCGCCGGTGGAGGAAGCCACAGGGGAGGCGGAAGTCAAAGTAGACGTCAGCGTGGATTTCGAGGACGGGAAGCTTGGCTTCGTGTCGCCCTACTTAGTACCTGCGGACGCCGGAAACGTGGAACTGGCGGTAGTGGACTACAACGGCAGCAAGGCTTTAGAGGTGAAGCTGCTGGACGGGAAAGTGCCTTACGTGGGGATCGACGTTTCCAGTCTGCTGGGCGAGGCGGTGAGCCAAGTCGCCGCCATCGAGCTGACCATGGGAACGGTTTACGAGGACGGTTCTTTCAGCGCGACCTCCGGCGAACTGATTGCGTGGAGCGGCGAGGAGCTTACGGAGTCCAAAGACCCCTGGAGCGTGTACCTGGCGGATCAGAACCCCAAAGTGGCGGTGGCCACCCTGGACGCGGGCGAAGAGTTCGTGGCGGGGGCGGGCAACATCCTGATCGTGAACCTGAAAACCAACAACGGTCTGGACGCCCACGGCAGCCCGGCTCTGTATCTGGATAACCTGCGCTTCCTGGACGCTTCCGGCGGCCTGATCGAAGCGGATACGGCGGTGGCTTTCCAGCCGCCCAAAGGCTTTGAGGACACGGAGGTGGACATGACCCACCTGGCATACCTGAAAGATCCCGTGGAACTGCCGGGCTTCGCGGTGAAAGCGGACGCGTGGGCGCAGGCCGGGATCGACATCACGCCGGAAATCCAGGAGCTGCTGGTACCCGGCTCGATCGTGGAGCTTGAGTACGCTTCCGAAAGCGGCGATGTGTGGCTGGTCGTCACCGGAGCGGAGAACGGATGGATCCGGATCAACGACGGCGGAAGATCTTTGAAGAACCTGACCCACAGCGTGGCGCAGATTTCCTATGAAGACATCCTGGCGGCCTGCGGCGGGGCGGACTCCGGCGCGCTCACCGGGCAGATCCAGTGCGAGTCCGACACGCCCTGGGAAGTATTCAGCGTGAAGGTCGGCGTGGATTCCGGGATTCAGGAGCTGAAAAATAAGACGGAGCTTGCGGGCTTTGCTGTGAAAGCGGACGCGTGGGCGCAGGCCGGGATCGACATCACGCCGGAGATCCAGGAGCTGTTGGCGCCAGGCTCCGTGGTGGAAGTGGAGTATACCTCCGAAAGCGGCGATCTGTGGCTGGTCGTCACCGGAGCGGCCAACGGATGGATCCGGATCAACGACGGCGGAAGATCCAGCCATAACGGCAGGATCGCGCAGTTTACCTATGAAGACATCCTGGCGGCCTGCGGGGGAGCGGACTCCGGCGCGCTCACCGGGCAGATCCAGTGCGAGTCCGACACGCCCTGGGAAGTATTCAGCGTGAAGGTCGGCACACCGGCGGGCTTGGCGCCGGTCACGAATCTCGTGGAGCTGCCGGGCTTCGCGGTCAAAGAAGGCGCGTGGGCGCAGGCCGGGATCGACATCACGCCGGAGATCCAGGAGCTGCTGGTACCCGGCTCTATCGTAGAACTTGAGTACGCTTCCGAAAGCGGCGATCTGTGGCTGGTCGTCACCGGAGCGGCCAACGGATGGATCCGGATCAACGACGGCGGAAGATCCAGCCGCAACGGCAGGATCGCGCAGTTTACCTATGAGGACATCCTGGCGGCCTGCGGGGGAGCGGACTCCAGTACGCTCACCGGGCAGATCCAAGGGGAGTCGGACACGGCTTGGGAAATCTATCGGGCAGGAATCGGAACCGCGAAGTAATGTACTCGCGAAAGCGGGCAGATAGGAGGGTATCGCCATGAAAGCATGGAAAAAATTTACGAAGAATCTTGTACTTGGGCTTAGCCTGATCATGGCCGTCGCGGTGACGGCCTGCGGAAGCGCCTCGAACCCACAGACCGGAGGAGAAAGCGTTCCCGCCGCCGGCACCGCGGCGGCCGAAAGCTCCTCCCCGACCGCGGAAAGCAAGGATCCGGGGGATATTGAGATCGGGACCTGGTGGGTTCAGTATTATGACAGCTCCCACACGTCCTTAGAGGACGACCCCACCTACTCCGGTACGGTGGCGGCCCAGATGAAATTCGACGTGGTCAAGAAGATCGAAGAGAAGTACGGCCGGAAGTTCTACTGGCAGAACCTGACCTATGACGGTACGATGGAATCCATCAACAACTCCATCCTGGCAGGCTCCCCGGACTGCGATATCTATCTGGTGGAACTCTCTTTCGGTATCCCGGCGGCTCTGAACGGGCTGGCCCTGGATCTCAAGACCGTCCTTCCGGCGGACAGCGACCTGTTCACCGAGCAGAAGGTCGCGAGGTATCTGGATTTGGGCGACGGAAAGGCTACCTTGCTCAAGAGGGTGGAAGCGGCGTCTACCGTGGAAGCCACCTATCCGCTGGGCTTCCATAAGCAGATGCTGGACAACAACAACCTGGAAGACCCGAGGGAACTGTATAAGCGCGGCGAATGGACCTGGGATAAGTTCATCGAATACTGCCAGGCGCTGACGCAGGATACGGACGGCGACGGACAGATCGACCAGTACGGTTACTGCGGCTTCCAGAACGAAACCTTTGAACAGCTGCTCATGAGCAACGGCGCGAACGTAGCGACCGGAACTAAGGAAGAGCTTTCCAGTTCCAAGACCGGGGAAGTCCTCCAGCTGATCTCCGACCTGTACAACACCTACAAAGTGTGCTATCCCTATGACACGACAAGCGGCGACGACAGCACGACCATGCGGATGCAGTATCAGCAGGGGAACATCGGGTTCTTCCCGATCGCCGCGTGGATCGCGGCGGAGAAAGCCGACTATGACTATACCGGAGAGAACGGCAGCACTTTGGAGTTTGACACCGTATACGTGCAGTGGCCGGTGGGGCCTTCCGGCGACGCGGCTAGCAATGCCGGAAAAGTCTCCGCGGGGGAATTCTACATCATCCCGGCGGGCGTGGGCAACCCGGAACTGGTCTACAACGTGCTGTACGATCTGTGGAACTGGTACGAGGGCGACGCCTCCATCCGTGACGATGAAGATACTGGTGACTGGTGGTACGCGGTGACGGCAAAGGATCCGCAGCTACAGGATGAGAACTTCGACACAATGTTTGAGGTAGGCGGCAGGGAGACCTTTGAGCTGTGGAACAACCTGGGCGTGGAGTATGACTTCCTCTCCCTGATCAGCGGCGACACGACGCCCGCGCAGTTCCAAGAGACCTATAAGCAGCAGGTTCAGGACGCGCTGGACGCGTATTTCAAGTAAACAGCCAAGGCGGAAGCGGACGTAAGTCGTCCGGTCGGGACGCGCCGGATGTGTATTTTCAGTAATGTCCGCGAATCCGGGGAAGAACTTCTAAGGCGCGGGAAAACCGTGCCTTAGAAATTCGGATCCCGGGGGGACAGCTTGGGAGTCTGAAAGCCGGGTCTTGGGAATGGTTTGATGTTGGAAGGAGCAGGGTTATCAAAATGAGTGAATATAAAATAATCGCGCCGCCGCTGCCGAACGTACCCTGGCGGGAGAGGCCGTCGCGGCTTGCGGGCGCGCCCGTCTGGCGGTATGAGGGAAATCCCATCATCGGCAGGAATCCGGCAAAAGGTGTGGCAAGGATTTTCAACAGTGCCGTCGTCCCTTACCAAGGCGCTTTTATAGGGGTGTTCCGGGGAGAACAGACAAACGGTATCCCGTGCATTTATATGGGTCACAGCCAAGAGGGGATCCATTGGGAAATCGAGGAAGAGAAAATCTTTTTCGTGGATGAAGACGGGAAGCCCGCCATGCCGGCGTATGCCTATGACCCAAGGCTGGTGAAGGTGGAGGATACCTATTACATCATCTGGTGCCAGGATTTTTACGGGGCGGCCATCGGCATGGCAAAGACCAAGGACTTCCGGACCTTCGTAAGGACGGAAAGCCCGTTCCTGCCCTTTAACAGGAACGCGGTGCTGTTCCCCCGGAAGATCAACGGCAATTTCGTCCTGCTCAGCAGACCTTCCGACTCCGGACATACGCCTTTCGGGGATATTTTCCTCAGTGAAAGCCCGGACATGGTGTACTGGGGGAAACACAGGCACGTGATGGGCCGGGGCGGGAACTGGTGGGAATCCCTCAAGATCGGCGGAGGCGCCGCGCCCATTGAAACCAGCGAGGGCTGGCTGCTGTTCTACCACGGGGTGAGCGGAACCTGTAACGGATATGTGTACAGCATCGGCGGAGCGATCCTCGACCTGGAGAACCCGTCCCGGGTGCGGTACCGCTGTGAGACGTTCCTGCTGACGCCCGAGGAATGGTATGAGGAAAGAGGCTTCGTGCCGAATGTGTGCTTTCCCTGCGCCACCCTCCACGACCCGGAAAGCGGAAAAATCGCCGTCTACTATGGGGCCGCGGACAGCTATGTCGGGCTGGCGTTTGGCAAGTTTGACGAAATCATGGATTATATCAAGGCAAACAGCTCGGTGAGCGAGACGGACGCGGAACTTGGAAAGCGGTAGCGGCGTGAGGAAACTGGGAAGCGGGATGTTTCTCGCGGTTTTTGCGCTGATGTTTTTCGCCGGCTGCGGGAAAGGCCTGTTTCCGGAAACGGGAGGCGGCATAGAAAGCGCCGTGAGGGAGACCGCGGCGCAAGCCGGGGGAACCGCCGGGAGAGAGAAGGATCGTATGAAAAATCTGACGGCTCAAGCCGTGGCGGCGGAAATGAAGCTGGGGTGGAATCTGGGGAATACCCTGGACTGCACCAGCGCGACGCTGCTGAAGACTTCCAGGCCGGAAAAATGGGAAACCGCCTGGGGGAACCCCGTGACCACGCAGGAGCTGATCCGCAAGGTGACAGAGGCCGGCTTCAACGTGATCCGGATTCCTGTTTCCTGGAATGACCATATCCTGGTCAGCGAGGACTATCAAATAGAAGAAAGCTGGATGGAGCGGGTGCGCGAGGTGGTGGATTACGCCTATCGGCAGGGCGTCTATGTGATCGTCAACGCCCACCATGAAAGCTGGTATGACCCTTATTATGACCGGGAAGAACGGGCCGCCGCCATGATGGAGGCCGTCTGGCGGCAGATTGCGGACTGTTTTGCCGAGTACGATGAACATCTCATTTTCGAGGGCATGAACGAACCCCGGAAAGTAGGGACGCCCCAGGAATGGACGGGCGGGGATGAAGAGGGCTGGGCGGTGGTGAACAGGCTCAACCGGGTGTTCGTGGAGACGGTTCGCGCCGGGAAAGGCAATAATCCTGACCGGATCCTGATGATCCCCGGCTACGGGGCGAACGCCGGCAAAGCACTGTTCCATCTGGAGGTTCCGGAAGATTCCCGGCTGATCGTGTCCGTACATGCCTATGAACCCTATGATTTTGCGCTCAACGTCCAAGGCAGAGGGCAGTGGAATGAGGACACGGACGAGATTGACGCCGTGATGAAGCGGATAGACGAGCTGTTTGTTTCCAAAGGGATTCCGGTGGTCATCGGGGAGTTCGGCGCGATGAGCAAGCCGGCGGACGGGAATGAGGAAGAACGCGCCGCCTGGGCGCGGTATTATACTGCCGCCGCCAGAAAAATCGGCGTCCCCTGTATCTGGTGGGATAACGGGGTTCTGGAGGGCGAGGGGGAATCCTTCGGCCTGCTGGACCGGACGACCTATGAGTGGAGATACCCTCTGGTGCTGGAAGGGCTGCGCGAAGGAAGCGCGGGGAACTAAGGAAGCCTGAACCCAAGCGGGAGCGCCGCGCCGGCGGGATACGGGGAGCGGCAAGGGACAGCGGAAACGGGAGGACGATTCTTATGGAAACGACAGTGGATTTGGAACAAGGCATCCTCTGGCGCGGGGACTGGAAACGGCTCCAAAAAGCCATGCGGAAAGCAAGAAGAGGCGAGGAAATCACCGTGGGCTTCCTGGGCGGGTCGCTCACCCAAGGCTCTCGGGCTTCCTGTGCGGAAACCTGTTATGCCTACCTGGTGTATGAATGGTGGAAGAAAAATTTCCCGGAAAGCCGCGTGCGTTACCATAACGCCGGGATCGGCGGCACCACTTCCCAGTTCGGCGCGGCAAGAGCGGAAGCCGACCTGCTCCGCTTCCAGCCGGACGTGGTAGTGGTGGAGTTTAGCGTCAATGATGAAAACACCCTGCTTTTCCGCGAGACTTACGAAGGACTGATCCGGAAAATCTTGAAATGGCCGGGAGAACCGGCGGTGTTCCTGCTGTGTAACGTGTTCTACGATACCGGAGACAGCGCCCAGGATCAGCATAGCCTGATCGGAAGGCATTATGACCTCCCCTGCCTGAGCATGAAGGAGTCCCTCTATCCGAAAGTCGCGGATGGGACGATTCCCGCCGAGAGCATTACGACGGACTATCTCCACCCCAACGACGAAGGCCACGCGTGGCTTGCCCGGCAGGTATGTTATTTTTTGGAAAAAGTATACCGTGACAAGGAGCCTTCGGAGCAACCGTTGATCCCTCCGGATCCCGCGCCGCCCGGGATCCCGGAGCCGCTTCCGCGCCCTCTTACCCCGAACACCTACGAATGCTGCGCCCGGTATCAGAATACCAACAGCTTCCCTGCCTGCGACGGCTTTTTTCCCGACGGGCGCAAGCAGCGGGCCATCACGGAGATTTTCCGTAACGGCTGGTCGGCCGCCGAAACAGGCGCGTCTATCCGCTTCGAGGTGGAGGGAAGCGGCCTTGCCCTCCAGTATCGCAAGTCGGTCAAAAAACCCGCCTGCCTTGCCCAGGCGGTCATAGACGGAAACAGCAAGGAAGCCGTGCTGCTGGACGGGAACTTTACGGAGGACTGGGGCGACTGCCTGTATCTGGAAACCGTGCTGTTCCACGGCGAAAGAAAGCCCCATACCGTTGAAATCACGGTCACTTGGGCGGAGGAAGGCGCGGTGCCGTTTTATCTGGTGTCGGTGATCGTGTCGGAGGCCGCGCGATAAGGCAGGCTGGGTGGAAAGCTTGGGGCTATTCTGAGTCCTTGCCGGGTGGCCGGGAACGTATGACCTTATACAGGATCGTCAACCGCCCAGACATCGAGGCCGTCTGCCGGAGGTTCCGCCGCCGTCTGAATGGACTTTATCATGCCGCGATGAAAAAGATCAAAGAGTTAAGGCATAAAAAAGAAAAAAATCATATGACCAAAAGCGGACTTTCACGAAAAAGGACTGGCGTTCGGCAAGTTTCTGTAGTATGCTTCCCTAGGTTCCGGGAAGAACCTTGCGCGATAGAAGAGAAAAAGAGCTTTGTGCCGCGCGCGAAGCTCCGGAATTTGGAAGGAGTATGGTGATCAACAGGAAGGATGATTTTTCCCCGATCGTGGGGGAGCGAAAGATTGCCCCGGATCATCCCTGCCTGCAATATATGGGCAGGATCGATTTTGACAAGGAGGGCGGGCCGGAACTGGTTTTCCCGTGCAGTTACGTAAGGCTGTGCTTTACGGGAACTTCCGTCCGGGTGGCGCTGACCAACACCAGGTCGTGCTGGGATAATTATTTCGGTGTGCTGATCGACGGCGTACAGCGGAAATTCCGCCTGCCGGAAAACGGGGCGGCAAGCTTTGTCCTGGCGCGGGGACTGGAAGACACGAAGCATGAGCTAGTGCTGTTCAAGCGGATGGATTCCTGCCATACCATGCAGTTCCACGGCTTCTTCCTGGAACACTCCGCCGCGGTACATACGCCGCCGCCCCTGCCCCGGCGCAGGATGGAAGTCTATGGGGATTCCGTGTCCGCAGGGGAAGTCTCGGAAGCGGTATACTATGAGGGGCAGCCGGATCCGCCGCATAACGGGGAGTTTTCCAACAGCTATTTTTCATATGCCTGGATGACCGCCCGGAAATGCAATGCCCAGCTTCACGACATCGCGCAGGGCGGCATTTCCCTTCTGGACAAAACAGGCTGGTTCGGCGGGCCGGACTACAAAGGAATCTGGAACATTTATGATAAGATCGAGTACCATCCGGATCTGGGCGTACCCAAGCCCTGGGATTTCCGGAACTATACGCCCCAGGTGGTGATCGTGGCGATCGGGCAAAACGATTCCCATCCCGTGGACGAGATGGCGCTTGCCTATGACGGGGAAAAAGCCGCCTTCTGGCGCAGGAGCTACCGGGAATTCGTCCGTACCCTCCGCGGGCATTACCCCGCCGCCCACATCGTGCTGAAAACGACCATTTTGGAACACCATCCCAGCTGGGACAAGGCGATCGGGGAAGTGCGGCATGGACTGGCGGATGAGAAAATCCACCATTTCCGTTACCGCAACAACGGAACCGGCACCAAAGGGCATATCCGTATCCAGGAAGCGGAGGGCATGGCGGCGGAACTGACGGCGTATATCCTGCCGTTTTTTGGGGAATGAGGAAGTCTTTCCGTACCATTTCTTCCATCAAAATGCCAAAACAAAATGCCAAAAAACATAAGGAAAACAAAGACTTGACAACTGGCTGATCCTTTGCTATCATATCTGTCATAAAGTTAATAAAATCGTAATAAACCAATTGAAAAAGTAATATATATGAAGAAAGGGATCTTTCAAGCCGCCCATGGGGCGCCCGGCCGGAACGCCCGATAGGGTTTCCGGCCCGGAGAAAGGATGTACTCGACTTCGGATAAAACACGCGTAAGCAGGGCGGCCGCAAAGGCTGCTCCGTCTCCGTTTTGCCTGCGCGTGTGATGGATACGTGAAGAAGGGATCGCTGATCCTTTCTGCCGGAAAGGAGCCAAGTTTGAAGGAAGAAGAACGCTTTCAAAGGTTGCATTTGACGTATGCCCCCCAAAACGGGCGGATGGGAGCGGGTATGACAAAAACAAAACGGATCCGGAACCTGCTGACCGGATTTTTATTGGCTGTCTGCCTGATACTGGAGAGCGGCCTGCCCGTTCTGGCGGGCGAGCAGGCTCCGAAGGATTTCCCCAACAGCGGCGTGGCGGCTATTTTAGATCCGGGCGCGACCAATACCGCGGAAATCATCAACGCAAAGGCAAAGGAACTGAACCTGACGCCCGCGGTCGCCCGGGAGCGGTCCACCTTGGTGATGGCGAGCGTGAAGACGGCTCTGAATGTGCGGAGCGAGGCAAGCGAAGACGCGGAAAAAGTGGGGAAGCTGTACAGAGACTGCGGAGGGACGCTGATCGAGCAGAAAGACGGCTGGACGAAGCTGCGGTCCGGCAACATGATAGGCTGGGCGAAAGACGAGTTCCTGCTTTTTGGCGAAGAGGCCAAAGCTCTGGCGAATGACGTGGGCAAGATGGTCGCCACGATCAACACCGAGGCTCTGCGGATCCGTATGGAGCCGAACCTGGAAGCTTCCGTCTACGGAGTGCTGCCCAAAGGGGAGATCACGGAGGTCGTGGAGATCCGGGACGACGGCTGGGTCTGTATTGATTATGAGGGAAAAGACGGGTTTGTATCGGCGGAATATGTCAATGTGGATTTTCGGATTGACTCCGGGGAAACGATAGCCGAAATCAAGGCCCGTGAAGCCGCGGAACTGGAAAAGAAGCGGCATGTAAACTATGGCCAGTACACCGCGGACGCGGACACCGCCCTGCTTCTGGCGGCGCTGATCCAGTGCGAGGCCGGCGGCGAGAGCTATGAAGGGCAGCTGGCGGTAGGCGCCGTCGTGATGAACCGTGTGCGCAGCGGCGCGTATCCGGACAGTATCCACGGCGTCATCTATGCTTCCGGGCAGTTCACCCCCGCCATGAGCGGCAAGGTGAACCGGGTATACGAGTCCGGCAAGATTTTTGCAAGCTGTATCCAGGCGGCGCAGGACGCCATCTCCGGAAGCTCCAACGTAGGGGATCTGACGCATTTCCGCCGCAATAACGGACGCAGCGGCCTGGTGATCGGGAACCATGTGTTCTATTAGGAACAGGAGGGGCCATCGGCCCCTCCTGTTCCTTGCCCCCAGGCCGCAGATTTTTCCATTCCAAAATTTTCCTCCCAGTAAAAACTTTTACTTGATTTTTAAGCGATTATGTGTTATTCTTAAAAAATTAGCTTAACGTGTGAAACGGAGGTCGGTAACGTAGCAATTAGCTATAACAGGCTTTGGAAACTGCTTATAGATAAGAGCATTAAGAAAACGGACTTGCGGAGCATAGCTGGGATAAGCACTCACGTCATCGCTAAACTCGGAAAGAATGACTATGTTTCCATGGAAACGCTTACAAAAATCTGTCCTGCCCTTCATTGCGACATTGCGGATATAGTTGAGATGAGCGCAGAAGCGGGTGAGGAGGTTCGCAATGATTTCCCCAAAAGAAATTAAGTTTATTGACCTATTCTGCGGGATAGGCGGTATACGGCTCGGTATGCAAAGCGCTGGGTTGAAGTGCGTCTTTTCGTGCGACATCAACTCCGAATGTCAGCGCACCTATAACGCTAACTTCGGCGAAGTGCCGCAAGGGGATATAAGAGATATTTCAGAAGATGACGTGCCGGACTTTGACGTGCTGTGTGCCGGGTTTCCTTGCCAGCCATTCAGCATATCCGGAAAACAAAAAGGGTTTGATGATGATAGGGGGACGCTGTTTTTTGAGATATGCCGTTTTATTGAGAAAAGTCAACCTCGCGTTGTGTTCCTGGAAAACGTGAAGCACCTTATACACCACGATAAAGGTAACACTCTCGAAACCATTTTGAACAAGTTGCGCGCAATGGGATATACTACCGAATGGCGATTGCTAAACGCCGCCGATTATGGTGTTCCGCAAAACCGCGAACGCATTATCATTATTGCATCAAAAAGCAAGGTGTTTGACTTTGCCAAACTCAAACAAACGCCGCGTCGTAATCTTCTTGGCTACCTTGATAAAAGCGGAGTGTTTGAATATTTGGAAGAGACCGAATACACCCTTATAGACAATCCGACAGTGCAAAAGAAGTCGGGGCTGTACTTCGTGGGATATAGAAACAAGTCAATTCGCAAGGTGGGGGTACGCCCGGGGACAGAACATCTCTCGCGTGTTCATAAGCAACCTAACCGTATTTATTCGGTTATGGGAATACACCCGACATTGCCATCGCAGGAAATGTCGGGGCGATTTTGGATTTTAACTCCCGACAACCGTGTACGCAAATTGACGATTGACGAGTGTTTCAGGA
The DNA here is from genome assembly GCA_031275405.1 of Clostridium sp. Taxonomy (GTDB): domain Bacteria; phylum Bacillota; class Clostridia; order Lachnospirales; family Lachnospiraceae; genus JAISOV01. Next base: position 80,726 of record JAISOV010000029.1, on the reverse strand, counting down.
TCATGGGATTCCCCGATGATTTTGAGCGTCCGTCAATTGTCGGCGAGCAATACAAGCAGATAGGAAACTCGGTCTGTGTTCCAATGATAGCTGCTGTTGCGGAAGCACTCAAAGAACAATACTTTTCGGAGGGAGTTGGGCAAGAATGACGCATACAGATTTATTGAGGCAGACTTACGATGACGCTATGGAAAAGGCGTTTGACATAACCGCTACGTTTGATTCCCTTGACGAGGAAGCAAGGCGTCACGTTGACTATATGATCTCTCGCTCCGAATCCAACAAAGGTATGGTAACGGTTTTAACAACCTTGCTTGTACATAAGTTGGTTGCGCCAGAACAAGATATACGCTACCATCAAGCTGGTATGGATGGCGGCTTTGCGGGTCGTGGAATAGACCAGACCCACGTTACGCCCTTTATGAAAAGCGTGTCTTTCCCTGCTATGGCTGAATCAGGTTGGCTTACTCGTTCGCTTGAACAGGCACATCCTTATGATTTGAGCTATCCGGGCAAGATTACGCCAAAAGAAGTAAAATCGGCGTTCCTAACCATTATCGACAAGGTAGAGGTGAAAGGCGTGAGCGCGGGCGATGTCTTGCTCTATGTGTTCGTCCTGCTCATCAGACAACGCGACAGTATGAAAGTTGAACTTGCAAAGCCGCACAGCCTGTCTATCAGTGCAATCATTGAGCTTCTTCGCAAGCATTTTACCGTGCGATATTCGTCTGCCGGAGCTTCGAGATTGCCAACGTTGGCGGTCTACGCTGCGTACCGATGTATGATGTCGCAAGTGACACGCTTTACTGATAAAATTCTGTGTCCACTTGAAAGCCATCATTCGTCCGACGCTCAATCCGGAAGAATTGGTGATATTGACGTGAATAACGCCGATGGCTCTGCCTTTGAGGGCGTGGAGATAAAACACGAGATCGCTATCACTCGCGGGTTTGTCAACGATGCGTATGAAAAGCTCAAGATACACAATACCGACAGATACTATCTGCTTACCACCGCAAATATGGATCATGCAGACTGGGGCAGTATCAATACCGAGATACAACGGATAGCCCGGATACACGGCTGTCAGGTAATAGTCAACGGCGTTTACACTACCTTGAAATATTATCTGCGCTTGTTGAATGACCCCGCCGAGTTTATTGATTGTTATGTCGAATGTATGAAGAGCGACGAAACAATCAAGTTCCAACATAAAACCATGTGGAATGACATTGTGAGCGGCAACAGTGAAACGATTCTTCAATAACCTGTAATTTTGGCAGGAGGTTTCTTCGTGAAAAAACACACGCCTTTTGAAAGTCCCAAACTGTGGAAGGACAGTCTTACAATTGCTTTCATGATTATCGGAGGCATTGAAACTGTAATGAGTGTCTTGTCAGTCACACTTGAATGTGCGGGAAAAGTCCCAGCACGTATAGGTCTTGTTATTGGAGCTTACGCTGTAATAACAGTTGCTATCTTGTTTTTGAAATATCGTCGTTCTCAAAACGAGATCGTTCTTAACATTCGTGGAATAAAGGTTACTATAAAAGAGGGTGATATATTTGAGGCTGATGGTTGAAAGCTAATACCGTTCAATGAATATTTCGACACGGCAGTTGATGACAAAATTATTGCTTATCATTCGCTCAATGGCATGTTCATTGACAAACACATCTATCCATCCAATTTATCCACCCTACCGATATTCGGAGCGTGGATACTTAGGATACGTTGGACAGCAACGTTGGGTCGCTCCCGCTTTTTTAGCGCAGACCTGGATCGAACGACAGCGCAAGCCCAACGACGAAATTCCCGGCCTTGCCGTTATGCCTGACCTCAAACCGCCTTCGCAAATCTGTGGCAAACGGGCGATTCGACAGTGAGCGGTAGCCGTTATCCTTTGCCCACACCGCATAATGGCTATACAGTTCCGACGTTGACAGGCGGCTGTTATCGCGTTGCACGGTGTACTTCGAGAGAAATGTGCCGATAATATCTGCTTCCTGCCTTGTAAGTCGGAAACGTAAAAAAAGATTGCCCTGACGGTCGATCTGTGGTAGACTGAATCTATCAGGATGTGGGGGCCAAGAGAAGAAAGGAAGCGATCGGAAAGCGGCGGGCGAGCGGTAACGAAGCGGCTGGGAGCGAAGCGGAACGATCATCGGAAAGACGGAGGATAAGTCTATGCAACAGATTCTGTTTTGGCTGGTTCTGTTTATCTTCTTGCTGGGGATTGAGGCCCTTACTTTAGGGCTTACGACAGTCTGGTTTGCCATCGCGGCGCTGGTGGCTACCGCGGCGGCGGCGCTGGGCGCGCCGCTTCCCATCCAGATCGGGCTGTTCTTCCTGATTGCCTTGGAGCTGCTGCTGGTCACCAGGCCGATCGCCCTCCGGTATTTCAACAAAGGGAGGCTTAGGACCAACGCGGAAAGCCTGGTAGGGCGCCAGGCCATTGTCACAAGCGATATTGACAATATCATGAGCGGCGGCCAGGTGATGGTCGGCGGCCAGGAGTGGAGCGCCAGGAGCGTGGAGGAAAAAGGCAAGATCGCAAGCGGCGAGCTTGTCCGGATCCTGTCCATCAGCGGCGTCAAGCTGATCGTGGGAAAAGTGCCGGAAGCGGAAGCGGAGCCGGAAACAGTCTTGGAAACGAAGCCGGAGCCGGAAACAGTCTTGGAGACGAAGCCGGAGCCGGAAACAGTCCCGGAAGCGGAGCCGGAAGGGAAAGCCCAGCGGGAGCCGGAGACGGAGCCGTATGTAAATTTTGTTCTGCCGGTTCCTCTGCCGCCGGAGCCGGAAGAGGAACCGAAACAGTAACCGGTACCGGAACCGGAGGCAATGCCCGGGCGAGAGCCGCAGGCAGCGCCCCGGCCATCGGAACCAACGCCGCCTGACGCGCCTGCGGCGCGGCGGCAGCCGTAAATGTTTACGTGCGCCGGAGCGCACAGAATAGGAGCAGCTATGTTTGATCTCGCTTCACTTTTCCTCGTAGTAGCCATTGTCCTGGCGATCTGGCTGGTCGTCTCCTGTATCAGGATCGTTCCGCAGGCCCAGGCATATGTCATCGAAAGACTGGGCGCGTATCAGGGAACGTGGTCTGTCGGTTTCCATATGAAGCTGCCGATCCTTGACAGGGTGGCGAAGAGGGTGAACCTGAAAGAGCAGGTGGCCGACTTCGCGCCCCAGCCGGTCATCACCAAAGATAACGTCACCATGCGGATCGATACGGTAGTGTTTTACCAGATCACCGATCCGAAGCTTTTTGCCTACGGCGTGGAGCGGCCTATGCTGGCGATCGAGAACCTGACGGCGACTACCCTGCGTAACATCATCGGCGACCTGGAACTGGATCAGACGCTGACCTCCCGCGAAACGATCAACACGAAAATGCGGGCGGCCCTGGACATTGCCACGGATCCCTGGGGGATCAAGGTAAACCGGGTAGAGCTGAAAAACATCATCCCTCCGGCCGAGATCCAGAACGCCATGGAGCGCCAGATGAAAGCGGAGCGCGAAAGGCGGGAAGCCGTGACCCGTGCGGAAGGAGAGAAAAGAGCCAAGATACTGGAAGCGGAAGGCGTGAAGGAGTCCGTGATCCTGCGGGCGGAAGCAGACAAGCAGTCGGCGATCCTGCGGGCGGAAGCGGAGAAAGAGAAGATGATCCGCGAAGCGGAGGGCGAGGCGGAAGCGATCCTCACCGTCCAGAAAGCCAATGCCGACGGTATCCGTATGCTGCGGGAAGCCGGAGCGGATGAAGCGGTTCTGAAACTGAAGAGCCTGGAGGCGTTCGAGAAGGTGGCGGACGGCCAGGCGACCACGATCCTGCTTCCGGCGGAGCTTCAGGGCATCGCAAGCCTTGCCGCAACATTCAAAGAATCCGTGAACCGGTAAGCGGGCGGCCAAAACAGCCCGGCGCGTTTTCGCGCCGGGCTGTTCCTTCCTGAAAAAGAACCTATCAAAAAAGAACCTGTAAAAAAATTTCAAACCTCAAGCTTCGGTAGCGGCCCGTTTCCTGTCTGGCACAGGAGAGGGTCTTCTTTCGGATACCCCCTCTGTCCGGGTCTCATCCGATGGCATGGACGCCGAAGGAAAAATGGAACTCTTTCTCGCTGAACCGGTACTTTTCCATTAATTCAGGGCCGCAGCTATGGGAACCAATGCCGCTGACTTTGTAATCCACCCGGACTATGGTATGCTTGCCGCGTTCCAGCTCGTGGCTGTGCAGAGCCTCTGTCAGCTGCTCCGCGTCATAGTGGGATACGTTGCACTCGAATCCATGTTCGGAGTAAAATTCCAAAGCAAGCCCCTGTTCCTCCCGCACTTTCAGATACTTCACCCCCGTGTGGTTGCCGTGTTCCTGGGGCATGACATAGGGGACATATTCCCCGGCTGCCGTAGAATGAAACTTTCCTGTTTTCACATGGTGGCACATATCGCTGTAATTTTCATACGGCCCTTTTCCGAAGTATTCTATTTGTTCCATTTCCTCCGGCAGGACGAATTCAAACCCGAATCTCGGAAGCCAGATACAGTTTTCGTGTATTTTTACATCTATTTCAATGGTCAGATATCCGTAAGAATCCATGGTATAACATGCCTCATATCGTGCGAAAGGCTCTCTTGCCACTCCGGAAAGGCTTCCCGTTACCTGGACGGCGACCGAGCCTTCCTCCCGTTCTTCCCATTCCATGCGGTAGCGCTTGTGGAACAGACGGTTGATGTTCCAGCCGCTGATGTTATCCGTAAAAAGCCCCCACCGATGCTTGATGTGCCTGTCGTTGTCCGTCGGCGCCCTCCACGCGGTAATCTTCGCCCCTTCCGCCAGCAGTTCCCGTCCCTTTCTGCGGATGCCGAGCAGGCGCCCTCTGTTTTTATCAAAACGGTATCCGTTCCCGTCGCCGCAAACGATCTCCAGAAGATCTTTGGTTTCGTCTACCCTAAGAAGTTCTCCCGCGGCTTTGGGTTCTTCCCGGTCAGCTCTGTAAAACCATTTGTCGATGGGTACCTGCGGCAGGGCCAGCTGTACCATGGCGGTTTCATATCCGGACTCGGCCCACCCGCAGCCGCGCCGCGTCACTAACGCGAGATCCAGGTGGCACCCCAGTCCGCAGCTGGCGGGAAGACGGTATGCCAGCAGGATTCTCTGGGACCGGTGAGGCTCCAGATCCAGGATCAGCTCTCCCTGTTCCTCCGTTTCGCCGTCCTTCTTCAGCGCCCACTGGAAGCGGAACTCTTTTAAGTTGGTGAAATCATGCAGATTCGTGACCTCGACCTCGCCGCGGGTTCCGTCCACGAATTCGGCCGCCATATACTGATAGGCAGCCTTGGCTTCCAGGGAACCGGCTTTCAGGCTCCGGTCCGCAAAAACCAGTCCGTCCACGCAGAAATTCCCGTCATGGGTAGCTTCCCCGAAGTCTCCGCCGTAATAACATCGACCGTCCCTGACCACCGTATGATCCGCCCACTCCCAGATACATCCGCCGATCAAGCGCGGATAGCGGTAAAACACATCCATATAATCCTTTACATCTCCCGGGCCGTTTCCCATCGCGTGGGAATATTCGCAGAGGAAATACGGTCTGCTATCCCCGCTTTTTCCTTCTTCCTCCAGGGCCTGTACCTGGCGATACATATCGCTGACGACATCCACACAGGGAGGATGACCCACCATACCCGCCCTTTCATTGTGTATCAGCCGGATCTGGTCCCTGCTCTTGATCCATTCGCACATCTTATCATAATGGGAGCCGTACCCGGACTCGTTTCCCAAAGACCACATGATAATACAGGGATGGTTTTTATCCCGCTCTACCATCCTTCGGATTCTTTCCAGGAGAGCTTCTTCCCACAGCGGATGATCGGTAAGCCAGTCTTTTGCATAGGCCTTGTACTCCCAGCCGGTCGCCTTGGAAACAAAGCCATGCATCTCAATATCTGCTTCGTCCACCACATAAAAGCCGTATTGGCTGCACAGTTTCAGGAATTCCGAGGTGGGAGGATAATGAGAGGTGCGTATGGTATTGATATTTAACCTCTTCATAGCGGCCAGATCCTTACGGAGATCCTCAATGGACATGACATGCCCGTTTAGCGGATGGGTATCATGATGGTTCACGCCTTTCAGCTTCACGGCAGTTCCATTGATCAGCAGTTCCCCGCGGCCGGACGTCGCAATTGTCCGAAAGCCCACTGGAATCGGTAGGAATTCCTCCTTCGTTTCCAATATCATGGTGTACAGATTCGGAGTCTCCGCCGTCCAAAGCTTCGGATGATCCACCGTAAACGCGACCAGGCCGTTCACTGCCGGTTTCTTCCCGATCAGCGTCTCGCCGTCAAAAAGGCTGCCCCATACAGGCGTCTCCCCGCTGTTTTCCCGGCGGCCGCCGATCTGGATCCGGGCCGTGACGCTGGATAGATCCGTATGTATTTCCAGATCCCGGATATGGGTTTTGCTTCTTGAGAGCAGATATACATCCCGAAAGATGCCGGATAACCGAAAGAAGTCCTGATCTTCCAGATAGCTCCCGTCACACCATTTCAGCACCTTCACCATCAGCCGGTTATCTCCCTGCCTGAGAAAGGGAGTGATATGGAATTCAGCCGGCAGATGGCTGCACTGGCTGTAACCGATCTCCGCCCCGTTTACATACAGATAGAAACAGGAGTTGACTCCTTCCAGCACGAGATACGTCTCTTTTTCCGCCCAGCCTTCCTCGATCCGGAAGACGGTCTGATATACGCCGCAGGGGTTGTCGTCCGGTACATAAGGAGGGTCTACGGGGTGGGGATAATTGACGTTGGTATAATATGGTTTATCATATCCGTACATCTGCCAGTTCGACGGAACCGGAATGCTTTCCCACTGCCCGATCACCTCCGGCATGTCATAAAATTTCTCATAATACTGGAAAGCCCAGACGCCATTCAATAATTTATAATTCCTGGACTGCTCCTTCTTATCCTGTAAGGCCGTGGCTAAATCGTGGTACGGGATGAAATAGGCCCTTTCTTTTTCCCGGCCTTTCTGCAAGAAGGTCGGATCCTGCCAGTCCGTTTGATTCATGGCGCTCCCTTTCTTTCCTGGAATCAGGCTTCCATAGCGTATCTGCCGACCGTAAGCGTAAGCCTGGAGGATGTAATGTTTTTCTAGTGTGTCATACTGCTTCTGTTTGATCACGTGGCCGGCGTCACACGGCACTACCGCTTTAGGGCGGGTCGGCTGAGGAAATCAGCGCTTCCGGAACCGGTGGCCGGAACGGCTTCCCTCATGGCAGCCGCGGCTTTGGCTTCTCCCGGCTCCGCAGCGGCAGACGCAGGGCCATCGGCTGGTACACGATCACATACATGACGACGGCCATGCCGAAGGCGGTCAGCACGTCAAACATGGAATGCTGCTTGATCAGCACGGTGGCGAGGATGATGGAAACGCATAATAGAAAGGAAGCAAGCCGGATTCCTTTTTTCGTTTCCAGTTCCTTGCTCTTCATAAGCGCGGCGTGGACGCCGATGGAGTTGTACACGTGGATGCTCGGCCAGAGATTGGTGGGCGTATCCCTGCGGTACAAGGCGGATACCAGCTGCGTAAAAAGATTGTTCCTAGGCATGACGAACGGACGTAAGTGCTGGCCGTTGGGCCATAAGGTGGAGACCAGCAGGAAAACCGTCATTCCGGCGGCTAAAAAGAGGAAAGCCCTACAGTAGTCGCTTTTGTTCCGCAGCAGCAGGAACAGGATGGCGGCCGCCACATACGGAAACCATAAAAAGTAAGGGATTACAAATACTTCTAGAAACGGAATATAATCGTCCACCGCCATATGGATGACGGTAAAATCCCGGATGACCGTCTTTTCCAAATAACAGAACCACAATAAATAGACCGCCAGATAAAGAAGCGCATATGCGCCGTGCTGATACCGGATCAGGAAATTCCCGGCGCGATACCGTGCTTTTTTCATAAAACTCTCCCCGTCTGCCACCGGCAGGATTCATGCGCAGATGAACTGTTATCGATGGCGGAACTTTGCTGCCTGGCTGAACCTGTAACAATGTATAGTATAACTCCCTGGCGGAAAATATCAATGTCTTTTTTTGGCCTTTTCTGCAATTCGGTCTTTTTTTGCGTTTTGTCCGATCCCCGCGCCGGCGTCCCGCGAGACTTCCTCCGGCGCGGGCGTCCTGGCTTTCCGGTGATCCTTCCTTCCGGAAATGTCCATCCCGCGGGCTCAGCCCGCACAGTCCCGGAAGGGTCGCGGTATCCAAGAAACCGCTTGACAGCTTCCTGCCAGGTATGGTATGTTAATCATGTGTTACTCTAATGAAATAGGAAAGTAAAGCAACAAAGGGGGGTTACGAGTAAGGAGAGACGTTATGTCAGTTAAGAAGACTGTTTCTATGCAGAGAATCGCGGATCAGTTGGGAATCAGCAAAGTGACGGTGTCAAAGGCTCTGAATGAAAAAGAGGGCGTAAGTGACGAACTGAAAGATAAAATTGTTCGGACGGCTAAAAATTTAGGCTATTTTCTGCCTAGCTACGGGCAGAGACAGTCTAAGCGGATAGGGATTGTAGTGAACGCCCGTTTTGCGTCCGGATCCGACAGCGGAAAATTTTACATGGGCATGTATGAAAGGATCATGGACGAGCTTCGGAAGATTTCATACTTCGGCGCCATGGTCACGCCGGACAGAGAAAGCATTGTGCGCGAAATAGAAACCATAGAAAGAAACAGCATGTTTGACGGCATGATCCTTCTGGGCATCTTGGATCCGGAGGTCAAGAAACGGATGGGCGCGATCAAGCTTCCTGTTATTTATGTGGACGTGTACGATGAAACGGGCCAGGTGGATTCGGTAGTGACGGAGAATATTTACAGCACTTATAGACTGGGCAAATACCTCGCGAAGCTGGGGCATGAAGAGATCGGCTTCGTGGGGACGGTGGGCGCGACTACCAGTATTACGGACCGCTATCTGGGATACAAAAGAGCCGTCATCGAACAGGGGCGCCCGGTCAGGCCGGAATGGATCCTGCCGGACCGTACCATGGACGGCCAGGCAATCGAGATCGAGCTGCCGGAGGAACTGCCTACGGCTTTTCTGTGCAACTGTGACGAGACAGCGTTCCGTCTGGTTCGGATCTTAAAGGACAGGGGGCTTCGGGTTCCGGAGGATGTCTCGGTGGTGGGCTTTGACAATGACATCTACGCCACGCTGTGTGAGCCGCAGCTGACGACGGTCGCGGTCAATGTGGAAGATATAGGAAGAATGGCCGCCAGAAGAATGAAACGCAACATTGAGCGTACGCGCGGAAGCGACGGAGAAGTATACCGCATAGAGGGGAAACGTATTCTGCGGGCTTCCGTAAGAGATCTGAAATCCTAAAAAAAATCTAAAAAAACTATTGCATAGAGCCGTAAAATGTGTTAAGCTAATACAAATATAAAGTAAAGCAACAAAATGACTAAAGGAGGGATCGCCGTGCGGAAAAAAACGAAGACCGTTTCCACGCGTAAATACGCAACCACCAGGACCAGGACGCTTTTGACGATGCTTTTGCCTGGAACATTATGGCTGCTGGTGTTCAGCTACGTCCCGATGTTTGGGGTGATTCTGGCGTTTAAGACCTACAAGCTGGCGCCGGGCGGGAACTTTGTGGAGAGTCTGCTCACCAGTCCGTGGGCGGGGATCGAGAACTTTAAGTTTATGTTTACCACAAGTGACGCATGGATCATGGTTCGCAATACCCTGGGCTACAACCTGGCCTGGATGGTCGTCACGACGGTGGTTCCTCTTGCGCTGGCGATCATGCTGAGTGAGCTTACAAAAAAAAGGCTCTCCAAGACATACCAGACGCTGATGTTCTTCCCGCACTTCCTGTCCTGGGTTGTGGTGAGTTATTTCGTTTTCATGTTCCTCAGTCCGACAAACGGCATCCTGAACGGCATCCTGGAGTTTTTCGGCGCACAGCCCATAGAATGGTATGCGGAAACCGGGCCATGGCCGGCGATTCTGACCATCGCGAACCTTTGGAAGGGTACGGGATACGGCAGCGTGCTCTATCTGGCCACCATAGCGGGGATTGACAGGACATATTATGAAGCGGCGATGATTGACGGCGCGAGCAAATGGAAACAGGTTGTACATATTACGCTCCCCTCCCTGAAAATCATGCTTGTCATTACGCTGATCATGCGTATCGGCGGCATCTTCCGGGCGGACTTCGGCCTGTTCTACAATGTACCCAGGAACATGGGGCAGCTTTTCCCGGTCACTCAGGTGGTGGATACCTTTGTATACCGCGCCCTGGTGGGAACCAGGCGCATCGATCTTCCCGCGGCGGCCGGCCTGTTCCAGTCCCTCGTCGGTTTTGTCACGATCCTGGCGGCCAACGCCATCGTCCGCAAGGTAGACGAAGAAAGCTCTCTGTTCTGACGCGGCGCCGCCGCCCGGCTGCTCCTGCCGGACAGTGACACGAAGGCCGGAAAGACGTAACACCAAAAGATCTCACGAAAAGATTTTATAGAAGCGGTGGCAGATTTCACAGATCAAACTTTGAAACAGGAGGCGATTTCATGCGAGCAGCAGTTTCTGATCGTTCTATAGTAAGAGGAAAGAGAAAACGCGACATGAACGCGATACATCCCATGGCGGAGGCGGTGGCGCATGTGATCATCGGGCTTTTTGCGCTGGCGTGCATTATCCCGTTCGTGCTGGTGGTGATCGTGTCTTTTACGGACGAGGCCAGTGTCGCCATAAACGGCTATCAGTTTATCCCTGAAAAATGGAGCCTGGCAGCCTATAAGACTACCTTTCAGTCCGGCGAGCAGCTGCTGAAGTCTTACGGCGTCTCGATCTTTATCACGGTAGTCGGCACAGCCTGTAGTGTGATAGGCACCACACTCTATGCCTACCCGCTTTATCGGCGCCAGTTTCCGTACCGCAAGTTTTTTACCTTTTTTGCTTTTTTTACCACGCTTTTTTCGGGAGGCCTGGTTCCCTCCTATATGCTGATACGGAATGTGCTGGGACTTGCCGATACCATATGGGTTTTGATCCTTCCGCTGCTGGTCAATCCCTTCAACATTATCCTGATGCGTACCTTTTTTACCAATTCCATTCCGGACTCCTTAGTGGAAGCCGCCGCTATCGACGGCTGCGGAGAGTACCGCACCTTGTTTCAGATCGTGCTGCCGCTTTCGCTGCCGGCGGTCGCGACCATCGGGCTGCTGAACGCGCTGGGATATTGGAACGATTGGTTTACGGCTCTTCTTTACATAAACAACCCGAACCTGATGCCGCTGCAGTTCCTGCTGATGAAGCTGGAGAGGAACGCGCAGTTCTTGATACAGAACGCCAGCAGCATAGGAGGCTCGCAGCTCCTGGAGCTTACGAAGAACCTGCCGGTAGAGAGTATGCGGATGGTAATGATCGTGCTGGCGGTACTGCCGATTGCCTGCGCCTACCCGTTTTTCCAACGTTATTTTATAAGCGGCCTTACCGTCGGCGCGGTAAAGGGCTAGCGCTTATTAAATAAAGAGATCATAGATCATCATGCAACCAGTGCGGGAAGCACTGAAAAAGAGGAGGAAAGAAAATGAAAAAAAGGCTTCACAAACGTATTACGGCACTTGTCCTGACGCTCGTCATGCTTGCTCTCGCCGCCTGCGGGAATGCCGCGCAGGACAGCGGGAGCAGTGCGGCGGAAAGCACGGGCAGCGTGGCGGAAAGCACGGCGGAAAGCACGGAGCAGGCTCCCGCCGCCGAGGAACTGCCCTATGTAAAGCTGAAATGGTATCAGCTGGCGACGACACCTGCGGATTATAAGGCGGTGGAAGCGGCCATGAACGAAATCCTGCTTGAGAAGATCAACGCGGAAATCGAGATTGTCTTTGCGGATCCCGACTATGACCAGAAGATGATGCTGGCGATCAATTCCGGCGAAGAGTTTGACATCATGTTCACCTGCTCCTGGACGGCAAACTATTACAACAATGCCAAATCAGGCGCTTTTGTCCGCCTGGATGATCCGGCAAACAACCTCTTGGAGCAATACGGTCAGGATATGGTAGACCTGATCAATCCCAATTTCTTTGAGGGAGCCAAGGTGGACGGGGGCATCTACGCCATTCCCGTCAATAAAGAGCTGGCCATCCAGCCTGTCTGGAACGTCAATGTAGACGTCGCCGAAAAATACGGGTTTGACTATGAAACGATCCTTTCCACGCCGGATGTGTATTATTCCGATGAGTTCCTGGAGGCTCTCAAGAAGGTCAAAGAGGCGGCCGCCGCAGACGGAGACCCCGAATTCCGTCCGCTCGGGGGGGGCATGGACTGGATCGCGGAAAACCACATGATGGGCTATATCGATCTGGTGCCGGGCGCGGTTCTTGCCTCTTTTTCCTATGAGTACGGCAATCCGCAGGACAGCGATTATCAGATCTCGCTCTATCCGGATACCGAAGAATACAAGAAAATGGTTGCGCGTCAGCGTGAATTTTATCTCGCAGACCTGATTTATAAGGGCAAGGAAGTGGACAGTAACGTCGTGGACGTCAACAAGACGGGCAAATGGCTTTTGGACTGGTACCACTATATGCCGCTCAATGAAATCAGCGACAGCGAGAGCAAAGGCTACCCCGTGGACGTCGTGCCTGTCTGCGAGCCGGTGGTGACGACAGGCTCCACGCAGGGCGCCATGAACGCGATCTCCGTGACCTCCAAGAATCCGGAACGCGCCATGATGTTCCTGAACCTGGTCAATTCGGATCCGGAGCTGCGCCAGATGTTAAGCTACGGGATCGAGGGCGTCCATTATACCTTGGATGAAAATGACCGCATGGTACGTACGGCGGAGCAGTCGGCACTTTACGCGCCTTACAATTTCGCCCTGGGCAATGTCTTCCTGGTAAAGCTTGGGCCGAATGACCCGGCGGACAAATGGGATCAGTTCAACGCCTGGAATGACAGCGCGTATGGGTCGCCTCTGTTAGGCTTTAACTTTGACGCTACGCCGGTCATCAACGAACACGCCGCGCTGCAGAACGTCAAAGACGAGTTCAACAGGGGCTTGCTGTGGGGCTCGGTGAATCCGGACGAGGTACTGCCGAAGTACGTCGAAAAGCTGAAAGCGGCGGGCGCCGACAAGTATATCGCCGAAGTACAGCGTCAGGTGGACGAATGGCTGAAGACCAAGTAAGGCTCCGGAAGTCCGGGCGACAGAGGCCGGATAAACTGGACATATGATAGTTAGGCGCGGATAGAGCCGCGATCCTCCCCCCCACGTAGGTATGAGTGGCGGGGAGGATTTTTGAGCCTATGACCGGGACGAAAATCGTTTTCGTTCTGACAGAACAGGAGGGCTGTCCAGGATGGGAGTAAAAGGGCCGCAATGGCTGAGCGAGACCGTATTTTATGAGATCTATCCCCAGAGTTTTTATGATACGAACGGAGACGGGATCGGGGATCTGGAAGGAATTATTCAAAAATTAGATTATGTCAAGGGGCTGGGCTGCAACGCGATCTGGATCAATCCCTGCTTTGACTCGCCGTTTATGGACGCGGGCTACGATGTGCGCGATTATAAAAAGATCGCGCCGCGCTACGGAACCAACGCCGATGCCGGACGCTTGTTTGCCGAAGCCCATCAGCGGGATATGCGCGTGATCCTGGATCTGGTGCCGGGGCATACCAGCGATACCCATGAATGGTTTCAGAAAAGCCGGCTGCATGAAAAGAACGAATACTCTGATCGCTATATCTGGACGAAGGACGGCTGGGACAGGCCGTCAGGCTTTCCTTATGTATGCGGCAAAAGCCAGCGTTCCGGCTGTTATCTGCTGAATTTTTTTGACTCGCAGCCGTCGTTAAACTATGGTTTTGAAAAAATAACGGCGGACTGGCAGCTGCCTTACACACATCCGGCTTGTCAGGCCACCTTTGACGCGATGCTGGATGTCATGAGGTTCTGGCTGGATCTGGGCTGCGACGGCTTCCGTGTGGACATGGCGGACAGTCTGGTCAAGAACGACAACGCCAAGGATGCTACGGCAAGCTTCTGGCGCAAGGCCCGCAGGCTGGTGGACGAGGAATATCCGGAAGCGGTGCTGGTCTCGGAGTGGAGCAATCCTCCCAACGCCATCTTGAAAGGCGGATTTCACTGCGACTTTTATCTGAACCACCCATGGAACGAAGGGAACGGCTACTACCATCTGGCGCGCAATACGGACAGAAAAACCGGGCAGCAGAGAAGCTACTTCTCCAAGTGGGGAAGCATCGGCGGCGGCAGCATAGCGCGCTTCCTTTACGAATACGGTATCTGGCTGGAGGCCACCAAGGACAGGGGCTATATCAGTTTCCTCACCTGCAACCACGACACGCCGCGCATAGCCGCAAGCTTTGACGAACTGGAAATCAAGATCTTTTATTCCTTTTTGTTTACCATGCCGGGCGTGCCTTTCCTGTATTATGGCGATGAAATCGGCATGACCTATCAGAAAGATCTCGTCAACGTAGAGGGCGGCCTGGACCGCACGGGCACCCGCACCCCCATGCAGTGGAACAGCGGCAAGAACCTGGGCTTTTCGACGGCGGAGCCGGACGCTCTCTATCTGCCTGTGGATGCCAGGGAACATGCCCCGACCGTAGAAGCGCAGCTGGGAAAAGAAGGCTCGCTGCTGGAGTTTACCCGTGAGCTGATCGCTCTTCGCAGAAAATATCAGGATCTGGGCGCGGACGGGGATTTTAAGGTTTTATATAGAGAAAATAACGGGTACCCCTTTGTGTATGGCAGGGGGGCTTTGATATGCGCGGTCAATCCTTCTTTGGATGAGCTGAGCGCTCCGGTCGGCGCGGGTCGGTGTCTCTTCTCGGTTCGCGGCGCGAGGGCGCAGGACGGACGGATTTTCATGCCGTATCAATCGTTTGCAATCTTTGAGAAAGAAGAGGTATCCCAGTGAGATTCATTGACAAACGCATCAAGGTGATCTGCGACGAATGTGGGAAGCTGGTGGTGGTAAAAAGGACGCCCCTGGAAAACCTTCAATACAAAAAAGGCAGATATTTTTACCCGGACGAAGCGGAGCAGGCGGAGGGAAGCTGGGAGGATTTTCTGCCAAAGAGCATGAAATGGTACGGGCCGGATCAGCATTACTGGTTTCGCGCAAAAGTGCTGATACCGCCTGACTGGGAGGGCAGGGCGCTTCGTCTGCATATCAGAACCCAGATAGAAGAATGGGACGATGCCAAGAATCCCCAGTTCCTCCTGTTTGTGGACGGCAGGGCGGTTCAGGGCATGGACATGAACCATAGGGATCTGACCCTGACCAATTATGCCAAGGGGGGCGAGTCCTTCCGGCTGGATATTCAGGCCTATACGGGGAGCCTGCATTCGGAATTTGACATGATTGCGGAGATCCTTTGGGTAGATCTGGCCATTGAAAAGCTTTTCTTTGACCTGCTGACGCCTTTACAGGCCTTTGACCGCCTAGGCAAGGACAGCAAGACAAGGATGGATCTGGAAACCGTCTTGAATGAGGCGGTGAATCTGCTGGATCTGCGCACGGCGTATTCTCCGGATTTTTATGAAAGCCTGAAAGCGGCGGACGCTTATCTGCAGAAGGCGCTCTATGAGGATATGGGCGGTTATGATGAGGTGGTCGCTACCTGTATCGGACATACCCATATAGACGTGGCCTGGTGGTGGACGGTGGAGCAGACCCGGGAAAAGGCGGCCAGAAGCTTTGCCACCGTACTCAAGCTCATGGAGGAATATCCGGGTTACAAATTTATGTCCAGCCAGCCGCAGCTTTATGTGTTCCTCAAGGAGCGCTATCCGGATCTATACGAAAGGATCAAGGAACGCATACGGGAGGGGCGCTGGGAAGCCGAGGGCGGCATGTGGCTGGAGGCCGATACGAACCTGACTTCCGGAGAGTCCTTGGTGCGTCAGTTCCTTTACGGAAAGAGATTTTTTAAGGAAGAGTTTGGCATAGACAATAAGATCCTGTGGCTGCCCGATGTGTTCGGATATTCAGGAGCCTTGCCCCAGATCATGAAAAGAAGCGGCATTGACTATTTCATGACGACCAAGCTGTCGTGGAACCAGTTCGACAAAATACCGTATGATACCTTTCTGTGGAGGGGGATTGACGGAACGAGCGTATTTACGCATTTGGTGACTACGCTTGGAATCGGGCAGGGTGAGGAGAGCTTCTTCACCACCTATAACGGGGCGCTTCATCCGGATTCGATCATGGGCGGCTGGAAGCGTTACCAGAACAAGGACATCAATCACGACATCCTGATTTCCTATGGCTTTGGCGACGGCGGCGGCGGCCCGACCAGAGAGATGCTGGAGACCTCTATCCGGATGGAAAAGGGGATCAAGGGGATACCCAAGGTGCGCCAGGAGTTTGCGCGGACGTATTTTGACGAGCTTTACGCGCGGGTAAAGGATCATCGCAGGCTGCCGACCTGGGAGGGCGAGCTGTACTTTGAATACCACCGGGGTACCTATACCTCTATGGCGAGAAACAAACGGGCCAATCGCAAGAGCGAGTTTCTGATGATGGATCTGGAGCTTCTGAGCGTGCTTGCGGCAAAAAGAGGCCTGGAATATCCGAAAGCGGAAATTGACAGACTGTGGAAAGTCATCCTGCTGAATCAGTTCCACGACATCCTGCCGGGTTCGTCTATCCATGAAGTCTATGAGGTGACGAAGAAAGAATATGAGGAGGTGGAAAAAACAGGGAGACGGCTGATACAGGAGCGGCTGGAAGCTCTGGCGGACGGCGGCGTCACCGTCTTTAATACCCTGGGCTTTGAGAGAAACGATCTTGTGCGCCTGCCTGCCGGTACAAAAGGCGCGTTAAGGGATCAGGACGGGGGGCGGTACCCCATACAGCAGATGGAGGATTTTTCCGTTGCTTATGTGCGGGGGATTCCGTCTAAGGGGCAAAAGAGTTTTGAGCTGATCGAAGCTCCCTTGGCCGATTCCGTATTCGTAAGCAGCGAAAACGGCTTGGAGACGCCGCACTATTCGGTTCGTTTCGACAAGGACGGCCTGTTTACCTCCCTCTATGATAAACAGAACAGGCGGGAGGTCTTACAGGAAGGCGCCAGGGGCAATCTCTTCCGGATGTACGAGGACAAACCGATTTATTTTGATAACTGGGATATTGACGTTTATTATACGGAAAAAAGCTGGGATGTGACGGAGCTGACGAGCCTTGGGTGGACGCGGGAGGGCGCGGTATGCTGTGTATTGGAGACGGAGCGCAAGGTCAGCCGCTCCACGATCCGGCAGAAGATTTATTTTTACGCGGACAGCCGGCGGATAGACTTTGAAACCCATGTGGACTGGAAGGAGCATCAGCATCTGCTGAAGGTTCATTTCCCGGTGGATATTCATTCGGACGAAGCGGCGTTTGATATTCAGTTTGGCAGCTTGACGAGGAAGGTTCATACCAACACCAGCTGGGACGAGGCGCGTTTTGAGTCCTGCGCCCAGAAGTGGCTGGACTTTTCAGAGGGACATTACGGCGTAAGCCTGCTCAACGACTGCAAATACGGTCACTCCGTAAAGGATTCCGTCGTGGCGATCACCCTGATCAAATCAGGCATAGAGCCGAATCCCACGACGGATCAGGAGGAGCATGTTTTCACCTATTCCCTCTATCCTCACGCGGGGAATCTGCGTGAATGCGGCACGGTGAGGGAGAGCTACCAGTTGAACGTTCCGCTGCTGACGGTCGTCGGCAAGGGGCGTCCGGCCTGCGACCAGCCGAGTTCCCTCTTATCTGTAGACGCGCCTAATGTCATGATAGAAACCGTCAAGCGCTCGGAGGATGGGGAGGGCGTCGTGATCCGCCTATACGAGTACGAAAACGCCAGAACCAGCGCGCGGCTTACCTTGGAGCTGGGGCAGGCTGTCAGAAAGGTTTATGAATGCAATTTAATGGAAGAGAAAGAAGCCGAAACAGAGCATACGGACACAGGCTTTGAGTTTGTGATCAAGCCGTTTGAGGTGAAGACGTACCTGCTGGTCTTTTGACGGGCTGCCGTTTCCGGTTCCTGCTCAGCCGTCCTTGCCGAGCAGGAACCGGAAACGAATCTCGGACTTTATCCCTGTCTTTTTTGGACGTTATCCGATCCGCGCGCTGACGTCCCGCGAGACTTCCTCCGGCATGGGCGTCCTGGTTCCGTATTCTTTCGTCACCAGATCCGTAAAGGCCGCTTCTTCCCCCCGCGGAAGCTCCGAACAGATGGTTCGGCGCGGGATACTCCCGCCGGGCGGCAGGATCCCTCTAAAGCAGACAGTGAAAATATACGGACTGTTCTGAATGGATTTTTATGTCCAGGAACTCACCCT
Organism: Clostridium sp.; assembly: GCA_031275405.1. Classification (GTDB taxonomy): domain Bacteria; phylum Bacillota; class Clostridia; order Lachnospirales; family Lachnospiraceae; genus JAISOV01. The sequence continues at coordinate 62,359 of JAISOV010000029.1, read as the reverse complement.
GCTCCGTTGACGATAAAGTCAGAGCATGTGGAGATGATATAAATGGCGTAAGAAGCCCATTGGGAACGATTCATAGATATAAATTGATTTTCCATCAAAACATGCTATCATCCTCTTATCGTGTTCCATCAAAAAGGAGAGTTGTAATGAAACGTTATCTGCTGGCTATGAAATGATTACTGATAGGTGATTTTGCTTTTCAATTGTTGGGCGATATAGCCTTGGCTTTTCTGCCTATATCAAGCAAAGAGCTTTTTGACAGGTTGAGCGGGGTAAGCGATTGGTCACTTGTTTCTATTATCACGCTTTTTTGTTCGTGTGTTGCGGTGTACCTGTTGTCAAGTTATGCATCTATGTTATTCGCTTGGAAACACAGCATTGGTCTTGAGACAAGAATTCGTAAAGATTATTTCACATCATTGCTCAAGAGACCGTTTGGAAGATTCTTTGGTAAAGATATCGGGGAATATATTTCATTCCAGTCCAATGATATTGGCGCGCTTAGTGAAGATTTTACGCCCCCTATCATTAACTTCATAAAATCCGTTCTTATGTTTTTTGTGTACGCCATCATACTGGTTGTGTTGATAGATTGGCGGGTAGCTATGACTCTTTTGACAGCATTCATATTTTGTACATTACTGACACACTTTACGTCAAAGTCCCTAAGAAGATCAAGATAACATTGAATTTGTTGGAACCGCGTTGGGTTCAGGATACTCATCGCGACTTAGCCGGGTTCTAAGAGAAGAAAAGTCATTGTGTTACTCAGCATATAGTTTTATGATAGAATATTCTGATATTGGCTTTTTAGGGGTCAGCATATCATATAGTCATGAAAAAGAAACGCAAGTTTTATTATCACTGAAAGATGTCATTCTTTCAGTGTCCCAATATAGGCTTACAAAAAGTGAAAAGGTGAAAATTTCCAAACAAATAAAAGCAAATAAAATGATGGAGAACGATTCCCTGGAAGACTTTTTGGAACAAAAAGCTGTCTCCTGTCTGTTTCATAAGAATCCTGATCATAGCGAAATGTATGCTGCTGCGGATCTGAGTCTTCTGCAAAAAACAGCGCATTCTATTTTGAACTTTGAGTGCTGTAGCTTTGGTGTCATTGGAACTGTACAGAATGCCGAATATTATTCTAAATTGTTCAAAAATTAGTTTTTAGGAATCCATACCCAAAAGTCGTTCGGGCTGTTTTCGGGAAATACGTTCCATTTCGGCGTACAATTCGGGACGTTTTTCTCCGAAAATATACTCATCCGTCAGGCGCTTCCTTACCCGCAGGAAAGAACTCGCCGAGATAACACCTCATCCCGTCCGGGGTAAAACGCGTCAGAACGCAGTAACTGTCGTCGTTGACTGCGGCGGGCGTCCCCGATTTCTCAATCGTCCCAAACCAGTCGTGTTCCCGCGTGTCTTCCCAGTTGGGATAACCGCCAGAACGTTTGCCGATCAACCGTAAGGGCGGGTAAGTAATTCGCTCGCACTTGATCATGGCAGCGGCCATATTATGGTCTCCTTATGAATCAGACTGCTGCCGGCTCCTATGTTGCTTGCTCCGTGCCGACTGCTCCCGCGTGTAGCCGCGCACTTCGTCAACGGACACGCGCTTAAAGCCGTATTGTTTGGCAAGTCTCTCGCCTGTTGCGTTGAAGAACGCCGAGATTTGAGCTGAGGTCATACCTCTCGTGTCATCGTCAATCTGACGGCGAATCCTGTGAATGTCCACTACGATGGTATCAGGCTTTTTCATCGCTTAACACCCCATTGGAGAATCTATTGCTACGGCGTTATAGCCGCGAATCTTGTTGATTGCTTCTGTCAGACGTATGGTAGTCGCTCTGACTATGTGATGGAAATTGAGGCTGACGATTATGTCCAGCTCGCTGATAGACGTTCGCTATATGCCTTGCATCCGTTAGGGATCCCGGTGGCAACGCTCCTTCCGCGATATACTTGTCAGCGAGTTCGTTTGCCTCGTCGCTCTTAGCCGGCACGGTAATGCTGTACCGCTCGATGGGATCCAACATCTTGTCTCGCTTCTCGGTGTCGGCGGTGCGTTCCAGTTCTTCAAGCGCATAGTCCGAAGTATACGCATCGTACTTCCCCGCCGCACATTTCTCGAACAGCGTAACTGTGTCGGCGTGAGCGTCGCGGTCAGCATCAAAGTAGTAGTTAAACATCGTGGTTTCGAGGTATATTCTTGGCACTCGCATAAACAGTCACGCTCTTTTCTGCCAATAGGCATAAATTCATAAATAATATCATACACCTATCTCGCCCGTTCGTCCAACCTCTCATGCAAAAAAGTTTAAGAAAGTTCCATTTGACCCCCTGACAAACGATAGCCGAATATGGTTGCCTGCACGGAAAGTCCGCAATCCACAGGTTCTTTGACAGCTTCCGATAAGTTATCTTGCAATCGAGCGCAAGATGTGCTACATTGGAGGATGTCACAGGATTGGAGATATGTCTGTCCTTTCCGGGCGGCGCGCCGGATTTCCGGATCGGCTCTGCGCCGTCCGCTGATGGAAGCGGGAGAGGAATCATAGATGGGAGCTTATGTCGCACAGGACATCGCGGGGCTTCCCCGGCCCCTGCTTGCGTGGTACGAGGAAAACAGGCGGATTCTGCCGTGGCGGGAGGAACCTGACCCATATCGCGTGTGGGTGTCGGAGATCATGCTCCAGCAGACCAGGGTCGAGGCGGTAAAGCCTTATTTTGAGCGGTTCATGAAGCGGCTGCCCGATATTGCAAGCCTGTCGGGGGTGGAAGAAGAGGTTCTGCTGAAACTGTGGGAGGGGCTGGGCTATTACAACCGGGCGCGGAACCTGCGGCAGGCGGCCATACAGGTCATGGAGCGGCACGGAGGGCGGCTGCCTGCGGACTATGAGCAGCTGTTGCGGCTGAAAGGGATCGGCAGCTATACCGCCGGGGCGATTGCTTCCATCGCGTTTCACAGGCCCTATCCGGCGGTGGACGGCAACGTCCTGCGGGTGCTGTCGCGGATCTGCATGGACGAGGCCCTGATCAGCGAAGGGAAGACCAAAGCGGAGGCGGAAGCGGCGCTGCTGCCCGTTATGCCGAAGGAGCGTCCGGGGGATTTTAACCAGGCCATGATGGAGCTGGGCGCCTGTGTCTGCGTTCCGAACGGCGCGCCGCACTGCGGCGGCTGCCCCGTTTCGTTTTTGTGCAAAGCCCATCGGGCGGGAAAGGAAATGGAGTTTCCCAAGAAAGCCGGGAAGAAACAGCGGCTCGTCGAAGAAAAGACCGTCCTGGTCATTCGGGACGCGGACAAGGCGGCGCTGCGGAAACGCCCTAAGAGCGGCCTGCTCGCCGGGATGTACGAGTTCCCGTCCATGAGCGGCTTCCGCACGGCGGAGGAAGTGGCGCGGTACCTGGGCGACAACGGGTTCCAGGCTCTGCGTATCCAGCCGCTTGCGGAAGCGAAACATATTTTCAGCCACCGGGAATGGCATATGACAGGCTACCTGGTCAGAGTGGACGAACTGGAGGGGAGGAAGCCCTCCGGGGAGCAAGACAACTGGATTTTCCTGGAGCCGGAAGAAACAAAGGAAAAATATCCGATACCGGCCGCCTTTTCTGCATATACTAAGTACCTCGACAGGAAACCGGGGAGCCGCCGGGAGGAATGATCCTTGGCAGCCAAAGCGATCCCCGCGACAGGAAAGGAAATCTTCATGAAGCTGTTATCCATTGTGATCCCATGTTACCATTCGGAGCCTTATATGCAAAAATGCGTCGATTCCCTGCTTCCCGGCGGCGAAGACGTGGAGATCCTGATCGTGGACGACGGCTCCGCGAAGGATCGCACGGCGCAGATCGCGGACGAATATGCCGCCGCGTATCCCGGCATCGTGAAAGCTATCCACAAGGAGAACGGCGGACACGGCTCCGCGGTCAACGCCGGACTCCAGAATGCCGCGGGCCTGTTCTTCAAGGTGGTGGACAGCGACGACTGGGTAAAAGAAGAGGCTTATTTCAAGGTTCTGGAAACCCTGAGGGAGCTGACCGGCGGCAGGGAGACGCTGGATATGCTCCTGAGCAACTTCGTTTACGAAAAGGCGGGAGAGAAACGCAAAAAAATCATGCATTACCGCTATATGCTGCCAAGGGAGGTGCTGTTCACCTGGGAGGACTGCCGCTATTTCCTCAAAGGGCATTATATCCTCATGCATTCGGTCATTTTCCGTACCAAGCTGCTGAAAGATTACGGGCTGAAGCTGCCGGAGCATACGTTTTACGTGGACAACCTTTATGTCTTTGAGCCTCTTCCCTACGTGAAGCATATGTATTATCTGGACGTGAACTTCTACCGTTATTACATCGGCAGGGAGGATCAGTCGGTGAACGAGCGGATCATGATCTCCCGTATCGACCAGCAGCTGCTGGTCAATAAGCTGATGATCGATTATTACGTCGCCCGCCGGGCGGAGCTTGTCAGGAGCAGGAAGCTGCGTTCTTATATGCGCAACTATCTGGAAATTATCACCATAGTTTCCTCGGTGCTGCTGATCCGCTCCGGCACGCAGGAGCATTTGGAGAAGAAACGGGAACTGTGGCAGTACCTGAAAGAAAAGGACGGCCTGCTGTATCTGTGGATGCGCGGCGGGGTGCTGGGAAGCCTGACCAACCTGCCGGGCAAGGGCGGGCGGAAAATATCGGTGCAGGCCTACAGGCTCTGCCGAAGGGTTTTTAAGTTTAACTAAAATACAAACGGACGAGATGGGAGCGCAAATGCAGCATTCATACCAGGAAAAAAGGGAAGAGAGAAGACGGAGACGTCAAAGGAACCAGCTGGCCGCCTATCTGACGCTGGCGGTCGTCATCGGACTGGCGGCGGCGGGGGTCGTCCTCGGAGTGAGATACCTTACGCGGCCCGGAGAGGATAGGTCGGACGAAGAGGGCCGGAACCAGGTGGAAGAGATCTTTGCCACGGAACAGACCATCACCATGCCGGAAGAGACGGCGGAGCCGGTTCCGGAGATGACGGAAGAAGAAAAGCTGGACGAGATCGTCGCCGCCGGCATTGCGGTCATGCCCTTGGAAGATAAGGTGGCGGGGCTGTTCCTGGTGGAACCGGAGGCCATCACCGGGGTGTCCGCCGCCATCCGGGCGGGAGAAAGCACCCAGGAGGCTTTGGCGCGGTATGCGGTGGGCGGCCTCGTGTATTTTACAAAAAATATGCGGTCGAAAGAGCAGCTGACGGAGATGATCAGCAACACGAAGCGGTACTCCAAATATCCGCTGTTTTTCGCGGTGGATGAAGAGGGGGGCAAGGTAAACCGGGTGGCGGCGAGCGGCCTGGCGCAGAAAGCGGAGTCCGCTGAGGCTATCGGGCAGACGGCGGAGCCGCAGAACGCTTACCAGGCGGGGCTGACGATCGGAGCCTACCTGTCGGAACTGGGTTTCAACCTGGACTTTGCCCCGGTCGCGGATCTGGCGAACGTGGAGGGCAGCGTGATGGACGGACGTGCCTATGGGTCGGAAGCGGCGGCGGTCGCCCCTTTCGTGGCTGCCATGATGAACGGCCTGCGCGAACAGGGAGTGACCGCCTGCCTGAAACATTTTCCCGGGATCGGAAGCACCGGCGCGGACACGCATGAGGGGCTGAGCGTCACCCAGCGGACGGCGGAAGAGTTCCGTGCCGAGGAATTTACGGTGTTCCGGACGGGCATCGACGCCGGAGCGGACATGATCATGGTGGGACACCTTGCGGCTCCCGCCCTGACCGGGGATAATACGCCCTGTAGCCTCTCTCCGGCGGTGGTGACGGATCTTCTGCGCAAAGAGCTGGGCTTTGAGGGGGTCATCATCACGGACGCCATGAACATGGGGGCGGTCTCGGCGTATTATGAATCCGGCGAAGCGGCGATCCTGGCGCTGAAAGCGGGCTGTGACATGATCCTGATGCCGGAGGACTTTGAGCGGGCGTACAGCGCCGTCCTACAGGCGGTAGCGGATCAGACCATCTCAGAGGAACGGATCAACGATTCCCTGCAGCGGATCTACCGGATCAAGTACGCGGACAGGCTGGAGCCGGAGGAGCCGGAGGAACCGGAGGAGACGGCGGGAGGGGCGGAGTAAAGAAGCGGGCGGCCGGAGCCTGTTAAGGATCGGCGTTAAGCCGGGGAGACGGCGGAGAGGCGGGAAAGAGGTTCCGGGCCCGGGCCTGCGAGCGGCGGAAGGGGAAGCCGTCAGCTTCCCCTGAAACGAGGAGTGCCCAGACACCTTTCGGTATCTGGGCTATTATGAAAAAAAATTTAGCTGATGGCTTGATGAGAGCTTACTTACCTCATCCCTTGAGCTAACATCAGTATAACCGGTAAATATGGATAGAATATGAACAAGATGTAACGAAAAGGTAAATATTGTAAAAACAAACCGGAAATATCAGAAGAAAGCCGCGCGGCTGCCGTCCGCCCGTTTTCCTTTTTTGCAGGCGGTTGTAATGCGGACGGGAAAATGATACTATATTGAATAGGCAGGCTGCTTTCAGCCATTCGGAATTCTATGCCTGCCGGAGACGTTTTCCGGTACAGGGCGGACGGGAGCGGGATCTTTTGGGAGGAAAGGCTGAAAGACTCGCAGTCTTTCAACCGGAGCTTCGTGCGTGGCACAAAGCTCCAGACTTTGGAAGGGGCATGGTTATCACAATGGATGTTTTGACGGACAAATTTGCGCGGAGGCTGACGGCGCAGGAGCTGATCAGAGCCAATTCCGCGGCGGAAGCGGAGGAAACGCGACGGCTGCGCGGCCAGGTAAAGGAATATGAAGACTGCCTTGCCAAAATGCGCGTGGCGAGCGAGGAAATCCATGCCGTGACCGGCCGGGTGGGCAGGCTGGTGGAAGAAGAAGTCGCTTCCAAACTGGAGCGGCTGACGCAGCAGCTGACAGAGCGGCTGGCGGAACACGACACGGCCCCGGAACTGGAACGGCAGATCCGGGAAACGCTGGCTGCCGGGCTGGACGCGTTTCTGGACGGAGCCTTGGCTCCCGGACTGGAGCAGGTACTGGAGGGGAAACTCCATGCCCATATGAACCGTCTGATCGAAGAGGCCGTGGCGCCCCAGGTCAGCCGGCTGACGCAGGACTGTGTGGAAAAGATCCGCGGCGCGCAGCCGGATTCCGCCAAGATCGACCGGCTGGTGGAGGAAGGCCTTGCCAAAATCCAGGAAATACAGCAGGACGGCGGGGGCGTAGAAGAGGTGAAGGACTTGCTCCGCACGCTGTTTGAGCAGTCGGAAGAACACGTACACAAAGAAAACGTGAAAGTGTACCGCAACGTACAGGCGGTAGTGGTGGAAGAACACAACAAGCAGGGCGCAGCCTTGCTTGACATGCGGAAAAAACTGAACGTCCGGCTGAGGCGGATCCAGGCGACTGCCGCGCTGGCGCTGGCGGCGGCGCTGGCGGGAGTCCTGTTCCAGGCGCTGCGGTATTTTCAGGTTCTTTAGGGCGGAGCGTCGCGGGTATGGCGGAATATTCCCAAAGGCACGGAGCGTTTCCTGAGCGGACTCCACGGAGCAGACAAGGATTTGGATCACATCCCGAACGGCCGTTCCCGGTTCGTCCCGGAGGTACTGTCCGTTGCCGAAAGAGAAGAGGGTCTCCGCCGGAATTCGTATGCCGACCCTTCCGGGATGGCATATCGAATGATGGCATAATGGCATATCGGAAAGAATAATTTCCCGGAATAGGGGTATCCTTCATAGGGGAAACCTATGGAAATAATATTTTCTTTACAAGGGAAATCATTGCTGATAGAATAATGGGAAAGGTGTGAAAAGCCGGGTGTTTTCCGGAACACGCCGCCATACGAAATGGAAAAATGATGAAAAAACTCACCTGCCATCATAAAAGACTGAAATTTACATATATTAAGGTTCATCTGCTGGTGCTGTTTTGCAGTATTTTTTTCGCGAAAGGCTTATCTGCCGTTCAGAAGACAGGAGATAATTATTTCCATCTGAAGTTAAACGGCGTGGAGGTCGGGATCGTCGAAGACCTTTCCGCAGCGGAAGAACTGGTGCTGGCCGCCCGGAAAAACATCGCGTCGCAGTCCTCCCAGCTGGTCTTTCTGGACGCCGACCTCACCTATGAGGGCGAGGAAGTCCTGTGGGGCTATGTGGACGCAAAGCAGGCCATCCTTGCCAACATGGAGGAAGTCCTGCGGGCCTCCGTGAAAGAGACCATGCACCGCTCCTATACGGTCAAGGTCAACGAGTATATGGTAAATCTCGCCAGCGCGGAGGAAGTGACGGCCTTTCTGCAGGCGGCGATCCGGAAATACGACACGGAAGGAAAATTCAGCGTGGAACTGGTTCAGGACAGCAGCCGGGAGGTGAACGTGCTGACCGCCGCCGTCGTCAGTACGGAGGAAAAGGAAAAAGAAGAGGAAAAGCCCGGCGCTTTTCTGGAAGCCGGTATTCAGGCGCGGTTTACGGAAATGATCCTGTCGGCGGAGCCGAATATCGAAAAAGGTTTTGACGATTACGAACGGGGGCTGCTGGGCGTGGGCTTCACCGAGAAAGTGGAGATCGTGGAAGCCTATCTGCCCAGGCAGCAGCTCCGGCCTTTGGAGCAGGCCATCGAAGAGGTGACGAAGGAGCAGGAAAAGAATACGGTCTATGAGGTACAGCCCGGGGATACGCTGTCAGAAATCTCTATCCGCGTGAACATCCCGATGGACAAGATCATCGAGATGAACGAAAGCCTGGAGGATGAAAACACGATCATCCGGGAGGGGCAGGAACTGATCATCACGGTTCCGGAGCCGGAGCTGTCCGTAGAAAGACTGGAGCAGAATTACTACGAAGAGATTTATGACGCGGACGTGGTGTATGTGGACAATGACGGCTGGTACACCACCCAGACGAAGATCCTGCAGGAAGCGTCCGCGGGGTTCCGCAAAGTGATCGCCCGTACCGCCTACCTCAACGATCAGGTGGTCAGCCGGGAGATCGAAAAAGAAGAAATCGTGATGGAAGCGGTCGCCAAAGTCGTGGAGCGGGGAACCAAGATCCCGCCCACCTATATCAAGCCGGTTTCCGGAGGGCGGTTCACCTCCGGCTTCGGAAGACGTAAGGCGCCGGTCAGAGGGGCAAGCACCTACCATAAAGGCGTAGACTGGTCCGTACCCGTAGGAACCACGGTCGTGGCTTCCAGCGGCGGCACCGTCGTCAAAGCGGGCTGGGGAAGCGGCTATGGCTATGTGGTCTACCTCAGCCATGCCGACGGCCGCCAGACCAGATATGGGCATCTGAGCAAAGTCCTGGTGAAAACCGGACAGACGGTGAAGCAGGGAGAAAAAATCGCCCTGAGCGGCAATACCGGAATCAGCACAGGGCCGCACGTGCATTTTGAGATCCTGATCAACGGCTCGCAGGTGAACCCCTTGAAGTACCTGAATTAGCGCCCGAACACACATTCCGTTCACAGGTCGGGCAGACGGGAGCGAAAGTGGAACAGTATGCAATGAAAGGCGGCAATCCATTAGTGGGAGAGGTGGAGATCGGGGGGGCAAAGAACGCGGCCCTTCCTATCCTGGCGGCTTCCATGATGACGGATGAAACCGTATATATAGAAAACGTCCCGGACGTGCGTGACGCGAACGTCCTGATGGAAGCCATGCAGACCATAGGCGTCTTCGTGAAGAGAACCAGCCGCCACAGGCTGACGGTCAACGCCGCGCAGATTCACAGCCTGCTTGTGGAGGAGGATAACATCAAGAAAATCAGGGCGTCTTATTACCTCATCGGCGCGCTTCTGGGAAAATATAAACATGCCGAGGTGGTTCTGCCGGGAGGCTGCGACATCGGCTGCCGCGCCATCGACCAGCATATCAAAGGCTTCCGCGCCTTGGGCGCGGACGTGCGGATCGAACACGGGCTGATCAAGACACAGGCGCAGCGGCTGACCGGGAGCCATATCTATATGGACGTAGTCAGCGTGGGCGCGACCATCAACGTCATGATGGCGGCGACCATGGCGGAGGGGCAGACCACCATAGAAAACGCGGCAAAGGAGCCGCACGTGGTGGATCTGGCGAACTTTCTCAACAGCATGGGCGCCAATATCAAGGGCGCCGGAACGGATGTGATCCGTATCAGAGGGGTAGCCAGGCTCCACGCCACGGATTACGCCATCATTCCCGACCAGATCGAAGCGGGTACTTTCATGTTTGCCGCCGCGATCACCAAGGGAGATGTTACCGTCAAAAATGTCATCCCGAAACATCTGGAGTCCATCAGCGCCAAGCTGCTGGAGCTAGGCTGTGAAATCGAGGAATCCGACGACTGCATGAGGGTGGTGGCTTCCAAGCCGCTCGTCCACACCCATGTGAAGACCCTGCCCTATCCGGGTTTCCCCACGGATATGCAGCCTCAGATCGCGGTAGCCTTGGGGCTGGCAAAGGGTACCAGTATCGTGACCGAAAGCATTTTTGAGAACCGCTTCAAATACGTGGACGAACTGATCCGCATGGGAGCGAACATAAAAGTAGAAGGCAACACGGCAATCATCGGCGGCGTGGGGAAGTACACGGGCGCCAGTATCTCCGCCCCGGATCTGCGCGCGGGCGCGGCTCTGGTGATCGCCGGACTGGCGGCGGAGGGGATTACCTTGGTGGACGACGTCCATTATATCGAACGGGGGTATGAGGACTTTCCTTTGAAGCTCCAGTCCCTGGGGGCGCAGGTCATGGTCGTCAATTCGGAGCGCGAGGTTCAGAAATTCCGGCTCAAAGTAAGTTGAGTAAGTGGACGCGGATCAGCCTTCCCCGCTTCAGGCACGCAAAGAGCTAAGCGGCGGGTATGGGGCCGCTGGTGTCAGCAGGGGAGGAAAAGCCCCTGCTGACACCGGCTGCGAAGCAGCCTGCGTTCACGAGCAGGCAGCGTAGCGGATGCGAACGTCCGCTTTACATCAGCCATTTCCGCCGCTTCCCGTTGGGGAGCGGCTTGTTTTCGTCCTGCCGTATGTCGGATCCATCCAGGCTTGTTTTTGGCGCGCTTTCCTGTTACAGAATGAGCATGACACATTTTCTTGTCAATACGCCGGGAATCCTGTATACTGTAATGGACAGGAACACCTAGAAAAAGATTGCAAAAAAACGGCGGACTGTTTATCATGGAAGCAGCGGAAAAGAGGAAGCGTCTGATGATAGGAACGATCGTGAACACGGGAACGATCATCGCCGGGAGCATTCTTGGGAGCGTGGTCAAAAAAGGACTCAAGAAGGAATACCAAGGGGTGCTGTATACGGCCATGGGGCTGGCGGCGACGGTCTTAGGGATCCACTCTGTGGTATCCAATCTGCCGGACAGCCGCTATCCGGTGCTGTTCATCGTCAGCCTTGCGGCGGGAGGGCTGGCGGGGACGGCGCTGAACTTAGAAGGCAGGTTCCGGAGCCTGATGGGAAAATACTCCGGATCGAATCTGGGGCAGGGCCTGTCCACCGGGATCCTGCTGTACTGTATCGGCAGCCTGTCCATTTTAGGGCCGATCCGGAGCGCGGTCAGCCATGACCACACCTACCTTTTCACCAATGCCGCTCTGGATTTCGTCACTTCCACGGTGCTGGCGTCCACCTACGGGATCGGCATGGCGCTGGCGGCGGCGGTGCTGTTCTGCTGGCAGGGGAGTATCTATCTGTGCGCGGGGGCTTTGTCGGGCTTCCTTTCGGCGCAGCTGATGTGCGAGATCTCCATCGTGGGGGGCAGCCTCATTTTCAGCTCCGGGCTGTCGATCCTGGGCGTGACGGAAGGCAGGACGCTGAATCTGCTGCCGGCCCTGCTGGTTCCGGTGCTGTGGTTCCTGATAAAGGGCTGGCTGCCTTTCTGATGGGAAAGCGATAAGAGATTCTGACGACAGGAAATGATGGAAACGGGAGGACAGCATGGGAGCATTTTCATTGGATCTGGAGAAGTATCAGGCCCTTGCGAGGCAGGCCGCCGCAGAGTCCGTGGTCTTGCTGAGGAACCGGAATAAGACCCTGCCGCTGGCGCCGGGCGAGAAAGTCGCTGTGTTCGGGCGGAGCGCGTTCCACTATTACAAGAGCGGGCTTGGCTCCGGGGGCTTGGTGAACACCCGGTATGTGACGGGGATCCTGGACGCGCTGAAAGGGTACGGCGCGGTGACGCTGAACCGGACGCTTCTTGACGTGTATGAAAAGTGGATCGGGGAACATCCGGCGGACGAGGGGGCCGGCTGGGGGCGGGTTCCGTGTTTCCAGGAAGAGATGCCGCTGGAAGAGGGGCTTGTGGCGCGGGCGGCAAGGGAATCGGAATCGGCTCTGGTGGTGATCGGGCGCACGGCGGGAGAGGATCAGGATACCTACGGCGGTTGGGGCGGCTATCTCCTGACCGATACGGAACAGGACATGATCCGGAAGGTCGTAAAAGCGTTTCCCCGGTGCGCCGTAGTGCTGAACGTGGGCAATATCATCGACATGAAATGGGTGCGCGAGCTGGATCCGGCGGCGGTGCTTTATGTCTGGCAAGGGGGGCAGGAGGGAGGCAACGGCGTCCTGGACGTCCTGACGGGCGCGGTACCGCCTAGCGGACGGCTGACGGACACCCTTGCCGAAAACCTGGAGGATTACCCGTCTGCCCGCAACTTCGGCAGCCCGGCGCGGAATGTCTACGAAGAGGATATTTACGTAGGCTACCGCTATTTTGAGACCTTCGCGCCGGAAAAAGTGCTGTATCCGTTTGGCTTCGGCTTGTCCTACACGACGTTTGCGGTACGCGCAAAGCGGCACAGCCTCGCCGGCGGACGGCTGTCCGTCGCGGCGGAAGTGGAAAATACCGGTTCCTGCCCGGGGAAAGAAGTCGTCATGCTCTTTCTGGAAGCGCCGCAGGGGAAGCTGGGGAAGCCGGCGCGGGTTCTGCTGGATTATGCGAAGACGCCTACGCTGGCGCCGGGAGAACGGGCGGAGGTCACGCTGCTCGTGAGGGAGGCGGATTTTGCTTCTTATGACGCGTCCGGCGTCGCCGGACACAAATCCTGCTTCGTCATCGAGGAGGGCGACTATCATTTCTATCTGGGGCGGGACGTGCGCGGCGCGGAAAAGTTCCTGACGCTTCCCTATGACGGGCTGACCGTCGTCAGGCAGCTGGAAGAAGCCTGCGCCCCGGTGACGCCGTTTCGGTGTTTCAGGCCGGTAAAGGTTCCGGACGCGCCGCCTTATCAGCTAGGCTGGGAACCGGCGGCCCTGCGGTCGGCGGCAGCCGCGCGGCGGGGGAAAAGGATTTCCGGGCCGGACTTCCCTTATACGGGAGACAGAGGGATTCGTCTGGCGGACGTCTATGACGGGAAAGCGGCTCTGGAGGATTTTATTGCCCAGCTTTCGGATGAGGATCTGATCGCGCTCTCACGCGGGGAGGGGATGTCCAGCCCGAAAGTGACGCCGGGAACGGGCGCGGCGTTCGGCGGGATCACCAAGCGGCTGAACGGGTTCGGTATTCCTGCGGCCTGCTGTACGGACGGCCCCTCCGGGCTGCGGATGGACTGCGGGGCAAAGGCGTTTTCCCTGCCGAGCGGCACGGCGCTGGGCTGTACTTTCCACGATGAGCTTGTGCGGGATCTTTTTGCAATGCTCGGCCTGGAAATGCGGAAGAATAAGGTGGACGTCCTGTTGGGGCCGGGGATGAACATCCACCGGAACCCTCTGAACGGACGCAACTTTGAATATATCTCGGAAGATCCCGTGGTCACGGGGAAATGCGCGGCGGCGCAGCTAAGCGGCATGCAGGAAGCCGGAGTGACCGGGACGATGAAGCATTTCTGCTGCAATCACCAGGAAGCCGCGCGGAGCCTTGCGGACTCGGTGGTTTCGGAGAGAGCTTTGCGGGAGATCTACTTCAAAGGCTATGAGATCGCCATCCGGGAAAGCCGGGCGAGCGCGGTCATGACCACTTACGGCAGTGTCAACGGTTTATGGACGGCGGGGAACTATGAGCTATGCACGACCGTGCTGCGCGGGCAGCTGGGCTTTGACGGGATCGTGATGACGGACTGGTGGGCCAAGGCCAATGTGGAAGGCAGGGAGCCGGACGCGGAGAACAAGGCCTCCATGGTCGGCGCGCAGAATGACCTGTTCATGTGCGTGTCGGACGGGGAAAACCCGGAGAAGGACAATCTGCGGGAAGCCCTGGAAGCCGGGGAGATCACCAGAGGGGAGCTTCACAGGAACGCGCGCAACATCCTGTCTTTTCTCCTGAAAAGACCCGTCATGCTCCGGGAGCTGGGGCGGATCAGCGAAGAAGAGCTGCGGGATCCGCGGGACGGCGAGACGGGGGACGCGGGTATTCCGGAAAAGCTGACCTATTATTCCGCGCAGGACGGCGAGCTCGTGATTGACAGCCGGGATTGGGATACTTCCGCCGGGCATTCGGAACTGTTCGGCGTTTTTTTGGAAAGCGGCGCTTCCTATCGGATCGAGCTGACCGTGAAGTCCGACCTGGGGAACCTGGCGCAGCTTCCAATTTCTGTATTTTTTGATAATATATGGAAAGGAACGCTGACTGTTTCGGGTACGGACGGGCAATGGGTCACAAAAGGGCTGGCGGTGGACAGTGTGTTCGGGCGCAGCCATTATATCAAGCTTTTCTTTGCGATAGCGGGGGCGCGGATGAAAGAAGTGCGCATCTTTCGGTCGGACGCGGAGGACTGAACCTATTCAGCCGGGGCGGCGGAACCTGGCCGGCAAGGGCGGCGGAACCTGGCCGGCCAGGGCAGACGATTCTGTTCGGCAAGAGCGGCCGATGATATTCGGCAAGAGCGGCCGAATAGAGAGATGGGAGGGAAGGGATGTCTTTTGAGGGAAGGCTGCCGGCGGTCTTGAGGCCGTCAACGGCGTGGGCGGTGTCATCGGCCTGGGCGCTGGCGGTCGTTACGCCGTTTTGGCTCGGCCTGGGAGCGGTTCGGCTCCTGTACGGGAAGCGGGACGCCAAGCTGCCGGAAATCGCGGACGCCTGTCTTACCGGCTTCCTGGTCTGTATCGGACTGGCTTTTGGGGCGCAGCTTACGGCCCTTCTGGGCAGCCGCAGCTTTTCGGACTGCGTGGCGGTTTTCCTTGCGTCGCTGGCCGTGATGGCCGCAGCGTCGTCGGCGGTGCTGTGGAAGGGGAGGAAGCTGTCCAAAGAGGCGGCTTCCTCTGTAGGAGCGCGTGGGCGCGGCTTGTTCGCGCCGGGCGCACGGCTGTCCCGGGCGCCGTGGACGCGGCTGCTCCCGCTGTCTCTTGCGGCGGCGTTCCTCTGGCTGCTCCTGCTGTCCCAGGCGTCCGCGCCTGCGGCACGGGTTCTTTCCCGTAGCGGGGATATGACGCTGGAAACGGTGCAGACCTTTCTGGCGACGGACAGGATCTGGGAGCGGAATCCGCTGACCGGCCGGGAATATGTGTCGGGTGTTCCGCTGCGGCTGAAAATTCTGGCCTTGCCGGCTCTGTACGCCGGCCTGTGCAGGCTGACCGGATTTACGCCGGAAGAGATCGTCTGCCGCTATGTGCCGGCGCTTGTGGTGTTCGGCGCTTGCCTGGTCTACTATCGGCTGGCCGCTGTCCTGTTTGGCGGAAATGCCGTGAGACGGAGGATTTTCATGATACTGGCCGCGTCGGCGCTGCTGCTCGGAACGAACCGGGAGGTCATGGACGGCTTCGGCCTCCTGTACGGCGCGTACCGGGGAACCGCGATACGCAATGTCATTCTGCTGCCTTATACCGTCTGTCTGTGCCTGGAGAAAAAATGGAAATCCGTCCCGCTCTGCGTACTGGCGGAGGCCTGTATCGTATGGACGTTTTATGGGCTGGGCGTCTGCCTGCTGGCGGCGGTTCTGCTGGCGGCGGCCGGGGCGTGGAAACAAAAAGGCTGCTCCGCGCCGGGCGGCGCGTGAAGTTCCATCCGGCCGCCTTTGCCGAGCAGTGACAAACTGTCTGGAGGAAACCATGGCGGAACTGATCCGAAATGCCGCTGACGGCTGGAAAAGCTTTCTGGAAAGCGGGAAATATCCGGTGCTTCTGATGGGGGTTCTGTTCTATCTGTGGCTGACGGAGGAACAGCGGAGCTTCGGGAAGCCCCTGCAAAGGCAGAGGGAACGGTGGCTTAGGCGCTTCGCGTTTCTGACGGCGGCGCTGGTCGGCTGTCCGCTGACAGCCGCGCCGCTCCTGCTGTACCAGACCCGCTTTTACGCATACGAATGGCTGTGGAGCCTGGTGCCGCTGACGCTGGTGATCGCCTACGGCGCGACCGCGGCCTATGCGGACGTCTATGAAAGGTACTGGAAGGGAAAGATAGCGGAGCCTTGCCTGGGGGCGGCTCTGGGCCTGGCGGTGCTGCTTCTGTGCAGCAATCCCTATGGCTGGGAGGACGTGGGCGGCCCGGAAGAAAACTTCCAAAAAGAGGAAGATATTCAAAAACTTCTGGATGATTTGATCAAAGAAGGGAATCATCTTACTATCTGCCTATGGGCGCCCAGGGAGGTCATGGAGCGGGCGAGGGCGCACAGCGGAGCGATAGGGCTTCCCTATGGCAGGAACGTGTGGGAGGCGGCGCTGAACGCTTATTCGTATGATACGTATGACGCGGAAACCATGGAACTGTACTTATGGATGGAAAAGGCTTCCACTCCGGAGTCGGGAGGGGAGGCGCTGCCTTCCCCTCCGTTGGAAAAGGCCCTGGAGCTTGGGGTGAACCGGATCCTGCTGCCGGAAGGGGCTTCGGAGGAAGCGGGGCGGGAACTGCTGGAAGCGGCACGGCGGCTGTCCGCCGGGAGCGGCCTGGAGATCCTGGAAGAAGAAGGGCGTCCGGCAGGGTACCGGGTGTTTGATCTGGTAAACAGATCCGCCGGGGCGGACAAAGGGGCGTAACATTTCAGAGAGGGCAAAATTTCAGAAAGGACAAAATTTCTGAGAGGACGAAATTTCTGAGAGGACGAAATTTTTGAAAGGGCAAAAATTTGGAAGAAGGGCGTTTTCAGAGAAGGAAAGACTGTATCAGTATTGTCATGCCGGTCTATCATGCGCGGGACTCTGTCGGCGCGGCCATGGATTCGGTGCGGGCGCAGACCTGGCGGGACTGGGAGCTGCTTCTGGTGCTGGACGGCTGTACGGACGGCACGGAAAAGGTGGTCGAGGCTTACTGCCGGCAGGCGCGGGATCAGCGGATACGGGTGATCCGCCAGCCCCGCAATCTGGGAGCCGCCCGGGCAAGGAACCGGGGGATCGAGGAAGCGGAGGGGCGTTATCTGGCCTTTCTGGACGCGGATGACCTATGGATGGAGGAAAAGCTGGAAAAAGAGCTTGCTTTCCTGAAAAAAACCGGCGCGGCGTTTGCCTTTACCGGGTACGAGTTTGCGGACCGGAACGGACGGGGAACCGGAAAGGTCGTCCGGGTGCCGCCGGTGCTTACTTACGGACAGGCCTTGAAGAATACCACGATCTTTACCACGACCGTGATGTTCGAC
Source organism: Clostridium sp. (assembly GCA_031275405.1). Lineage (GTDB taxonomy): Bacteria > Bacillota > Clostridia > Lachnospirales > Lachnospiraceae > JAISOV01. The sequence continues at coordinate 44,869 of JAISOV010000029.1, read as the reverse complement.
CGCGCGAAGATCGGGGAAGGACTGCTGAAAATGCCGGAGATCAAAAGCGAGGACACGGCCTTATGGTGGAAGCTGCTCCGAAACGGCTATGAAGCGCACGGGCTGGATGAAAACCTCGCTCTGTACCGCAGGCAGGGAAACACCCTTTCCGCCAACAAAGCGGAAGCGATACGCCGTATCTGGGGGCTGTACCGCAAAGCGGAGAACCTGTCGGCGCCGCGAAGCCTTTATTATTTCTGCTTCTGGGCGGTCAGGGCCGTCGGAAGAAGGCTGGGGCGGAAGCTGTAGAAGGAAGCGGCGGCGGGACGGGTCCGGAGGGAGCGGCAGCCGGGCAAGGCGGCAGGAGAAGTCCGGAAGAAGAGACAGCCGTAAAAGCTGGTTCCGGGGAAAGGAAAAGGCAGTGAAACACAAGAGAAAGGGAAACGACATCAGAAAACTGGAAGCGTTCAAAAGGCTGATCAATCTGTGCCTGGGAATAGGCGGCCTGGCTCTGGAGGTTCTGGTTTTCAGCTATTACTGGATCCGCCATTTCTCCGGCAGCCTGGCGGTGCGGTACTGGTGGTATGGGTATCTGCTGCAGATCGTCATCTATGCGGTTCTGCTGCTTTTCCTGTCCAATATGTACGGCGGCCTGCGGATCGGGTTCCTGAAAAATATCGAAGCCATTTTTTCCAAGCTTTTCGCCACCCTGGTGGTCAATGTGATCATCTACGGACAGCTTTCCCTGATGGCGATGGAGCTGTTCCGGCTGCGCTTTTTTGTCCAGATGATGCTGAGCCAGGGACTCGTGGTAGTAGTCTGGATCTATGTCGCCAACTGGATCTACCGTCTGGTGTTCCCGCCCAGGAGGCTGCTGCTGGTTCACGGAGAGCGGCCCATCCTGAGTATCCGGAACAAATTTTCCGACCGGAAAGATAAATATGAGATCGTGAGATGTATCCAGGTGAAGGACGGAATCAATAACATATGTGATGAAATTGCGGAAGGCTATGAAAAAGGCGATTATTACGCGGTAGTGATCTGGGACATCCCGGTGGGATACCGGAATCAGCTGCTGAAATTCTGCTATGCGCAGTCCATCCGTTTTTATATTACTCCAAAAATCACAGATGTCATCTTACGTGGCTCGGAGGAGCTGCACCTTTTTGATACGCCGCTGCTGCTGACCCGGGAGAACTGCCTGACGATCGAGCAGAAAGCGCTCAAGCGCATCCTGGACGTTGCGCTCTCCCTGCTGCTGCTGCTTCTGACCTCGCCGTTCATGCTGCTTACCGTCGCCGCGATCAAGCTGTATGACGGCGGCCCGGTGATTTATAAACAGGTACGCTGTACCGAAGGCCGGCGGAAGTTTTACATCATGAAATTCCGGAGCATGGAGCCGGACGCGGAAAAAGACGGGGTAGCCCGGCTGGCGGGCAAAAACGACAGCCGCATTACGCCTGTCGGGCGGTTCATACGCAAAGTACGGATCGACGAGCTGCCCCAGCTGTTCAACATCTTGAAAGGCGACATGTCTTTCATCGGGCCCAGGCCGGAAAGACCGGAAATCATTGACCAGTACGTGGAAATCATGCCGGAGTTTGTGTTCCGCATGAAAGTCAAGGCGGGGCTGGCGGGGTATGCCCAGATTTACGGGAAATATAATACGGCCCCCTACGATAAGCTGAAGCTGGATCTGACTTATATTGAAAATTATTCGCTGTGGCTGGATTTCAAGCTGATCCTGCTGACGCTGAAAATCCTGTTCTGGCCCGACAGCACGGAGGGCGTGGAGACGGAACAGGTGACGGCGTTCCAGGAAGAGCATATCCGGAAGAATCTGAAAGGAGAGCGCTTTCCAAAGAAGGAGGAAGGCTGAAGGTGGAAAGAATTGCATTCTTTCCACCGGAGACGAGCGCGGCGCCAAGCTCCGGACTTTGAAAGGAGAAAATGAGCAGGGTGATCATGATGAAAGAGTGCTATTTTGCCAGAGAGCCTTTTGACCTGCGGCTGGCGGCGCTGAGGCTGTCCAGAAACGCCGGGCGGATCCTGGCGCTGACTCTGGCGGGAACTTTGATTTTTGGCGGCGGCTATTTTATCAAGAACGTTCTTTTCCGCCCGGCGGATACGTATGGCGCGAAGTCGGTCTACTATGTGGAATACGGGACGGATCCCCGGACGGGGGAGGCTTACACTTATATCAATGCCTACAGCTGGAATGTATGGATCCGGACGGAGGAATTCCGGAAGGAGATTCTGTCCCGCCTGGAAACAGGAGGGCTGGAGCCGCTGCCGGATCTGGAACAGCTGACCGGGTATCTGTCGGCGGATCTGCCGTCGGATCTTCGGCTGCCTGTCAGCCTGGTCACGACGCCGGATCCGGATCTCAGCCTGCGGATCGCGGAAGCCGTGGAGGAAAGCTTTGTGGCTTTCGGGGAAAAACAGGCGGAAATCACCTCGATACGGGTGGTGGATCCGGCAAGGAAAGCGGAAAAGGTCTTCTTGGACGTAAGGCCGGCAAGAGCTTTCCTGCTGAGCGCGGTACTGACTTTTTTCTTTGTCCTCATCGGTTTCCTCCTGAAAGAAACCGGGGACGACAGCATCTGGCTTCCCGCCGCGCTGGCCAGACGGCATGGCTTAAAGGTGCTGGGGACGGCAAAGAGCAGGGAGCTGGCGGAAAACCTCCGGTATGTGTTCCGGGGGAAGCGGAAGATAGGAATCACAGCCGTCACGGGCGATACCGATCTGGAGGCGGTACTGGAGAGGCTGCCGCGATCCTCCGTCGAAGCGGAATGGGAAATAATAACGTCTGTTATGCAGGAACCGGAAAACGCTTCCCGGTTACGGGAGACGGACGGGATCCTGCTGGTCGTAAAAGCGGGGCCACATGCGGGGAAACGGCTGGAGCGCGTCCTGGAGGTCTTCCGGACGCAGGACTGCGAAGTGACCGCCGCCCTGCTGTGGGAAGCGGACGAACAGCTGATCCGGAGGTATGACCGGTTCGGCGGGCCGGATCCTGTGCCGGGGAGCCCGGACGCAGCCCGGCCTTCCCCCGCTTCCGGCGCGCAGAGGGCTAAGCGGGGAGGATAGGGGCGGCCGAACCGCCGCGAGGCAGCCAGCGTGGACGGCCACGCGGCGCGGCGGAACGCGAAGGAACGCTTTCCGGATCGAGCGAAAGGATGGTCTTAGCTATGACGGTACAGGTTCTGGCTTCGGTAATGCATGTTCCGGCAGGCGGCGCGGGAGCCGTGGCGCGGAAGATGAACCTGAAATCCTCCGCGGTCGTCGTGAACCAGTGCGACCGCCTGGATTATGAGGAAACGCAGGTCTGCGGAGAAAAAATACAGCTGTTTTCTTTTCCGGACAGAGGGGTGGGAAGGAGCCGGAATGAAGCGATCCTCCGGGCGGAAGGGGATATCTGCCTGTTTTCGGATGCGGACATTGTCTACGAAAGCGACTATCCGGAAAAGATCCGGAAAGAATTTCACGGCAATCCGAAAGCGGACATGATCCTGTTCCAGATAGAGGTGGAGGAAGCCCGCAAGACCTACGAAATCACCGCACGCCGCCGGGTGCGCTGGTACAACTGCGGCAGATACGGGGCGGTCAGCTTTGCGGTTCGCCGGGAAAGCCTGCTGGCCTGCGGAGTGACTTTTTCCCTGCTGTTTGGCGGCGGGGCGCGGTACAGCAACGGGGAGGACAGCCTGTTTTTACAGGACTTCCTGAAAAAAGGCCGCCGGATCTATACGGCTCCCGTGACGATCGGCAGGGAAGAGCCGGGAGAGTCCAGCTGGTTTGAGGGCTGCCACCGGAAATTCTTCGTAGACAGGGGGGTGCTGTACCGCTTCCTGTATGGGAAACTGGCGGCTGCCATGGCGCTCCGCTTCCTTTTGGCGCATCGGGGCAAGCTGTGCCGGGAAGTGGGGATCGCTCAGGCGTTTGCGTGGATGAGGGAAGGATGGTCGTCATAATGGAAGCCAGCGCGTTGGTCTATGTGTCCCTGGTCGTCGTCACCCTGGGATTTGCCCTGTTCATCGATAACCGCAGATACGTCGGCGCCGCCCGTCCCTCCGTCTATGAACGGCAGCAGGCGCGGAATCTGGTGGGGGAAATCGGGATCTATTGCCTGCTGGCGGGGGTGTCCGCCTGCCGGATCGCGGTGGGGAACGATTACTGGGTCTACCGCTTCAACTTTCAGCTGATTGCCCAGGGAAGGCAGGTCTCTTCGGAGTTCGGCTTCAACCTTCTGGTGCGGTGGCTGCAGGATCTGTTCGGGTATGACCGGTATCTGCCGATTTTCGGGCTGTTCTCCCTGCTGACGGTGTTCTTCTTCGTAAAAGCCCTTCACGATCAGGGGAAATGGTACGCGGCTTCCTTATATCTGCTTCTGACCGGAGGCTATTACTTCTCCAGTCTGAATACCGTGCGTTATTATTTCGTGCTGGCCGTCGCGGCGTCCGGCATGGAGTATGTCCTGAGGCGGGAATATGGGAAATTCATCCTGCTGATCCTGGCGGCGGGGCTTTTCCATAAATCGGTGCTTCTGGTGCTGCCGGCGTATCCGGCGGCGGCCTGGCTGTCGCGGCGGCGGGTGAAAAAATGGCAGCTTGCCGCGGCGGGGCTTCTAGGGGCAAGCCTGGTGTTCGGGCAGAGCTGGTATCGGCGGCTGCTGTTTTTCTTCTATCCCTTTTATGAAAACTCCGCCTTTGACGACGGGAGGATTTCCTGGGCAAACGTCGCCAAGTGCCTGGGCGTGCTGGCGCTGTCGGCAGTCTGTTACCGGGAGGGCATACGGGACCGGGAGCGGAACCGGTTTTACTTTTTCCTGAATCTGGGCGCCCTGGTGGTCTGCCTGTGCGGCTCGTTCCTGCCGGAAGCGTCCAGGGTGGCCTATTACCTGATGATCGCGCAGATCTTCCTGATTCCGGAGCTGCTTCTGGGGATGAAAAAAGGACTCTGGCGGAAGCTCTGCGTCGGGGGTACGGCGCTGGCTTTCCTGCTGTATTTCGTGATATTCCTCTATAAAGCGTATGACGTGAGCAGCAGGCTGCTCCCGTACCGGAACTGGATCTTCCAATAAGGGCGGGCCGGAAAGGCTGGGAACAGAATCATGGGAAAACAATCGAGAGGGCTGCTGTTCACCGTCGTGGTGGTGTCGCTGAATCCCGGAGAAAAACTAAGAAAGACCATAGAGAGCGTTTTCCGGCAGGATTACCGGGAGTTTGAGGTGATCCTCAAGGACGGCGGGTCGGAAGACGGCTCTGTGGAAGCCGTCCTGGCGGACTACGAGGGCGAGCCGAGGCTGCGGGTCTGCCGCGGAGCGGACGGGGGCATTTACGAGGCCATGAACCAGGCGCTGGACTGGGCGGAAGGCGACTATGTCATTTTCCTGAACTGTGGGGACAGCTTTTATGAAGAACACGTGTTATCAAAAGTGGCCGCCGCCGTAAGCCGGCAGGTTCTTGCCGGGCAGGGAGCCTTGACGGTGTACTACGGGGATACGTACAGCGAGCGTCTGGCGGCCGTCCTGTACGCGCCGCCCTCCGTCACCGGCTTCGTCTGTTACCGGAATATTCCCTGCCACCAGTCCTGTTTCTATGATACCCGGCTGTTTCATAACAGACGTTATCTCACGCGGTACCGCGTCCGGGCGGATTACGAGCATTTCTTGTGGTGTTTTTACCGGCGGCGGGCGCGGATGGAAAAGCTGGATCTGGTCGTCGCTTCCTACGAGGGGGGCGGCTACTCGGAGGGCAGGGAGAGCCGGAAAAGGGACGCCGGGGAATATCGGCGGATCACCAGGGAATACATGGGGAAAGGCGAGCGCCTGAAATATCAGGTGATCATGGCGCTGACTTTGGCGCCGCTGCGCAGTCGGATCGGGGAAAGCCCGGTTCTGTCGCGGATCTACCAGAGAGCCAAGCGGGCGTTTTACCGTCCGGGAATCTGATCGGAAGGGGGATCCTGTCCATGAGGGTGCTATGGGTCTGCAATATCATGCTGCCGGCAGTGGCGGCCCACCTGCAAAAGGAAGAAAATGTAAAAGAAGGCTGGCTGTCCGGCATGGCGGCTCTGCTTCTGGAGCGCCGGGAGGAAAACGGGATCGAACTGAGCGTGGCGTTTCCGGTGGAGCGAGGGATGGACGGCTTTGCCGGGGTCGTTCCGGTCGGGAACGGAAGCCTTTCCTGCTATGGCTTCTATGAGGACACCTCCCACGCGGAGCGTTACGACCGGCGCCTGGAAGCGGGCATGAAAGCCATTCTGGAGCGGGCGCGTCCGGATCTCGTGCATTGTTTCGGAACGGAATATGCCCATACTTTGGCGATGGCAAGGGTACATCCCGCGCCGGAGAAGCTGCTGGTCGGGATCCAAGGGCTGTGCGGGGTCTATGCGCAGGCCTATATGGCGGATCTGCCCCAAGAGGTTCAAAACAGCGCCACGCTGCGCGATCTGCTGCGCCGCGACAGCCTCCGCAGGCAGCAGAGGAAGTTCGCGGCAAGGGGGCGGCGGGAAACCGAAATCATGCGGCGCGCCGGGCATGTGACCGGGCGGACTGCCTGGGATGAATATTATGCAAAAAAATGGAACCCCGGAATCCGGTATCATTTCCTGAATGAAACGCTCCGTCCCGAGTTTTACAAGGGCGGCTGGCAGAAGGCGGCCTGTGAGCCGCATAGGATCTTTCTGAGCCAGGGCGATTACCCGATCAAGGGGCTGCATTACCTGCTGGCGGCGCTGCCGCGGATCGCGGCGCGGTTCCCGGACGTCCAGGCGGTCGTGGCGGGGAACAGCCCGGTGAAGGCTTCTTCCTGGAGGGGGAGGCTTGGGCTGTCCGGCTACGGCAGATATCTGCGCCGCCTGCTGCGCGAGGCGCAGGCACAGGACAGGGTGGCCTTCGCCGGGAAGCTGTCGGCGCGGCAGATGAAGGAGCAGTATCTGCGGAGCGGCCTGTACGTATGCTGTTCCGCCATGGAAAATTCGCCCAATTCCTTAGGGGAAGCCATGATCCTGGGAGTGCCTTGCGTGACGGCTGATGTGGGAGGGATCCCCAGCCTGTTCTGTGGCGGGACGGACGGGATCTCGTACCGGGGATACCGCGACGGCGGTATCACCTTTTATCAGGAATGTGAAATGGATCAGGAATCTGATCCAATGGATCGGCAATCTGATCGGATCGGCCAGGAACCCGGCGGAAGCGGTCAGGAGCCTTACGGAAAAGAAAGCCCGCCGCTGGCGGCGCAGGCGGAGCGGCTGGCGCAGGCGGTTCTGGAGATCTGGAGCGCGCCGGAACGGCTTGCCTTTTATTCTGAAAACGCCAGAAGCCATGCCCGCCGGATCCACGACCGGGAAGCCAACTACCGGACGCTGCTGGGGATCTATGCGCGGATTCTGGGCGATTCGTGACGGGCGGCCCAAGAACCGCACAAGCGCGTGACGTTCCAGGACAGGATACCCGCAGCGCCGGACGGGGCAAAGCGGGAAGAGGGGAGCCGCCGTGAAGGTTGTCATGGTATCGAATTATCTGAATCACCACCAGATCCCTTTCTGCCGGGCGATGTGCGGGGAAACGGAGGGGGATTTCCGCTTCATCCAGACGGAGCCGATGGAAGAAGAGCGGCTGGGCATGGGCTGGAGAGAAGAAGCGCCGCCGTACCGGAAGCTTTCTTATGAAGAGCCGCGGGAATGCGCCCGGCTCATCCTGGAGAGCGACGTGGTGATCTTCGGCGGCTGCGAGGAAGAAAGCTATCTTGCGGAGCGGCTGAAAAGCCGCAGGCCCGTCATGCGTTACAGTGAGCGGCTGTACAAGAGCGGGCAGTGGAAAGCGGCGACGCCTAGGGGGCTGCTGCGGAAATACCTCGACCATACGCGCTACCGCAAAGCCCCGGTCTGCCTGCTGTGCGCGGGGGCGTATGTGCCGTCTGATTTTCACATCATCCGCGCCTATCCGGGGAAGATGTACCGCTGGGGATATTTTCCGGAAACCCGCTCTTATGACATTGCCGCCCTGATGGAGCAAAAAGAGAAGGCGACGCCCTCCCTGCTCTGGGCGGGCAGGTTCCTGGACTGGAAACATCCGGAGCTGCCCCTGCGCGCCGCCAGGCGGCTGAAAGAGACGGGGCTGGATTTCCATCTGGATCTCTTGGGCGGCGGCGCGCTGGAACCGATGGTCAGAACGCTCACCGCGCAGTACGGACTGGAGCGGCAGGTGACGCTGCAAGGCTGCAAGACCCCGGAGGAAGTAAGGTCTTTTATGGAAAAAGCGGATGTTTTCCTGCTGACCAGCGACCGGCGGGAGGGCTGGGGAGCCGTGGTGAACGAGGCGATGAACAGCGGCTGCGCCATAGCGGCCAACCACATGGCGGGGGCGGTTCCCTTCCTGATCCGGCACGGGGAAAACGGGCTGATCTATCAGGATGGGAACGAGGAGCAGCTTTTTGCGCTGACCGGGCAGCTGGTGCGGGACGCCGCTTTCCGGAAGCGGCTCGGCACGCAGGCCTACCGGACGATCACGGAGGAATGGAACGCGGAAACGGCGGCGGCCAACCTGATGGCCCTGTTCCGGGAGCTGGAGTGGCTGGAGCCGCCCTCCGGCGGCAAAGCAGCCCCGGCGCGGATCGCGGAACGCGCCCCCGGCTCCCCGGCCCCCGTGGTTTCGGAACGGCGTATGCTCACATTCCTGGCCGGCGAGGGCGGCCGGCCCTGAATTCCTTCCCGCCCGGCAAAAGGGCGGGGCGGCCATAAATTTGATCCGTTGGATCCTAGGAGGTGCGGCATGGAGATTCAGCCATTGATCAGTATCATCGTCCCGGTGTATCATACCGTCGCTTACCTTCCGTCCTGCGTGGGTTCGATACAGGCGCAGACTTACCGGAACCTGGAGATCCTTCTGGTGGACGACGGCTCTACGGACGGGAGCGGACAGCTGTGCGAGGAGCTGGCGCAAAAGGACGCCCGTATCCGTGTGCTGCATCAGGAGAACGGCGGCGCGTCCGCCGCCCGCAACCGCGGGATCGCCGCGGCAAAGGGCGCGTATTTGGGCTTCGTGGACAGCGACGACGAGATCTCCCCCGATATGTATGAACTGCTGTACCGGGCGCTTACCGCTTATCGGGCCAAGGCGGCGCAGGCGGGGCGGGAGGAGAGGGACGAGGACGGAACTCGTCTGCCGGACGTCTGCACGCCCCCTGAGGAAACGGTCTGTATCGGCGCCGAGGAATTCCTGCGGGAGCTTCTGCGGCATCGAGGGGACTGTTCTTTCTGCACCAAGCTGCTGCCGAGGGAATTTTTCGCGCAGGACGCCTTTCCGGTCGGCGTCCTGAACGAGGACTTCGGGCTGATGATCCGGAAGCTTCCCCAGCTGTGTCCGCTCGTTTCCCTGCCCCGGCGGACATATCGTGTCCGTTACCGCCCGGGAAGCAGCACCCGCCCGGGCGGGCGGGAGCCTTTCTCCAGAGTGTTTTCCGACGGCGTGGACAACGCGGACAGGGCGGCGGAGCTTGTCGCGGCGCGGTATCCGGCGCTGGCTCCGGACGCGCTGCGTTTCGGGGTGTTCCAGAGGCTGGAATATCTCCTGCACATCCCGGTCAGCCAGATGCACGGCGGAAACGGGAAGTACCGGCAGATCGTCGGCTGGCTCCGCGGACACTGGGCCAAAGCCATGCGCAATCCCGTTCTGACGCGGAAGAATAAATTATACCATACCCTGTTTGCCATAGCGCCCAAAGGGATCCGGCTGCTCCACCGCGCCATCCGCAGGGTGTGACTGTCCGGCGGGGTATATGTCCGCAAATCAGGCATACGCCGCTTAGGGTCTGGCGGGGCGCTGGAATAGGACATTTTAACTTGCAATTTTCAAGCAGCCGGAAGCCATTCAAAAACCGATTGACTTTTCAAGATCCCCATATTATAATCTAACCTAATATCCGTAATCTGAGCCGATGCCCACAGCCTGAACGGACGTCCGCGATCCTGGTCGGCGCCAGATTTTGCATCTGAGCCGCTTTTGTTGTGATTACTTTGCGTGAAAGGCGATCCTGTTCCTATGAAAGATTGGAAAGATATTTGGACGGACATCCTGAAAGTGCCGCTTGTCAGGATCCTGCTGCTGGTCGCCTTCGATCTGCTGGCCGTGCTGGCAGCCGGCGTGCTTGCCCTGTATGTGCGTTTCGATTACAGCTTCCAGAGCATTGACCGGAGCTTCTGGGAGGCGGTGATGGGTTCTTACGGCTACAACGCCGCCATCACCTTGGCGGTGTTCTACATTTTCCGCCTGTACCACAGCGTGTGGCGGTATGCCTCGGAAACGGAACTGATCAACAACGCGATCGCGGTGGTCATCTGCGCCGTCATGCAGCCGGTGGTGTTCTGGATCGAACAAGTGAGGCTTCCGTATAGCTATCCCTTCCTGTACGCTTTTTTCATGCTGATCCTGACCATCGGCATCCGGTTCAGTTACCGCTTCCTGCGGTTCCTGAAATCTTGGCGGCTTGGCAGGTTCGGCAGGCTCTCCCGAAGCCGTTGTATGGTGGTGGGGGCGGGAGTCGCGGGGAACGCCATCATAAAGGAAATTGATTCCAGCCATTATTTAAGTATGCAGGTGGCCTGCGTCATCGACGACAACCTCGGCTGCCACGGGAAATATCTGCGCGGGGTTCCCATCGTGGGCGGCAGGGAGATGATCGCGGAATCCGTAGAAAAATATGGGATAGACGAGATCATCATCGCCATCCCCTCCGCCAGCCACCAGCTGCTGAGGCCCATCCTGGAAATCTGCAAGGAGACAGGCTGCCGTCTGCGGATCCTGCCGGGGATGTATCAGATCATCAACGGGGAGGTCAGCGTGTCCAAGCTGCGGGAGGTACAGATTGAAGACCTGTTAGGCAGGGATCCCGTCAAAGTCAGCGTGGACGAGATCATGGGCTATGTGGCGGGCAAAACCGTGCTGGTGACGGGGGGCGGCGGTTCCATCGGCGGCGAGCTGTGCAGGCAGCTGGCGCAGCACGGGCCGAAGCGGCTGGTGATCCTGGATATTTACGAGAACGGCGCGTATGAGATCCAGCAGGAGCTTAGGGCCGGCCATCCCCGGCTGGACGTCGTAGTCCTGATCGGCTCGGTGCGCAACACGGCCAGAGTGAACGGGGTATTTGAAACGTACCGCCCGGACATCGTCTACCACGCGGCGGCGCACAAGCACGTTCCCCTCATGGAAGAAAGCCCGAATGAAGCGGTGAAGAACAATGTGTTCGGCACTTATAAGACCGCCAAGGCGGCCGCGAAGTACGGCACGAAGCGCTTCGTGCTGATCTCCACGGATAAGGCGGTCAATCCCGCCAACATCATGGGCGCTTCCAAGCGGATCTGTGAGATGATCATTCAGGACATGAACCGCGTCTCCGCGACGGAATATGTGGCGGTGCGGTTCGGGAACGTGCTGGGAAGCAACGGGAGCGTCATCCCGCTTTTCCGGAAGCAGATCGCCGCCGGAGGCCCCGTGACCATCACCCATCCGGACATCATCCGCTATTTCATGACCATCCCCGAAGCGGTTTCCCTGGTGCTGCAGGCGGGGGCCTACGCCAAGGGCGGGGAGATTTTCGTGCTGGACATGGGGGAGCCGATGAAGATCCTGGATCTGGCGACCAACCTGATCAAACTTTCCGGCTGCCGGGTGGGCGAGGACATCAAGATCGAGTATATCGGGCTGCGCCCCGGTGAAAAAATGTACGAGGAGCTGCTGCTGCGGGAAGAGGGCCTGAAAGAAACCGCCAACAAGCTGATCTACATCGGGAAACCCATCGACTTCGATCATGAAGTGTTCGCGCGGCAGCTGGAAAAGCTGCGGAAAGCCTCGCTGACGGAAGACGACGGCATCCGGGAAGTCATGAGGGAGATCGTGCCGGAGTACAGGGGCTTCGAGGACGGACAGACTGTCGGCTGACAGACAGAAGGTTTCCGCAACGGAGACCTTTTTGTCCGCTGGGAGAGAGAGCGAAAGGAAGCAAGCCATGAAAATCCTCATCACCGGGTCGAGGGGCTTTATCGGGAAGAACCTGGCCGCCGAGCTGCGGAACAGGAACTATACGGATCTTTATGAATTTGACGTGGACACCAGGGAAGAGCTGCTGGACGCCTACTGCTCCGACTGCGGGTTCGTGTTCCATCTGGCGGGGGTGAACCGCCCTCAGGAACAGAGGGAATTTCTGGAAGGCAATGTCGGTTTCCTGGCGCGGCTGCTGGAAAGCCTGAAAAAGCACGGGAACCGCTGTCCGGTCATGCTCTCCTCCTCGATCCAGGCGGCGCGGGACAACCCTTACGGACAGAGCAAGAGGGCGGCGGAAGACCTCCTGCGGAGATACGGGAGGGAGACAGGGGCGCCGGTCCATCTCTACCGTTTCCCCAACACGTTCGGGAAATGGTGCAGGCCGAATTACAATTCCGTGGTCGCCACCTTCTGCCACAACATTGCCCGCGGCCTGCCCATCCAGATCCATGACCCGGCCGCTCCGCTTCAGCTGCTGTACATCGACGATCTGGTCGCGGAGCTGGTCAGGATCCTGGAAAGCGCGCAGAACGGCGGAGGGAGCGCCGGAGGAAACCGGCGCGAGGGAGCGCCGGAGGAAACCGGCGCCGCGTACGGCACGGGGAACGGCATCGCGGACGGATATGGCCCTGTGCCTGTGACCTACCGCAGAACCGTGGGGGAGATCGCCGGCCTGCTTGCCTCTTTCCGGGAAAGCCGCGGGAACCTGGGCGTGCCAAAGCTGGACGATCCCTTCCAGAAAAAGCTGTACAGTACCTATTTAAGCTATCTTCCTCCGGATCAGTTCCGCTATCCTCTGAACATGAATACCGACGCGAGGGGAAGCTTTACGGAGCTGATCCGGACGCCGGACCGGGGGCAGTTTTCGGTCAATATCTCCAAACCCGGCATTACCAAGGGGAACCACTGGCACCACACCAAGAATGAAAAATTCGTGGTGGTCAGCGGAAAAGGGCTGATCCGGCTGCGTAAGCTCGGCTCGGAAGAAGTGATCGAATACCGCGTGAGCGGCGAGAACATAGAAGTGGTTGACATCCCGGTCGGATACACGCATAATATCCTCAACGAGGGCGAGACGGATCTGGTCACTTTCATGTGGTGCAACGAGTGCTTCGACCCGGAGAGACCGGATACTTATTTCCTGGAAGTGCAGCCTGCCGTCAGGGATCCCGGGCGCAGAGAAGGAGCGGTATGGATCGATTAAGACTCATGACCATCGTAGGCACCAGGCCGGAAATCATCCGCCTGTCGGAGGTCATCAAAAAGTGCGACCTGTATTTTGAGCAGATCCTGGTGCATACGGGGCAGAACTGGGATTACGAGCTGAACGGCATCTTCTTCGAGGATCTGCGGCTGCGCAGGCCGGATTTCTATCTGGAAGCGGCGGCCGACGACCTGGGGGAAACCATCGGGAACATCCTCGCGAAAAGCTACCGGATCCTGGCTCAGCAGAAGCCGGATGCCCTGCTGGTCTTAGGGGATACCAATTCGGCCCTGTCCGCGATCGTCGCCAAGCGCCTGAAGATCCCCATCTTCCATATGGAAGCGGGCAACCGCTGTTTCGACGAGAACCTTCCGGAAGAAACGAACCGCAGGATCGTGGACCATATCGCGGACGTCAACCTATGCTACAGCGAACACGCGCGCAGATACCTGAACGCGGAAGGCGCCGCCAAAGAGCGCACGTTTGTGACAGGCTCCCCCATGGCGGAGGTGCTGTCCGCCAACCTCGAAAAGATCAGGCGCAGCAAGATCCTGGAGACCTTGGGGCTGGAACAGAGGAAGTATCTCCTGCTTTCCGCGCACAGGGAAGAAAACATAGACGACCCGGACTGTTTCTCCGCGCTGATGAACGCCGTGAACGCCATGGCGCAAACTTATCAGCTGCCGGTCATCTACAGCACCCATCCCCGGAGCAGGAAATTCATCGAGGAGCGCGGGTTCGTGTTCCATCCGCTCGTGAGAAGCCTGAACCCTTTCGGCTTCTCGGATTACAACCATCTGCAGATCCACGCGTTCTGCGTGGTTTCCGACAGCGGCACCCTGCCGGAGGAAAGCTCTTACTTCCGCAGCCGGGGGCTGCCTTTCCCGGCGGTCTGTATCCGCACCAGCACGGAACGCCCGGAAGCGATGGAACAGGGGAACTTCATCCTGGGCGGCGTCGCCGAAAAGCAGGTCCTGCAGGCGGTCGAGGCGGCGACAGGCTTACAGGAGAACCGCGACCTAGGCTCGGACGTTCCGAACTATCTCGAAGAAAACGTCAGCACGAAAGTCGTGAAGATCATCCAGAGCTATACGGGAGTCGTCAACAGGATGGTATGGAGGAAACCGTGAGCAGTCATTCTTCAGAAGGGCACATTTTCCTTGCGTCTCCCCATATGAGTACGCAGGGGTATGAGCGGGCGTTCGTCCAGGAAGCGTTCGATACGAACTGGGTAGCCCCTCTCGGCAGGAACGTGGATGAATTTGAAAAAGAGATCGTGGCTAAAACAGGCGCGAAAGCGGCGGCGGCACTGACATCCGGCACGGCGGCCCTCCATCTGGCTCTGATCCTGGCGGGGGTCGGGGCGGGGGATGTCGTGCTTTGTTCCACCCTGACTTTCTCCGCGAGCGCCAATCCGATCCGTTACCAAGGGGCGGTTCCGTTCTTCATCGACAGCGACAGGACGACGTGGAACCTGTCGCCGGACGCCCTGAAACGGGCCGTCGAACGCCTGGAAACGGCGGGGAAAGCCCCGAAAGCCCTCATCCTCGTCCATCTGTATGGCATGGCGGCGGATCTGGACGCCATCCTCCCCTTATGCAGGACACATCACATCCTGCTGATCGAGGACGCGGCGGAGAGCCTCGGAACGGCCTACCGAGGCACGTGTACGCATGGCCGATGGAAGTCTACGGGGACTTTCGGGGATTACGGGGTCGTCAGCTTCAACGGCAACAAGATCATCACCTCTTCCGGCGGCGGGATGCTGCTGCTGAATACGGAGGATGCGCGGGAGAAAGCGCAGAGGGCGCGTTTCCTCGCGACCCAGGCCAGGGAAGCGGCGCGGCATTATGAACACAAGGAAATCGGCTATAATTACCGGATGAGCAACGTCGTGGCCGGGATCGGGCGCGGACAGCTCAGAGTCCTGGAGGAACGGGTGGAGCAGAAACGCCGGATCTACCGTTTTTATCAGGAGCGCCTGGGCGGCCTGGAAGGGCTTTCCTTGATGCCGCTCCATGACTGGGAATACAGCAACTGCTGGCTCAGCTGCATCAGCTTAAGCCCGGACTGCGGAGTGGAGCCGTCGGATGTGATGGCGGCACTGGAAGCGGACGACATCGAGGCAAGGCCCGTCTGGAAGCCCATGCATCTGCAGCCGGTCTTTGCGGACTGCGGGTATGAGGACAATGGCGGGGCGGCGCAGTCCCTGTTTGAACATGGCGTGTGCCTGCCGAGCGACACGAAAATGACGGAAAGCGACCTGGAACGGGTGTGCGCGGCGGTCAGGGGGGCGTGGGGGTGAGCCTGCGGAAGCGTCAAAACATTTTCTTGACATTTTGTTTTGCAGTGTAGTATAAATAAAGAGAATTCTGGTTTGCGGTGAGCCATTCATGCATAAAACAGGAGAAAAGAGAGGGATGTATGGCTACCGTCGGAAAGGAAACAGGAGTGAAAAGAGGGGTGACTTTGTGGGAATCCTTGCAGATGTTAAAAGACGAAGACAGGGATCTGTCGGACGACGCGGATAACGGGGAACCGGAATCTTTCCTGGAAATATGGGAGAAGTTCAGGACGGATGAACAAAAATCAGCAGTTGCGCGCTGTGAAGACGGCGGCAAAACAGATCTTTATCAGGTCAGATACTAAGCGGGAGAAAGACAGACCATGGCTGAGGTGACGGAAGACATGCAGCATCCTAAACGGCCTCCCCGCAGAAGCGGCTGCTATGCCCGCCATCTCAAACGCCTCCAGGACTGTTTCCTGGCGTTTTTGGCGCTGCTCCTGAGCAGCCCGCTCCTGCTGTTCCTTGCGCTGCTCGTGCGGATGAGGCTGGGCTCCCCGGTACTGTTCCGCCAGGAACGCCCCGGCCGGGACGAGAGGATCTTCCGCCTGGTCAAGTTCCGCACCATGACGGACGCAAAGGATGGACAAGGACGGCTGCTGCCCGATGCCGACAGGCTGACGGGTTTCGGGAAATGGCTCCGCGGCACCAGCCTGGACGAGCTGCCGGAGCTTTGGAATATCCTCAAAGGCGACATGAGCTTCGTGGGGCCGAGGCCTCTGGCGAAGATTTATCTGCCTTATTACACGGGAGAAGAAAGGCGCAGGCACTACGTGCGCCCCGGACTGACCGGACTGGCACAGGTCAGCGGGAGGAACGCGCTTTCGTGGGAAGAGAAGTTTGCCTATGACGTATGGTATGTCGATCATCTGACGTTTGCCGGAGACTGTGGGATCCTGTTGCGGACGGTGAGGAAAGTCTTTCTGCGGGAAGGGATCGGACAGGCGGAGGAAGCGCCGGAAAGCCTGCACATCCTCCGTCAGAAGAGGATAGAGTCAGCTGGAAGGGATGGTGATATTCATGAACATCATCGGGAAAAGGGTATTTCTGCGAGCGATGGAAGCGGACGACATGGAGCTGTACCGGGAGATGGCGAACGATCCGGAAACGGAGCGGCTGCTGGGAGGATGGAGCTTTCCGATAGCGCCCTGCGAGCAGGAGGCGTGGTATCAAAAGGCAGTGACGGATAAAAAAAACCTCCGTTTTACGGTCGTGGCGCGGGAAACTGGGGAAGCGGTCGGCATGGTGAATCTGGTGGATCTTGATTGGAAGAACGGTTCCGCCTTTCAGGGTATACGGCTGGCCGCAAGCGGCAGGGGAAAAGGCTACGGCATGGACGCGGTGATGTCCCTTATGCGGTACGCTTTTGAAGAACTGAGGCTACATCGGCTAAATAGTAGTATTATCCAGTATAATTTCAGATCCCAGAAGATGTATGAAAGATGCGGATGGAAGATAGAGGGAAAAAAAGAACAGGCGGTCTTTCGGAATGGACGGTACTGGGATCTGCTGATTACAGGGATCTTGAGGGCGGATTATGAGCGGGCGAAGATAGAACTCGGGTACGGCGGGGCAGAGCAGGTCTGAAAGAAGAGAGCTTTCCAAGTAAGGAATGTGGTGCGGCGATGAAAGAAATCGGAAGCGAATTCTGGGAGTGTACGGATCAAGGGTTCATGAGGACGGCGGCGGAAGCGTCCCGGTACTTTCTGTCCGGGAGGACGGCTCTGGAGTTTCTGATCCGTGACATGTTACAGGAGCGCCGGATCAAAAGGATGTGCCTGCCGTCCTACTGCTGCTATACGATGATCGAGCCGTTTGCCAGACATGGCCTGGAGATCCGCTTTTATGACGTCTTTCCCCGCGAGGACGGAGGGCTGGTCTGCCGTATTCCCGAAGCGCTGCCTGACGAGGGCCTGTATCTGCTGCGGTATTTCGGTTATACGGAAACTTCCACAACGAATCCGGAAACGGACACAGGCGCGTATGCGGTACGTGTAGAGGATCGGACGCATAGCTGTCTTAGCGGGGCTTTCCCCGGGACATGGACTCTGGAAAGCAGTATGGCCGTACCTGCCGATTATATATACGCAAGCTACCGGAAATGGGTCTTCTTATCAGGGGCGGCGGAAGCGGTCAAGGCCGGGGGGGCGTTCCGGATCCCATATGACACAGGTACCCATGGGGAATATGTTGCCTTGCGCAACCGGGCGGCGCAGAAAAAAAAGGAATATATCTGTCGTCCGGACGAGTCTGGCATTTCTTTCGCCGGGCAGGCCAAGGCCGAACGAGCCGAGGAAGAGCAGGCCAAGGAAGAATTCCTGAGACTGTATGGGCAGGCGGAAGCCTTGCTGGAAAAGGACTATGTGGGCTATGCGCCAGAGAAAGCGGCAAGGGAAGCGTGGCTGCGCTGTGACCTCGCCCGGATGAAGGAAACGAGGCGGGAAAACGCCCGCTTCCTGACCGAACGGCTCAAAGGCCTGCCACAGGTCAGGCTCCTGTATCCGACCGTCGGCGAGGAAGACTGCCCCCTGTTCGTACCGATTCTGCTGGAAAAACAGGAGCGGGGAGACCTGAAGGCCTATCTGTCCGACCGTCAGGTCTACTGCCCGATCCATTGGCCGCTGTCGGCCTTCCATACGATGACCGGCCGCGCCCTGCGGCTGTACGAGGAAGAACTGTCGCTGGTCTGCGACCAGCGCTATCTGCTTTCGGATATGGAACGGATTGTCCGGACGCTGGAGGAATACTTTTCCAGGCAAGACAAGAAAGGATGCGCATCGGCATGGCGGACGTGATGAAAGTGGACGCGTGGGAGAAAGACAGATGGGATGCCCTGGTCAGAAGCTTTGAGGACTATGACGTATTCTATCTGAACGCGTATGCGAGGGCATTCTGCAGGAACTCCCATGACAGCCCCGCGCTGTTTTATTATGAAGACGAACACAACCGGATCATGAACGTAGTCCTGATCAGAGATATTGCTGACGACGGGAGGTTTTGCGGACAGATCGAAAGGAACCGTTTCTTTGATCTGAGTACGCCATATGGATATGGAGGGCCTTGGGGGCGGGTCGGCAATGCCGGGACGGTCCGGGAAGCGTTTGGGCGGTACTGCCGGGAACAGGGCTATGTGAGCGAATTTGTGAGGTTTGAGCTATTTGGCAGGGGAAAGGAAGTATTTCCGGGCGAAGTGCAGGCGGCCACTCACAATGTGGTTCGCAGCCTGGATCTGCCGCTGGAAGAGCTGTGGATGGACTTTGAGCATAAGGTACGCAAGAACCTGAAAAGAGCCGCCGCCAATCATCTGGAGATCCTCATTGATGAGGACGGCAGAGAGCTGAAAGAATTTCAGCGGATTTATTCTTCCGTGATGGACAGGCGCGGCGCCAAGGAAAATTTCTACTTTGAGGACGGCTTTTATGAGACGCTCCATGAGATGAAAGGGCATTTCTGCTATTTCCATGCGGTCTGCAAAGGGCGGATCGTCTCGACGGAACTGGTGCTGTGCGGAAGCGAGAACTGCTATTCTTTTCTGGGAGGAACGCGGAGCGAATATTTTGAAACGCGTCCGAATGAGTTCCTGAAATATGAGATCATCAAATGGGCCAAGGCGAGAGGATACCGGAATTTTGTCCTGGGAGGGGGGTACGGCCAGGACGACGGAATCTTCCGGTACAAGAAATCCCTTGCGCCGAACGGGGTGACGGACTTCTGCATTGGGAAGCATGTCATAGATGAGAAGGCCTACCGGGAACTCATAGAGCTGCGCCGGCAAAAAGACGGGACATGGGAAGCGGAGGGGTTTTTCCCGCAGTACCGGGGGTAAAGCGTGAAAAGGCGTGAAAAAGCCTCAAAGCAAAAATCCGGGGATTTTTCGGTAGCTTTGACAATCATTTTATGATATGATGATACTGCTACAGGGGTGTTACGGTGTTGCCGATTGCTGATCGGGCCAAGCACCAAGCCAAAATAAATCATCAATAGTATAAGGAAGAAGTTCAGATGGAATATGGGAAAAAGGAACTGGAATTCGCGCGGATCTGGTTGGTATTCAAGGAGAACCTGTGGAGGGCGGCTGTGATATTCTTCTGCTCGGCGGCGGTTCTGAGCGCCGTAGGGGCATGGAAAGCCGTCGCCGCGCGGAGCGCTCCCGCGTCCGGCGGGGAACTGCCGGATGTGTCGGCTGCGCCGGTAGTCCTTACGGCGAAGGATGGCGTATATCTGCTGTCCCAAGAGGAACGGGACAGGTACTATGAACGGATCCTCCGGGAGATGTATGCCTGGAAACAGTATCATGACGAATCCCTGCGGCTGCGCTTGGACGCGATGGCGGTTCCTACGGCACGTGTGGTTTTCCTGATCAGCGGGGCAACCCAGGAGACGTCATGGGACAATTTGCTGGTGGCGAACAGGTATCTTCTGGAACTGGAGAAAGAGGAGTTTTACGAAGCCCTCCGAGAGGAAACCGGCCTGGAAACGGACGACAGGTACCTGAAAGAACTGATCACGTCGCTTATCAAACAAGGGCTGGCGGACGAGACTGCCACAAGTTCCTCGCTTCTGACGTTCCGGATCATTTCTCCGGACCGGGAGACCAGTGAAAGCCTCGGGGGGGCGCTGGTTTCCTATCTGGAACAGAAGGCGTCTGATATAGCGGCGCAGACGGCTTCCCATTCCTTGACCCTGGTCGATTGCACCTTTGTAATAGAAGCAGACGCCACGCTTGCCGCAGAGCAGAGAAACAGCGTAAACAAACTGTTATATTATATCGGTTCAGGCACTGCAGAAGCGATGGGGAACTCCATGAGGCTGGTCACGGACACCCGTGTCAATACCGTTACTGTGGCACGCCAGACAGGTTTTCGGATCTTCCTGCCGTATCTTATGGCAGGTATCGCGCTTGGCGGGGTCTGCGCGGCGGCCTGGGTGCTTTTCAAAGCGGTTCTTGACGAGCGTGTATTGGATTGGGGGCAGCTAGGACACAACTACCGTATCAAGCTGCTGGAAGCCGCGCGGTACCGAACGGGGGGAGGAAACGGTTCGGCTCTGGAAGCCCCGCTGTTTCTGTACGACCTGGAGACTAACCTGTCGCGTTTTACCGGAAAGGAGCTGCTGCTGGTCAGTCCCGATACCCTGGAAGTGCCGCAAAGCTGGCAGGGGATTTTCGATAAACTGAATATCCGACTTAAGGCGGTTCCCTTTTTTCTGGACGATGTCGCCAATCTGAAGTTTTTGAAAGAGACAGACTTGTGTCTGCTGGTCTGCCGCAGGTACCGGACGACTTACCAGGAAGCGGATGACATTCTGCGGCGGGCTTTGGAAGCCGGAGCCGCCATAGCGGGAATAATGGTCAGAGGATGAACAGAAGCCGGAAAGCAACGAAAAATATTATGATCTCCCTGGCGGGCTATCTGGCCGTCCTGCTGGCGGGCTTTGTCTCGCGGATCGTGTTCATACGCTATATGGGCATAGAAATGGTAGGCGTCGGACAGCTGTTTGCCAATCTCCTTACGATGCTCAGTTATGCCCAGCTAGGGGCCGGAACCGCGATCATCTATGGCTTGTACGACTGTGTTTCGGCGGGGGATACCATCCGGGTACAGTCGCTGTTGCGCTTTTACAGAAGCTGTTTTCATTGGATTGGAACAGGTATTCTCGTTTTCGTGCTGGCGGCTCTCCCTCTTCTGCGCTATGTCATCGTAGAAGAGGGGGAGATCCCATATGCCCACGCGGCGTTCGCGGTTCTGGGGATCAACGCCGCAGTGTCGTATTTCTGGGCGTCTAAGCGCTGTATCATCATCGCGGCCCAGGATAAGTGGCTGTCCAGCCTATACAGTGATGCCGCTTCCGTCATACAGTTATGCGTACAGGTAGCGGTGATTGTCCTGACCCAGAATTACCTTTTTTATCTGCTGGTCAATACGGCCTGTATCCTGGCAAGCAATCTCGCGGTGTCCGCAGAAGCGGACAGGAGGTATCCTTTTCTCAAAGAGCGCGGTGTGCCAAGGATCGGTTCGGAAGAAAAGAAGCGTATCATCAAGACGACTGCGGCGATGCTGGGGCAGAAGATGGGCTTTATCGTGGCCTTTGCGATAGACAGTCTGCTGATCGTCAGATATCTCGGACTTCACACTATGGGTCTTTATGCTAATTATCTGATGGTGCTGAACGCGTTGAAGCTTGCGATCAACATTCTGTTCCAGTCGGTAGTGGCGGGTATGGGCAATGTGGCGGTAACGGAGTCCAGAGAAAGGCTGCGGGAGATCTTTGATGTGCTGGATCTGCTGGGATTCTGGATCCATGGATTTGCGGCGGTATGCCTGCTGGTGCTGTTCAATCCGTTCATCATTCTCTGGCTGGGGGGGGAGTACACCTTCTCGGCGGGGATCGTGCTGGTTCTGGTAGTGAATTTCTATCTGGACGGCAGAAGAAAAGCGGTGATTACCTGCAAAGATGTGTTAGGGCTGCAATGGAATGACCGATATAAGCCTGTGCTGGAATGTGGACTGAACCTTGCGCTTTGTCTTGCCTTGATCCGTTTCCTGGGACTCGGAGGCGTACTGCTCGGCATGGCGGGCAGCGTGGCGCTCACATCAGGATGGATAGAGCCGTGGATCCTGCACAGGCATGGGTTCGGAAAGCCGTCGGGACCCTATTTCGTGAAGCGGCTCAAACAGGTTCTGGTTCTGTGCCTGGCGGGAGGCCTCGCCTGGGTGTTTGCGGCGTTGTGCGGTTCCGGCGAAGGGACGGCGGTATTTCTGGTCAGAATGCTGATCTGCACGGTGGTGCCGAATGCGGTTTTCTGGCTCGCCTATGGCCGGAGCAAAGAGTTCCGGGAGGGAATCGTCAGTTTCCAAAATATCATGAAAATAAGCCGAGGCGATGAAGAGACTTAAGATGGAAAGCGGAAACTTTCCGTTTCCCTGATTTGGAGAGCAAACATGAATATACTTTTCCTGACAATAGCCAATATCCCGTCCATCTATGAATCCGGATCGAATATTTATACGGATCTGCTCCGTGAGTTTGCGGATCGCGGCCATTCGGTCTATGTCCTGTCGCCGGTTGTACACAGGCGTAAGGGGGAACGGACACTGATCCGGCAGGGAAACACCACGATCATCAGACCTGTGACAGGAAGGATCCAGAAGACGAATTTTGTCGTCAAGGGAATCAATACGTTGTTGCTGGACTATCGTTTTTTAAGGGCGGCGAAAAAGTATCTGAAGAAGATTCCCTTGGACGTCATCCTCTACTCCACGCCGCCGCTTACCTGGAACAGGCTGCTGGCTTTCTTGAAACGGTGCTACCGGGCGGTGATGGTTCTTCTGCTCAAGGACATCTTTCCGCAGAACGCCGTAGATCTGGGCATGTTTTCGGAAGGCGGTCTGCTGTACCGTTATTTCCGCGAAAAAGAGAAAAGGGTCTACGCGCTTTCCGATCATATCGGCTGTATGTCGGAAGCTAACCGGGAATATGTCCTGCGCCATAATCCGGAGCTTTCTCCGGATATGGTCGGCGTTTCCCCGAACAGTATTGCCTTGGGGGAATACCATAGGGTAGGAGAAGCCCACAAGGAAGCCATCCGCGCACGCTACGGAATACCGCCCGGTAAAAAGGCCTTTGCCTTTGTCGGCAATCTGGGCAAGCTTCATGCGGTTTCGCATATCATCCGCTGTATGGACGAAGTAGCGGACGAGGAGCAGGTCTTTTTTGTATGCTGCTGCCAAGGAACCGGATATGCGACATTCTCGCCTTATGTCGCGAAGCAGCCGCCGGGGCGTATCCTGCTGCTCCCGTGGCTGCCAAGGGAGCAGTTTGACGAACTGGTCAGCTGCTGTGACGTGGGGCTGATTTTTCTGGATTACCGTTTTACGATCCCGAATTTCCCCTCAAGGCTGCTGGAATATATGAAGCAGGGGCTGCCGGTGCTGGCGGCTACCGATGAAAACACGGATCTCGGGAAGGTGATTGTTGAGGGGAGCTTCGGATGGTGGTGCCCGAGCAACGATGCGGGAGCTTTCCATGACCAGATCCGGCTGATCCTGCGGACGGATACCAGGCGCTTCGGGGAGAACGCGCGGCGCTATCTGGAGGAGCATTATGACGTAAAGGCGCAGTATGCCGCGCTCATGGAAGAAATCAGGAAGCTTATGGTCGCCAAGGAGCAGGGGAGAGAGGGTCGTCCATGCGGACAGGAAATATAGAATCCATAGAATCAGATTATTGGTGGGGGATCCGGGGGATCTGTATCATGGCGGTGTGCGGGATCCATGTGACAGCGAGCTGGAACGATCTGCTGCGGGTGGGCTTAGGGATGGTCGTCTTTCGCCAGCTGATCAATTTTCCAGTGGCGGTCTTTGTCTTTCTGGCGGGATATTTTGTGGACGAGGCTAAGCTTCGCGCCGACCGGCGCGGCTGGGTGCTTTCGCGCTGCCGGCGCCTGCTGGTTCCCTATCTGTTTCTTTGGCTGGCGACAGTGGCCTGGAATTACGGGATGGGAAATCGCCTGAACTGGAAAGGGTTGCTTGCCGGTTTCCTGCTGGGAAGCTCGGAGGTACAGCTCTATTATGTCCCCATGCTGCTGCAGCTGATCCTGCTGACGCCGCTGCTGGTCAGGTGGGCGCGGCACAGGGCTTTCCGGATCGGCGCGGTGAGCCTGTCGCTTCTCATAGCGGCGACCAATCTTACGGAAGCTGTTTCCCTGCCGGTACCGGCAGGTTTCCTGGGATGTACCTGGGGGGGGTTCTACGTATGCGGACTGTATGCGCGGCAGGTGCGCGGCGCAGGGCAGGAACCGGGGAAAAAGCGGCGGGCGGTTCTGCTCTGCCGGGCTTTTGTGAGCCTGGCGGCGGCGGCGGCGGCGGCGGCGGCGGCACTCTGCTTCTATGCGAAGGTAGTCGGCGGTCAGAAAGGCTATGCTATCGGCCAGATTCGCCCCCTGAATTTCCTCTACCTCCTGTTCCTGGTGGAAGTGCTGTCCGTTTACGCGACCCGTGTGACAGGACAGCTTGTGGAGAGCGGCGTATGGATCCTGTTCGGTAAGCTCGGCAGAGCATCCTTTGGGATCTATCTGATCCATATGCTGGTTCTGCGCGTTTGCGAACGGCTGCTGCCGGACGGAAGCCTGCTGGGAAAGGGGAGCGGTTTCCCCGTTTTGGCGCAGGTGTCCGTCTGGGGGCTGGTTCTGTTTTTCAGTTATGGACTGGTCCTCGGTTCCCGGAGGCTGCTTGCGTTTCCTGGAAAATACGGAAAGGCGGTTTGAGATGAACTTCTTGGCGTTTGTCAAAAGATACCTACAGGCTCACCCCCGATGGCTGCCGTTTTGCGCAGCCGTATACAATCTTGTCCTGGGGCGGAACAGATTCCAGATCCAGGGAGCCGGGGGGGGGGGATTTCCATTCGGCGGCAGAGGGCGTTCCTGAAGAAATGCCGGATCACGGTCATCGGCAGCGACAACGAGATCGTGTTTGGCGACCGGAACTACTTGGAGGGCTGCCGCATTTTTATCAAGGGCAGCCATAACAGAGTGGTACTGGGAGATCTGGTCTGTGCGTATTCCCTGACGATCCACGTGGAGGACGACGGCAACGAGGTTCACATCGGGCATAAGGTACTGTTTGCGGGGACGACGGAACTGGCCTGTATCGAAGGGACGAAGATCCAGGTCGGGTCAGGCTGCCTGTTCTCATCCGGGGTATCCGTCAGGACAGGGGACTCCCATTCGATTGTAAGCTGCCAGGACGGCGGGCGGCTCAACCCGTCGGCGGATATCCGGATTTGTGATCGCGTGTGGCTGGGACGGAACGTCACCCTGCTCAAAGGAGCTTTTGTTCCGGCGGATGTGGTGGTCGGGGAGGGCAGTATCGTGACTCAAGGACTGCGGACGGCGAATACGGTGGTCGCCGGGATTCCGGCGAAAGTGATACGGGAGGGCATCAGGTGGTGCCATGAAAGGATTTCTTCCTAATATGGAGACAGCGCGGAAAGAAAGCAGCTTCATCGATGTCGTGAAAGCCTTCGCGATCCTGTCGGTCGCGTCGGCGCACTGTGCGCCGGTGCCTGAGACGGCGTCCGCCGCCGCCCGGTTCTGCGGCAGGCTGCTGGAGAGTTTCGGCAGTTTCGGAGTACCGGTCTTTCTGGGTCTGGCAGGATACCTGTTCTGCGCGAGCCTGGAGAGGCAGCCTTGGAAAGAGCTGGTGAAAAGGAAAGCCGTTTCCTTGGTGATCCCGTGGCTGTTCTGCGGAACGCTGGTCTATCTTTATGTGGTTCTGCGCAAAGGCGGGCTGGGGATCGGCTCTTACCTGAAGTTCCTGCTCGGCGGCGGTTCCTTTCTTTATTATATGTCCATGTTGATCCTGTGTTACGTGATCTACGGGTTCCTCCGCCGCTCACGGCTCTGTGTGGCGGTGGCTTTTGCCCTTTCCGTAAGCAGCTTCCTGCTGACGGTTACGGGAGGGCTGGGCAGGCTCGGCATAGGCCTGAATCCGTATCTGAACGTCGCCAACTGGCTCGGGTATTTCCTCACCGGCGCCTGGCTCTATAGCTGCGGCGAGGAAAAGCTTCGTTTCCTGCCGCGCTTTCTGCGGAAAACGTGGGCTTGTTTCGCGGTTGCGGTCGCGGGAACCGTGGGAATCGTGGCGGCGGGGGGGGGAGTAGTCGGCTACTGGTCTTTGCCCTTTCTCCTGGCGGAACCCTGCGCGGCGGCCGCGGTCTTCGGCCTCGCCCTGCGCCTGTCCTCCAGAGAGGATCTCCCCTGCCGTGCGTCAATACAGTACTGCTTACTCTATCTGGGCAGGCGTTCTTTTACGCTCTATCTGATCCATATGCCGTTTGCGGGCGTCACTGCCAATCTGCTGAACAGGGCAGATCTGTGGTGGGCGGTGCCGTTTCGCCCTTTTCTGGCACTGGGGGCCGCAGCCGCCCTGTATGAGTGTGCGGCGCGGATCAGTAGACTTGTACGGATGGAGCGGACTTATGGGATCCTGACCGGAAGGAGGGAGCGGGGATGAGGATCGTCGTGAATGATATTGCGGCCTCGGAAGGAGGGGCGCTGTCGGTCTTGCAGGATTTTTATGAATATGTGTCAAACCGCTCCGGCGGGCATGAATGGATCTTCCTTGTCGGAGAGGATGGGCTGATCCAGGAACGGGCGCACATCAAAGTGATCGTCCGGAAAGGAATCAAAAGAAGCTGGCTGCGGCGTCTGTGGTTTGAACTGGCGGGCGGGCGCGGGCTGGTCAACGGGCTGTGTCCGGCTGCGTTTTTTTCCTTGCAGAACATCCTGACGTGGGGCGTAAAGGCAAGGGGAGTAGTTTATGTGCATCAGGCAATCTGTTATCAGGATCGGAAAAGATTTTCCTTTTTCAAGAGACAGGAACGGATCTATGCCGTATACCAGCATATCCTGTCCTGTCTCGTAAGGAGTTCCACAAGGCGTTCAGACGCCGTGATCGTCCAGACGGAATGGGCCAGAGAAGCTCTCGCGCGCAAAGACGGGATCAGCAAGGACAAGATCCTGTGTGTGCGTCCGCGCGTATGGGCGGAGCGCCTGCCGGAGAGGAACTTCGATCCGGGGTATTTCTTTTATCCGGCGGCGGATATTCCTTACAAAAACCACGACTGCATCGTCAGGGCCTGTGAATGTCTGGAACACGCGGGCATAACGGATTATAGGGTGGAGTTTACCCTCGCGGACGAAAACGGTACCGCGGCACATAGCGCACGGCGCCGGGGCGCACGGTACCGGGGTACCCGGCAGGATCGTACATGGTACGATCCTGCCGGGCGGATACGTCTGATCGGGCGGATACCAAGGGAGGAGGTCTTCGAGAAGTACGCTTCGGGAACGCTGCTGTTTCCTTCTTATATAGAATCTTTCGGTTATCCGCTGGCGGAGGCCAGGATGGTCGGGACCTTGATCCTGGCGGCGGACTGTACCTATGCGCATGAGCTGCTGGACGATTATGAAAACGCCTATTTCTTTGATCCCTTTGATCCCCGGGCCTTGGCGGAACTCATGGGAAAGGTGGCCAGGGGCGAAGTGGCGTGCCGGGAAGTGCCGCAGCTTAGGGAATATGGGAAAAACGGCTGGGCGAAGGTGGCGGAGGTGATCGAGGGCGGGGGCGGTGTATCATGAAAGTGCTGATGCTGACGAATATACCTTCCCCCTACCGTGTGGCTTTCCTGAACGAGTGGGGGCGTTCCTGCGATCTGACGGCTGTCTTTGAAAGGGCGGCGTCTTCCGAGCGGGATGGAAGCTGGAGCGCGTATCGGTTCACCGGTTTCCAAGGGATCATCCTGAAGTCGATTCCGGTCGCGGCGGATAAGGGGATCAGCCTGTCCGTGATCCGCTATCTGAAAAAGGGGTATGATTTCATTATCGTGGCCAATCCCATTACTCCTGTCGGGATGCTGGCGATCCTGACCATGAATTTGCGTCGGCTACCTTATCTGATCGAAGGAGACGGGCCTGGCGCGGCGGACGGGAAGAGTCGGCTCAGAAGCCTGGTCAAGAAACGGCTCCTGCGGAAAGCGGTCGGCTATCTCAGCCCTTCCAAAGCCCTGGATGCCTATTATCAGCGCTACGGCGCGGCAAAGGAGCGGATCTGGCGCTACCCGTTCACTTCCGTTTGGGAACGGGAAATCGCGGATCCGGCACAGCTGGACGACAGGAAACGGGCGGCGAGAATCCGGCTCGGCGTGGATCCGGAGAGGAAGATGATCCTTGCGGTAGGTTCTTTTGTTCCCAACAAGGGGTTTGATGTGCTGCTGAGAGCCGCCGGCCTTCTCACGCGGCAGGCGGCGGTGTATCTGGTCGGCGGGGGGGAGGAATTTCCAAAGTACCGGGAGATCGTGGAGCAGCTTGGCCTGCCGGAAGTCTACATCCTTCCTTTTCAGGTACCGGAGATCCTTACGGATTATTACCTGGCGGCGGACGTCTTCGCGTTTCCGACGAGAGGAGACTCTTGGGGGCTGGTGGTCAATGAAGCGATGGCGCATGGCCTGCCCGTGGTCTCGACCTATGCCTGTATCGGGGCGGTCGAGCTGGTCGCGGAGGGGGAGAACGGCTTTCTCGTGGACGCGGGAGATGAGTTCGGCCTAGCGGGACGCCTGAACCGGATTCTGGAGGAAGACGGGCTGCGCGGGCGGATGTCGGCGAACAATCTGGAGAAGATCCGAGGGTATACCATCGAGGAGATGGCGCGGCGCCACGGGCGGATCCTGGAGCAACTGAAAGGAGCGGACAGATGCATATCATTTTTTTAGGTTCCGCCGTAAGTAAACGACAGATCAATCAGGGGATACGGCAGAGCCTATCCGCCGCTGGGAGCCAGTTTCAGCTGCATATGCTGAAAGAACTGAACCGCTGCGAGGGCGTGGAACTGGAAGTCTTATCGATTGTTGCTATGCCGCCGTTTCCCAGGCATAAGGCGCTATGGGCGAGGGAACACCGGGAAGCGCTGGGAGACGGGCTGGCTGTCGTCCAGGTGCCTTTTTTCAACGTCCCTCTGCTGAAACAGCTTACGCAGAGCTATGCTCTGTTCCGTTACGCAAAGAAGCGGATCCGAAAAGACAGCGTCGTCTTTTCCTATAATCTGTATTTTCAAGCGGGCTGCGCGCTGGTGAAGCTGCACAACCGCTATGGGGTAAAAGCAGCGGCTCTGCTGGCAGACCTGCCGATAGACGACGACTATCGCCGCAGAGGCCTGGCGCGAAGGCTCCGTCAGCTCTACAACCAAGTGGCGGAACGCAATATCCGGAAATGCCCCAATCTGGTTGTCTTGAATGAAGAAGCCGTACGTCTCTATGCCGCTCCCGGCGCCAGGTACCTGGTCATGGAGGGCGGAGTCAGCCCACAGGAGTATTTCGGGGATCTGCCGTCCGGTGTCCGGTCTTCGCCGGACGGCAGGCGGCATATCTGCTATGCGGGTACGCTGAATGAATACGGCGGC
This sequence comes from Clostridium sp., assembly GCA_031275405.1. Taxonomy (GTDB): domain Bacteria; phylum Bacillota; class Clostridia; order Lachnospirales; family Lachnospiraceae; genus JAISOV01. Next base: position 15,347 of record JAISOV010000029.1, on the reverse strand, counting down.
GTCTGGGCAGCGGTATCGGCGATGGAACTGGTAACGGATCAAGACATTGTGTTGGATATTTATGGAACTGGTGCGCTGCGGGAAAAAATCATGCGGTATGTCGAAGAGCATTCCAATGTGTTCTTCCATGGGACACTGGCTCAAGAGGAGGTCATAGCGCTGGAAAAGAGGGCGTGGCTGCTGCTGAATCCAAGACCTGTGGAGGATCCGATCGCAAGGGTGACGTTTCCATCTAAGATCTTCGAGTACATGGCCAGCGGCACACCGGTACTGACCACCAGACTCAACGGGTTCACGCCGGAATATTCTGATAAGATGTTTTTTGCGTCCGGCAGCGAGCCAAAGATCCTCGCGGCCTGGATCAACCGGATTGCGCGGCTGCCGGAAAGAGACCTGCGCCGGATGGGAGAGCGGGCAAGGGAGTTTGTCCTGCGGGAGAAGTCCTGGACGGTGCAGGTGAGGAAGATCCATGAGTTTCTGTTGGATGGAGGAGAGGATGGAAATCTGTGGAAGACTATAAAACAAAACATTCGATGACGCCGTACGCGAAACATCTTCTGGTGCTGCTGGTCCTGTATTTTAACCAGATGAGCGCGTATGTATCCGTGAAGTACGCAAGCTATGGGAATCTTATCATGTGCGGGATGTTTGCCCTGGCCGCGGCGGCTTTTGGATACGCTTTCTTCGCAAGACGCGCCAGGCTGTCCTGGCAAGCCATGGCGCTCGTCCTGGTACTGAGCGCGAACTTATGTCTGAGCATGGCGTTCAACGGGGATCTTAGGGGCGGCTATGTGCTGCTTGCCATGAATCTGGCTGAGGCGCTGTTTTTTACGGCGCTTTTCTCCAGGGAAGAGTTTTACCGGGTTTATGTCAACTGCCTTGTCGTCCTGTCCGTCCTGACTTTCCTGACGACTTATCTTGCGGTTCCGCTTCTGCGGCTGCCCATACTCCTGCCGGACACCGGTGCCCGGTATTACGACGCCTGGGTGACGCTGCCACAGATCCTGCCCGATGAGCTGCGGCTCAACGCGGTCTGGTTTGAGCCGGGCGTCTATGCGCTCTACCTGGGGTTTGCGCTGGTGTTGGAGCTGTTTCTGAATACGAGTCCAAGCTGGTTCAAGGTGGGCGTCCTGACGGCGGCGATGTTGGGAACGACCTCCAGCACGGGGTATGTGGTACTGGCGCTGCTGTTTTGCGTGCTTGTCGCAGACAGGATATTCCGGAACCGGCGGAGCGTCAGGAAGATGCTGGCGCTGTCGGCGGCCGTGCTGCTGGCGTGCTTTGCCGTCGCCTGGTTCGTTCCACTGGAAGCGCTGGAGAGAACGTTCTCTAAATATGACTTCCGGAGCCTGAATTTCATCGGGCGCTTTGCGCCCATGCTCTACAACCTGGAACAAGGACTCCGCTCTCCTCTTTTCGGACTTGGGTTCTATAGCGAAAGAGGGTTCCGGGTATACTACCCGTTTTACAAAGGAATGCTGTACTCCAATACCGCGACCACGTTCCAGTTCTTTCATTTTTTCGGGTTCGCGTTCCCGCTCTTTACCTGTTACGCCTCATGGAAGATGGCGTGTGCCGGGCGGCACAAAAGCCTGCCGGTCAGGCTGGCGCTTGCGGGGATTCTGATCCTCAACGTGAATTTTGAAAGCGTGGTGCTGGATCAGGTCTATATGATACTGCTGTTCAGTTTCTTCATGAAAAGCGAGGGAAAAGGGAAAAAGGATGAGAGTGCTATGGTTCTGCGCGACGCCGATTGCCTGCGTCTATCCGGTCTTCGGCTTTGAGGGGTCTTTCCATGGGGCGGGCTGGACGGAAAGTATGCTGGGCGAGCTGTCGAAACGGGCGGAGGTCGGCTTTGCTTTCCAGTACTGGAAGCTTCCCCGGCTGCTGACGAAAAAAGAGGGGAACGTCACCTATTATGCCATCCCTGCCGCGGCTCCCTGTCTGGATGAAACGGACGAGGGGGTACGTGCCGGTATCCGGGCGGTCTATGAGGAATACCGTGCGGACGTCGTCCATGTCTTCGGCACGGAGACGCCCTTTACCCTGGAAGTCCTGCGCTGTGTGGACACGGCAAGGACGGTGGTCAGCATTACGGGGCTGTCGTGTGTGTGTGGGGGATATGTTTACGGAGGTCTGCGGCGCGGAGCGCTCGGCCTGCCGAGCCTGCGCGACCTCCTGAAAGGTGGTCTTGCGAGGCAGGAGCGTTCTTTTGCCCGGCGCGGCGTCACGGAGATCCAGGCTCTGCGTCTGGCGGAGCATGTGATCGGCAGGACGGCTTTCGACAGGGCCTGCGTGGAGCAGATCAACCCTTCCTTGCGGTACCACTTCTGCAATGAGATGCTGCGGGACGGTTTTTGGAGGCGGCGCTGGGAACTGGCTTCCTGTACGCGCCATACCCTCTTCGTCAGCGCCGGGAATACGCCGTATAAGGGCGTCCATCAGGTGCTGGAGGCGTTGCCGATCATCCGTCGGACGTATCCGGACGTCAGGCTGGTGGTGGCCGGCAGCGACGTCACCGCCTATCGAACCGTCCGCGACCGGCTGAAGATCACCACCTATGGCAGGTATCTGCGCCGCAGGATCAAAAAATACGGACTGGAGACGGCCGTCCGCTTCATCGGGCCGCAGGATGCGGAGGGTATGGCGCGGCAGTACCTGCGGGCGCATGTGTTCGTCCTGCCGTCCGCCATTGAAAACTCGCCTAACTCTTTGGGGGAGGCGATGTTCCTCGGCGTCCCCTGCGTGGCGTCCGCCGTAGGGGGCGTACAGGATATGCTGAAGGATCGGGAAGAGGGCTTCCTCTATCCTTTCGACGAGCCGTATATGCTGGCCTACTATGTGACGCGGCTGTTCGGGAGCGACGAGCTGGCGGAGCGTTTCTCGCAGGCGGCCCGCAGCCACGCGGCAAAGACCCATGACAGGGAGCGGATCCTGAAGGATCTGACGGCGATCTACCATAGCCTTCTCGCCGCAAGTCCAAGCCAGGCCACGAAAGAAAAAGGTACGGAACCGAACCTTTGAACGCTTTACGGGGAAGAGGTTGCCAAAATGGAAATCGCCCGCTGGGAGGCATGTGTGTTGCGTATGAAGAAGATACTGTTTGTGATGTATGACCTGCATATGGCAGGGGCGGAGAAAGCCTTGGTGAACCTGCTGCGGGCCTGCCCGCTGGAGCGCTGGGAGGTCACGGTGCTGCTGGTGAAGAAACGGGGGGAACTTCTGGAGGAGGTTCCGGCAGGGATCACGGTGCGGGAAATGGAGCTGCCGGAGGACGTCCGCGCCCAGATCCTCTACGGCAGCAGGGAGCTTCTGGGCAGATACTGGGCGGAGCGCCGTTACCGCTATCTGGCTTCGCTCCTGTTTCGGCTTGCGCTGACGCGCGGACAGGGGGTAGACCGCAAGACGGAGGGCCTTTACCGGAGGTACGGGAAACGTCTGCCGGTACTGGCGGAAACGTTTGACGTGGCGGTCGATTATCAGGGGCAGGGAAGCTTCGCTACTTTTTATGTGGCAAAAAAGGTACAGGCCGGGCGGAAGCTTTCCTGGATCCATTCGGATTTCTCCATCGTCCGGGAGGACTGCGGCTGGCTGGCGCGGTGGTACGAGGAGTACCAGGGGATCGCGGCGGTGTCCGGACAGGCGGAGGAGTCCTTCCGGAAGAAATTCCCACAGCTCGCCCAGAGGGCGAGGGTCTGCCACAATGTCATCCCGGCAGAGCGGATACGGGAGGAAGCGCTGGCCTATACCGTGCCGCGCAGGCCGGGCATAAACGTCGTGACGATAGGCCGGCTGACCCCCCCAAAAGGTTACGATGTGATCCTGCCGGTCTTTGACAGGCTGAATCGGGAGGGGATAGACTTCCATTATTTTATGGTGGGAGAGGGGGAGGATCGGGAACTCTTGGAGACGATGGTCGCGGGATACGGTCTCCAAAACCGGGTGAGCCTGGTGGGGCTGTGCCGCAACCCATACCCCTATCTGCGGATGTGCGACCTCTATCTGCAACCGTCCAGGTGGGAAGGTTTCTGTATCACCCTGGCGGAAGCAAGGCTGTTCCACAAGGCGGTTCTGGCCACGGATTTTGCGGGGGCGCGGGAGCAGATCCGTCACCGGGAGACGGGGATCCTCACGGCCTGCCGGGAAGAGGATCTCTATCGGGAGCTGCGGGAGCTGCTGCTGGACGGCGGCCTGCGCCAGAGCCTGGAGGACGCGTCCCGGCGGGGGGGGGAGAGCCTGTGGGATGCCGGAGAGACGATCTCCCTGATAGAGGAACGGGAAGTCAGCGGCTGATCTTGCGGCAGCCGCGACAGAAAGGCGACGAGGATGGAAAAAGAGAAGGAGCAGGTCAGGTCGGGCGCGGTGCTTTCGTATCTGATCCTGATCGCAGGCAACGCGATTGCCTTGTTTTATACGCCTTTTATGCTCCGGTGCCTGGGTCAGGCGGAATACGGAACGTATTCCCTGGTGGTTTCCGTGGTCAGCTATCTGACGCTCTTTGACCTGGGGTTCTCCAATGTGATCGTGCGTTATGGGTCGCAGTACAAAGGAAGCGGCGACAAGGAAAGGGAGGGGAGGCTGTATGCCGGGTTCCTGCGGATCTATGCCGTTATCGGGATCCTGGTATGGGCGGCGGGGCTGTATCTGGCCTTCCACCTGTCTTTGCTAGAAAACACTTTCCGTCCGGAAGAACTGGAGACGGCAAAGCTCCTGATGGTCATGGGCGTCAGCAACATCGCGCTGTCCTTTCCGCTTAGCGTGTTCCGGGCGGTCGTGACGGTCAACGAACGGTGGCTGTTCCTGAAAGGAGTCGAACTGGCGCGGACGCTTGTCACGCCTGCGGCGGTCGTGCTGCTCCTGCTTGCCGGCTACCGTTCGGTCGCGCTGATGGGCGTGACGGTGGCGGTGAATATAGCCAGTATGCTCCTGCACCTGTCCTATGTCAGAGGGAAGCTGCGGCTGCGGATCCGGAAAGGGTCGCGGCTGGAGAAAGAAACATCCGGAGAAATGCTGTCCTATGCCTTCCTGGTCTTCCTTGGCATGGTGATAGACAGGATCTACTGGAGTACTGACCAGGTGATCCTCGCCGCCGTCTCCGGCCCGGCCGCGGTCGCGGTCTATGCGATAGGCGCGACCTTTCCGGCTTATTTCATCTCCTTCTCCACCGCTATATCCAATGTGCTGCTTCCCAGGATCACCAAGATCGTCGCGGAGGGAGGAAGCGCGCGGGAGCAGGACCGACGGCTGACGGCTCTGTTCGTAAAGACGGGCAGACTCCAGTTCTGGATCCTGTCCTTGATCCTGAGCGGTTTCTGGTGTTTCGGGAAGGACTTCATCCGCCTGTGGGCGGGCGCCGCCTACGAGGAAGCTTACTGGATCGCCCTGGTCATCATGGCGCCGAGCATCGTTCCGCTGACGCAGAACGTAGGCATTTCGATCCTGCAGGCGAAGAAGCTGCTGGCGTTCCGATCCGTCATGAATCTGGCCGTGGCGGCGCTGAATCTGGCAGTCAGCGTCCCCCTGGCGTTCCGATGGGGAGGAATCGGGTGCGCGGTCGGCACGTCCTTTGGGACGGTCGTGGGAGCCGGACTCTGCATGAACCTGTATTACCACCGGAAAGCCGGGATCGACCTCCGGCTTTACTGGAGCAGCATTTTTAGGATGATCCCGGTCTTGCTTATTCCGCTGGCCTGTGGTATCCTGTTAAAAGAGTACTGGCGGCTGGATTCCTACGGCAGGCTGGGACTGGCGGCTGGCCTGTATATGGCGGTATTCGGAGCCGCCGCGTATGGCCTGGGCATGGATCCTTATGAGAAAGGACTAGTCACGGGCCTGTGGAGACGGGTGTCTGCGGCGAGGCTGTATGGATCGGGGAGCGGGAAACACAAGAAGCTGCCGGAAGGCGCAGGAAAAGCCGCAGAGGAAGGCCAAGATGTTTAGAGCGCGTCAGGCCAGGCCGTATCCAGGCAACAGACAGGCCACATATTTTACGAAGAATGGGTGAAAATAAAATGGAAAACAAAACGGGTAAACCAGATCTGGAAGAAACTGAAAGGAACTTCTTTTGCGGAAGCTTTGCGGCGGAATATCGGACGGCTTTCCTGGCCACGTTCCTGATCGGCCTGGCGACCCATCTGAAACAGATCGTGGGCGGCTTCCCTAGCGGTGACAGCCTGAACGACACCGGCTACGTGGGGGGAACTGCTTTAGGCCGGTGGTTTCAGCCGGCAGTGCAGAGAATCGTTTCAGTGTATGATCCGCCAGTGGTCTTAGGACTCTGGTCGCTTTTTTTTCTGTCCGTCACCAGCTGCCTGCTTGTGTACTTGCTGGAGCTGAAGAAGAAAAGCTGCATCGTCCTGGGAGCCGGTCTCCTGGTCACGTTTCCCGCCGTGACGGCGCAGTTTGCCTATCTGTTTGTGGCGGATACCTATCAGCTGGCGCTGCTGCTGGCGGTGGTTTCCCTGTGTCTGACGAAACATTACCGGAACGGCTGGCTGGCAGGCGCTTTCACGCTTGCGTTCAGCCTGGGCATCTATCAGGCGTATCTGGCATTCGCGGCCGTGCTGTGCCTGCTGCTTCTTCTTCTGGATCTGATAGAGGGACGGGCCTGGCGGGAATGGCTTGGGAAGACGGCCCGGTTTCTGGCAATGGGGGCTTTGGGCCTGGCCTTATACTATGGTTTCCTGCGGATCGCGATGGCTGTGGAGCGTGTGGAACTTTCTTCCTACCAGGGAATCAGTGGGATGGGGATCCCTACCATCGGATCTCTTCCGCGTCTGAGCCTGGAAGTCTATCGGGAGTTCGCGGCGTTCGCGGTCAAGGGCGAGCTGCTGTTCCACAGCCGGTTCACGCTTCTTAGCGTGGCGGTGCTGGCCGCTGCCGCAGTGTGGGCGGCCGTGCTGGGCTGGAAGAAAGGAAAAGACCGTTTTGTCCGCTTGGCGAGTCTGGCGGTCGTGCTGCTTGGGCTTCCTCTCGGTACGGACATCCTGATGCTGGCAAGCCCGAAAGTCTGGCAGCATACGCTCACGAGGATGCACTGGGTGTTGTTTCCGTTAGCGGCATTGGCCTTATTGAGCAGGCAGGCAGGCAGGCAGGCAGGCAGGCAGGCAGGCAGGCAGGCAGGCAGGCAGGCAGGTTCTTTTTCGTGGTTATGCCTGGCTGCGGCTGGCGGCACTGGCGGCAGCCGCTTTCCTGGTCTATGACAACGGAGTCCGCGCCAATGTCGGGTATCTGTCTATGGAGCGGCGTTATGAGAAAACCTATGCTTATTGTCTGCGCCTGCTGAACAGGATGGAGGCGACGCCGGGCTATTACCCAGGGATCCCCATTGCGCTCAACGATTATGTAGACGAGGACGTGTATCCGATGACGGATGACTATTATGAGGTCGTGTCTCAGATGATAGGGGTAGCCCACAGTCGGCTGATAGGCAGCAGGGAGAGATACCGGACGTTCTTCCTGCGCTATCTGCATGTCAGGCTCAATCTGGTCAGTAGGGAAGAGGCGTCAGGTATCTTCGGATCCGACACTTATCTTGGAATGGGCGTCTTCCCCGCGCCGGATTCCATGCAGGTGGTGGATGGAGTTTTATATATGAAAATAGGATCGACAGGGTAGGCTCCGGAGGGAGGAAAGCGCAAGGATGAAAGAGACTTTCAAGAAGATCCTGAAAAAGAATCAAGCGGTATACCGCTTCCTATGCAGGGTCTATGCCGCTAAAGTGTCCTGGACAAACTACGGCAGGAGCAGTATCTGGCGGATGAAGCGGCTGAAAGGCCGCCATCAGGGGGAGAGATGCTTCATCGTCGGCAACGGGCCGAGCCTGCGGGCGGCGGATCTGGACCGGATCGCGGGGGAGGTCACGTTCGGGCTGAACAGGATCTATCGGATCTTTCCGGAAACGGTCTGGCGTCCGACCTATTATGTAGTTTCGGACAGCGATCTGGTGCGGGATCTGTATGCCGCTCCCAATGAAACACAGGGAGCGAGGGCGAGGTTCTTCCCGTCCAACTTCCGCGGGGAATACCAAGGGAGAGATCCGGCTGGCCGTTCCCCGCGCAGGTCACTGTCCACGGGCGGGAGAGCGGTACTGTATCGTCTCAAGGACTGCGATCCGAGCGGCAGTCCTCCTCCGCGTTTCAGCGCCGATCCGAGCCTGTATGTGACGCAGGGCTATACCGTCACCTATGTCGCCCTGCAGCTGGCGTGTTATATGGGCTTTCGTGAGATCTATCTGATCGGGATGGACTACAGCGTTTCCATTTATAAGGACTGTAAAGGCAACCTCTATCGGGACGGTCAGATCTTCAACCATTTCTATAGCCAGGAGGCGGATACGCTGGATACCGACACTGTCCCGAACCTGGAAATCTGCGGGCTGGCGTACCGGGAAGCCCGTAAGTACGCAGAGGCTCATGGGATCGGGATCCGAAACGCCACGAGGGGCGGGAAGCTGGAAGTGTTTGAACGGGTAGATTTCGACAGGATAGAAGGGCTGAGAGAAAGGGCGGCGGAGAAGGAATCGTAACAGAAGGCCGGCAGTGAGGAGGGAAAGAAACGACTGCGGGAAAGGACTGGAAAAGGAGCGTGGGCGGTATGGAGAGCATCAAGATGCTGGTGATGGATGTGGACGGAACGCTGACGGATGGAACGATCTATCTTTCGGCCGAAGGCGAGACAGTCAAAGGGTTCCATGTCAAGGACGGCTATGCCATCGCGCGTCTGTCCCGGAAGGGGATCCTGACGGCGGTCCTTACGGGGCGCAGGTCACAGATCGTGGCGCGCCGCGCCGAAGAGCTGGGCATCGCGGTGGTCAGGCAGGGGATCGCCGACAAGGCGGCGGAGCTTTCTGCCATCGCGGCGGAATATCAGCTCGCTCTGACACAGATCGCATACATCGGCGACGATCTGAACGACCTGGGCTGCATGAAGCTCTGCGGGGCGACGGGCGCTCCTGCGGACGCGGCGGACGAGATCAAGGAAACGGCTGACTTTGTCAGCACGAAGGAGGGCGGCAGGGGAGCCGTACGCGAGTTCGTGGATTGGCTGCTTTGCCGCGATAGGCAGACATAGCAGCTGGATCTTTGGAAAGGCAGGATCTTAAATATGGAAGTAGTGGCCTTTGTGCCGATCAAACTGAACAATGAAAGGCTGCCGGGCAAGAACCTGAAAGAGTTCCCGGACGGCACGCCGCTCGTGCGGGTGATACTGGATACCCTCTGCGCTTTGTCCGAGGAAAAGGTCATTGACAGGATCTATGTATATTGCAGCGATCCTAAGATCAAGGCTTATCTGCCGGAAAGGGTTTCTTACCTGGAACGTCCCAGATACCTGGACGAGCCGCAGACGCGGGGGAGGGAGATCTACCGGGAGTTTGTCAAGGCGGTGCCTGCGGACGTCTATGTGCTTGCCCACGCGACCTCCCCGTTTGTTTCCAAAGGACATATCAGGGAGTGTATCGGGCAGGTGACAGGAGGCACGTATGACTCCGCTTTCTGCGCCAGGAAGCTGCAGACATTCCTATGGCAGGGCGGGAAGCCCGTCAATTTTGAACTGGGACATCCTCCCAGAACCCAGGATATGGAGCCGGTTTATATGGAGCTTTCCACGCCGTATGTCTTTACCAGGGAGGTTTTCGGGTGCTGCCAGGCACGTACCGGGAAGCATCCTTATCTGTGCGAATGCGGCGAGATGGAATGCATAGACATAGACGATCCGGAGGATTTTGAACTGGCGGAAGCGGTGTATTCTTATATGCAAAAGCGGAGAACGGATTCGGGATCATCGTAAGGAGCGGAGGGTAAGCACCTAAAAAATACCGCTCCGACATGGGGACAAGCCGCTGCTTCTTGAAATTGACCAGATTGAGGCGGCCGATATCGACTATCCTGATGATTTCAAACTTGCTGAAGCAATCGTAGCAAGCGGGTTGTACAAATAGGAAAGGACGGGTATTTATGAATCACATTCGGCTTCTCGACTGCACACTTCGCGACGGAGGGCATATCGTGGACGGCAGATTTGGTGAAATTGTCATAAAACAGACAATCAAGCGACTTATTGAAGCAAAAATCAATATCATTGAATTCGGTTTTCTGTGGGGGCGTTCGACGGACAAGGATACCGCTAGGTTTCATACGATAGAGGAGGCAAAGCGTTTCTTGCCGAAAAACTGCGGTAATTCGCGTTTCTCACTCATGGCGGACGATGTTGACTTGTCCCATCTTGAACCGTGCGATGGAACGATTGAGTATATTCGGCTGTCGTGTAAGCCGTCAAAACTGGAGAGCTGGGCGATACCGACTGCTAGAATGCTCATTAGAAAAGCATACCTGATTTATATAAATCCGGTATGCTCCTCGGTCTATACAGACGAGGAGTATATCAATATCATAAAAAAAGTAAACGAATTGCATCCTTATGGTTTTTCCATCGTTGATACTTGGGGCACGATGCGGATACACGACCTGTCTCATAAGTATTACCTCGTCGAGAGCCACCTTGATAAGGATATCATCCTTGGACTGCACCTGCATGAGAATCTGGGTTTGGCTTACAGTCTTGCACAGCACTTTACCAAGATTGCGAGTCCCACGCGCCAAATCACGGTTGATGCCTCGCTTTTCGGTATGGGGAGGGTGCCGGGAAATTTGTGCACAGAACACATTATCGATTATATGAACAGTTTTTACGGAGCGTCTTATGATGTCGAGCCGGTTTTTGATGCCATTGACGACTACATTGCGCCGATAAAAGCCAAAAAACCGTGGGGATATTCTTTGGCTTACGCACTTTCAGCAAAATATAACATACACCGTACGTACGCAGAATATTTGCTGGATAAAAAGAGATTAAAGACCAAGGATATTCAGCGGATACTGAGTCTGGTGGATAAATCAAGACAGGAGAAGTTCGACGAAGAATACATTGAAAAGCTGTATAAATCCTATCTGGATGTGTCTATGGACAGCACACCGGCTATTCGAATATTACAGGAAAAACTAGGGCAATCGGAGCGACCTGTCATAGTAGTAGCACCGGGCCGGTCGGTAAATCATAAAAAGAAAGAAATCTTGGAAACTGTAAAAAATCAAAATGCTATCGTAATATCCGTGAATTTTGTTCCGGATTTTATAGCGCCGAATTATGTTTTTTGTGCTAACTTGAAACGTAAGGACAGCATTATGGGGAATGGCGGCAAATACGAAATTATAATAACTTCAAATCTTATTAATGGTTCAGAACGCTATGACTATGCGATTGGATATAGTGATTTGGTATATTTCGATGGCGTGTATTGCGAGGACAGTACGCTCATGTTGTTAAGCCTGCTTAAGAAAATAGGAATCACCGAACTTTCTGTAGCCGGATTTGATGGGATAAAGCAGAACGGCGAGTTGTACTTTTATACCAGTTCGGGCATTAGTACGCAAAAAGGAAATTCACTAGAAATCGTGAGGAGTATTTTGCAGAAATCACTTGCCGATGTAAAACTTACCTTCCTCACTGAATCTAACTATGAAAGATGAGTTTATGGATATTAAAATTATTTTTTGGGACGTAGACGGCACGCTAACAGATTCGCATGTTTATTACGGCAATGACGATATAGAAATGAAAGCCTTTTCTATCATGACAATGGACGTGAAAAAAAGCTTAACAACTGTCGGCTTTTGTGGTATCGTATCCGCAGGATATGATATAGGCCGAATGGCCATGCCCTTGCCATGACTGCGGAGCAGTCATAGTATCATGATATTATTACAGGGGTGTCACAGACTGCTATTCTAGTCAAGCCTCTAAAAATTTCCTGTACCAAAAGACGTGATCGGGCAGGCTCTGCTGGAGATCATGGAGGAGAATGACAAAGTAGTGGTCCTCTCCAGTGATGTTTCTGTATCCGTCAATACCGAACGGATCCATGAGAGGTATCCGGAGCGCTTTTTTGAAACGGGAATTGCGGAGCAGAGTACGGTCAGCGTGGCGGGCGGACTAGTGATGGAGGGCTTCCTTCCTGTCTATGTGGCGTTGGCGATTTTTTCGTGCGAGATGACGTTTGCGCAGACGCGCCAAGTGTGTAACGCGAACCTGCATGTCAAGATCATAGGCACTCATCCGGGCGTGGACTATGGAGAGGACGGTTCCAGACATCATGCCAATGAAGATCTGGCGCTTGCGAGGGCAATTCCGAGGATGACGGTTCTGGCGCCATCGGATTGCCATGAGGTTGCGGCGGCTATCCGTGAGGCAGTCGAACTGGACGGACCCGTCTATATCCGTGCAGCGAGGGTACCGCAGCCGGAGATCCATGAGAAAGGATGTAAGTTCGAGATTGCGAAAGCGGAAGTGATCTATGACCAGGAGGATGAATTCGCAATCCTATATGAGGGTTCCGCGCTGAGGCAGGCAATGGAAGGATGGAAACGAACCATTCCGCCATTGGAGGACTGTACAGCAGCGTGGCCGAGATCATGGCGGGAGAACATCAGAAAGCGGTGGCGGTTCCGGTCGGCTTTGCAGATGTGTTTACCGAATCTGGGAAAGAAGCGGACATCAAAGAGAAATATGGCCTGACCTGGGAACGGATTGTCCGGGGATGCAGGAAAGGGATGGGATGATGATCCAAGTAAAAATCCAGAAATACGAGGAAGCGTTTCAGGTCGCATCTGGAAAAGGTTCGACACAAGGATCCCTGCATTAGAAGAAAAAAATTAGGAAAGAAACTTTCCGGGATTCACTTTTTCCTCTTGCGAAATCTATGCAGCTGTATTATACTGAGAAGCAATCACAATGCTGATATGTTTAGCTTCTTTGGAGGCCATGACTGAGATGATTTTATTTCCCCACTGTTTTGTGTTTTTTGCATCTTGGTTTTATTATAAATATAAAATAACCAAAGATAAAGAAAATTTTACCCGATCCGTAAATTGTCATCCATTTTTCATAAAATAGTATATAATGAAGTTCAGTTAAATAAAACAGCTGTTTCCCGGAGATTCTATGTATAGGAGAGGAAGTTCTTGCAAAATTCTACGATAGAGGAGGGATTCTTGTCGCTGTTCACCTGCTGTTTTGCGAAGCCGCCAGGCGCCGTCCGCGCCAGGCCCGCGGAACAGTGTGCCGGATCGCGCAGATCGGGCGATCCGCATATTTTTTAGAGGAAAGGAGATCTTAACTATGGATTTTGGTCAGTCATTACTTAAGCTTCGCAACGAAAAGGGCGTCTATCAGAAAGAGCTGGCGGCTCATCTGAACGTCTCCATCGGCACGGTGTCCAATTACGAGAACGGGGTACATAGCCCGGATCTGGAGACCCTGTGCAAACTGGCGGATTTTTTCGGGGTATCCGTCGACTACATCCTGCGGCGCACGCAGTCCCGCCAAGGGCTGGACACCCTAAACTGCAAGATTGCCACGGATTACACGGTTTCCAGCCTTATCAATACCGTCCTGGAACTGACACCGCGCAACATAAGCTCCTTGCTGGATTTCCTGGAGCTTCTGAAGCTGCGCAATGAGAGGGACAGGCAGACCGCAGGGGATCAGCAGGATGTATAGGATCAGTAGGCCATAAGGAGACAGACAGGTTGGAAAGCCCTGGCGGGAGCAGGCCAGGGGAATGCTAGGAACACAGATCTCTCCGGGAGGCAGGCATCAGTAAAGCGGTCCGCAAAGGATTCTTTCTTCTTTGCGGACCGCTTTTTGGACTGGCTGCGCCGTTTGCGCCGCCGCGTTTTCAGGAGGATTACAGTCTTGTTTTTTCTTGCGGACTGTGGTATGCTGTTAACCATGTACCGGCGGATACAGACCTATGGTTTCCGCCTATGTAGGGGAGAACGGAATAGGGCGTGACGGAACCTGTTTCTCTGCTCTGTGTGCTTGCACAAGGAGAAAAGGGAGCGAAGTTGTTTCTTTCAGAAAGGAAGAAAAAGAAGTTGGGTGATTTGTACCGACAGTTGCTGGAAAGACGGGAAAAGCTCAGCCTGGTCGGGCTGGGGTACGTAGGGCTGCCTATCGCGGTGGCGTTTTCCGCAAAGGTGGATGTCGTCGGTTTTGACTTAGACGAAGAAAAAATCGCGCGGTACCGCATGGGTGTGGATCCTACCAAAGAAGTGGGGGATCGGGCTGTCCAAGACTGCGGAGCAGAGTTCACGTCGCGGGAGGACAGGCTGCGGGAGGCAAAATTCCATATCGTGGCGGTGCCGACGCCAGTGCGCCCGGATCATACGCCCGATCTTAGGTCGATAGAGAAGGCAGCCCGGATCCTGGGCCGCAACCTTGAGGCAGGCAGTGTAGTCGTATATGAGTCCACCGTCTATCCGGGAGTCACGCAGGACGTCTGCGTACCTATTTTAGAAGCGGAATCGGGGCTGGCCTGCGGCGAGGATTTCAAGGTAGGCTACTCCCCGGAACGTATCAATCCGGGGGATCGGGAACACCGCTTGGACACGATCGTCAAGATCGTGTCGGGCATGGACGGAGAAACTCTGGATACGGTTGCCAAGATCTATGAGCTGGTGGCGGCTGCGGGGGTGTACCGGGCGCAGAGCATCCGGGTGGCGGAAGCGGCGAAAGTGATCGAGAACAGCCAGAGAGACATCCATATCGCGTTCAGGAACGAAATTTCCGTTCTTTTACATAAAATGAGTATCGATACCAAGGAAGTGCTGGAGGCCGCCGCCACAAAATGGAACTTCCTGCGCTTTTCCCCGGGCTTGGCAGACGGACGCTGTATCGGAGTGAATCCCTGCTATCTGACTTATCAGGCGGCGCTCCGGTATTCGGGCCGGGCAGGCCGGGCGACGTCAGGCACAGCCATGCCGACATCAGCCTGGCAAGGAAGTGGCTGGGGTACGATCCGCAGTACAGCTTCCGGGACGGGATCGCGGAGGCGATCGAGTGGTACCGGGAGAGATTAGGGTGAAGAGGCAGGAGGGGCCGTCCGTCCTGGCGGCCAGTCAAAATAGCGCAGCCTGCCCCGAACAGGGAGCGGCCGGAAAATCTGTGTTTTTTCATATCTTGGATTTCACGATAAAAATAACAAAAATTAGTAATTATGATCTGATTCATAGAGCAAAATTCCAATTACTATAAAATATTATATTATAAAATTTAGTGAAATAAAAAAGCTGCTTCCCGGAAATTCTGCGTATAGAAATAGAAAAGGAAGTCTTGTTGCTGTTCACCTGCTGTTTTGCGGAGCCGTCCGGCGCTTTCCGCGCCAGGCCAGCGGAACAGTGTGCCGGACCGCGCGAACCGCGCGGTCCGCGTGTTTTTTAGGAAGAAAGGAGATCTTCACTATGGATTTTGGTCAGTCATTGCTTGCGCTCCGCAACGAAAAGGGCGTC
>JAISOV010000049.1 GCA_031275405.1 Clostridium sp. | reverse complement strand
CCGGTCTTTGCCGCCGTGCTGCCGGAGGTGCTGCCGTTGCCGGTGAACGAGAGCGTGACGGCCGCCCGGAACACCGCGTAGAGCGTCACGGCGGCCTCGCCCATCGTCTTGGAGGACAGGACGGAGGAGCTAGCCGTGCCGTCCTCCCGCCATCCCAGGAACGTCCACCCGCTTTTCGTAGGCGTGAATGTCGCGGGGGAGAGGCAGGACGCGCCCTCGTCCGCCTCCTCCGTGTAGGTGACGCCGCTGTCCACCCGGTAGGTCACTACGTTCCCGGAGGAGTAGACCTTGGCTGCCCCCGCGTAGGCTTTTTTGACCTTCGTGCCGCCGATATAGATTTTTTTGACTTTCGTCCCGCCGGTATATACCGCTGCCATCTTCCCGCCCCCCTTATCCCGTCACCAGGTAGAGCGTGCGCGGATTGGACGATGCGTCGGAGGGCAGCGAGGATACTTTCCTGATCGCGTCGATGTCCTGCATCAGGCCGTCATACGCCGCGACCTTCGCGGCGGTGATGCCGCTGTCGATCGCCGAGTTCTGCGCCGCGGTGAACGGGGCGTCGTTGACGACGTACTGCAGCTGCCAGGACGGGGCCGCCGTAGCGGACACGTTGACGTAGCGCGTCTGCGCCCCGCCCTGCGTCTCGTCCTGGAGGACGACGGCGTAGTCCTTCCCCGTGGGCTGGTACTGCGCCCCGGCGTGGTAGTACCGCTGCGCCCCCGTCAGCGCGGCCTTCGTCGCGAAGTTGGAGTTCTGCGCGTCCGCGGCGACGAAGTTCGCGCTCAGGCTGCTGACGGTGCTGTTCACGAACGCCTTGTCCGCCAGCTGGTTCGAGGCGTCCGCCTGTGCCGGGATCTTCCCCTGGATCCCGGCGATCTGTCCGGCGTAGCCGTCGTAGGCCCCGACCTTCGCGGCGGTGATGCCGCTGCCTGCGGCATAGAGCTGGGCCTGCGTGAGGGCGTCCTGCTTCGCGGCGACGGCCTGCGTGTTTCCGTTGATCTCCTCCGCGTGCTGGTCGAGCAGCTCGTCGAGGAAGACGCCCTCCACGCCCCCCTGCCCGTCCGGCACGGGGCAGACCACCTGGCTGGCCGCCGTCCGGAACAGCAGCACCTGCTCCTGCCCGTCCCCGTCCCGTGCGACGGCCGTCACTTTATGTACCGCCATTCCCTTCCTCCTTCCCCCGCAGGGGAGGATCCCCCCCTGCGGCTGTGCGGGGCCATGCCCCTGCCTGTCCTACTCCTGGATCTCGATGACGAGGTCGGCGTCCCCGTAGGCGCTGAGGTCTGCCCCTTCCTGCACGATGTACACTGTCCCGAGCGCGGACACCGTCGCCTTGGTCGCGTAGGTGGACGCCGCGTCTGCCGCGGTCAGCCAGCCGCTGCTGGAGGAAACCACGCCGTCATATGCCGCGACCTTCGCGGCGGTGATGCCGCTGTCCAGGGCCGAGTTCTGCGCCGCGGTGAACGGGGCGTCGTTGACGACGTACTGGAGCTGCCAGGACGGCGTCTCCGTAGCGGACACGTTGACGTAGCGCGTCTGCGCCCCGCCCTGCGTCTCGTCCTGGAGGACGACGGCGTAGTCCTTCCCCGTGGGCTGGTACGGCTCCCCGGCGTGGTAGTACGTCTCCGCCCCCGTCAGCGCGGATTTCGTCGCGAAGTTGGAGTTCTGCGCGTCCGCGGCGACGAAGTTCGCCGCCAGGCTGGTGACGGTCGAGTTCACGAACGCCTTGTCCGCCAGCTGGTTCGAGGCGTCCGCCTGTGCCGGGATCTTCCCCTGGATCCCGGAGATCTGTCCGGAATAGCCGTCATACGCCGCGACCTTCGCGGCGGTGATGCCGCTGCCTGCGGCGTCGAGCTGGGCCTGCGTGAGGGCGCCCTGCTTCGCGGCGAGCGCGTCGGCCAGGCCGTCCACCTGCGCCGTGCTGGTCCTGGGGTAGTAGGCGTCCCCGTTCTTTTTCTTGAGCGTCACGAGTCTTGTTGCCATGGTAGTGCCTCCTTTTTTCTGTTTTTTTTATCTTCCCATCCGGCGCGCCGGGTATCCGGCGCACGGCATGATGGCATGGTCACTGGGCCTGGGGGACGATGTCCCCGGGCCCTGCCGCCTCCGGGTCGTCCGTCATGTTCGTGACGGTCTCCTGCCCCCCGTCCTCAGAGGCGGCGGCGAACTCCCCGGGGGCGTCATAGGGGGCGGTCTCCAGCAGGAGCCGCTCCGGCGCCTCGTAAGGGGCGTCCGTCACGCCCCCGTCCCGGAGCCAGAGCTTCCACTCCCCCGCAGGTCGGGACGCCGAGAAGCATACGGCTTCCCTGAGGGCGTCCACGGACTCCTCCAGCGCATCGATCTTATTTTGGAGATTTCCGGCTGCATCCTCGGATAACTGTGATTTGACATACTGGAACCAAGTGGCGAACAACTGTTCTTGGGTGGATTTGAACCTCTCTATGTCGTCTAAGTAATCCGTTTTGAGAACGAGGATAATTCCGTCACCATTGTCTTTCAAATTACTCACATACTGTATGAACTCGTTTTGAGTGGTGTCGGCACTCGCTTCAAACAGCGTTTTTTGGCCGGCGAAATAAATCTGAAACGCTCCGTACAGGTCTGTGCCGTTCTCGACCATGGACATAATGGCGTTCATAGCTTCATTCATTCGGTTCGCGTCGATTGCTCCAAAGAACGATTTCTCTTTACCTGTGTAAAGAGTCACGTCCTGTAGAGAAATCGAACCGTCTTCGTTGTTGATTTCCAGATACCGTTTCAGTCCGCTCCAAGAAGCGTCCGTGTAATCAGTCGGCAATAATGTCCAAGCCATTTACAGTCCGCCCCCTTTCATCCCGAAGTTCCATGTGAACATTCTCCGTCCATTGAATTGATTTGTGAGCCTGTCGTACAGGTCAAATATGGCACTCTCCAGCCGGTTAAGTTCAACAAAATCCATTGTGTTTCCATTATCGTAATAAGTCAGGGAAGTGCCGTATGGTCTGTTGAGCGTGTGCGCGTTGACAACTTCCAGGTTCTGTTCGAGCGTGTTTATCTCGTCAGCGTAGAAATAATCTGCCGGGGTTCGGTCAGAGCCGAGTGGGCTTATGCCAAACTCGTCATACATGGCCGCTGAAAAACTGCGGAGATATTCAAGGTTGTTTTTGATACGGTTGAAATCCGTAGCGTCAAACCTATCCCCGGTGTAAACCCCGTCGGCATCAGTCGAGCCGAACCAGTCTGTTTTAGGCATGGTAAACGTATTCATAATTACCCATCCCTCCATATTCGGGCAGTTACTTTCCCCGCAAAGCTCTGATTGAAAATCGTTGTCGCACGGTAGATTCTCACCTTCATGTCTTTGTCGAACTCGTTCTCTTGGTAAACAATATCATTGACGTCTATCTCCGGGTTCCCCCTTGTTTCGTACTCGTATTCGATTCCTGCGCGGTAGTAATCTCCGAGCCATTCAGCAAGGTCATGCGCCACGCCCATGTCGGAAACAAGAGGGTTCTCCCATTTGATGGTCTTGCCTCTCGCATTAAGCGGCACAGCAGCATGACGTTCTGCGATTTTATACCGATACCTGAAAATCTCAAGCCTGTGAGTACCTGTGGTATTGAACTTGACCGTCACAAAGTAGTTGCCGCACTCTACAATCGAAACTCCATCGGGGATGCCATCCAACTCTGCGCGGAAGCCGTATGACGGTTCACCGACAAAAAATGTCTCCTGCTCATTTAACACCGATGTGATTTCCTCACTGATTATACTATCTTCCTGCGTACCCTGCTGATAGCTGTAGCAGGGTACGATCACCTCCTTGATGAATTCCTGCTTCGTAGCTTTCGGTAAAGATGTCATATCGTTCCGGGTCATATTGAAGTTCGTTATATCCCCGAAGCTGAAATGATTCACCACGATGCGGTTATACGGCTCAGCAGTCTGTACGAACTCAATCTCCATCGTGTCAAAATCATCGAAATCGTGCAGGAGAACGTAGTTCTTCTCTATGTCATCCGAAACCGTGTACTCATCTACGAGCGCGTTGTTGTTGAAAGTACGGATGACAAAGACCGCAGGGAGAGCGTGACCGAAAACCAGCCTGATACCGTAGTACATGCTCGCTGCTTCCTGTACAAACGTCAGCTTTGGGTTTTCCGTGAACAGGCCGTTTCCATCTGACTGAACGCTCGAAACATACCCGGTGTCCATAGAACTGCCGCCGCCTCTCGGCAAGAAAAGCATTGTTCCGTCTGCCACCGTATAATTTGTGGCAAGCGTTCCGTACTCGTCTTTCGGAACTTTGTTTGAGATATTGGCAAGTTTCGAGTACGGAGCTTCGCCGTTTGATGAAACTGTCGAATCCGGCACGAAAGAAGATTTGATCTGTATCGAGCCGTATCTCGTTTGGGACAGGACACAGCGGCAAGCATTAGCGATAATCTGCAATGCTTCCTTATGCTTGACTCGCGGCATCGGATTCTTGGTGAAAAGCCTCTTGAGCCGAGGGTCGATGTAATAATCCGTCTGCCCCGCATCTGCCAAGATTTCCTCAGCAAGGTCGTAGTAACTCTTACCCGCGCTGTCATAAGTCCCACGGTGATACTCCGAGTCCATATTGCGATAGATGTCCTGGCAGCGAATGGTTGCTGTAAAATCGTCCGACTCCCACTCCGAGCATAAGAGCCTGTTGCCGAGAAGCCATTCGATCTCGCTCTTTCCGGTAGGCTGATAGCCGTAGTGAATCTCCATCTCCTGCCCTGTTTCAAGGAAGTTGATCGCCGACTTCGGATTGTCTACGTTGAAATACTTGTCGTAGTTTTTGAGCGTTACCGAAAAATCAATCTGCGGGACGTCCGCTCCGATAGGCGATAGGTAGCTCTCGAGGGTCGATGACATGACCGAGTCGTTATAATAGACCAGGCCGTAGCCGAAACGGATAGAGTAAATCCGTAGCCGGCTTTGCGCGTTGTTCATCGCGTAGAAGACGAACGTGACCGATGTAGTATTCTCCAGCACTTCCTCGGTCGTAAATTTGGCCTGCGTGTTTCCCCGGAGCTCGATTACTTGGCCGCTACTGCTCACCATATCGAAGTCAACAGGATAGTTCTCTCCGAAATCAACGGTGATGCCTTTGAAGTCCATTGCCAGGGTACGGAGGTTTATTACCAGTTCATAGGCGGCACTCGAAACCAAGTCCCTGCCGATAAGCCCGGTGTCATAATAGGCGCCAGCCGCGCTCTGCCGGGGAAGAAAGAACATTGAGCCGTCTACCCTCGTGAACCCCTCCTCCAGCGTGGCGTAGGCAGTATTATCCGTTCTATCTGAAAAGACGCTGCTCTCGTTGGAGAAATGCGTGAAGTCCCCTCGATCAATCCGGGCGTTCGCCTGGGCTTCTTGGTTGATAAGACCGAAAACAAGCATAATGTATGCTCTCTCACGGAGAGAGGATTTCATACTTTCTTTGTACGCATTTGAGACCTTCTGCATGAGAAATCACTCTCCCGTATCAATTAAATTAACTTTGCAGTTCCGATAGTGGGTCGGTTTGCCGCTGTCGTTCGTCCAATAAGGCTCTGCCGACCTGTCACCGCAGTACATTTTTACGGTCTTCTGACTGTTGCCCACAGGGTCATGGAACGTGACGAACACGAAGAAGCCCGACAATGCGCTCAGTATTTGCGACCATTGCTGCGCCGTCAGCCACGGCCATTCAAGACCGTCGATCTTGTACTGGTCCCGACCGACGCGCTGGCCTACCACAGCGCCGTTCGCGTTTCTCCCGGCATCAACAATCGTTGTCACGATTGGCTGTACCCCTCGCTTCGGAGGAGGTAACTCATAACCGTTAATCGCTAAATAAGCCATTTATGCTCCCATCCTCATGCGGGTGAATGTACGAACCGATAACCGTTCGCTCTCTGCTGGGTCGTTACGGCATCCGTAATGACACGGTTGCCGATCTGCACGGTGGTCTTTTCCTGCTTGTCAGCCTGTCGGCGCACGTCCTCTGCCATAGCAGACAGGTGATTTTCGTAAAACTCCTCCATGGCTTCGGCGAAGCCGTCTGCCGTGACGCTCATGTTCGAGGCCGCGCTCACGCTCGAGGAGACGCTTTTCGCGAAGCTCTGGGAATCGTAGTATTTCAAAGCCGAAGCGTCTACCGACATGACCATTGTCGGACTGATCTTGGTCAGGGAGTCAGCCCATGAAGTTACAAGGGCCTCCGAGCTTTTCCCCTCTTTGGTTACGGCATCGTTGAATCCGAAAACCGTAAACTTGCCTATGTCGTAAAACACTTTGGACGGTGAGCTTTCGTCAAACTTACTCATCGCGGAATTAATTACACCGCTCGCCCAATTTGATATTGCGTTCCATGCTGACCTTGCATTGTTAACGATTCCGTTAATGAAGCCATCAATTAAATTGGCCGCAATACCAAAGAAATCATCGAATGAACAATTTTCTTTGAACCAACTCAGTACGTTGGTAGCCCATGTTGTGATAGCCGACTTCGCCGTTGTATAATAATTACTGATTTTACTCTTGAAACCATCAATCACATCGGACGCAAAGCTTCCGAACGCCGATGAAGAAGCAATACCCGAAAACCAATCCTTTACGCTTGAAGCCCATGTCGTTATGGAACTTTTTACGTTTGTGTACGCCGCGCCGATTTTGTCCTTAAACCCGGAAATCACGTTATCAGCGAACGTACTAAAGGCTGGAGCGTTTGCCCCCCCGAAAGACGAGCTTTCAAACCAATCTTTTACTCCCTTTGCCCACGTTGTCATTGTACTTTGAATCGTTTGATATGTTGAATTGATTTTATCCTTAAAGCCTGTTATCACGTTATTGGCAAAAGTAGCAAAATTCGCACTGTTTACACCGCCGAACGAGGGACTCGTAAACCAGTCCTTAACGCTCGAAGCCCACGTTACCACATTGTTTTTGACGGTACTGTAGGTGGAGCCGACCTCATCCTTGAACCCGCCGATAACGCTTCCGGCGGTATCTTTGAAAAGGTCGATGATATTCTTCCCATCCTGCCCTTTGGTGAACCACTCAACTACGCTTGCCGACCACTCCTTGATAGTGTTCGCAATCTTTTTGAATGTTTCTATGCCTTGCAGAAAGCCGTCTATGATGAAGCGGCCAATCTGTTGAAAGACTGTAGACGGGGAGTGAATACCGAGCGCATCTTTGAAACCTTTCACAAATCCATCACTAAAATTCTTCATATCGTTTATAACGGTATTCCAATCGGATACCAGCCCGTCAATCAAACCTTGCCAAATATCTTGGCCGAGTTGTTTTAGCTTTTCTGGTATACCTTTGAAGAACTCCACAATGCTGTCAATAACCTTTGGTATAACTTCTTTAGCTTTAGCTATCATATCCGAAGCCCACGTTGCGATTTTGGATATAGCACCAAAAATAGCCGTATAAATTTTCCCCGGCAATTCAGAAAACCACTCTGTAACAGCGGATACAATGGCCAGGGTCTTTTCTTTGAACGCTGACCAAACCTTGGAACCCCAAGTCAAAACTTTGCCTACTGCTCCTGAAATGGCATCGTAGATTTTGCCCGGAAGTTCTTTGAACCAATTGCCCACACTCTCAACTATCTTCGGAACCTCAGCCTTGAGCGTGTTCCATACGTCTTGCGCCCATTTCACCACCGAACCGAGCGCGTAACCAAGAGCATAACCGATTTTCCCCGGCAATTCAGAGAACCCTTTTCCGATAGAGTCTGCA
Source organism: Clostridium sp. (assembly GCA_031275405.1). Classification (GTDB taxonomy): domain Bacteria; phylum Bacillota; class Clostridia; order Lachnospirales; family Lachnospiraceae; genus JAISOV01. Next base: position 64,177 of record JAISOV010000049.1, on the reverse strand, counting down.
ACCTTGCCGATTTTGTTAGGTACACTCTCGAAGAAGTCAATCATACCGTTCCACGCATCTACAAACCATTGACCGATGTTTCCAAACAATTCTGCAAACCACTCCCCGATTCCGGCAAAGAACGGTACAACCGTGCCGTTCCACCAACCGGGGATTGTATTTGTAAAAAAGTTTACGACATCATTCCAACGGTCAGCGAACCAAGCACAAATCTCATCCCAATTTTCATAGATGAGTATTCCTAAATCTACAAGAAGACCTACCACAAGGCCGATCAGCGCACCGATACCCGCGCCTATCGGGCCGCCAGGCGTACCTATTAAGGCTCCTATCCCTGCTCCGGAAAGCGTAGAGCCGAGTGGAATAAGAACAGCGTTTAGCCAATTCAATCCGTTCGTGATAGCATCCTTGACACCGAGGACGAACAGACCGACGCCTGTCACAGCCGCACCAATCGCCGCTCCTACTGAACCAAACGATATTGCAAGACCTCCGATTACCGCCGCCGCTCCTGCAAGCAGACCGATGAAGTTCTCCAAATCAACTCCATTTACCCAAGCGTTCCAATACTGCATAGCGTACTCGAACGCTCCGGCCACCGCCAAAGCAAGTCCTGTAATTTGTTTCAAGGTGATAGGAATCAGCTCCAGTTTCTTTAAGAAACCGATGAGTTTCCATGCGGCGATACCCGCCGCGATTGCGCCGACAGGAGTAAGAATGTCATAGAGCCGAGTGTTCATAAAATCAGCCCATGACTTAATAGGTTCAGTCAGCCCGAACCATTCTTTCATCTTGTCTATCGCAGATTGTATTTTTCCTATAATCTCCTCGACCCTCTTATTAACAACACCATTAAGCCAATTCTTATTGTCGGGCAACTCAAAGCCAAGACCGCCACCGCCGCCTATGTCTCCGAGACCGCTACCGTTGTCTTCTTCCTTTGAGATAATGTTCAGTTCGTCAATGCCGAGAAGATTGTTTTTAAGCTCTTTCGCTTTTTCTGCGGCATCGCTGAGCGTGTCTTCCACGCCGCTCCCGGTAATGGTTTCTATACCGCTATAATCCACTTCAGGCAGAGTAAACCCTGCGAGACTGGCGATCTCGTCCGCGATAATACGAATGACTTTTACGAACGCAATGACATAAGGAAAAGCAGCGTTCAGCGCGGGAATGAAAATGTCACCCAACGAACGCCCTGCCATTTCGACTTGTTCTTTCAAAATACGAAGCTGATTCGCAGGGGATTCCAGAGTACGCGCCATATCGCCCTGCGCTACCGTTACCTGTTTCATTATAGCATAGTAGCGTAACTCAGCCTTTTCAGCCTGTGTCATAGCCTGTACTTTTTTCTTAATGCCAAGCGTATCGGCTTCCTGCTGCAATTTCGTAACCGACAAGTCATAACCGATTCTGCGGAGAGGTTCAAGCTCACCCGCAAGCCCTGATTGGAGCTTCGCCATCGAATCCGTAACACTCATATTGAAGAACGAAGACAGGTCATAACCGAGCTGAGTGAGGTTACGGCTCATTATCTCCGCTCTGTCACCCGCGACCCCAAACCCGGTGGCAAGCGTCATAAACAGACCTTGATTTCTCATCCACCCGCCGGGGTCGATGCCCATTATCTCGCCGACTGTTTCCGCATAGCGTTTGGCTTCGTCAGCGTATTCTCCCATCGAAGCCATAAACAGGTTCAGGTCTTCGCTATACTGATTTGATTTTTTAACCCACGAGCCGATAGTCCGTACAAGAGTTTTTAGTGAGGCCGCGGCAATCGCCAGTTTCGCCGCAAGATTGACATAACCCTTGCTTGCCTTATTGTTCGCGGAACTCAATCTGTTCGTGGAGGTAACCAACCTCTGGATCCTCGCAGGGAACGCCGCGAACCCCGCTGATATATGCTGCATCTGAGTGGCGAGGGGAGCGAACGCATTCGCCAACGCCTGAACCTGTGCGGCCAGCGTACCCATATCTATAGACTGCAACGAAGCCATCAGCGCCGGGAGCTTCGACAGCTGCGTGATAAACGATGTGAGATTGTTCTTCCCCATCGAAGACAGCGGAGCGAGAGCCGCGGCAAGCTGGTTTATCTGGGCGCTGAAACTTGCGAAATCAGTAGCCCCGAGAGCCGCCACCGCCTGCGGCAGCCTTGTCAGTTGGGATATGAAACTGTTCAGGTTCGACTTGCCCAGCGATGATAACGGCGTCAGCGAGGTCACAAGCGTATCAAGCGCACCGAAACCGGCACCGTCCAATGAACGGACTGCGCCGCCAAGGTTTGTTATCTGTGATGCAATCGAAGACGAGATCTTGAGACTTCCAAGAGAAGAAAGCCTCTGTAAACTATTTGTAATTTTATCCAGTTTGTTCGCGTTTTCGGTAGTTATGGATTTCAACGCTGTGTTTAACACACCCAGCCGCTTGGAAAAGGCAGTAAGCCCCGCGCCGCCTTTAGTAGCGTTTCTTAATTTATCTAGAGTGGAAGCAAGAGCGTCTATGCCGCTTGCCGCCGGAGTAGCATTTGACTCTACTTCAATTTGTAATCTTTCGACTGTAGGCTCGGACATTCTTCTCACTCCCTTCAAGATATTCAACGTAAAAGGCGCGTAATAGACGGAGAAATCTATCTCTGCGCAGTTATGCGCCCATCACTCACTGGCTTTATCGAACTTCTTATTGGTGTCTACCAGAAAGCGTTCCATCAGCCGCTTGCCTTTGTCGTAGGTCTTCCTGGCCTTTTCGTCCTCTTTTGTCTCGGCCTGTGTCTTTGAAACAGAATAAGGCTCCGATAAATAAGGTCTCGGTTTCGCACCTTTCTTCGCGAAAGCATGAAGTATCGGCGAAACCGAACATAAAGCGTCATAGATATACCTGCCCTGCAGCCACAGCTCCTGATTACGCCGAGCTTGCTTCATTTCGTCCGCTTTGCGGTAATGAACGGCAAGGCTACAGTCTTTGTCCCAGTACTGCTCCTCCGTCATCCCCATACAGAGGTACAGCGGGAACAGCTCGTTGAATTTTGCTTCGTAAGCGGCAAGGGGAGCTGGAGTTTCACTGCCGCTCCCCCCTGTCTCGTCAGACAGCGGATCGCTTACCAGCTCGCTGCCCAGTCCAAGTTTCCCGCCGAAGGTTCCGGATCCTCGACAAGCGTCATGATCGGCTCGCTGTACATCTCGGCCAGCTTGCCGATAAGCTCCTCCTTCTTCGCAAGTCTGGAGAAGATACCGTCGATGGCTTCCTGCTTGACGAACCTGTGATGCGCGAGGAACGCCCCCGCAAACAAAGCGGGGAGAGTGGTCATAGGCTTGTCGGTGATTTCCGAAGCGATAAAGCCCTTTCTCTCCATCTCCGAGACCGTACGGCGCGTGAACTCAAGCGTGTAATCCTTGCCGTCAGCGGCAAATCGAAGTGTTTTACTCATCTCTTAATCCTCCTCATAAATAACTTCGAGTCCGTAAGCAACTGCCGCTTCGTGTTCAATGCGACAACCTCTCGCGTCCTGCCAGCCTTTCGCAAAGTACGCCGCGTGACAGAGCGACATATTTTCAAGACTTTTCGCAAGAAAGCACAAAGGTTTTTGCACAACCCCGCGCTTGTTCATCTGCTCGTCATTGTACCATTCGTCCGCGAAAAGGGTATTGATAGCTTCATACCCTTTTTCCGTCAATACGCGGATCGCCTTGTCGCGTGTAGTAATTATTTCGTCGTGAGTCTTGCCTCTCATGGGTTGGGAGAGCATTGCTTTCATCATTTCACTGTCCTCCTGTTATTTTTTAAGCCGTAGCCAGAGTGATGGGCGAGGACGGAGCAATCGTGATTGTCATATCGACAACCTCGTTCACGCCGCTGCCGACCGGGAACGCCGAAATCTGGCCTCTGAACTCGAACTTGCCGTCACTCCCGGTCGGAGTCAGAACGCCGCCGTTCTCTGTGCCGCCGAACCACACAGCCAAGTCGAGTTCCGTACCCTCAAGGGCTTTGAGCGTCCGGAAGTCCGCAAGCGTGTAGTTCGCGGTAAATTCGAGCGCGTCAAGGCTCTGGATACCGGGGATGTAGGTCTGCATCTTGTCGGAGAGCGTGGTGGTCTCCAACATCTCCGGCGCACCGCCGAGGTCGGGGAAATCCTTGATGTCGACCAGCTTTGCCCACGTGGTTGTGCTATCGGCAGTCGTTCCCTTCATCAGGAAAATTTTGTACGTGCTTATCGCCATGATTTACCAATCCTTTCTTTAATCGGCGTATTTCCGAACGGAACCGCCAGTTGTTTTGAGTGAAACAGTGCGAACGCTGTCATCTCCTAAATATTGTCTGGTCTTTTGAGACAGCCGCCCGGTAACGTCCGAGTATCCGGTATATGGTCGCATCGTTTTGGTTTGGTACAGGCTCAAGCATCATCCGAGTGAAGTTCAGCCCCATGAGCAAATCGTTCACCAAAGCCGCTATCTCCCGGCATTGCGCTTTTTTGCCTGTCGTTCTGTTCGAGTACACGTTCACCTCGTAGGTCACGGCGGCGTGGTTCTCGCTGCTCTCCTGTGTCTGCGAGTTGCGGAAGGTAGCGTTGTCCACCTCGACCAGGGATACACAGGGGAAAGACGGCGGCGAAGGCACGTACTCGCCTGTGACAAAGGCTTTCGGATACTGCTCCCGAACCTTGCTTGAGATTTCCGAAAATATGAGGCTTTCCGCATCGATCATCGCCACACCTCCCGCGCTATAGAAACAATATCTTCGCAAACCATTTTCACGGAATTAAACATCGGCATCACGGCGGGTGCGCCGTGTGTCAGTTTCAATTCTCCGTTTTCGTAAAATCCCCACACGTTTCTTTTGCCCATACCTTTGCCATACCCGCCGATGGTGAACCCCAATTCCTGCCCTTTCGGGTGAGGTGAACTTCCTGCCGAACCATTGTGAAAAACCCCGCTACCAAATTCAGCCCAGATTGCGTCTTCGCCGTTCGCAACTACGATTGAGATATTATCTCGGTCGCTTACAGTCACGTCAACTTCGGCAATTCGTTTGCCGCCTCGCAACAGGTCATCGACAATCGCTCCCGCAAATCCGCTTTGAGCATTGTTGGCTATCTCTGCCGCTATTCGCTCTCGCAGGAGGTCGGTCTTTTGAATGAGGTCGCGCTTGTAGGCTTGAAGCTCCTTTATCGCCCCTGCCACCTGTTTTTGGGACAATCCGAAGCGAATGACTTTAGTGACCATCGACGTTCACTTTCCGTATGGCGTATGCTACGGAGTTAATCGAAGCGGCACGTCTTGTCACAACGTAATCGTGAGGGGTGAGGACTTCGCCATCGGAATCTACCGCCAAGCCGCCGTACTCATCCGAGAGCGGCATTGTGTCTACCCACAGCCACGAGTATTCATCCAGAGATGGAGCGTCCTTTTCCAAGACTATAACTTTGTCATAGGAATCGCCTTCTCCGAACTGCCGGGTCTGCACCTCGCCTTTTGCGGGAGAGATGTTGGCGTAGCTTTGAACCGGGTCTCCGTGTATGACTTCGTACTCCCCCGTTTGTATTTCATTCCCCCGTTTATCGGTTATCGTAACAGGCTGTTTACCTTCGTACAACGCATAGTAGAACTCAACTTTGTTGCGAGTCAGGCACTTCATCCACCCGCCCCCCTCCCCCCTACAGAACCCCCACGACTGGTGTGACTTGATTTATCAATGAACTCGGTACATCGCCACTCTCCCAACTCCGGGCGATGCCGTTCTCCGAATGGCTCACCTGTTGTTCCGCACCGCGCTTATTCAGCATATATGCGGCAACCTCAAGATGCAGATAATCGTACCGCTCCGGAACTTCGGTCACGTCCGTTCGGTACGGAAAGGCTTTCGCAATGATTTTCCCCCCGGCTAATGTGAGGTAAGTGGATAATACTTCATCTGTATCAGGGCCGCCGACCATCGCTCTTAAAGCCGTCAGTTTTTCATCAAGAGTCATATCATCCGCCTCCTATCAGCCGTTGGATCCTTCGACTTCGTCCGGTTCCCATCAGTGTCCTTTTGCAGGCTCTTCCTAATTAGAAGATTTCGCGCCTTCACTGCCTTTCGTCTTCCCGGAAGTTTTCTCGCCCTTGGTTTCGGCGGTATTTACAACCTCCCAGCCGTTCGCCACAAACGCCGCCGCCTGTACATCGCTATGAAGGGCCTGGGTTCTGCCGTCCTTTTGAACTGTAATCATAATTGTTCCCCCTTACGAATCGACTTCTTTGGTGCAACTGTAGATAGCATCTCTCTTGTTTTCCAAGACGAAGCAGTCATAATAGAATCTGCCCTCAATGAGAACGCCGGAGATACCGGGCGGGTCAACGTGGATGTGAAGCTCGGACAGTTTCACAGGCGCGACCGCGACCCGCGGATGCCAGATCAGAAACTGCTGACCGGCGGGAAGATAACTGGCTGGAACAGGAACAAGCGGAACGCCGTCCACCATACCCATCATACCTGCGCGAAGCATCTCCTGTGACATATCGCCCTGCTTGATAAAAGCGGGGTCAAGTTTCAGGAGGTTATAGTAGGCGTAGGTCATATAGGCAACGCGCCCTACCGTAGGAACTTTCGCATTGCCGAGAGCTTCCTGCCCCTTGAGGAACAGACTGTAGGCGTTCGCCGCCGTAGCCGTTGTAGCATCGACATTTGCCGGGTTCGCGGCGGCCGCGACAACCGAGATACGGTAGATGTCCAATTCGGGGATAACCACCTCATCCATCTGGCGGCGCAACGCACGAGCGGCAGACTTAATGCCCAACTGGTCGATGTCGTTACCTCTGTCGATAGTCTGCGTGAAAGCGCGGTCGCGGGTAATCGTCATTGCCTGTTTCGTGTCCTGCAATTCAGCAGGAGTGCCGTAGCGGTTCGCGCCTGTGCGCGTGTAGTTGTTCATTGCCGTAGTAGCTACGGAATAGACGTTTACGGTCTGCACACCCGCCCAATCGTAGTCGGTATTAAACGCTACGTTGGTGATGGACGCGAGAGAGAACCTCTCGTCCACGACCGGGGAATACTTTTCAGCGTAATTGATCATTTTCCATCACTCATCCTTTCTTAAATGCTTCGATAAAGGGGTCTTTGTCCTTTTCGTCTTTACTGTTTCCGGCAGGAGGGGCAGGTGTCTCTTTGAGAATCTTAGCGCGGAGGGCTTTCTCGATATTCGCGCCGTACTTCTTCATGTTGGTGAATACAGCGTCCATATCACCCTCGGCTAAAGCGTCAGCCGTCTCCGAAGCAAGCTCGTCATCGTAGCCGATGGAAAGGAACGATGCCTTGTAAGCGGTCAGCGTTTTTTCTTTCCGAAGCTGTTCAAGTTCCTGCTTCGCGCTCTCCATTTCCTGCTGACGGTCGAGTTCTTTCGCTTCGTCCTCGCTCATTTTAGCGCGTAATTGACGCTTTAGGTTAGCGACCTCGCTCGCCGCCTTATCGAAAAGCTTTTTGTCAACCATTTTCGAGGCGGATTTTGTATCGACTTTGGTCTCGACTTTGGTCTCGTCTTCGATTTCAGTTTCTTTCTCAACTTTTGGGGAACCATCTGTCGATTGATTTTCGAGCAACGCCAATTTTTCGGAATCACTCATTCCTTCGGAATAACCCTCAATAGAACTCCATTCGATAGCCATGCTAACTTCCTCCTAATTATTGTGTAGTTTTGAGTGCTTCTCTGCACCACATTGAGTTTGATTAACGAGTCTTCTCTGACTCGGTATATCGAGCGGCGTACTGCCACTTATAACCTCCGCAGGTTTTCGCTTTCCCCTTGCAACATCTGACAATACTCGTCTCCAACAAGTGTGTCTTTTTGGCGACGTCTTTTATCGAGCAAAAAGAAGAGACCACATTCCCTTGTAAATCACGCTGTTCAATCGCTCTCCAAGTACTCGGTTTCGATTTACCAAGTTGAGCATCCCCTATCTTTTGTTTCCATTCGGGATGATTATTTACAAAAGATTGAGTATTGTGAGAGACACTGCTCCATTCCAAATTCGACACATTGTTGTTTGTCTTATTTTCGTCTTTATGATGTACGAAGGGTAATTCGTTTGGGTTTTCCAAATACGCCATCGCCACGAGCCTATGAATTTTGCGAAACTTCCGTTGACCGTTGTTCCATAAATTAACGCATACATATCCCCATCGTGATTTGCAGGGAGACATCACGGCCATGCGCCCCGTTCGCTTATAATTGAGTGTTCTGACCTTGCCCTCGTTGCTTACTTGATACTTCCCCTCGTAACCCTCAATGTCTTTCCAGACTTCCTTACTCATGTTTGTTCGTCCTCCACAAGAATGGTCTCATCGGGCAGTTTTTCTTCTTCTCGAACCATACTCGCTTCGTACCACTCCTTGCTTTCAGAATATGCGCTCTCGCTATCGACAAAAAGGCCGCAGTGGGCGAAAGCAAGGCGAGGTGCTATTTTATCGGTCGCAAGCATCGCGGTAAGAACTTGGCTCTTTGTTTGGACATCCTCATAATTTTTCCTGCTGAACTTGGGTGTAAATTCAGACAGTTTTATGTCTAAATCCCCGGTTTCACGGCAGATTTTCAGCACGAGCTTGAGGAAATTACCCTCCGCTTCTCTCCAAAGAAGCTCCGTATCCTTAGCCCTCGCTTCGGCGTGGAACCAACCGTTTTTGACAATCATAGCTCCGTTGTTGGAACTGTCCGAACTGGTTTCGCTTGCCTGTGTCGGCATCCCTGTGATTTTAAGCATGATATTGTACAAGGCATCCGTCAGAACCTGTTGGTCAGCCTGTTTGAAGTCTGCCGTCAGCAACTTAATGTCACTCGTGGCTCCGTCAACAGACTTTATCTTAACTGCGCCCTTTTTCCGCATTTCATCGTACTGATCCGAGTCAATCTCGCAATTTACGAAAACCATAAGAGCCTGCACGACCTGTTCGGTAGCGTCAACACGGTTACTTGCCAAGGTGTTGATTGCGTCAAGAATCGTTTCGACAACCTCAAATGCGCCAAGCCGGGCATTGTTGTTCATATACTCGAAAATCGGAACCATACCCAAGGAATGATGTTTGGTCTTTTCCGTTTGAAGAATATCGTTCTTGACCTCGAAGTACATATCCGGCGTGTAAATGCTATAGACAGTATCAAACGTAGGCTCTTTCGCAGAATCACCAAACATATCGGGTATCGAAACATATTTGACAGCACAAATCGGTTCTTCGCCCAAGCCGCTATTGTAGACCACAAACGTACATTGAGGGTCAAGGGTATAAACCTTGAATGGCGGCTCATCGTCCCCCTCTGCCTTGTTCGGCAGCACCATACGGTACGCTTGACCGCAAATCGTGAAATCGTCAGCGATTTCCTTGTCTCTCGCGGCTTTGTTATTGAGATACATCATCTCGTTGAGAGCGTTGACCTTTTCGGCGGCGTTCCCGCCACCGCGAGTGACGTATGCGATAGGCTCTGAAAGCAGATATGAGACCTTAAAGCTGACAATCTCATTAGCATGGTTGATGAGAATCTTATTGTTGATTTCTTCGCGCACAGCTTTTGTGCGGTCTAATATACCCTGTTTACCCTTATAGTAGTCAATGAGATGCTGACACTCCTTGCTGTTCAGCCGATGGACTTCCAAGGCTCTTTTCAGGACATCGAGGACATTGCCTTCGTGGACTCTCCCAACGTCTAAGAGAATCTTCCTGCGGCCGAAACTCGCCATATCAACACCCTCCCCCCCTGAATGCAAAAAAGCGCACAAATGCACGGAGTCCAAGCCTCCGCGCAATCATGCGCCATCACTACTATATTCTTTAACCGTATTATAACACGAAACTACGCCGGTGTCAATAGGTAATCGCAAAATGCAATAAATTAATTTTACCAAGGTCTTTCCATGACCTCAACCACGCTTCCTTGAAGCGACTGCGCGTACTCTGCCAGCATCGCCATTCCGTCCGGCACGTCATCGTGAGCGTTCTTTCCTGCCATTGTGTACGAACATAGCATATCAACCATCTTGCCGTACTCGCTCGGCCGTGAGTATAGCGAAGCGTCTTTGAACACACAATGCTCTTTCACCCACGCGCTATTCACGATTATTTTCGTTTCTTTATTAGCCGAAGTGAATTTGGTCGTGATATGGGTAATACCGTTTTTCTTTTTTATCTCACCTTGTATCTTCTCCGCGACACGGCCACCCGCCGAGTTGCTTTCAAAGCGGCAGGATTTGACCTTGTGCCGGAGCAGAATTTCAGAGAGCCGGGCATCCACGACATCCGGCAAACCATTATCACACACGCAGTCGTGAATGTAATAGTTCTGGCCGTACATATACGCCACCGGGAGGAAAGCGTAGTCCGTTCCCTTGTCTTTAGTATCGCAGATACCGATGATGGCATCCGGGGCTTCTTTCGGAAGCTCGAAGTATCTCCGCAGCTCGTCCGCATGGTAAACAAGCCCCTCGCGCTCGATTGGTTCATTCATGTACAGAGCTTTGAACGATGCGTCATCAAGGTTGAGCCGCATATCTTCAAAATACTCCTTGCTGAATCCCACACCATAGGCATATCGGAAATTACTCGAGCCTTTCTCATCAAGCGCAGGAAGGACGATAAACCGCGCCCTCGAATCAGAGCCGTATTGCTGTTCGAGTCTGCCGATAACGTCATGCACAGACCACCTCGTAGCAATATGGATCTCCTTTGCGCCCTCTTTCTTACGGGATTTGAGGTCGTTGGTATAGGACGCCCACAGCTTGTCGAGTCGTGTCTTGCTCATAGCTTCTTCGATGCCGGAACACAAGTCATCGGCATAGAGAATCTTATCACAGCGGGTCGCGCCTGTGAGAGAAGCATTGATGGCTCGGCACGTCAAGGTCGAGAACCGATGCTTCTTATTGAGGTCGATTGTTTCCTCTTTGGTGTTGGTGGACGCAAGCCGGACGCCGGGGAATACATCTGCCCAGAGATAGTCCGGGTCGGTGATGGTTTGGTACACGCCGTCAAAGAACGAGCGGGTCAACATCCCGCTGTGTGCCGCTGCAAGGTTTTGACCGTCCGGGAACTTCCCCATAACCCAAGAGAGGAAGAAGATTCCGAGCGTTGACTTGCCGGTACCCGGCGGCATAGAAATCGTCAGCAGGTCGAGTTTTTCCTCCATCATATCCTGCATCGCCTGTACGAGCGGAGAAAGCACTCCACGGCGGGGGAGATAAAATCGCTTTTCAGCGTCCCTTTCCCACTCCACATATAGGAGATAACAGTCAAAGTCATACGGGGCGGCTTCGAGCAAAACCCTCTTGTGCAGGCCGAATAACTTCTGCATATCGCTTCTGGAGAGCCTATTGCCAAGAAGAAGTGATTCGCTCTTCTTAGCAAGAGCCTTGAGATACTTCACGCCAAGCGGTATGTCCGTTTTCATAGCTTCCTTGCAAATGAAGTAGCAGTATTCAAAAGACCGAAAATCAAAATCGGCCCTTTTTATCTTTTCGAGAATTTTTTCAAGCACGGTTTCCATAACTACCCCCCCATAGAAAAAGCGCATAACTGTACGTTCCGAAGAACGCGCAATCATGCGCCGATAAACTCCATTGTTCTATTCTTATTAGTTGATTACTGCCAATGTAACATCGGAATGCATTGTCAGTTCAATGTGTTGCCCTGCGGTAATCTCAATCTCACCGCTTTGTCCAGTATCAAGCGTTAATCGGTTGAGTTCATCATTACTGTCTTCGTCAATTATCATGACGATACTCGTTTTGGTATTGTTCTTGACTTTATAGCGTCCGACAGGAAGGTAATAATCAACGTATTCCGGGTAAACGGGGTCTTGCTTTCCGTATTCCCCTAATTCGCCATCGACAAGACGAATACTCCCCTCCGGCACATCATCGCTCTTAGTATCAATTTCTACTCGTTTTCTTTCCGGCGCAGGTGTTCTCTCATCCGCGACAACTACTCCGTCCAATTGAAGATATACACAATTTGCTTTTCCCTCTGTACCTATGTCGAATATCACCGTGAATGGAATTTCATCTACGACCCCGAATCCATTTTTAGCTTTTACTGAACTTTTAAGTTGATAAAGACTGCCCTCTCGTCCATATGACCAATCGAGCAACGGGAAATCAGCGGTCGAGGGATAATTGAGAGCAAGTTTAACGGTGTCTTCCGCATAAGGAATGAGAGACTCTGCCGTATCTTCGTCCAATAGATAATCATCTACCTTATACGGTTCGTAGCCACGTTTGTATATAGCGGTTCCACCAAGGTTGATAGAACTTATTGTTTCATCGAAGTTAATGTACGTCTCAAAGCGATGCCGTTTGTATGTAAAATGAAATATTTCACCATTCACCCAATCGTCCACTTGTTCCCACTTCGTTATTAAAGCGGTGTCAAGACCAATTTCTGTGCAAGCATTAGCAAACTCTTGCAAATACGCATCTTTTGAGATATTTATCTCTTCGGTGGTAAGAGAATATTCGTTTTCCGTCTCTGTTCGTTCATCTGATGTGGCAACGGATGGAGAAGATATGGGTTGTTCGGCGGTTGCCGACGAGGATGTTGCCGTTACTACTAATTTTTCAATTAATTCTGCTTCCTCATATCCACATCTTTCGCACTGCTTAGTTGTTTCACCTTCGAGAATAGTAGTTGGCTCTATTCTATCCATAATTCTCATGCTGTGACCGAGTTCTTTTTGGTATTCTGTTTTCTCTCGTTCGCATTTATTACAAATATACTTAATTTCTCCCCGCTCGGTGCAAGTAGCTATACTTTCACTTATAGCCGTCCATTCGTGCTTACATTCTACAGCCGCCGCAATAAGTTCAAAAGTAATCATCAAAGCAAATGCGCTAAAGCAAATGAACCACCATCTCTTTTTCTGCGGTTTCTTACCGATGGTTTTAACTATTGCTATTATAAATACAATAGGAACGGCAACAAGCATAATTGCTCCTAATGTGACAAATAAATTAAACATCAAATCACCTCTTTTGATTTTACCGAAGTAGTAAAAGTAGTTAAACTTTTGATTTTGCGGTAACTTTCTTGCAGTACGCGCACGTCAAGAGGAAGTTATACGCAAAAACCGATTTTCAACTACTTTTACTACTTCACTCATCCCCCTCATTCAAGAGTGTATCGAGGTCATAACTCGTTTTCGTGTCAAAACCAAGCTTGAACTCTTGGTCTCCGTGGCGAACCAGTAACGTACCATCCAGAGCGGAAAGAAATTTTACGAACGTGTCAACTCGTATGGATTCTTTCCTGCGAAGTTTTTCCGTCACATCAGACGGTGTTGTATAGTTCATTTTTTTTTGCAAGAACAGGCGAACTCATTGAGGAGAGATTCATAAGTTCTCGGAGAATTTCTTTGTCAGTCATAGTGAAACCTCCTTTTGAGTTATAGTATAGCACAAACACGGATGGATGTCACGCATTTTCATGTAAAATTTTCGTCTTTTTATTTTTTGAGACAACTCAGCCTACTCCCTGCCCCGCCGCCCCCTTTCCGCATATCCCCCCGGCGGGGTTATGCCGGGAACACGCAACCGCGCCCCGCCGCCCATGATAAAGGCGCATTATACAACCTCCACATCAACCGCGCCGCCGTAACGACATGGAAACACGCCGTGCCGGGGTTAGGCCAATGCCTATATACGCCCCTTAAACGTCCATTACACGCCGCGCGGCGTCAGGGGTATGTTGTTACCCTATGGGCAAAAGAAAAGCCGCTTAAAATGGCGCGTACGCTGCCGCAGGGGCAAAAGAAACGCCCCTGCTCATATGTCAGGGGCGCCCGGGTCAATCCATATTGTCTATCAAGTATTTGAGCAGTAGCAGCGGGAAAAGGATCAGGCATATTATGAACATTCTTCGCCCTCCCTCCATCCTATCGGCTTGTAACCGAATGTTGCTAACAGTACCCCATAATGATGATTAACGGTTTTAGACGCTCCCGCATGGGTTTTAGCTTTTGATTGTATACCCGCTAATACGCCATTTGTCAAGGCTTGTTCTTCCTCCGTCAACCGCTCCCATGTCCACGATTTTATTATTACGTTGTCAATAAAATCTTGAATCATCGGATTTTTGTTTTTACGTTGCCGCATATCAAGTAATTGTCTTGTCATGTTGTTACCTCCCTTTAACTGAATATGAATCGCTTGCTTGTGGTCGTGCGTGTGTATTGTGCGGCTATGTCGGGCATAGCTTTCTTCAATGCGGTTGTGTCTATGCGGCTGCTTTCAACCGCCTTGTATGCTGCCTTGTGTTCATTCCCGGCCAATGTGTCAAGCCCTTTTTCGCTCATGTACGCTTTTAGCGCGTCTTTCAAGCCTTCAATATTCGCCGTGACTTCTTCTCCCAACCGGATATATTCGGCCAATTCTTTCATCGTGTCGTTAATATTCATTGTGTAACCTCCATCAATTCATAGTGTTATCCTTCTCAATATTGACCTAATAGGATATAACGCAAGCGTTTTTCTACCGTGGCAAGCTCCGCCGCAATCGCTTTTAACTGTGTTTTGTTGCAAGCGGCTAAAACTTCTTTTTGCGCGTCTTTCTGTTGCGGTGTGCCGTATAGGTTTACAAGCTCGTTAACCGTGGCGGCGATAACTTGTATGTCATAAGCAATCGCGCCGGGTTTAACGGAATCGTAACCGCTCGTTTTTACTTTCTGAATCGTCATTGTTTCGCCCTCCTATAATCTACCCCAAGCGCACGGTACAGCCGCCGCCGGGAGCGCGTAAAGCCATTCTAAAACGTCTTCGGGGACTTCTTCCCGCAACCATGCGGAGCCGTATTGATAGCCGCATACCGGGCAAGGACGGCACAAAAGCCCTTCGGGATGTTCGGACGGCTTCAACCATCCAAGCGTTTTTATTTCCGTGTGTCCTTTGCCGCCGGGGTAAAGTGACTTTTGCGGCGCATAATGCGCGGCTAATTCGCCCGGTATTGTGTCGGTATGCGTTGTAATGCCGTATTCAAGCCCCGCAAAGAATACTTGTTCCGGCGTTGGTGTGAATGTTTCCCCGGCTTTTAACGCATCCGTGGCGGCACGTTCGGCGGCGCGTTTCTGTTTGCTTGCGTCCGTGTTTATTGTCCAATGGTACAACGTGACTTTTTCCCCGGCTTTTTCGCGCCATCCTTCGGCGCGTTGGTGTTCGCACGTCGGGCGCATATCGTTCAAGTGCCACCGTTCCCACACTTCAACGAATCGCGCCACCGTTTCAGCCGTCCACCCTGCCGCCAATACAAGCCCGGAATCTTTCAGCGCGTCTATACATTGCCCTGCGCCGCCCCAACAATTACCGTTGGACTTCGCGCCGATAACGCCGGAAATTGATAACTTGCCATCGGTAAAGGTAATGCCGAAATGCGCGGGAACAAGTGCGCCGTTTCTTCCGTGCGGGAGCTTCCCCGGCATGATTGTTGTTCTGAAATTTTTCATTGTCCGAACCTCCTTAATTTGTCGTATGCGGCTTTATTCAGTCCGCAAAATTCCATAATGTGTCTTCCTGTTGTCGCGCTCCATCCGTCCCATATGCGGACAAGCTCCCCGGACGGTAAACTGTCAATAATTGCCGTTTCGTAGCTGTATAGGCGTTCTGTTCCGTCCTCAAATTGGATAACGTGGCATTTCCCATAAAAGGACTTCCGGGAATCGTGCGTGGTTAAGTCATAGCGTTTCATTGTTATTTTCCTCCTTCATTTGGTTAAGGCGTTCCCGCCATTTGTTGGTTAGCCGTTCGGCTTCTTGTTCGGCTTCTTGTTCGGCGTATTTGCGGCTAATGTGCTTGCTTATGATGTTCCACTCCTCATCTACCACAAGCCACGTATCGCCGCAATGGTATAACGCCGGGTTTGCTACTGCTTTATAGGTCATGTTGTTGCCCTCCTTAATGGTGGTTTCGTTTTGGTTCGTCATGTCGTCGGCCTTTTTTTATAAAATGTGTATATATAATGTATATATTGATTGCTGTAAAACTTGCTTGTGCCAGCATATGCCGTAACGGTGTAATGCGTTGCGTCCGGGTATCGCTCCAGCATGTAACCCATGTTGTAACGGTGGTTACCGGATAACTTGCGTTGCTCGTCTGTAATCGCTACGGGGTCACTCTCGACGCCCCGCCGCCCTACGTGGCAATATCCGCGCTCGCTGCCTGTTGTCCAACTACCTAATGTTTTCATGATGTTGATCTCCTTTCTGATTGTTCCGCGCCTTTGTTCGGATCCTCCAGTTGATGGATCTTGCTTCGGTGCGGGTAACTGCGGTTTGGGTAATCCCGCGCCATAACAAGCGCGGCACGCTGTCGCATAAGCTGCGGCTTCTCTCTTTGTCATTTTAATGACCTCCTTTTGATTGATAAGTACTAAATTCGTGTTTTCGTGTTTAGTATATCACGCATTCGGGATATGTCAATACCTTTTCTATAATATTTTCGTGTTTTCGTGTTTTCAGCGTTCTGAACAAAAATATATAGCCGTTTTTGTGCAATATTTTCACATTATCGAGTTTCCGTTTAACTTGACTTATAACGATTATTATAATATAATGATAGTGTAATACTATCAAAATGCGAAAGGAGTATACCATGAACGAGCAAGAAATCATTCGCGCCGCCATGTCTTCTCGAAACATCAATCAAGGAGAGTTGGCAAAGTTGGCGGGGTATAATGCGCAATCCGCTATCAGCAATAAGCTATACGGCAAAAGTATGAGGGTTGATACCTTTGTAAAACTGCTATCGGCTATGGGCTTTTCCGTCAAAGTAGAGGGATTGGGCCACGAATGGGAATTGACAGGGTGAAACTCAATCCGCCGCCAAGGTCACACATCCGCGAGAGAAAGCCGCGCCGCCGGAGAAAATCGCGCCAACGTTAGATTTAGACGCGCTCTCGGCACCGGAACCGCCGCAGGCCGGACATATCAAGCTAATCCGACAAAAGGAAGGGGGGTGAAAACCGCATGGGCAAAGCGTTAAAGGTCATTGGGATCATCATCTTGACCCCGATCGTGTTCGTCTGGATGCTGCTGTCGTACCTGGTGAAGCATACTCCGTAACCCGCTATAACTTGAAGCTCTCCGCATAGCCGGAGGGCTTTTCTCTTGCCCGAAAATCCCGCCCCCGGCTGTCCGGAAGCGGGAAAATCGTTGCCCAATATTTGTGAAAGCCGCTATATGGCATGGTTCAAGCGGTTTTTGTTACTAACGTGTCACTAACGACCTCCAGAAAGTCGTAAAAGTCGGTCAAAGTTGAGAAAGTCGTTTGAGCGGTTTTCCCCAAGAAGTCGTTCGCAACTTAAAGTCGTAAGCGTGTTGGAGATTATCCGAATAACTTCTCCATTCCAAATTGCTCAACGAGTTGTTCAGCTTGTTTCCGTCTTTGTGATTGACTAACGGAAAGTCGTTTGGGTTCGGTAAAAATGCCGCCGCTAAAAGTCGATGGAGTTTATGGTCTTTACGTATGCCCTCTTGACTAACCCAACCACTACATAACCCCAAGAATTAACATTCCCTCGCAATATGCGTAAAGTCGTAGAGTTGAATATCGTGCCGTCAGAGTTGATTAAGTAAATGCCCTCATAGCCGTCAATCTGTTTCCACATCGCCCTCAATCAGAAAGTGCTTTTTAATCTCGTCCACATCGTATTCGTCCTCCGCTTTATGGCTGGGAGTGAGGACATATTCTTGCTTATCAACAAGTCCATCATAATTCTTTTGCCAAAATAGCCCTGTGATGACATTTACCTTGTTATCCTGCATCAAAAGTTCACGATTTGTAGCGCAAAATCTCTTCACTTTTTTTATGAAGTCGGAGTGTTCGGAGGTTCCCATTCGTCCGACTTCCCATTCATACGCTACACCTTTGTCGATGCCCAAGGCGGCGTAGCAAGCAAGGTTTCCCGGCTTCACATCGTTATCAATGCACCATTGCACATATTCGTCCATCCGCTTGTACAGGGCGGGAATATCGTTTCGTTCGACTGGCGGGAATTTCATCAAGTCGAAAGCAAGTTTAGCATATCGAGAGTTGTCACCGGGTTTTGTCTGCAAGCCATTGTTACCAATCACAGGTGAGTTCTTCCCATTACCGGGTTTCCCCGCTAAACCGTGAGCTGTTTTTTTATCCATTTGCAATCTTCCTTTCGTCCGTGCGCCATTCGTGTCCTGCGCTTGTCTTGCTTATTCCGTACAAACATTTTAATATAGCATCACCACTAACCCCGTACTTTCGCCCCGCCGATGCCGCACTTTCAAAATGTTCGCCTGTTGTCAGATTTACAATACTACGGCCAATCTCTGTATGCGACAAGCGACCTATAGTCTTAGCGTGAGCCATATTCTCTTTCGGCGTAACCCATTCGAGATTATCAGCACGGTTGTTGTAAGTATCTCCATCAATGTGATTTACTTCGGGTTTTCTTCCGGGATTGGGTACAAATGCTTTCGCCACAAGACGGTGCAGTCTGAACATAGTCTGCTTACCGCCACCGCTATGTAGCACGACTCCCATATACCCTTTGTCACCCGGTACCGTTCGCCCCTGCTTCAATATGCGCTCTTTAATCGTCCACTTACCGTGTGTTTTATGCGGCATACTTCGTGTTAGGCTTTTCACTCGCCCTAAATTGCTAATCTCGTAGTAACCTTCGTAACCGTCAATCGGTTTCCATATCTCGATTGGATTGTTGCCGCCGATTTCTTTCTTCGTTTCCATTATTCATACCTCCATAAAATTAAAAGTCGGGAAAGTTGTTTATTCACACGATTTCGTGTTATACATACGCCTTCGTGTCATACACGTTTTCGTGTTATGCGGGAGAGTCCTCTTTTCGGAAGGGAAGTAGTAAAAGTAGTTGAAAATCAGTTTTTGCGGTAACTTTCTTGCAGTACGCGCGCATCAAGAGGAAGTTATACGCAAAACCTAAAGTTTTTGAGCTTCTTCGCACCACCACGCGCATTCTTCGTCTCTGCATATTTCATAGGGCATATCCGGGTCTGAATTTGAAAAGCATAGAGGGCATATCCAATTACTCATTTCGTAACCTCCTATCTCTTACAGTTAGCATGATTATTCGCTTGCTCTTTTGCCGTAGCCCATCGGCAGTTTTCGGGTTCGTAGTTCCCATCGTTGTTGATACGGTAGATTGACCGAACCTTTTTCCAGTTAAGTCAATGAGTTTCATCAAATTAGCCCCCTTCGTTTTGCAACAGCTCGTTCATAGTCAGCCATCAGTTTCCAAACGTGTCTCTGGTCAAGTCGTAAGATCTCTGAAATATGAGATACATTGTCAGTTAACGTATCCCGCAGAGAATAGACATTCACTAGTATGTCTTTTTCTTCTTCTGTGAAATCGTCGAGGGCGTTACGGGCAGCGGCCCAGTCCTCTCTGTCGGTTTTTCCACGGAATATGGGATGAGGGTATCGGGTATAGAACCGTATGCAATACCTGACAAACTCTGAATACTTTGCTTTCATTCCGCATCCTCCTTTCGGTTTGCCCGCGTCTGCCGGATAAGCTCCCCGACTTCCGCGACTTCGTGTACGTATTAGATATTCCAACAGGGTACTGGTTCGCGCCGTCCCCCCCCGAGCGGAACGCGAATGTAAACGCGCCAGTATTCCGCTATCGTGCGCTTGAAGTGCAACGCCCACTTTTCGTAATACCTATAAAAGTTCCTTGATTCGCTCATTTCTTGCCCTCCTTTCGCAGTCCCTCGGGAAACTCGCACCGCATTCCGTCCGCGCCCATAACGGGGAGTAAGCTGTCTTTCATAAACACGGGTATTCCCGCTTGGTCGGCGGCTTCGCAGATTTTCTCCACCCATTCACGCTCGGGTTTTATCTTCCCTTTGCGGCTTCCCGTTTCCGCTCCTATGATTATCCAGTTCGGGCGTTGCGCCTTTTGGCCGCCGCCGAGGTAGTACCCGTATCCGCTCCCGATGTCGTAAATAACATCTCCCACGTCGATATGCCGTAGCTCTATTGCTCCGTGGAGGGGTTCTATGCTTAGAAACGTATGCCCCTCCACGTTCGTCAGCCTTCTGTATGCCCGCTCTATGTCTTTCTGCGTTGTCACCGTTGCCCCAAACCAGAAATTATCGTTGTGCGGCTTGAAAACACCCGAGTAAACGAAAGACGAGGGCGGTATGCCGTCGTAGTGCTTCGTGAGGAATAAATACCGATGCTGCGGCGCGTCCTCGCAAGCCTTGAACACCTCCGCTTGCCATTCCTCTGGTAACCATTCGCCGAAATTATCAGCCATTGAGCCGACGAATACGTTTGACGGCTCTTTGACTTTGGCGGGTCGCTCCAGCTTGTGTCGGTGGAATGTGGGCGCGAAGCCGAAAGGGTACGGCGCGGCGTGTATCTTGCCTTTCTTTGTTTTGTAAGGGAGCGGGCTGTCCAGTACCCTTTCCTCCATAGGTTCGCAGTCCATTCCGTGTATGCCCTGCGGCGGGTCTGATTCGTTTGATTCGTCCAAGCAGTCTAAATAATAGCCCTCAAACCGCCGCACTATGTTCCTTGCGTAGCAGTATCCGCACCCGTGGAGGCAACCTGTAATCGGGTTGAACGTGCGGTCAGCCCATTCGATGTCTGTCTTTTTCACTTTATTTGCTCCTTTCGGTTAATTCAAATTCGCTGTCGCGGCTACAGTCCGCAGGTAGGCGCAAAAACCGCCGTGCTTGTCAAATATCCTCTGCCGTTGTACCGGGGCCAGCCGCTTGCGATCGCTCACCGTCAATTCCTCCGTTCTCAAAATCAAAGGTCATCTGGTCTGGGTTATAGTGCATATCCGTCCACCAGTTATAAACTTGCTCGGCGGTGTCCCAACTACACCTGCGTCCCTGCTTATGGCTGTAAGCTATCATTTTTTCAAACGCCCGCAAGTACATCTCTTTGTATTTTGGGAACATCGAGAATTGTTCGCGGCGTTGCTTTTCGCTTGCCATCGGACAGCCAACGCACCCGACGCGCTTTAGCCCTTGTGCGTACAGGGGATTTGTTACTATCCCGTTCGTGTCGAGATATTCCCAAACCTCTCTGTCCGTCCAGTCGATTATAGGGTTCGTCGCGATGCTGTTCCGCATATGGCAAATCTCTTGTAGCTTTCTGCGGTCGTCGTTTTCGTCCATAAAGACGACCCTGTCTTTTTTCTTTGGCCTTAGGCTTTCGTGCAGTCCCCGTGTTTTTCGAGCCGTGCTTTCTGCCCACCGTATTCCCATAAGAAGATGCTGATTTTCAAACCGTCGCTCTTTGAAATATCCACAGCAGTACCGCGCAAGTCGTGTCGGCGGCATTCCCTTTTTGGGTATCAGGCTCCACATCGTGGCGCGTACCCTTTTCCCGTCTGCGTCCTCAATCTCGGGCGGGTCGTTAATTTTACAGGGTATGCCCTGCTCGGTCAGCCGTTTGAACACCCCGCGGATATGGTACACCGTCTGCGGCGCATCGGCGGTGGTGTGGTTGTGCTGTACCTCAAACGGCACACCGCTCTTGATTGCAAGGTCAAGAAGCACGTCGCTGTCCTTGCCGCCGCTGTAGGCTACTATGAGCGTCTTGCCCATACGCTCCGCGATGAGGTACGCTTCCTTAATCCGCATAATCGCCTTTTGCTCTTTGACTGTCATGGTACGGCTTCCTTCTCCGCGGATTTCCTCCGCAATGCCCGCAAGAACGTTATACGCGCAGGGTATGGCGAGCGAGTTCCCCCACATTTTGTATTCCGCGCTGTCGCTGTGCGGGTCGGTGAGCCATTTCTTCACTTGGTTGCGCGTCTTGGCTTTTTTCTCCGGGGTGGTCGCTTGCCTGTGGGTTTCAAATATCGCGCACCATTCGTCTGTTTCTTCTTCGGTCGGTTCCGGCGTTGCGAGGTCTTTCGCCCAATAATCGGGATAGCCTTGCAAGCGGCAGCATTCGAGCGGCGTCAGTCGTCGCACGATATAGCGGTTTTTTTGAGGCACGGCGACGGCGTTCGCCCCTTTCGCGACGACCGTCTGCGCCTGTTCTTCTTGTACGCTTATGTCAAACTGCGCGTTCTGCCCTTGGTTGTAGCTTGCTCTGTCGAGGCTATACGCCACCGCGTGTCTGTCGGCGGTGTTCAACGTGTAACTCACGTTCTCCCGCGCACCCTTACCCTCCGCGCCGGAGGCGTCGCCTCGGTCTATCGTGTTGCCCTGAATACAGACCGCGGTGTAGTCCGTCACGCGGTTTTCGTGGTCGCCCGTCAGCGTGTTGACCGTCCGCCCGTCCCCGTTGCCCCTTGCGTCATATACGGCGGTATTCAGCCTCACGAGCGGCGCGTTCCTCCCGCTGGCGTTGCCGTTGGTCGACAGCGTGTTCGCAACGGCGCCCTCTCGTACCTCTCCCGACGCGTTTTGGTTCACTGCCGTCACTACATCCGGCACCGTGTTACTGCCGCTTAGCGCAGATTTCAGCGTCGGGGATACTGTCTCGCTGTACGCTATTCCCCGCGCCTTTTCGCCTTGGCCGCCCATAAATACCGCCACTATGTTCTGCCCTCTGTCAACGCACGGGCTGCTGTCCGCTCTCGCCGCCAAGGTTCGCGCTACGTCGGGGAAGCATATCCCCGTTATCGCGTTCGGCGGCATATTCGCCTTGATTGTCGGAGCGCGTTCCTCGGCGTACTGTATCGTTCCCGTCGCGCTTTTGTGGCCGTTGAATCCTGCGGTCATCACAAATCCTCCGGGGCTTCGGCCGCCGCCGTCCGCGCCGTCAAGCGTGGGCGTCGCGCCGCTTTCCTCGAATACCCGCTTGCTCTGCGCGTCCCACGGCGTCAGGTATCTAATCCCGCTTGTTCCCGCAGGGCTTTTTCCAGAGCCTCCGGCAGTTTCTTGCCCCTGCGCTCCGCCCTGCGGAGTATCCCCAAGCACGCTCTCGCGCTCAAATTGTATGTGTCCGGCACGTTGTCCTCCAAAATCCGCGACAAGGTAGATTCGACGGCGACGTTGGGGTACTCCCCAAAATTGAGCGTCGAGTGTCCGCCACGCCACGCTGAAGTCGTCTCCCACGATTTCCCCGGCCATAGTCCATTTTTCAGGTCGAGCGATAAGTACTGCGGATTTTTTGACGCTGACGATTGCTTGCAGGACTTCCCGGAAGTCGGCGCCTTTGTTGCTTGAAAATGCTCCGAAGACGTTTTCCCAGACAATGTAAGCTGGATACCGTCCATCTGTTTCTTCCCTCATTTCTTTGATTATTCTGATTGCTTCGCGGAACAGCCCGCTCCGTGCGCCGCCTAATCCTTTGCGTTTTCCGTTCGCGACGCTTAGGTCTTGGCACGGGCTTCCGAATGTTATCACGTCTACCGGGTCTATCTCCGCGCCGTTTATCCCGGTGATGTTCCCGAGGTGTTTCATGTGTGGGAATCTCCTGCTCGTCACCCTTATCGGGAACGGTTCTATTTCGCCTGCCCAGACTGGCGTAATCCCTGCCATTGTTGCCGCGTAAGGGAAGCCGCCCGCGCCGTCGAACAGTGAGCCGAGTGTTATTTTCATCGCCATCCCTCCCTGTACCAGTTGTGCCGCCCGTCGCCGTCGAAGAAATAATAAGGCGCTGCAGTCGCGTATGGCGCGAGTATCGGCGGAGCCTCTCCGTTTGCCCATTTCGCGGCTTCCTCGGCGCACAGCGCGTAAATTTCCGGCTCTATGGGGAATCCCTTGTCATAGCCCGCGAATTGTCCACGCGCCGTTATTACGGCTTCTATCGTGTCTCCCCATTCGTCCGCATCCACTCTTTGCAGTATCGTCCAAACGACGAGCCTCTGTTCCTCCGGGGCGCACCCTCGCGCCTCCCCCCATACCGTCTGCGCCAGCATGATGACGTCGCTCTCGGTGTATGGCAGTTGCGGGGTAGGCGTTGGTTGCGGTGTGCCTATCGGTCGCGGCGTCGTCGCTTCCGGCGTAACTGTCGGGCTTGCCGTCGCGTATGTAGGCGGCGCCGATTCCGTCGCCTCGCGTTTCGGCTTGTCCGCTTGCTTGGTCGCCGATACGATTACCGTAGCCGTGATTGCTATTACGCCTATCGCGCAAATGCTAACTATTGCATCTCTGCGCTTACGTCTGTTCTTCACGTTGTGCCTCCCCATATTTTTTCCGCCACCGCGAGGTAGTCCAGCGCGGCTGTTCCTCCGCTCGGTATGAGCCATTTCTCCGGCAGTTCGTCGCGGCGTATGCTCGCCTTTCCCGTTGGCGTGAAGCCGTCAACTGTTGGCACTTTGGGCTTGTCGCCCCGCGATTTCTGCTCGTGCGCGGCTTTCGCCGCCACCCACCCGTAGTAGGGTATCAGGTAGAAATCCGTGAAGCGGAAACTCACCAGAATGAACCCTATCCCGTCCCCGCCGTATGTCCAATCGTGCAGGAAGTCGTACTGGTGCGGCTCTACGCGGGAAAGTGCGATTACGTCCTCGGAGCAATGTTTAGCCTCGAACGCGAGCGGTCGCGCTCCGTACCGCCCCATAAAGTCCACGGTCGCCTTTTCCTCGTACTTCGCGCTCACAATGTGTCCCGTGCCGTTTCGGAGCGGTGTGCAGAGCGTGTGTTGCTTCTCGATGATCGCTGTTCCGTCTGCCTTGTAGCGGCTGTTCGCGTACCCGATAAGGCTCTCAAACGTCATCCCCCGGTTCCCGTAACCGTTCATTGCGCTCCCTCCCTCCGTTTTGCCATGTTCTCCATGCCTCGACGGGTTAAGTCCCTCCGCACTAAGTACCACTTCACCTCGTCCGGGAACAGCAGGTGGAAATAATTTTCCGGCGTTTTCCCGTACTGTTTGGGGCAGTTCTCGATTTTCTGGACGGTGTATCTCGCTATTTCTTGCAGTTCGGCCGCTGTCAAAAGGTCGTAAATGCAAATTCCGCTTTCGGCTGTTGCCATTGTCGTGTCCTCCTATCGGGTTCGCCAGCTTTCACCGCGCATGGTTATGCTCTCTGTCATCTCCGCGAAACGGTCTACGATGGTTTCCGCTGTCGTCGCGTCTCGCTCCCCGTATTGGGTTGTTGGCGTCATCCGCTCAATCAGCTTCGGCGCGTCATAGTTGGTCGTTATTATCAGCGGCATTGCACTGTTGTAGCGCCAGTCTATGATGGCGTACAGCGTGGCGAGCGTCCATTCCGTGGCTCTTTCCTTGCCGAGGTCGTCGATGATCAGCAGGGGGACGCGCTTGTAGGTCTCAAGCACCGCGCTTTCGTCCATGCCGCCGCTGGTCGAGAACGTCCTGCGGATTCTGCCGAATAAATCCCGTTCGTTCATGCAGATGACCGCCGTGCCTTTGTCCAGCAGGTAGTTGGCTATTGCCGCCGCGATGTGTGTCTTTCCCGTTCCTTTCGTGCCGGATATCAGAAACCCGTTGCGTCCCGGCAGGGGTTGTCCACGCTTCGGGAGTTTGCTGTCGAAGTCTCGGGCATACTCGAGTGCCACTCCCGCTATCGCGCCTTGCTCTTTCGTTTCCGCGATGTAGTTCTTAAACGTCCGCTGCAGAAACCGCTCGCCCATTCCGCTGTCGCCTATGGCGCGCCGCACCCGTTCGCGCATTTTCCTGTCCGCTTCTGCTTTGCGCTCTGCCTCTGCCCGCGCTTTGTCCTCGGCTGTCTCGCGCCTGTGCTTTTCCTGGCCCTGTTCGCAGGTGCAGGGCTTTGCTCCGGGCGGGAACCAGAAAATTCTGTCGCCGAATGCAAATCCCTCGGTATACCGTTCCGCGCCGCAAAATCCGCATATTTCTGGCGGCGGCGTGTCCGGCAGTCCGGCGACGCTAGGGTCGTTGCTCAAAATCTTGTGGCTGTCCGGTTCGTCCCTGCCATCCACGCGGGTCATCGCCTCCGTCCTCGTGCCTGTCAAGCGCGTTTCGGAATCCCGGCCAGTTGCCGGGGTCTGTCGGCGGTCTCGCAGGTCCAGTCCCTCCGGTACCGCTCCTGCCGGCTGCAGCCCGTCCATTGCCCTCACCTCCCTCCGGGTCTAATTCGTCGTCCCACCTGCCTTGGTTGAGCCATGTTAGGGGGTTCGGGATATACTGGCCGTTGTCTCGGCTCCATTGCTCGCTCTGCTTCGCCCGCTCTATCGCCGCGATGATTTTGGCGCGTAGAGCCTTGTCAGGTTTGATTTTTCGCCAGCTTTTCTTCGCCGCGTCCTTGCCAACCTTGCGCGGATATGCCGCCCAGAATTCTTCGAACCGCTCATCCAGCCGCGCTCCCGCGACCGTCCCCGCGCTCCCCCCGCTTGCGGGGGGTATGGGGGGTTCTAATGGTCTGGTTAGGTTAGGTAATGTTTGGTTAGGTAAGGTTAGGTTAGGTAGGGGCGTTACATTCGGATTTGTAACAGTTACATCGGCGTTACACCCCTCGTTACCGTAACGCGTTACATCGGCGTTACTCGGCGTTACATCATCATTACAGTCCGTTTCTTCCGTCCCGATTTCCCCGTTACCTGTAACGGGGCTTTCTGCGGATTTTCTGTCCCTGTAACGCTGTACCCTCTTGCGTGTCTGCTCCTTTGTCCGCTCTGCGATCTCCAAGAGAAACTCTGCGCGAATGTCCCAGTTGCGGAGTATCCATCTTCCGTCCCGCTGCTCCGCAAAAAGGCTTTTCTCCGAGCGTATCGCGTCAAAGAATGTTTCGGGCTTTTTCTCCCAACCTGCGGCTGACGCTAACGCTCGCGGCGGGAAGTTCGTTATGTCTCCGTCCGGCGCGGCAACTACCGCCCACGTCCAAAAGCAAACCATCAGCCCGACCGCGTGGGCGTTCGTAATTTTCAGGGCGTCGGCAAGGTTGTAAATCTTGTCGTGTTCCTTTATCCCTGTATCAATCTGAATCCACGGCATGCTGATTGCTCACCTCCCTCCTTGCTTGCGTTTTGCTTCGTCGTTGCTTGCGGTTTGCTTGCGGTTTGCTTGCGGTTTGCTTCGTCGTTGCTTGGCGTTTGTTTTCCATTTGCCATGCCGCCGTTTTCCCCTGCTTTCGCTCTTGAAATTCTTCTGCTTATGTTTGGCTTGCAAAGCAGAAACATTGCTTTCACTGTTCCGTTGACACTTGGCTCTAAACCATCGAAACAGTGTTTAATGATTGCGTCGTAAAACGCGAGCCGCTCTTTGTCTTCTAACTCACGTCCCGCTTCGTAGTAGCTCCGGAAGAACGAGAATGATTTGAGTTGTTGGTCGTCCAATGTTTCCACCTCCTATTCGCCGCTTGTTTCAACGGTCAGCGTTATCGGTTTCCGTTTCAGTAAATCCACGGAGGGTGTCCGCTCCCTGCGCTACCAGAGCCGACAAATCGGCGAGCGGCACTCTGACGTGTACGCCCTCTGCCCATATCCCTATCTGGCTTTCGCCGTTCGGGTATGCGTAAAACTGGAGCGTGGCTGTGGTTTCGATGTTTACGCATTTCGGCGGCGCTCCGCGCCTGTAAAGGAGAGCCGGGGCTTCCGTTTCAAAGAGCGGCGTTCCGCTCTCGGTGGTTTTGGTTACGGTGTCTGTATTTGGCTTCATTGCGTATCCTCCTCCGTTTCGCACGTCGTTGTAAAATGCAGTTCCACCGTCGCGTCCACGCTCAAATGGTAACGCTTGCCGCACTCTTTGCACGTCCTGTCGTATTCGAGCGTGGCGTTTTTCTCTGGGCGGCATAGCGCGTCCTCGTAGCCGAATTCGGCGGCGATGTCCTCGTAGGGGTTGTCATCGTGAAAGAACGTGCCGCAATGGGGGCAGTATATCGTGCTTTGCATTGCCGTGAAGTGTTCGCGCCGTTCCTGCGGGAGCGTCTGCCATTCTTCCTGCTTCGGTTCGTGAATGAACCTTATCCCGAGTACGTCCTCCAAGAAGTGAATGCCGTCCGGCGTTACCGTGTAGCTCCCCTCGCACCGCTCCCGCATAAATCCGCGCTCGCATAGGCTGTTGATTCTCGGGTCGCCGCCCTGCGGGGTGCAGTAGTAATTTCTGTACGGCTCTTTGTGCCGCGTATGCCCGTTGTTTAATCCGAGCGTGTGTTTGAGCGTGTCGATTTCGCTCCCCGTTATCGGCGTGTTGTTAAGGCTCATATTTATTCCCTCCTCTGGTATGTTGTCCACTTCCTCGCACATCAGCGCGGCGAGGGCGCAAGTGTCGGAGCAGAAAGCGTTGTCGCTCCCGTCCTCTTGCTCAAAAAAATTTTACTTGCAGAAAATTGTCACGGTAGGTATAAAACCGTTCGCCGAGTTCTTCGCCGCATTCGGCGCAATGCGTGTATTTGATTCCCATTTATTATTTTCCTCCCTCAACCTTACCGCGAGTATCAATTCGGTAATCTTTACCCTTAAAGAACCACTTGCATTGATTTCCTTGATACTCTAATAAATGAAAGCCATAGTTTTCATTTCCAAGCCCGTTGAAATTGCAAACTCTCCATTCGGGATGACCTTTGTTTGCAAAATATGCGTAACAATTATCACATTTCATTCTTTCCACTCCTTAGTACCATTCGCCCTTGCGTATAATCCAAACTTCAAACCACCCCGGCGAGTTCTTTCCGCTGTTGTCAAGGCGTTTGTGGCTGCCGTAATCATCCACAAAATAACCGCCTTGCGGGTCGCCGTCACCGTCGTACCAGTCCGATTAACATTTTCACACCTCACTCGTCACCCTCCTTTTCCTCCTCTTTAAGCATATCGCCGTACATTTCCTCTATCTGTTCAAGTTCCCACGTTTCGTACTCGTACAGATTATCGTCCCACCGCATATCTCTTGCGTTGTCGCGGTAGTCGAGTTCTTTTTGAAATGTTGTCAAGCGTTACGCCATCGCTCCTTAGCGTGTTTACGCAGTTTCGCACTTCCTGTTTATCCCATTGCTTGTTCATCATCTGCTTCTTCTCCTTTCTCCCATTGCAACCGCTGACCGCAGTTTCCGCAGTAGTTTGTCCTGCCGCTTCCCTCAATGAATGCCGCGCCGCAAACGGGGCAGTATTCTTCTTCGCTCTCGGTTCGGTTTTGCAATGCCGCCCATTCCTGCCACCGTGTGCAGTTGAGGAATTTCGGGCTCGGACATTTCATCGAGCAAATATCGCAGGGGAGCGGCTTGGTCATTTTATCCACGTCCTTTCAAAAACGTATGCCCATACCCACGGGTTCGCGTCCCAATTATGCCCGCGCTTTTTCGCCACGCAGTCGCCGTCGTATCTCCGCTTGGTGTGTATGCTGTCCCAAAGTTCCCGATAATCCCTTATAAGCCACGCCCGGTAGTCTGGGAAGCTGGAGTCAAACGGTCTGAACGCTATGCCCTCATCGTGTGCGTCCTCGGGGCTTATGTCCTGCAACCGTTCGCACCGCACGTCCGTCACTTTGAGGAAAATCCGCGCCGCCGCCTGTGGCATATGGATTGGGGGTTTCCATTGCCCTCCTACGATATGGTCTGCGGGTTTGAAATGCGGGTCGTCCGCTTTGTAGTGATACAAAAAGTCGTTTTCATCGCTGCTGCCATAACTCTTGCACCACGTTTCCCGTACCCACAAGATGTCGCCCTTTTCATGTTTTGCGTGAATACGGCTGTTGCCTGTGAATGGTGCTATTTCGCCGCCGCACATTGAACAAGCCCAGTTATTGCCGCCAGCATCATACCATCGGCTATGCTCCCTGCCGGGACAGGGAACACCGCGGTCGCAATGTTCGCACCTATCGCCCTCGCAGTCGTTACCTACACATGCCATTCCGTCATAGTGGTGTTCCGGCTGCGGATTGCAGACGCGCCGTGTCTGGGTTTTGTTTCCCGCCAGTATTGCCTGTACCATCGGTGCGCTGAATAGGATAGGCTTCATTCTGCCGCCTCCAATCCGTAGGATTCCTGCGCGTTCTTGCACCGCTTGCCGGTTATTATCTCGGTGACGAGTTCGCCGCCCTTTTTCGCTTCGCTTTCGGGTTTCTCGTCCATGCAGTCGCACCGCTCGCCGGGGTCGAGGTGCGCCCCGCACCTGCCGCAGATGTATCTCATCTCAGTCCCTCCATCTCCTCATAGATATAGCAGTTGCCGTATGCTTTCTGCCTGGCTGTCCGGATCGTCTCGCCGTAAGTCCAGGCGGTCTGCAGGCAGCCTGTCAGGTCGTATCGTGTCCCGCTGCGCAGGCAGTCCATGAGCGCATCTGCCGCCCATCGCGGCACCCGCAGGTAAAAGGTGCCGGACTCTGCCGTCACACGGTCGTACATGCGTACCGTCCAGTACTCGCCGGACAGGCTGTCCTTCCCGTTGGTGAGCCGCCACTCGCTGTATACGCGGCTCCCGATCCGGCAGTAGGCCGGCAGTCCCAGTTCCCGGTCCCTCTTGCTTGTCCTCATATCCGCTCCCTTCCTGATTTCCTTTTTCCATCAAAAGCATGTGCCATTTTTGAGTTCCATTGTCAGCGTCCGAACCTTTGTCGGGTCGGTGTTGGGGTCGAGCAGGCAGTAGATAATCTTCGGCAGCTCATAGGCAATGCGCTCCTTCCGTTATATTTACGGAACGTACACTTCTGCTCCCGTTTTCCTTTGGACTGCTTGCCTGAACCTCCCTGCGTTGCTGTTGTTGTCGGAGAGGTGTACAAGGTACACCGCTTTGAGCCGCGACAAATCGTTGGCTTCGAGGAAGTCAGTCAGCCGTTCAGCGCTGAAATGGTTCTTGGCTATCCGCTTTGCAAGTCCGGGTTCAATGGCACCGCTTGCGACGCTCTGGCGCAACTCCTGTTTGCCGTGATTGCACTCGGCTATGATGTGGGTCAAGCCGCTGAACGTGTACCTGACATAGGCGGTATCGCTGAAATAAATCAGCTTCTCGCCTGTCGCTGTACTCTCCAAAAGATAGCCGAGAGGGTCTGCCGCGTCGTGCTTCACGTCAAACGGCAGGACGACGAACGAACCGACGGTAATGGGTTCAAGCCGGGCAACGGCGTGGAAGCGATGTCCGCTTACTCCAACCTCGTCAAGCGTTCCGCGACTGGCATACACGTCAATGCCGCGCTTGGCGATGTCTTTTATCGCCTTGCTGTGGTCGCCGTGTTCGTGCGTAACAAGACACCCGGCAACGCTCGACAGGCGAAACCCTGTCCCAGCCTGGATATTCTTCATCGGGATTCCTGCGTCGAGCAGGAGGGCGGTTACGCCGTCGCTGATGAACGTGGCGTTGCCGCTACTGCCCGACGCGATTACTTTGATGTCCATAAAAACACCTCATTCTTTGTAGTTCACTGCTTCGCATAGTGCTTCGTCTAACCTCACGCCGCAGAGCAGATACCTGTCGTCAAACGATTTCTGCCCGATACGGTGACATTCATCGTGGTGTATTCTGCAAAGCGGTTCGCACAACTGCCCTAAATGGTGCATTTTAGCGCGGTTTCTTCCCATTCCTGCGCGTTCCGCTTCGTGAACTTCGGCATACTGCCCACAAACGGCACAGCGTCTATGCAGCAAGCAAACGTAGACGTATCTCCCCACGTCCTCAGCACGGTTTATCAAAGTGTCAATGCAGGGTATGCCGTGCTTGACGCACATCTCAACAAGCCAGTCGATGAAGTCGCTTGCAAGCGTTTCGTTCACATTTGACAGGCTGAAAACGTCGATGTCGCGGAGTTCACAATAGCAAAGCGTTAGGCAGTGACGGACTTCCTCTGAAGACCTCTGTATCAGATACAAAAGTTTCATTTCACGGAGCGTTCCTTCCTCTTCTCTCGTTAATGCGCGGTGAGGTGGAGAGGTCACATATTCGCAGATGTCGTGAATGAGCGCGAATATTTTCCGGCGCTGACTGGGCGTTATCGTCCTGCCGTCCGGGAGTAAAACCTCTGCTTCCGTTATCTGTTTTCGCTCACATATAGCCCTCGCGTTTTCCAGAGGCACGAAGATGTGGACACCGTCGTCCGTTATATTGCTGACATACCCCAGCATAGACAACTCTCCTGCTTAAAAATCCGGGGCCTGATTGGCATTCGCCGCTGTGCTGTTCGCGGCGGCTGTTCGTTGCCCTGCCTGCGGTTGAGCGTCCGGCAATTTCGCCGGGATCTGCAAAGGAGCGGAGGGCGTGTCAATCGCCG
Source organism: Clostridium sp. (assembly GCA_031275405.1). Taxonomy (GTDB): domain Bacteria; phylum Bacillota; class Clostridia; order Lachnospirales; family Lachnospiraceae; genus JAISOV01. The sequence goes on along the minus strand of JAISOV010000049.1, from coordinate 32,158 downwards.
TCCGGTTCGCGTTTTCAAGCGCGTCCTGCTCCGCTTCGTATTCGGCATAAACGACCTCGCGCTCCCGCAGATACTGATAACTGTCGTCGATTTTGGAGGGGTCGCGAGTGATATACTTCCCGCTGTACACCTCGCGGATAAGGGTCTTGCGGTACATCTCGTCGGGCCACCCCTCCAGCTCTACCTCGACCTGCTTGCTGTTCTCCCACCGTTTAGCCAGACCGCCCCAAAACTCCGCGCTCGCGTATTTAGGCTTACGCTTATCCATAGCGGCACGTGTCATTATGATGAGCTGGTTCTTTGCGGGTTCTTCGTATCCGATGTAACCGAAACCGCCGACGATCTCGCCCCGGTCGAACGGGTTCACAATCTCGAACTCGTAAGCGTCTTCCGGATTCGTCCTGCTTTTCTTCAAGGCTTTGAATGCATCATTGGAGTAGACGAGCTCAATCGTCACGCTCTTGGGCGGTGTCATCGCGTATTTCTCGGCGATGTACTGTATGCCGGAGTAACCGAGCATAAAGGCGATGTCGTAGAATCCGCCTTTCTTATTGACGTAGGGAATGGGGAACAGGTGGTTTTTCTCCTGCATATCCAATCCCATACGGGCGTAGTGAACCGCGTCAAGCGCGAGGCCGGTCATATTGACCGTGTTCCACCCGTAAGGGATAAGGCTGTCGTAATCGTGGTTTCGGTTATTTTTGTTTTTACGTAGACGTTCTTCCTCGGCGGTTTTCAAGGCGCGGTCTATCATCACGAAATAGCCTTGGATCAACCGCCGCTGCCGCTCGTTTAGCTGAATCACGCCCTGTGGCGCGTTGGCCGCGTACTCGCGCAGCACAAGGTTCGTGAACCTTTGCGACGCGGACAAGGGCGCGTTCTTCGGAGGTTGGGCGGGCGGTCGAGCCGGGGCTTGCCCTGCCGTGGGGTTAGCCAGTTCGCTGTTCGGGTTGTTCATCGTTTTCTCTCCTTTCGGTTTGTGCCGATTTTTTGACGCTTACGTCTTCTATCAGCGGGCGACAAGAGTTTCATATCCCGCCAAATTCGCCACGGTCGCGATTCGCTCATTCCGTGCCTTGCTGGTCGCATTTAGCCCTCCAATTCAAGACGCAATGTCTTGTCGTTCGCACTCACAATTAGCCGTATAAGCTGACTGTGAGTTGGAATAATATCTGTGACGCTCTCCGCGTTGTCCACGAATATCGGGAGTTCGATCCCGTAATGCTCGCCCAGTACGCCGATGATTTCCAGCCCGGCGTTGAGCCTTGCCGCCTTGTTCGCGTCAGCGAACGGAACGTACGCCCCGGTGTCGGACGGCACAAGCACGTCGCAAATGTCGTCGATTCCGTCGTTCGTGATGTTCCGCTTGAACAGCTGGAAGCGGACGGTGCTGAATTTCTCGTTTATCTTGTCGTTCAGCAGAGCCGACTTGACACGTGTGAATTTCTCGCAGAGGTACAAGGTGCGTTCGGCTTCCTCAAACTGCTTGCCGAGTGTCTTTTCCTCGTTCTCTAAATCTTTTATCCGTTGACGTTGAACGGCTTCGGTCGAGAGCGCGGCTATTTTGGCGTTGATGTCGCTCTCTTGCAAACGGTAGCCCGCCATCTTCGCGTCAACCGCGCTCGTGTCCGGAGCGGACGATTTTTCGGATTCCTTGATAGCGGCTATCTGCCCGGTGATGTCGGCATACGCTTGTGACTGCTCGAACGGCGGTAGGGTCTTTCCCCTCAGATCCTTTTCAGCGTCCGTCACCTTGCCTGTGAGAATGATAATCAAGCCCTCGTTGCCCTCTACCAGTCCCTCTAAGGTCTTAACATAGCCTTGCGCTTCCGCGAGCATATCCTTTGACGCTTCGGCTTTTCCGGCCTCTATGAGGGCGGCCATTGATTCGGTGAGGGCATTAAGGCGGTTGCTCTTGCGTTCGTTGAACGCTTCAAGCAGTCCGTTCACCTTATCTTCCGGAAGAGGTTGACCGCATTTGTCGCAGATTGTCGCGCTCTCGTCAAATGTTTCCGATTGGATTCGGGCGTGTTCCGCTTGCTTCTTGCGGTATTCCGTCAAGATATACTCCCGGCGTTTTTCGAGGTCGGATGCCTTGCGCCGGGCTTCGTCAAGGTTGCGCTTATTCTCGGCTAAATCGCCCTGCGCGTTCGTGAGGTTTCGTCTTGCGTCATTCACCGACTTATGGAACGACGCGGTTACGGCTTGCTGTTCGTCGGCATACTTCCCACGGGCTTCCGAAAGCCGGGCGTTCAGTTCGGAAATCTGCGCCCTTATCGCCGCCGCCTTATCGCCGCCGGACAGGAGCGCGGCGCGTTCCTGCTCTGCGTCCGAGATGTCCTGCCGGACTTTCCCCAGTCGAGCTTTAAGCGCGTCTGCCGACAAACCCGTGATGTCGGGTATCGCTTTTTCCGCTTCGTCGATTCGCGCCGGAAGCAACTCGATGCTGCGGTTGATTTGCGCCTTTTGCGCCTTGACGGTTTTCTTCAAGCCGTCTACGGTCATTTTTCCGAGCAGGGGAATCAGCCCCGCCAGTTCCGCGTCGGTTTCCATTATCGCGCTGTCGGAGATGTTCCCGCAGATTTCGAGCAGCAGCGCGCGACGCTTCTCCCAATGTAACGCTTCCGGGAAGTAGTACGGCATCGTCAGCAGTTTGACAGCCTCGTCGTCCGGGAAGATGTCCTCCCAGTACCGCTGATATTCTTTCTCTTTCTTGACCTCTCCGTTGATGTAGTAGTCTGTGGTATGCCCGGTGAGGTCGGCGCGGGCGTTTCCGCGTGTCTTTTTGTAGACCTCGTGGTAGACGCGCCGGAACGTAACAGCTTCGCCGTCAGCCTCAATCTCGCACTCAACGCTGTGGTCGAGGTTATGAGCCGCGCCCTCCGACGTGATTGTCTTCGGAGAGAAGCCTGGCCGTTCCTCGGACGGCTTCCCGAACAGCAGCCACGTGAAAGCGTCAAAGACGGTAGTCTTCCCGGCGGCGTTCGCGCCGTAGATGTTCGCGTCGTTGCCGTTAAAGGCAAACTCGGCGTGTCGTATGCCCTTGAAGTTTTCAAGAGCCATCCGCATAATCTTCATAAACTTTGCTCCTTTCGGTCTTGATTTATCAGATTTTTTGTGTTATAATATAAATGAGTTAGGGCGGTTTTCATCGCTTTGCTCACTTTCGGTTAAAGGCGACCGGTTGCTCCCGGTCGTCTTTTTTGCGCCCATTACAGCAAATCCACTTCCTTGCACAAGCGAATGATTTCAAGCGTCGTCATTTGTTCATTTTTTTGCGTCGATTTCTTCATACGATAAGGATTTCGCCATTGTCAGTCGCCTCCCCTCTGGGTTGCAAATAATTGCAAGCGTCATAGCCAGATACCCACGTACCGAACAGTTCTTCTTGCGCGGGATTTCTGCACTCATCGGCGGGAATACCGTCTTCCTGCGGCATAGTGACGCAAAACTTACAGTCGTTGCATTTCATAATTCTAAGCTCTCCTTTCAGATACAGGCTGTGTTTATACTGCCTGTGTTCGCGCATTATTTCGTTGCGCTGTTCCTTGGAGGGAACATAATCGTGCCAATGCTCCTTGATTCGATTCTTGACTGTTTCTGCCCTGTCGGGGTTGACAAGGATTTTCATGTATGTCCTATCAACCCCAAACTGTCTGCCGAGAGAGCGCAAGCTGTGTTTGCCAGTAGCATACAGCGCAACAATCTCGTCCTTTTGCTCCTGCGTGAGTTTGCGCCGCCTGTCTTGGTTTTCGGCAAGCCGGATTTTCTCGCTCTTGTACGGCATATCGCACCTACCTTACCAATCTGACAAATTGAGGTCATACGCTCTGCGTTCGCCCGCTATACGTGGTTCAAGGTCTGTCCTAATACGATACTCCGCGCTGTCTAACCTGTTTTGGACGGCTTTCAGCTTTTCACGCAATTCATCGTTTTCGCATTGCAGACTTCTTATTTTGTATTCGTACTCGTCCTTGGTCATTACTCCATCTCCTTTTAATCCTGTCCATGAGCATCCTTCCGTCAAGATCCGTCAGGGCCTCGAACCAGCCCGACAGGAAGAAAAGCTCGCATTCCCGGGCGACATCCTCATCCTCGTCGGTTTCACCAGCAAGGGCGGAGCGGTAGTCGTCTGCGGCCTGTAAGATGACGGCGTGAGCCAGGTCTTCCCAGACACATCCATGCGACTGCCTGACGGCAGGATGTATGTCCAATCTAAACAGCTCTTTATCCTTATTCACCGTCTTTCCTCCTTCCTTTCCAGACGCCTGTACTTGGCATCTGCGACCGCCCAGCCTGCAATGCAGTACAGATAATACATCCTGATCAGAGGGCGGCAGTTGTTGATCTTCGGATGCCGTCTCAGCCATTCCCGCATTCTCCGTCACCTCCTTTTCCGTCATTGTTTTCTTTTCTCTGTCCGCTTCGTTCGCTACCGCAGACTCCCTTACTTTCCTTCGGAGCATTAAGCCTTCCGTACACAGCATCGACAGTGACATTGAGGTAGGCTGCAAGCCGTTCCGGGAAAATCTCGTAAGTGAACTTTTTACTTCTGCGGTTCTGACACGCTGTCCCAATGGAAGGCTTGAAAGAATCCTGTCGCATACGGACCCGTACCGATTCCGCATTTGAGCCTAAAACCTTCGCTGCTTGGGATGGCCGCAAGATAGCAGGTATGATTGGCTGTGCTTCCGGCAAAACAGTGTCACCTCCCTATAGTGGCATAAATGCCACTCACATGTCAAAGAAAATTTTCATTACTTCCGTACTCGTTAAGGCAAGGATCTCTGCGATTTTCTGAACATCCTCGACCGTGAACGGATTGCCGCCTTTTTTCATTTTGCGGTAGAACGTAGACCTGTCTATACCCATCCTATCCGCGACCGCTTCCTGGGTAGTCTCGCGTTCAATGATTTTTCCGCGCAACCTTGACATCTTAGCCATTATATGACTCCTCCTTAATATGGAATGATGTAGTGGCGCTTCCGCCACTCTTTGATATAAGTATATAATGTGCCTGAATGAATGTCAATAGCAAAATCGCATTTCAGCCATAAAAAGATGTTGCAATTTTGCATTATGTAGGGTATCATAGATTCGGAGGTGATTGAGATGACAATCGGACAACGTATAAAGGCTCGGAGAAAAGAGATTGGACTCACGGCTGACCAAGTGGCGGACAGGCTAGGTGTTGACAGGACAACCGTCTTCCGGTATGAAAAAGGTACCATAAATAAGGTCAGTCACGAAATCCTGGGAAAATTAGCCATTATCCTACAGACTACTCCCGTATACCTTATGGGCATGACGGATGACGTGAACAGCACTTTTGACCTTGATAATGTATTTCAGGTGGATACAAGACGATTCCCTCTGCTCAGTGCCATAGCCTGCGGGGAGCCTATCTTTGCGAACGAGGATTTTGAGGCATATGTAGAAGCGGGGGCAGACCTACAGGCGGATTTTTGTTTGAGGTGCAAAGGTGACAGCATGGTGAATGCTCGTATAAAGGACGGTGACATAGTTTTCATCCGAAAACAATCGACCGTAGAAAACGGAGAAATCGCCGCCGTGATTATAGGAGAAGAAGCGACTCTCAAGAGGGTCTACTATTATCCCGATAAAGGAAAGCTGGTCTTACAAGCTGAAAACCCCTCTTATGAGCCTTTTGTTTATGTGGGAGAAGAACTGACCTCGATTAGGATTTTAGGGAAAGCAGTCGCTTTTCAGAGCGATGTGAGATAGGTGGTGATTTTATGAAACATCCCAATGGATATGGAAGCGTAGTCAAGTTGGGCGGGAAACGCCGCCGGCCGTTCTGCGCCAGGAAGACGGACGGCTATGATGAGCGGGGATTTCCAATATACCGGCCCATCGGTTACTATGCCAAGAGGGAAGAAGCTCTTATGGCTCTTGCCGAGTATAATCGAAACCCCTACGACATCGACCTTGCTAGAATCACCATGCAGGAACTCTATGATAGGTGGTCAGTGAGGGATTTCCCCAAGATGTCCAGGTCATCTTCCAGTAGCCATAAGGCGGCGTTGAAACATTGTGCCGCTCTCTTGTCCTTGCCGTATAAGTCTATCAAGGCGTATCAGATGCAGGAGATGATTGACGGCTGCGGATGTGGTTACAGTACGCAGGGCGCGATTAAGAATCTGTTCGGAAAACTCGACCTCTATGCCATGGAGCTTGATGTCATTGCGAAGAAGAACTCAGAACTCATTCACGCCGCGCCGATACCTCCTACGTCCAAAGAACCCTTTAATAAGGAAGAAATCGAAACGGTCTGGGCGCACCAGCACGAACCATACGCCGATACCGTCCTGATCCTCATCTATAGCGGTTTCCGTATAAATGAGCTTCTGAGCATTGAAACCGCCGACGTGAACCTTGAGGAAAATTGGATAAAGGGCGGCTTGAAGACGAAAGCCGGGAGAGACCGAGTGGTTCCAATCCACAGCTTGATTTTGGATATAGTAAAGAAACGAGTGCGGGAGGGAAGCAAATACCTTGTATCTCTCAACGGCAAGAGGGTCAGCCAGTCCCAATATTATACATTCTGGAACGCTTTTATGGAATCTAACGGTCTCGACCATACCCCTCACGAGTGCCGTCATACCTTCCGCAGTCTGCTCGACTCCGCAGGGGCGAATAAGAAGTGCATCGACCTAATGATGGGGCATACGAGCAAGGACGTGGGCGAGAGAATTTACACCCATAAAACGCTCCAAGAGCTTGCAGAAGCCTTAGCGTTAGTAACCCGTTAGGAACGGGAAAAGCCAGGAAACGCCCTATCCAAGGCATTTCCTGGCCTCCTGAAAATGTGGTACCAGGAATCCGCTTCGCACACTCGCGGTTCGTGTGCGCTCGCCAAACGCCCGCTTCACAACCACTTGACTTCGTACAGTCAGATTCTGCTTGTTTACCATCAGAATCCTCCTGTACTTGTCAAGGCCGCTTCGCGGCACAAAGTGTACTTCGCACACTTGGCTCGCTGCTTACACGTAGGATACCATGGCAGGCCCGCCTTGTCAACGGCCAGCCGGAGCCTCGCGGTCTGGAGGCTGCCGCTGAACAGCAACAAATTTCCTCAAATTTCATATTTTTTTCATAAAATCTTCTTTGCTAAAATCAGGTAAAAATTATATAATAGAAAAATACATACCCAAGGACTTGTCACGGCGGAGGAAAGGAGGGACACGGCCATGGACGGACACGACGACGGACACCGGGAAGACCAGGAAAACGGGAAACTGCTCGACCGGCTGTTCGATGAAAACTATGGGAAGTTATCTACTGCCGCCTTAGGCCTGCTCAGCAGCAAGATGGCGGCGGAGAACCTGGTACAGGAGACGTTCTATGACGCGGCCCGGAACGTGAAGCTGCTGAAACTGCATCCGGCCCAAGGGGAATGGCTGCTGGATGTGCTGACGGCGAAAACCACCCGGCTGAACCGGCGGGCGGAGCGACTGCCCCCGGCGGACTGGGAAAAGCGTCTGGCGGAGCTGCTCCAGCTGGAGGAACGTTACGGGATCACGAAACTGGACAATATCCTTCAAGTGATGCTGAACCCTTACGAACGGCTGCTGTTCGACATGTATTATCTCCAGGCGCATCCCATTGCGGAAATCGCGGACGTCCTCAGGACAAGCGAAGAAAGCGCGGCGGCCCGGCTGGCGGCCTTGAAAAAGAAGCTGGCTCTGAAACTTGGCCTTCTTTGAACCATAGGGAAAGACCAACGGAAACAGAAGGCAGACTGAAAATTGTGTAAATTCGGGGATTCTGCCATGAATTGTGTAACAGGAGGCAGCTCATGCGACCCAAAAAACAAAGTGTAAAAGAAAGGCGTTCCTTCCAGAAGAACCCGGATCTTCCGGAAAGCAGGCTGTCAGGGGAAAACGGCCGGCTTCTGGATTTTAACCGCCGGATCAGGAAGCTCCTGGCACAGAATGCGGAATTCCGGAGATGGAACCTGAAACCGACCGCCGCGGCGGCCCGGAACGGGGAAAACAGGGAGGAACTGCTGCGGACGCTGTGGAACCGGCTGGAGGATCTGACCGCCCGGCCAGACTCCGCCCCCGCCGAAATGGAAGCCACCCTGAACCTGATCACCAAACTCCAGGAAGCCGCCGATTCGGGTTATTTCAACGCGCAGCGCGCGCTGAAACGATTTGAAGGCCGCTATCAGCAGTTCCGCTATGAGGAAGGCTTCCTGGGGCGCCGGCTGACGCTGTTCTCGGCAAACATCCTGAAGCTGGCGGATTACGCCCCGGAAAACTATGTCCGGAGACCGGACGGCTCTTTCCGTTCCATCCTCCGGCTGACGCAGCCAGCCCTCAAAGAGGCGAAGGCCTACCGGGTCTGGAAATATCCCTTCCTCACAGGCTCCGCCCTGGCGATGGCGTTTGCCGCCACCGTTACCTTTGGCGGAATATCCACAATATCCGAAGATGGAAACGGATTTTTCCAAATCGCTTCCGGCAACCTCTCCGAGTATGAAGAGGATGTCATCATTCTCCTGCCGCAGGCACGGAAGCAATTCCGGTATGAAAGCCTGGAGGAAGTGCCGAAGCCCTACGCGCCATACCTCTGGGATCCCGCCGGACTGCCGGAAGGCCTGTCCGTCTCCCATGTGGAGCTTTTGCAGCAGGGCATGACGACCGATATTATCGAGCAGTTTTCTTCCGCCGACTCGGCCTCCGCGCTGCGGATCCAGGCGACGCACTATGCGACGTCCTCCCCTGTCGTGGCTTCCGCCCTCTTTCCCGGCCATGACTTTCTGGAGCGGGTGGAGCAGGGCGGAACAGCCATGGACGTCTATGAAAAAACAGAGAAGGGCAGAACGGAGTACCTGATCTACTATACCGACCCGGTTACGCAATACCGGATCAGCGGGGAACTGGAGCTGGCTGCCATGCTGAGGATCGCCGCCGCATATCAGGAGCAGACGACTGCCGGGCAGAACGCGACTGCCGGGCAGGAGATGACTGCCCTGAACACCCCGGCAAGAAGCTGCGGGAGGTAGCCGGCAGACAGCTTCCGGGCGGGGAAAGCCGCCGCTTCCCCCCCCCCACAAAATTTCCATAATTTTCTTTATTTTTTCTTGTAATCTTTTACTCGGTTTCGACATTCTTTCTATGAACAGCAATATTAACAGATCTACTCGACTAACGGCAGACCGCGGACGGTGCGGAAACTTAGGGGGAGCCACGCCGGAAGCCCATCCTGCCGGGAAAGGAGGAAACAGGACATGTTACGGCTTTTTCCAGTCAGCGGCAGGATTCTTTTGTCCCGTCAGAGGATCCAAAAGCTGTTGCGCGGTATCTGCGCCGTTTTCCTGGCCCTGGCGCTGTCGGGCGCCGAAGCCGCTGCGGCCAGCCCGCCTGCGGAGCCGGTTTCCGGCGGCATCCTTGTACTGGATCCCGCTGCCGCCGCCATCGTGACGCAGGACGCGGAGTGGACGACTTATTACGCGGTCGTGCCGTTTTCCGCTACTTATTTCACGAACTGCAATGTTTCGCTTGCGAAGCACGTGCAAGGCGGTTTTGTTGTCAAAGCCATTACCCAGACGGTAGGAACGGCCTCCGTGGTCGGCACGAAGAACCTCGTGATCGAACGCAGTTACTGGTACGGCTGGGCGACGGTGGCAACCGACTCCGCAGGAAGCTACACGACGAACGCAACTTCTTATACCGCTGATTACTGGTATCTCCCGGCTGTGGACGGGGCGACTTACCGAGCCTCCGTTACCCACTATACCCATATTTACGGATATACCGAGGAACTGCCGCAGACAACAGCCAGCTATGTATACAATGCGTAAAAAAGGGGGATATTTGTAAGTACTTGTTCCAGGAAAAGACTTTCCAGTAAAAGGGGGTTCTTTTGGACTAAAATAGCAGCAGTCAAGCATCTTTGTTTTTTAGAAAGGACACTGCCTGACAGACAGGCTTCTTCCGGGCTTCCTCTTTCGGGCAGCGTCTTGAAGCTCCAAAGCACCGCGCCTGGCACGGCCGTCGGATGGCACGGAAAGCCGGACGACCATCAGCCGGATCAGGCGGAAAAATAGCAGTCGCGCATCCTTCATAATAGAGAAAACCTTACCCGTCCTCATCCAACGGGTAAGGTTTTTTTTCCCGGCGGTACTCCGTATGCTTTCTTGAAATTGCGCAGGAACGAGGAATAATCGCTGAACCCGGCACACTGGTATGCCTGCGTAATGCTCCTGCCCTCCCTGATCGCCTCCCTTGCCTTGATCAGCCGCTTGTGGATCACGAACGCATGGGCGGTCACTCCCGTCCATTCCTTGAATTTGCGCAGGAAATGATATTTGCTCATATGCACCTGCTCCGCCAGGTCTTCCACCAGGATGGGTTCCGAGATGTGTTCGTCGATATAGGCTAACACCTGTTCCACCATAGGGTGCTGCGTTCCCTTCTGCGCGCTGAAAAGATACTCCCTGCGTCCGCAGAGGGCGTTCAGGTACACAAAGAACAGCGTCAGATACCCTCTGTCCAAGACAGGCTTCGCCCCCGGCAGATCCACGTCCGGCATTTCCGGCATGGCCAGTTTCAGGAGGCAGTTCCTCAGCATTTCCTCATAATACACCGGAAAATGGTAGGCGCGGGTGCCGTAGAGCGTGAAGCAGGATTTCAGATCCACTTCCTCCCGTGACAGGTCGTCCAGCATTTCCTTGGTGATCCATACGATCAGACGCCTGGAAGTATCGTGCCTCTTTTCGATGAAATGGTACTTGTGCATTTTATTGGCGTCGATCAGGAGGAAATCCCCTTTCTTCATATGATAAGTCCGTTCCTCGATCATGGAAGCGTAATCCCCCTCCAGCACGTAGATGATCTCATAGAAACTGTGATAATGGAACGTCAAGGCTCCCGAGGGGGCGCCTTGTTTTTCATAGACTTCGTACTTTTCATGGATCATGTACTGGCGTTCATCCGCCGCTTCCAGACGGCGCAGCCTTGTTTCCTCTTCTTTCCCCGGCATATCCCGCTCCTTCCCAGTTTCCTGTTTTTTTCCCACTTTCCACCTGATAATACCGCAACTTTTACCTTATTTCAAGCAATTTTTGTGCTTTTCTTGCATTTATGGAATGGATATACTGGAGACAGACAAGCGGTCGCCACATAGGAAGGAGGACGTATTGATGCAGATGACGTTACGATGGTTCGGCAGCAGATATGATACCGTATCGCTGCGCCAGATCCGGCAGATTCCCGGGGTCAGCGGGGTAATTTCCACTCTTTACCAGACATCCCCCGGCGAGGTCTGGGAAACACAGGACATCCTGGCATTGAAACAAGAGATCGAGGACGCGGGCCTGCGTCTGGCGGGCATTGAGAGCGTGAATATCCATGACGCCATCAAGGCCGGGACGCCGGAGCGCGACCGCTACATCGACAACTATATCCTGACCCTGGAACGCCTGGGACAAGCCGGGGTTCCTATGGTGTGCTACAATTTCATGCCGGTGTTCGACTGGACCAGGACGGAGCTTGCGCGCGTCCGCCCGGACGGCTCGACCGTGCTTGCCTATACGCAGGAAGCGGTGGACGCCCTGGAACCGGAAAAGATGTTTGAAGCCATCTCCGCCGATGCCAACGGGGCGCTCCTGCCGGGCTGGGAACCGCAGCGGATGGCGAAGATCCGGGAGCTGTTTGAACTGTACAAAAATATTGACGAAGACACCTTATTTTCCAACCTGAAATATTTTCTGGAAAGGATCATGCCCGTCTGCGACCGTTACGATATTCACATGGCGATCCACCCCGACGACCCGGCCTGGAGCGTGTTCGGCCTGCCCCGGATCATCATCAGCAAGCAGAACATCCTGCGTATGATGAAGATGGTGGACAATCCTCACAACGGCGTGACGTTCTGTTCCGGCTCCTATGGAACGAACCTGGAAAACGACCTGCCGGATATGATCCGTTCCCTGAAAGGACGGATCCACTTCGCCCATGTGCGCAACCTGAAATTCAACTCGCCCACCGACTTTGAAGAATCCGCCCATCTGTCGGCGGACGGAAGCTTCGATATGTACGAAATCATGCTCGCTCTCTACGACATCGGCTTTACCGGGCCTATCCGTCCGGATCACGGACGCATGATCTGGGGGGAACAGGCGATGCCGGGATACGGGCTTTACGACCGGGCGCTGGGCGCCTCCTACCTGAACGGTCTGTGGGAGGCCATTGAAAAACAGCACCGGAAACGGTAAACAAACCGCCGGAAAGCTCCGTCTTTCCGGCTTTATCTCAGAATGGATTCCCATTCGGAAAGGAACGGTCGTCTTGATGCAGCTTACCTTAAAAGAAGTACAGGAACATCCGTCGGCTTTTGCGCAAGCGGGGTATCAGCTCCCGGCTTTTGACTATGAAACAGTAAGGCGCCAGACCCTTGCGGCTCCGGCCTGGATCCATTTCGGGGCGGGGAATATCTTCCGGGCGTTCCAGGCGAACGCGGTGCAGAAGCTGTTAAACAGCGGCGCGTATGGCACCGGGCTGATCGCGGCGGAAGGGTATGATTATGAGATCATCGAAAAAATGTATCTGCCCCATGACAATCTTTCGATCCTCGTGACCTTGAAGCCGGACCGATCCATGGAAAAGACGATCGTCGGCAGCGTTCTGGAAGCCTTGATTCTGGACCGGGAACAGGAAGCCCATTTCCGGCGGCTGAATGAGATCTTTTCCTCGCCCTCTTTGCAGATGTCCAGTTTTACCATTACCGAGAAAGGCTATGCCCTGACCGACAGCGAAGGGAAGCTCCTGCCCGGCATTGAGCTGGATTTTGCAAACGGCCCTGAAAAGGCCTCCGGCTATCTGGGAAAAGTGGTTTCTCTATTATACGGCCGCTACCGGAGCGGCCGGCTCCCCATCGCTATGGTCAGCATGGACAACTGTTCCCGCAACGGGGATAAGCTGGCCGCCGCCGTGACCGCTTTCGCCTCGGCCTGGTGCGGCGCTGGTCTGGCGGAGTCCGGCTTCCTGGCCTACGTGAAGGATCCCGGGCGCGTCTCGTTCCCTTGGAGCATGATCGACAAGATCACTCCGCGCCCGGACGCCGCCGTGGAGGAAATGCTCGCCCAGAGCGGCATAGAGGGCCTGGAGCCTGTGGTCACGTCCAAGAATACTTACATCGCCCCTTTCGTCAACGCCGAAGAGTGCGAATACCTGGTCATCGAGGATCAGTTCCCCAACGGCAGGCCGCCCCTGGAACAAGCCGGGATCCTGTTCGCCGACCGGGAAACCGTGGACAAGGTGGAGAAGATGAAGGTCTGCACCTGTCTGAATCCCCTGCACACCGCGCTGGCAGTCTACGGCTGCCTGCTGGGCTATACCCTGATTTCGGAGGAGATGAAAAATCCGCTGCTGAAAAAAATGGCGGAAACCATCGGCTACCTGGAGGGCCTGCCTGTGGTGGTCCATCCCGGCATCATCGACCCGCAGAAGTTTATTGACGAGGTAGTCAGCAGCCGGATCCCCAATCCGTTCCTCCCGGATACGCCCCAGAGGATCGCCACGGACACTTCCCAGAAACTCTCCATCCGGTTCGGGGAGACGATCAAGGCTTACGGGAAACGCGGCGGGAACGCGGCGGCGGAAAGCCTGACCGGGATTCCGCTCGTGTTCGCGGGCTGGCTGCGTTATCTGATGGGAACGGACGACGGCGGGCAGACCTTCCCCTTAAGCTCCGATCCTTTGCTGGATACCGTGGTTCCTTACGTGGCGGGGTTTGAGCTGACGGAGGCTCCTAAGGATCTTTCCGGTCTGGATCCTCTGCTCCGGAACGAAAAAATCTTCGGCGTGGACTTATTCCAGGCGGGACTGGCGGAGCGTGTCAAAGAGTATTTCCGTGAGCTTTCCGCGGGGAAAGGAGCGGTCGCAAGGACACTGGGGAAATATTTCGGATAGCCTGAAACCGCCTGTTCCTGCTCCGCGGGATCTTCCCGCGGGAGATCCCGCGGAGCAGGCTCCATTTCTTCCTCTACCTTGCGGCAAATTCCTGTTTCAGCCGGTGCAGGGCTTCCGACAGCGTGGCTTTCGGACACGCGATATTGATCCGTTGGAAGCCCTCGCCCTCCCTGCCGAACAGGCTGCCGCTGTCCAGCCACAGCTTCGCGCCGTAGACTATGCGCCGGTCCAGCTCGGCCTGCGTCAGCCCCAGAGCGGAAAAGTCCAGCCACAGCAGATAAGTGCCCTGCGGCTCTACGAGCCGGATCTCCGGCAGGCAGGACGCCAGAAAAGTTCTCGTCAGGCGGACATTTTCAGCCAGATATGCCTTTAACTGCTCCAGCCAGCCGCCCCCCCAGGCGTAGGCGCTCCTACAGGCGGCCAGCCCCAGGGTGTTGAGCTGGCTGTATCCGCTCCTTGCGATTTCTTTTTTGAGCCTGCCCCTCATGCTGCTGTCTTTGACGATGATGTTGGACACCTGGAGACCCGCAAGGTTGAAGCTTTTGCTCGGAGCGGTGGCGACGACGGCCGTCTCGCTGATCTTTCCGAAGCAGGTGTGGAGCTGTCCCGGGTAGGTGAAATCACAGTGGATCTCATCCGAAAGCACGACAATGCCGTTTTTCTCACAGACGGCGTTCAGCCGCGTCAGTTCCTCGCGTGTCCACACGCGCCCAACCGGGTTGTGGGGACTGCACAGGATCAGCAGCTTCACCTTTTCCTCCGCGGCCTTGCGCTCCAGATCCTCAAAATCCATCTCATAGGCGCCGTCTGCGTAGCGCAAGGGATTTCTGACCAGTTTCCTGCCGTTGTCGCGTATGATCTCATAAAAAGGATAATACACCGGGGTCTGTATGAGTACCGCGTCGCCCGGTTCGGTGAAAGCGCGGATGGCCTGTGCCAAGGCAAAGACGACCCCCGGCGTTTTGACCACTTCCTCCCGTGTGAAATCATAATCCAGCCGCTGATGGAACCACTGGATCAGAGCCTGGTAATACGCGTCCTTTGCCTCGGTGTAGCCGAAGATTCCGTGTGCCACGGATTTCTGCAAGTCTTTCAGCACTTCCGGCGGCGCGGGGAAATCCATGTCCGCGACCCATAGAGGAAGAAGCCCCTCCGGCTTGCCGCGCTCCGCGGCAAAATCATATTTCAGGGAATCCGTGTCCGTCCGTTCGGTCACGGCGTCAAAGTCGTATGTCAGGCCAGCCGTGCCTGTTTCTCCGGCCACGGCGTCAAAACCACGTTCATATTTCATGCAAGCGCCGCCTCCAAATCCTCAATCAGGTCTTCCACCGCCTCGATTCCCACGGAAAGCCGAAGCAGGCGTCCGTTGATCCCCAGCTCCTCCCGGACTTCCTGCGGCACGTCGGCATGGGTCTGCAAAAGCGGATAAGTGATCAGGGTTTCCACCCCTCCCAGGCTCTCGGCAAACAGAATGAGCCGCACTCTTTCCAGAAGCCTCCTCGCCGTTTCCTCGCTGTCCAGCTCAAAAGAGATCATGCCGCCGAAGCCTGCAGCCTGCCGGCGGGAAACCTCGTAACCAGGATGGGAGGGAAGCCCCACGTAATGGACGGCCCGCACTTTTTCCTGGGTTCCCAGCCACTGCGCCAGGCGCAGGGCGTTCTCCTGAATGCGCTCCATGCGTACCGCCAAGGTCTTGATTCCGCGCAGGATCAGGAAGCTGTCAAACGGGGCAAGGCACGCGCCGATGGTCTTGCTGAAAAAACGCAGCTTCTCTATGATTTCAGGCGAATCCGCCACCAGAAAACCCGCCAGCGTATCATTGTGGCCGCCCAGATACTTGGTCGCGCTGTGCAGCACGACATCCGCGCCCAGTTCCAGAGGGCGCTGGAAGTAGGGGGTCAGAAAGGTATTGTCCGCAATCAGCAGGATCCCTCGCTCTTTGGCAAGCCGCGCCGCCGCCGCCAGATCCGTCACCTGCATCATGGGATTGGTGGGCGTTTCCACAAAAATCGCCCTGGTATGCTCCCGGATCGCCGCCCGGAGCCGCGTGAGATCTCCGGTATCCAGATAGTCCACTTCCAGCCCGTTTTTTTTCACCACATGCTCCAGCAGGCGCACCGAGCCGCCGTACAGATCCCGGGAAGCGACGATGTGCGCCCCCGGCGCGAAGAGTTCCATCAGAACCGTCATGGCCGCCATGCCTGTGGAAAAGGCGATGGCTTCCGCCCCGCCCTCTAACGCCGCGACTGTTTTTTCCAGGGCTTCCCTGGTCGGGTTCTGCAGGCGGGAATAGTCGTACCCGGTACTCTTCGACACTCCCAGATGGGCGAAGGTCGCCGACTGATAGATCGGCACGGCGACCGCCCCCGTGTTGTTATGTCCGTCCTTCGCGCCGTGTACGCAAAGGGTCTTCCTGTCTTTCATGCGCATAACATAGGCTCCTTATAAAAAATATTCAATCGTACTCTCCGGCGTCCTGCGGGTGCCGGTATGGAACAGCAGCACCGCTTCCCGGCTCTCTTCCGGACCCAGCGCGTAGGGCAGACGTCCGGTCTGGTTCAGCATCTCGAACGGCAGACTCCGGTTGGCGGAATGCGGTTTATCCGTAAGGATGGAAATCCCTTCCTGCTTAAAGGGGCGTCTCCGGTAATAGGGATCGAACAGCTCCAGCCTGCGCCCGGAAAAGCCGGTGAGAGTGACATAATGCTCGCAGCCGTAGAGCAGGCGCACCACCGCCGCGCCGCCCTGCCGGAGGGCCTCGACCACTTTGCTGTCCTCCGTGATACGCACCCGGTCGCCGCTGAGGTATTCACAGGAAAGAGGAAATCTGGTCGCCTTGGCGTACTGGTTCAGCCAGCTGCTCAGAAACAGCATCGCCATCCGGGAAGTGCCGTTTTTACAGGCTTCCCCTTTGTGGTTATAGCTGTCCAAGGTGTACATCATCACATAACGCAGGACGTCCGGCGGTATTTCTTCCCGGTTCATCAAGAAGCTGACCGCGTTCAGCAGGCTGGTGGGCCCGCAGTCATATTCCGTCCGCTGATACTGTAGTGGTATTTTCACGTATCTTCCTATCTGTGCGCCTTTGCCGCACGCAGCGGCACACGTCTGTCTGCGCGGTTTTGCCGCCTGTGCCGAGACCAGGCGCGAGAGTCCCGATGATTCCCATGTTCCGGCTCTGACCGCGCGTTCCTACCGCACGTCCGCTCTGACTAAGGACAGGACAAGCCGGGTACAGGCTTCCAGTTCGTCCAGCCGGCACCATTCTCTGGCGCTATGCACGTCGTGCATGGAACAGGCCAGCACCAGCCCTTTTATGCCGTGAAGCGCGAAGTTGTTGTTATCGCTGCCGCCCATGGTGGCATGGATCCGGCAGGGTATGCCGTTCTCCCCGCAGGCCCTCTGAAACCGCTTTGCCACTTCCGCGTCCAGCGGCGTTTCGTAGGCGGTGATCCCCACCTTATGCTCCGCCTGGATCACCGCTCCGGCTTTGTCCGCTTCTTCCGCGAACACCGCTTTTACCAGCTCCCACCGGGCTATCGCGGCTTCATGCGAAAAGCTCCGAATTTCACCGGTGACTTTGCACCGTGCGGGAACAATATTGTCCGCTTCGCCGCCGCTGATCTGCCCGAGGTTGCAAGTGACCGGCACAGAGGGGGAGGCCGTTTCCGCTCCTGCCCGCGACTCGCCCTGCGGTATGCGGGCTATGGCTTTGGCCGCGACCGCAATGGCGTGGACTCCGTCCTGCGGCGCGAAGCCCGCGTGGGCCGCTTTCCCTTCCACGGTAACGGAAACGGAAAGAATGGTCGGCGCGGCATGGGCCGCTTCTCCGATTTCGCCGCTCAGATCCAGCACATAGGCTTCTTTGGAACGGAAAAGGCTGTAATCCGCTTCCGCCGAACCCAGACAGTAACGCTCTTCCGCGATCGGAAAAAGCAGTTCTACCGGGCAATGGGGAAGGTTCCCCTCTTTCAGCCTGGCCAATGCTTCCAGTAAAACGGCGATCCCCGCGTTGTCGTCCGCTCCGAGGATGGTGCTGCCCTGAGAGGTCACGCGGCCGTCGCCCCGCAGAAAGGGCCGCTTTCCCAGAGCCGGC
Source organism: Clostridium sp. (assembly GCA_031275405.1). Taxonomy (GTDB): domain Bacteria; phylum Bacillota; class Clostridia; order Lachnospirales; family Lachnospiraceae; genus JAISOV01. Next base: position 14,122 of record JAISOV010000049.1, on the reverse strand, counting down.
TCCACCGTGTCCATATGCGCGGAAAAAAGAAGCGGCGTCTGGCTTGCCCCGGCACTGCCCGCAAGAAAGCCGTATAAATTGCCGCAGCTCCCTCCGAACCGCTCTCCGGCGGCGTCCTCATGGCATTCCACGGACAGCCTCCCGAGACGGGCTTTTAAGAAGTCGCATAACTGCCGCTCCCCAAAGGAAGGGCTGTAAATATCTGTCAAGGCACAAAAAGTTTCCCATAAGCGATTCCGAGCCATAGGCTTCCCCCTTGCTGAATTTGCGCGGATGTCTTTCCGGCTTATCGAAGATACCTGGCCTGAAATTCCCGGTTGATTTCATCCAGCTCTTTTTTTCCGTCAATATAGGCCTGGTACATATCATAAGGATCGACCGCGCCATACGCGCCGCAGGCGGAACAGTTCTCGCAGCCGCCTCCGCCGCAGTCCAGGGCGTTCCTTACAATCTCTTCCCTTTGCTCTTTGGTAGTATTGCGGATCAAAAACTGTTCCACGCAGACCCCTCCTGACCGTCATTCTTTTCCTGCTGATCACCATGCTTCTTTCAACGTCCGGAAACTTTACGCGTAGCACAAAAAGCTCCGGTGGAAAGAATGCCATTCTTTCCGCCTTCCCGTTTCGGAACCGCCCCGGAAGAAAAACCGTTCCTCAACGCTGTACCCGTCCCGACGCATCCCCGCCCGCCAAGGTTTCCACTTCTTTTCTGGACACGAGGTTGAAATCGCCGGGAATCGTATGCTTCAAGGCGGAAGCCGCCACGCCGTATTCCAGCGCCGCTTTGAAATCCCGCCCGTCCAGCAGGCCGCAGATCACCCCGGCGGCAAAGGAATCCCCGCCGCCTACGCGGTCGATGATCGGATGGATACGGTATGCTTTGGAATGGTAAAATTCCTTGGTATCTCTGGAATAGATACAGGCGGACCAGCCGTTGTCGGAAGCGGAGCGGCTGACGCGCAGAGAAGAAACGCAATATTCAAAATGGAATTTTTCCACCATCTGCTCGAACACAGAAGCGTAGCCGGACAGTTCCAGTTCTCCGCTCGTCACATTGGTTTTCCCGGGCTTGAAGCCCAGCACCAGTTCCGCGTCTTCCTCGTTGCCGATACAGACGTCCACATATTTCATCAGGCCCGTCATGACCTTCTTCGCTTTTTCCGAAGTCCACAGTTTTTTGCGGAAATTCAGGTCAACGGATACTTTCACGCCATGCCTGCGCGCCGCGATCAGCGCTTTTTCCGTCAGAAGCGCCGCCGCGTCGGACAGCGCCGGAGTGATCCCGGTGAAATGGAACCAGTCGGCGCCTTGAAAGACGGCGTCAAAGTCAAAGTCCGCTTCGGCCGCGGTGGAAATGGAAGAATGCGCCCTGTCATAAACCACTTTGGACGCTCTCATGGCAGAGCCGCTTTCCAGAAAATAGATCCCGAGCCTTTCGCCGCACTTGGCGACGTGCCGTGTTCCGACCCCGTATTTCCGCAGCGCCGCCACCGCGCATTCGCCGATCTCGTTGTCGGGCACCGCTGTCACGAATTCGGCGTCATGGCCGTAATTGGCTAAAGAAACCGCCACGTTCGCCTCGCCGCCGCCATAGTTCACGTCAAATTCATCCGCTTGGATCAATTTTTCATAATTGGGTGTCGATAACCTCAACATGATCTCACCCATGGTGATCACTTTTGCCATGTTCCGTTCCTTTCCGCGATCTTGCTTTCCTGCGCTTCCCCGCCCGGTCTCTTCCCGTCCGGCTCTTTCCCTCCGGTCTCTTCCGAGCCGGCTTCCACGCCTGGTTTCTTCCGTCCGGCTCTTTCCATCCGGGCTTCCGATCCGGCTCTTCCCGTCTGGTCTCTTCCGTCTGGCTTCCACGCCTGGGCTTCCCTCTGGATTTCCCTGTCCGTGTCCCGCTTTCCGGCAGCCTATTTCTGTACCAGATGTACCGCGAAGCCGCCGATCTCTTCTTTCAGATAAATGGTTTTCAGCTTCCCCTTCTCGTCTTTTTTGGCGGATTCCCAGCGGAACTCCACGCCGAGGACGCCTTCCAGGTAGTTGACCGCCCTGTCCATATAGTTCGTCCGGATAGCGATATGCCCCTGTTTCCCAAAATAAGGAGTTTTCATGACTTCTAAAATATTTCCGGCAAAAATAGACAGATTCCCCGGCTTCGCGGGTACTCCGAACAAAAAGGAAAAGCGTTCGGCCGCTTTGGCGGCTTCTTCTTCATTCTCCGCATTGATCCCCACATGCGCCAGCTCAAAGCCAAGCATAAGCTGTACGGCCTCCCGGGCGAGCTGCTCGATCCGATCCCATGCCCCCGCGTTGATGAGGTCGCCGGAAACCATCCAGGAACCTCCGCAGGCGACCACCTTGTCAAAATCCAGATAGGACGTCAGGTTTTTCGCGCTGATTCCTCCGGTGGGCAGGAACTTCATATTCACATAGGGCGCCGACATGGCTTTGATTTTCGCCAGGCCGCCGGACTGTTCCGCCGGAAAGAATTTCACGACTTCCAGGCCGAACTCAATCGCCTGTTCTAAGTCGCTGGGCGTGGAGGTGCCGGGAGTGATGGGGATCTCCTTGTCCAGGCAGTATTTGACTGTCTTAGGGTTGATGCCGGGGCTTACGATAAACTGCGCCCCCGCTCCGATCGCGGCGTCCACCTGGGCCGCATTCAGAACAGTGCCGGCCCCCACGCACATCTGCGGAAACTTCTCCGTGATGGCCTTGATCGCGCCGGAAGCCGCGTCGGTGCGGAACGTCACTTCCGCACAGGGAAGCCCTCCGGCGCAGAGCGCCCTGGCAAGAGGAACCGCATCCTCTACCCTGTCAATTTTTACCACCGGCACGATGCCGATTTTGCTGAGCTTTTCTAAAACTGCGTCCATAGATCCCAGATCCTCCTTCTCGCTTGCAAATTTGTGAGTAACGCCGCGCCCTTTACGAGCCGCCCTGTGTCACGCCCTGCGGAAAGCTTCCCGCGGGGCAGGGGCGGCAGGGCGGCCGTCAGGGAACCTTTCCGTCTCCCCTTTCCGCCAAGGCGCCAAGTCTTTCCTAGGACGGCTGTTTCCCGATATAAGCGGAGATCCCGCCGTCCACGTACAGGATCAGCCCGTTTACGAAGTCGGAAGCCTCGGACGCAAGGAACACCGCAGGCCCTTGCAGGTCTTCCGCCGTTCCCCAGCGCGCCGCAGGGGTCTTGGAAAGGATGAACCGGTCGAAAGGGTGTCTGCCGCCGTCCGGCTGAACCTCGCGCAGCGGCGCGGTCTGCGGGGTCGCGATATAACCCGGCCCGATACCGTTGCATTGGATATGATATTCTCCGTATTCGGACGCGATATTCTTCGTCAGCATTTTTAAGCCGCCTTTTGCCGCCGCATACGCGGAAACGGTTTCCCGCCCGAATTCGGACATCATCGAGCAGATGTTGATGATCTTGCCGCTCCGGCGCTCCATCATGGCGGGGAGAACGGCTTTCGCCACAAGGAACGGGCCGTTTAAGTCGATGTCGATGACCTGGCGAAAATCCTTGGCTTCCATTTCATGCATGGGAACCCGCTTGATGATCCCGGCATTGTTCACCAGAATGTCAACGGAACCCACTTCCCGTCCGATCTTTGCCACGGTCGCCTGTACCTGTATCTCGTCCGTGACGTCGCATACATAGCCGTGCGCCCGGACGCCTTTTTCCGCATAAGCCGCAAGCCCCTTGTCCACCAGCTCCCGGCTGACGTCGTTGAAAACGACGGCGGCTCCCGCCTGGGCATAAGCCGTCGCGATGGCAAAGCCGATCCCATAGGAAGCGCCCGTGATCCAGGCGACTTTTCCCTCCAAGGAAAATTTCTGAATAAAATCCCCCATGCCGTATGATTCCTGCCCTTCTATCTCTGTTCTATCATTTTGATTCCATCAGCTGGATTCCATTAGCTCTATTCCGTCAGCTCTGTCCCATCAGCTGGATTCCGTCAGCTCTGTCCCATCAGCTGGATTCTATCATTTCTGTTCTATCATTTCTATATCTATCATTTCTGTTCTATCATTTCTATATCTATCATTTCTGTTCTATCATTTCTATTCTATCATTTCTGTTCTATCATTTCTGTTCTATCACTTCTATTCTATCATCTCTGTTCTATCATTTCTGTTCTATCATTTCTATTCTATCATCTCTGTTCTATCATTTCTATGATCTATTTTTATGTCTATTCCAGATCTATTTCTATTCTATTTTCTATGCTGTTTCTATGGCTGGCCTACCATCAAATGATACCAGTCACAGCCCTTCGCCACACAACGCCTCGCCGACGGACTCCAGCTGGCCAGTCAGGCCTTCCTGTTCGCTCGCTGGCCCGCTACGCGTGCCGGCAGCCACCACCACGTCTTTTACTTTGAACTCCAGCAATCCGAACATCTCCTCGGTATAGGCGATGTAGGTCTGGAACTTGCCCGCGTCAGGGTTGCCCTGAGTGAAGACAAACACCAGTAGTTTCTTCCCGGCGTTCTCCTCTTTGAAACGTGGGGAGAAGCGCGGGGTGAGCTGTGCGAAAAGGCGGTCGGTGAAGGTCTTTGCCTGTGCGCTCATCTGTCCCATATAGATTGGCGTACCGAGTATGAGCGCGTCGGCAGTTTCAAGCGCGTCGTATCTCCCTTGCATGTCGTCTTTCATGAATCAGCGGTCGCTCTTGACACAGCCGAGACATCCCTTGCATGGCCTGATGTCAAGTTCGCCGGAATGAAACAGCATGGTTTCCGCTCCACGGTCTTTTGCGGCTTCCAATATTGTGCTGATCGCCCACGCCGCGCTGCCGCTTGTGCGCGGGCTGCCGTTGAATCCTACTACGTTCATTGTCAGTCGTCTCCTTATGATTCCTCCATCTCACGCATTGGACTTCAGCTGATACCGCTGCAAAGCTTTGTATCCGTAGACGGTAGTGATTACGCTGGATCTATTTCCAGACCTGTTTTTAGATCTGTTCTATTTTTACGCCTGTCCCGATCTCTATAACATTCCCGATGTGATTTCCCCTTTGCGCGCTTCTTCCTCACCGCAGATCCTTCATCGCCACTGCGTCCATGTCGCCAAAGTCCTGGTTTTCCCCCGCCATGCCCCAGATAAAGGCATAGGCTCCGGTTCCGCACCCGGAATGGATCGACCAGCTAGGGGAAAGCACCGCTTCCTCATTGCGCATGACAATGTGGCGGGTCTGCCCCGGCTCCCCCATGAAATGCACGACAAACGCGTCCTGCGACATTTCAAAATACAGATAGACCTCCATCCGCCTGTCGTGGGTATGGCTCGGCATGGTATTCCACACGCTCCCCGGCTCCAGCCTGGTCATGCCCATCTCCAGCTGGCAGCTTTCCACCTGTCCGGGCAGGATATATTTACGGATCACCCGGTGGTTGGCGTCTTCCAAGGAACCAAGTTCCACCTGGTTCTGCGGTTTTACGATCACTACGCCTTCTTCCGGCGTACCCTCCAGCCTGATCCGGACGGTCGGATAGGTTTTATGCGCCGGGGCGGAATTCAGATAATACTTCGCCGGAACGTCCGGTCTCTCGCTGGCAAAGAGGATTTCTTTCGAGCCTTTGCCGATGTACATGGCTTCCTGGAAGCTTACCTCGTACCGGCGCCCGTCTACCGTGACCGTTCCCGGGCCTCCGATGTTGATGATTCCCAGCTCCCGCCTCTCGCAGAAATATTCCGCCCGGAGTTCCGCCGCCGCCGTCAGCGCAAGCGGCTCCACCGGTACCGCCGCGCCCGTAACGACCCGGTCTATGTGGCTGTACACCAGCTTCACCTTGCCCGGCACGAAAAGATCCTGAATCAGAAATTCTTCCCGTAAACGTTCCGTCGTATAATGCTTCACATCCTTTGGTGACACCGCCGTCCTGAACTCCATTTTAAGAACCACGCTCCTTCCAAAGTCTGGAGACTTTGTACGTAACACAGACCTCCGGCTGAAAGAATGCAATTCGTTCAGCCTATACCTTCCTGTCCGCTTGGGCGGACATGCCTTCCATATCTGAAAACGTTCTTCTGTAAAGCGGCTTTGGCGGACGCACAGATACCCTGCCTTCCTGCCGGATCCTATGGATCCGTAACCAAAAACCGCTTTTTTGTGAAGTACTTCTATCATAGCACAACGCACCTGCGTTTTCCATCAGAAATTTCCCCTTTTTCCCCAAAAAGCGGCGGAACCATTACGAGGAAGCCCAGCCCTCTTCCCTGGCGGAAGATCCGAAGTCATCCAGGCAATACCGGAACGACTTGGAACGCGGGGTTTCGGCGCGGTCTATTCCCGGATCTGCCCGTCTCCTCGGATACAATATTTATAAGAAGTCAGTGCTTTCAGCCCCATCGGCCCTCTGGCGTGAAGCTTCTGAGTGCTGATGCCGATTTCCGCGCCGAAACCGAATTCCGCGCCGTCCGTAAATCTGGTGGAAGCGTTGACATACACACAGGCGGCGTCCACCTCTTGCAGGAATTTCTCCGCGGCAGCCTCGTCGCGGGTGATAATGCAGTCGGAATGTCTGGTGTTGTAGCGGTTGACATGCGCGATGGCTTCCTCGATGCCGGCCACGGTTTTGATGGAAAGAATGTAATCCAGATATTCTGCGGCGTAATCTTCCTCGGACGCCGGGACGCAGTCCGGCAGAATCTCCCGAACCGGCTCATCCCCGCGTATCTCCACCTTTTTTTCAGAAAGTTTTGCCGCCAGTACGGGAAGCAGCCGCCTGCGCGTCTTTTCATGGATCACCAAGGATTCGCAGGCATTGCAGACGCCGACACGCTGGGTCTTGGCATTCCGGATGACGGAAACCGCCATGTCCAGATCGGCTGTCTCATCCACATAGATATGGCAGTTCCCCGTGCCGGTTTCAATGACCGGGATCGTACTGTTCTCCACGACGACACGGATCAGCCCCGCTCCGCCTCTCGGGATCAGCACGTCCACATATTCGGACAGCCTCATGAATGCCTGGGTGACGCTCCTGTCCGGATCCGTGATCAGCTGGATCGCGTCCGGCGTCACTTCACAGCCCGAAAGGGCTTCCCGGAGGACTGCCGTAATCGCCGCATTGGAGCGGAGCGCGTCGCTCCCTCCTTTCAGGATCACCGCGTTGCCGGTCTTGAAGCAGAGTCCGAACGCATCGGCGGTGACATTCGGCCGGGATTCGTAGATGATACCGACGACCCCCAAGGGAACACGCCTCTTTTCGATACGCAGGCCGTTTGGGCGCGTCATGGTTTCCATCCGCTCCCCGATACAGTCCGGCTCCCCGGCGACCTGGCGAAGTCCTTCCGCCATGGCTTCTATCCTTTTCCGATCCAGCCGCAGACGATCCTGCATGGCACGGCGCATTCCGTTTGCCGCAGCCGCCGCAAGGTCTTCTTCGTTGGCCCGCAGGATCCGGGCCTCCTGCCCGCGCAAAGCTTCCGCAGCCGCAAGCAGGGCTTCGTTCTTCTGCTCCGTCCGGGCGTTCTGTAGCAGATATTTTGCCGCCGCGGCTTTTTTCCCCATCTGTATCAAATCCATGACGATGACCATCCTTTCTTACTGAATTCATGCCTTTCACCCGGCGCGGGAGGGCAGGAACGAGCCGGTCGCCCGCATGTACGCCCGCGCCTAAGGCCACGCCCTCCACACGGTGCGGGAGGACAGAAGCACAGGCTGCTGATCCCGACCGTTCACCGCACCACCACCTGGCCAGGGCGGACATCCTGCCGTTCCTCCGGTATCTCTTCCACCAGCTGGCACCGGAAGCCGATGGCGACAGAACGGCGCAGCAGCTGCCCTTTCCCCTGGAGAAAACGGTCATAAAATCCCTTTCCGTAGCCTAGCCGCCGTCTCTGCGGATCGAAAGCCACCCCGGGCATCAGGAGCAGCACACGCTCTTCTTCCCGGCGATAGCGGTAGGACTCGCCGCCCGGATCCGGCTCGCGGATCCCCTGATAGCCTATGCGCAGTCCGTCTAAGGAAAGGATCCGGTAAAACTCCATATCCTCCCCCGTGACTTTCGGAACGTATACTTTTTTCCGGCTCCGGAGGGCTTCCTCTATGATTTCCGTGGTATCCGCCTCGCTTCCGAAGCTTAGGAAGCAGAGCAGTTCTTCCGCCTGACGAAACCACCCGTGCGCGATGATATGCTCCGCCAGCAGCCGGGAAGCTTTTGCCCGTTCTTCTTCCGGCATGGCGTCACGTACCAAAAGCACGGCTCTGCGGATTGCTTTCTTGCGGTTTCTGATTTCCTCCCTGGCGGTCTTGGGGCTCCTTTCCGCTTCGTTTCCGGCTTTCATGGAGTCACTCCGGTCTGTCCGCATGGCGCTGTCCGTATTTTTCTCCTAGGTTCTCTATCGTTCCGTCCGGATTCCGGACGTCAATGCTGGCCAGCTGGCCGACTAGGTTCGCACGGATATTGGAAATATATTCCTTGCGAAGCTGTGCCTGTTCCCGCCGTTCTTCTTCCGTCAGTCCCTCCGCCTGGGATTTATGATAAAGTTCGTTGATCCGTCTGATTCTTTCCTCCATAGCTGACATAGGCGTATTCCTTTTCTTTTGGGCTACCGGAAACGGATGGAGTGATTCCAGATGGCGTACCCGATTGTCCGTTTCCCGGAAACATTACAGTCCTTTATATAAATTTTCCAGAAAAACCGGCAGATCAAAATTTTCACGGGGGCCGGCGGCAAACAGCGTCCCTTCTTTCTCCCCGTCCAGGATACGGTGCAGGATGCCCACATCTTTGCTGTTGGCAATGACCATATCCGCGCCGGAAGCGGTGGCGATTTTCGCCGCAAGCAGCTTCGTATTCATGCCCCCTGTCCCTATGCCGCTGCCCGTGCTGTCTTTTCCCATCCCCATCAGTTCCTGCGTCAGCTCGTCTACCTGCTCGATGAACCGCGCCTGCGGGTTCTGATTGGGATCATCGGTATACAGGCCGTCAATATCCGATAACAGGATCAGCAGATCCGCGCCCACAAGCGCCGCCACAATGGCGGAGAGTGTGTCGTTATCCCCGATTTCAATTTCAAAGGTCGCTACCGTGTCATTCTCATTCACGATGGGAATCACGCCCAGCTGCAATAACTGGGAAAAGGTATTGTAGGCATTGTAACGGTTCAGGTTATCCACCACAGTATTCTTGGTGATCAGAATCTGAGCGGCCACCTGGTTATATTCCGCAAATATTTTCTGGTAGATCATCATCAGCCTTGCCTGACCCACCGCGGAACAGGCCTGTTTCCGGGCGATCTCCAGCCGTCTGGCCTCCGGGGCCTGCGCCTGGCTTTCCTTGAGATTCAGCGCTTTTTTCCCCACGGCGATAGCTCCCGAAGTGACCAGGATCACATCTTTCCCCCGGTTGCGAAGGTCACACAGCTCCCTTACCAGTTTTTCCAGTTTCGGATAGTCCAGATCCCCGGTCTGCCCATGCTGCAAGGAGGAAGAACCGACTTTTACCACAATCCTCTTTTTTTCCCGAACGGCTTCCCTCAGCCTGCTCATCTCCGACTCCTATCCGCGCTCTGCCCGGCTTTCCGGACAGACCGCCATCACCTACCGGAAAGTATAACAGAAAAAGCACGGAAAGGAAACAGCTTTTTACCGCAGCCGGCCAGCCGGCCGCAAGGACGGTCGATCCGGCTTCTTTCCCCATTCATCCAGGCGGATCTTCCGGAGGCTGCCCGTGTGCACCAGACGCTGATCCGCCGCTTCTTTCCCCATTCATCCGGGCGGATCTTCCGCCTGGCTTGCGACCGCCTCGGCCGCTCGGATTCCGTCCATGGCCGCGGAAGTGATCCCTCCCGCGTAGCCCGCGCCCTCGCCGCAGGGATACAGGCCTTTGAGCGCGGACTGCATATCGGCTCCCCGTATCACGCGAACGGGAGACGAAGTGCGGCTTTCCACACCGGAAAGCAGGGTCTGCGGGCTGCTGAAGCCGGAAATCTGTTTCCCGAACTGCTCCATCCCCTCCACGAGGGCGCGGCTGCATTCCGGCGGCAGGAGGGCGGAAAGATCGGCGTAGACAAAATCTCCTTTCGTAGCAGGCTCCGGCCGCAGCTCCGGTTCCGGCGGCACTCCCGGTTCCGGCGCCCTCAGTTCCGGCTCCGGCGGCAGTTCCGGCTCCGGCGCCCTCAGTTCCGGCTCCGGTGGCGTTTTTGGTTCCTCCCGCCCGACGCTTCCCGCACCGCAAGACTCCCCCCGCCGACGGCAGGAAAGGGCGGGGCGTTCCAAAGCAGCCGCTTCTACGCCCCTGCGGAAATCCCCATACCGCTGAACCGGAATTCTCCCCCGCCCCAGCGCATAAGCTTTTTCTTCCAGCGAACGCTGGAAAGCGATCCCCGCCAAAGGATGGGCGGAACCGAAGTCCTCCGGCGTCACGGTCACGATGACGGCGCTGTTGGCATTCCTCCCGTCACGGCGGCTGTAGCTCATCCCGTTGACCGCCAGCCGCCCTTCCTCTGTGGAAGCGTTCACCACGTAGCCGCCCGGACACATACAGAAAGAATACACCCCTCTGCCGCTTGCCGTTCTGGCGGCCACTTGATAGGCCGCCGGACCCAAACTGCCGGGATCCTCTCCGGCGTACTGGCTCCGGTTGATCATTTTCTGGCTATGTTCCGCCCGAAGCCCCACCGCGAAAGCCTTTGCCTCCATCGGAATCCCTTTTTCGTACAGCATGGAAAAAGTATCCCTCGCGCTATGTCCTATGGCCAGCACCAGCTGACTGCAAGGCAGGATTTCCCGACCGTTCACCACGACCCCCGCGACCCGCGTTCCCGGAACCGTCCCCGGCGGCCCGGAGAAGTTCGCCGACCGCTTCTCCGGCGGCCAGACGGCCAAAGCTCCCGCCGGACTTCCCGGCGGCTCCTCCGTCAGCAGACCGGTCATTTTGCTCGCAAAACGGACTTCGCCCCCCAGACGCCGTATCTCTTCCCTGATTCTTTTCACGATCCCGCATAGGACGTCGGTTCCGATGTGGGGCTTCGCGTCATATAGGATCTCCTCTTTCGCGCCGAATGCCACAAACGTCTCCAGAACCGCCCGGTTTCGCCCCTCCGGATCTTTCACCAAAGTATGGAGCTTCCCGTCGGAAAACGTCCCGGCTCCCCCTTCCCCGAAAGACACATTGGAAAGGGGATTCAGCTTCCCCTCTTTCCAGAACGTTTCCACGGTCCGCCTGCGGGCATCCACATCCTCCCCTTGCTCCAGCAGGATCGGCCGGTACCCATGCAGAGCCAGAAAATACCCGCAGAAAAGCCCCGCAGGGCCTGTGCCGACAATGACCGGACGAAGGGGCTGGCAGGCGACCGGCCCCTCTTTCCGGTATGGGAAGCGATAGCCCACCGGCTGGACGGCGCGCACCTGGCTCCCCTTACGGCGACTTAGGATCCGTTCCTCGTTCCCGACTTCCACGTTTACCGCATAGCGATAAAAAATCTCCGGCTTTCTTCTGGCGTCTATGGAACGGCGGACGACGGAAAAAGAAAGGATCTCGCTCTCACGGATCCCCAAGACCGCCGCCGCTTTTTTCCGAAGCTGCCCTCCGGTATGCTCCGGGAGCATTTTCAGCTGCTGTATCTGAAGCATTCCCGCTCCTTCTGCCCGCTTTTTCCTATCAGGCGACTTGCGCGGGCCTATCCCCGCAGGGCTGCCGCCGCAGGCGGCACAGATGACCGACATCGCCGGGAATCATCTATCTATCATTCGTCCCTTGCGGCGCTGCCGCCGCAGGCGGCACAGACAGCCGACGTCGCCGGGGATCTATCTGTCAGTCCGCCCCATACGGCGCTGCCGCCGCAGGCGGCACAGACAGCCGGCGTCGCCGGGGATCTATCTGTCAGTCCGTCCCATACGGCGCTGCCGCCGCAGGCGGCACAGACAGCCGTTGGGAAACGCTCACGCTCTCGCCGCCGCTGTTCCGGCAAGGGAACCGCTGCACCACGCCCAGTGCAGGTTGTAGCCGCCGCACTTTCCGTCCACATCCAAGATTTCCCCCGCGAAATACAGCCCTGGAACTTTCCGGGATTCCAGCTCGTCGGTCAGTTCTTCCAAGTCCACTCCCCCGGCGCTGGCCTGCGCGTGGTCATAAGACAGGCTGGCGCTGATCCGCATGGGGAACCTGCGACACAGGCAAAAAACCTCCCATAGCCGCTCCCGGTCCAGATCCGCCACGAGGGCGCCCGGCTTCACTCCCGCCAGTTTCAGAAATACAGACATCAGCTTTTTATGCAGAATGCCCGTAAAAAACTCTTCCGCCGTCCTCCCGCCTTGGAAAAGCAGCCGCCGCGTCAGCCGCTCCCGTGTCTGTTCCATGCTCTCTCCGGGCAGGAAGTCGATGAGGGCTTTGAGTTCCCTGGAGCGCGGCTGCGGGTCAAGGAGACGGTAATTCACGATCCGGCTCAGCTGGAACACCGGGATTCCGGACAGCCCGTACTCCGTAAACTGGATTTCTCCCGTTTCACAGGCGAGTTCTTCTTCTCCTTCCCAGATCCGCACCTCCCCCTCGGCGCGTACCCCCGCAAGGGCTTTGCAGTATCCCTCCCGGCATTTCAACGGCACCAGCGCGGGAACCGTGGCAACGATGGTATGCCCCAGGGCGCCCGCCAGTTCCAGGCCGCTGCCGTCCGAACCCGTCTTAGGCGCTGCCTTTCCTCCGCACGCCAGGATCACTTTGTCATGCTCCGCCCGCTGTCCTTGGAAACCTACGATGAAACTTTCCTTCCCCGGCGATTTCCGCAGGAAATCAATCTTACAGCCCGTCCGAACCAGAATGCCAAGATCCTGTATCTCATACCGCAGGACATCCAGAACAGCGGCGGCTTGGGCGCCGAGCGGATACAGATACCCGCTTTTTTCTTTCAGGAGCAGACCCAGCCCGGCAAAAAAGCGGACGGTGTCCTCTGTGGAAAATCGTTCCAGACAAGCTTCCACCCGTTCCGGCTGCTTCCCATAATAATCCTGCCGGGAAAGCCGCAGATTCCCCAGATTACATTTCCCGTTCCCGGTGGCAAGCAGTTTCCTGCCCAGCCGCTCCCCGGCCTCATACAAAGTGACCCGGCACCCCTCTCTCGCGGCGGTGATCGCCGCCGTCATCCCCGAAGCGCCGCCTCCGATGACCGCCGTATGTCTGCCCATAAGCTACCTCATTTCCGTCTTCCGCCTGCCTCATCTTGTGCCGACATGCCCTGAATCCGCCTGGGCGGCGTCAACAGAGTATCGGCCGATCCATCCCCCATGGCACGACATCTCCCCCCGCTTGGCGGGCGTCAGCGACTTCACTTTCGGCGGCAGGGGCGGCGTTATCCCACACATCCCCGTCCGCTTGCGGGCGTCAGCATAACAGGATCCCGGACTGCGAGAGTACCGGAATCATACGCCCGCCCGCTTGGCGGGCGTCAGCCTCAGCAGTGGAAAGCGCCCTTCTTTCAAACGGTTCCCTCCGGCAGAGGGCGGCGCGGAAGTACGCCGCTTTTTAACAGGATAACATAGGCGGCCCGCAGATTCAAGCTACAGATGGCCGGATTGCCAGGCCGGCCAAAAACCCGGGGTCTTTCCGGGACTCGCTGCAGGCTGCCTGGTTGCGCCTCACCATTGCCGTGTGATGGCCGTCTTCGCGCAGCAAAAAAGAAATTTGGAACAAAGTCGGTAAAGACTCAAAAACTGCTTGACATTCCTTTTCGGAACTGCTATCATGATTTTCGTGCGAAGCGCATACCTGCTATGCGTGATGTTTTTGCCCGGCACCTGGCGGACGACATCATGGTTTTCATGCGAAGCGCATACCTGCTATTTTACGCGGAAGTGTCGGAACTGGCAGACGAGCAAGACTAAGGATCTTGTGGTGGTTACACTGTGTGGGTTCAAGTCCCATCTTCCGCACTGGACGGCGCAATCTTGAACCAGCCGACACTGCACTTTTTCAAAAAAACTGTAGCGGTCGTAGTCAGGATCAGATGAAGCGCAGCAGAAAAAGCCCGCTCCTCCGGAATGTGATATGCTCCCTTTAAAGTAGACAGTGGAAATAATAAGACACTGTCCCGGAGAGGGGAGCATATCCATGCCGCAAAAGAGCCGGTTCACGGCTGGGCAGAAAGCACATGTCGTTACTGGGTACATGGCCGG
>JAISOV010000023.1 GCA_031275405.1 Clostridium sp. | reverse complement strand
GCAAAAAACGCCGGATGATCGCGGCCGCCAGACCCTGCCGTCCCGGAACGCGCCACGGCTCGGCCGGCTCCCACAGGCCCTTCCCTCCGTGTCCGCAGGTTCTTCCGGCGGCGCCCGGCAGGCCCTCCAGAGAAGAAGTGGAAAGAAATTTTGCACAGAACGGTGAGGGGAAGACCAGCCGGGCAGCCGCCGGGCCGTCCCTGCCGGACACCGCCGGGAGATGCCATCACAATGGGGATCTTCCCCTCCGTCCTGGCAGGCTGCTTTTTGGGCTTCCGGGATCCGGGAAAAAGACGAAAAAAAACCGCTGCCAGGCGGCAGAGCGGAGATTTTGCGAAGCAAAATACCACTCGGTTCCTGACAGCGGGGCAGAGAAACGGCAAAGAGAGGAAGCTGTTATCAAACGGGAAGGCTACCGCTCGGGTTCGTCCCGGCGTTTGTTTGCAGGCGCAGTACACGGTTGTTCCCGCGTTTCTTTTTGCGCGGTCCGTATCCGCCTTATGACAGAGGGGATCCCGCCGGCTTGGTCCGATACAGGCCTTGCCGCCCGGCGTTCCTCGCGTTCCAGCGACTTTTCCCAGGTCTTTTCCGTTTGGCTGACCAGGAAACCGCACAGCGGCGAGATGTCCTCCGTCCTGTCGTATGCCTCGAGCGCGGCGTAGTAGCCGGCTCTGTCCTCGTCATGGACGATGACGGGCGGGTGGCCGTTTATCATGAGGAAATAGTTGAGCAGGGTACGCCCGACACGCCCATTGCCGTCCGCGAAGGGATGGATATACTCGAAGCGGGCGTGGAAATACGCGGCGGCCTTGATGATCTCTTTCCCTCCAAAGTCCCGTATCTCGCCGAGAAGGAAGTCAACGTCGGCCGGCACATCCTCCGGCATGGATCCCACTTCCTCGCGCCCCGTCACATAGTCGTGCTTCTTGAACGCGCCGGGGCGCTCGCCACGCTCGACATAGCGGCGCTCATCGTAGGTTCCGCCCGTGAGGATCGCGTGCGTCTCCTTGACGAGTTCCGCTGTCAGGGGTTCCCTTGCGGCAATCTTATGTTTGAGGAACTCATAGCACAGCTTCTGGTTTTTCAGTTCAAACACCGCGCCCGGCTCGCCCGTGTAGTTCACCACGCGCCCGTTCTCGAAGATCTCCCGTGTATCGCTGTAGGTAACGTCCGGGTTCTCGATCTTGCCGGAGTGATAAGCGAACAGAATCCTGAAATTGTGCAGGCGCAGATCGATGTCCGCTGCCGTTTCCACTTTCCATTCCCGCCACATGGCGGCAATCTTCTCGTATTTGTCCATGCGGTCGCCTCCTTGAATGTTCTTGGCGGCGGATATGCCGACCTGTGCTCCCTTGCCTGTAAGTCCCGCGAGGTTCCTCGGCGCGTACAGCCGCCTGTCCGGAAAAAAGTCGTTTCGCGTGTCGCTTTTTTCCACAAACCATCGCAGGCCCCGTCCCTTCCGCTTCATTTGCAGCTGCCTGTTTTGTGCGGCACAGTCGGAAAGAGAAAGATTGATAAGCGCCTGATAGGGGATACCGGATTCTTGGGACTGTGTCTGAAAGCAATCCCTCGGATCGCTATCAAGGCTGATGGCAACCCCCTGCCTTTTCATGATCCAGAGCTGCAAGAGGGGCGGTGTTTGGCCGGCCCTTCTTTTGTCCGTCAATCATGATAATGCCCCCTGCACGAAGCGACTACGATCGCCCCGTCTCTTTCGCAATACACTATCCTGTTTGCTTCATCAATGCGCCTGCTCCACCAACCGCTTAAATTATCTTTTAATGGTTCGGGTCTGCCGATACCGTCAAAAGTGCTGCGCTGAATATCCTTTATCAACGCATTGATTCTTTTCAGCGTTCTCTTGTCCTGCGTTTGCCAATGGCAATATTCTTCCCACGCCCTTTCTTCCCACAGCAGCCGCATAGATTAGCCCTCTATCAAATCATGCTCGACAAGGTTTGAACGCCCTGCTTCAATGTCTGATATGACACTTTCTAAATATTTTATATTGCTGACAGAATAGAAAGGGTCTGCGGCTATCTCAAATGGTATTTTCCTCTGCCGTACAGACTGCCGCACAAAAATGTTGAGTGCTGTCGTCAAGTTCATTCCCATTTCTGCAAACAGACTTTCTGCCTGTTCCTTTAGGTCTTTATCCATACGGACGGTTACATTCGTTGTTTCGTTTGCCACTCTAAAAGCTCCTTTCGCTTTTCGTATATTCAGCATAACACAAAAATATGTGCATTGCAAGTAAATTGCACATATTTTTTCTCTGGCATCACGCTCTCAGCTTTGCCTTTTTGTTCTTTTATATTTGCTCTCGGCTCTGCGCCGAAACGCTTCATCAAGCAGTTTTTATTTTTCTGGCTCCGTTTGGGAAGGCTTATTTTTTGGCGTCTTTTTCTGCTCTGCTTGCCCTTTTTTCATGGCTTCCAGTCCTTACAGAAAGGAGACTGCCGCAGCTGTCCCCGCCGATCGGATCATCAGTGCCGAAGAAGCTGCGTTCGCCAGACGCTACGGTGATCTTGTCGCCGATTCCGATAGCGCAGTGGCTTCCCGAACCGTTTCCCATACTCTTTTCCACAGTTTTCCGTTCCCGGGGGCCACGGTTTCCCGCTTCGGTTCCCAGCCCCTAGACCACGCCTATGCAGTCCACGATCCTCTTCCGCAGCCGGAACATCCTTACTCTGATGTTGGTCTCGTTGGTCTCTTCCATCTCGGCCATCTCCGCGGCGGAATACCCTTGAAGGTAGTACATGTCGAACAGCATACGCTCGTGCGGGTTCAGGATCTGCCCCAGCAGCAGCTCCATTTCC
>JAISOV010000021.1 GCA_031275405.1 Clostridium sp. | reverse complement strand
GCAAAAAACGCCGGATGATCGCGGCCGCCAGACCCTGCCGTCCCGGAACGCGCCACGGCTCGGCCGGCTCCCACAGGCCCTTCCCTCCGTGTCCGCAGGTTCTTCCGGCGGCGCCCGGCTCATACTGTCCCCGCACTTCCATACGGGAGCCGCATATGGGCGTGACCGTTCCCAGGTATGAGCATATAAGCCCTGCGGCATATTCCCGCTGAGCGGCGACAGGAACGCCACCTATTCCACGGAAAGCCTGTCATTCTATAGACAGCTTTTCTTGCCGTGAAACAGATGGCGTTTCATTCGCCGGACTGCCGGCACGGTTTTTCCGCCGCCAGCCTCGACACTCCCTATTTTCCCATACTATTGATACTGCGGAATCTCACCGCGCCAGTTCGAGATCGTTTCTTACCATTCGCTCCACCAGTTCCTCAAAGGATACCCGCCGCTTCCATCCCAGCTGCCTTTCCGCTTTCGTGGCATCCCCTATCAGGATTTCCACTTCCGCCGGCCGGAGCAGTTCCCTGCTTATTTTTATGACCGCCTTGCCGGTATCCGCGTTTTTTCCGACTTCTTCTATCCCTATGCCTGTCCACTCCACCCGGATCCCCGCTTTGGCAAAGGCGGTCTTGGCAAACTCCCGGACGGTTCTGGTCTCGTTGGTCGCCACTACATAATCCTCCGGCTCCTCCTGCTGGAGCATCAGCCACATGGCATACACATAGTCCTTGGCATAGCCCCAGTCACGCTTGGAATCCAGATTCCCCAGCTCCACGTATTCCTGTAGACCCAGGCTGATCCTTGCCGCCGCCGCCGTGATCTTGCGCGTCACAAAGTCCATGCCGCGCCGCTCGCTCTCATGGTTAAACAAGATCCCGCTGCAAGCGAACATGCCGAAGCTTTCCCGATAATTTTTCGTGATCCAGTGTCCGTATAGCTTCGCCACGCCGTAAGGGCTGCGGGGATAGAATGGCGTGGTCTCTTTCTGCGGAATCTCCTGAACCAAGCCGAACATCTCCGAGGTGGACGCCTGATAGAAACGGCAGGACGGCTTCACCGTGCGGATAGCTTCCAGCATGTTGGTGACGCCGATGGCGTCGATCTGTGCCGTCACCAGAGGCTGTTCCCAGGATGTGCCGACGAAAGACTGGGCGGCCAGGTTGTAGACTTCATCCGGCTCAGAGGTCTTCACGGCATGGATCAAAGATACCAGATCCGTCAAGTCCGCATAGAGAAACCGAACCTGATCCGTCAGGTGCCTTGCGTTCCCATAATCAGTCACTGCTTTTCTGCGGATCAGCCCATATACCCGGTAGCCTTTTTCCAATAACAGTTCCGCGAGGTAGGAACCGTCCTGCCCGCTGATTCCGGTAATCAGTGCATTCTTCATAGATTTTCTCCTATCTGTCTCCTATGGTGCTTTCCTGTGCCTGATACTGGGTTGGAAAAAACTCTTGCTTTGAACGCGGAGAAGCATTCCCCCGCTTCCGGCATACAAAGGGCTAAGCGGTGACGGATATAGGAGGATGCTTGCGTCGGCAGGGGATGAAAAGTCCCTGCCGGCATAGCTGCGAAGCAGCCTGCGTTCATGAGCAGGTAGCGCAGCGGAACGTGAATGTCCGCTTTCCTCAGGCGGCTTGCCAGGAAGCGCCGCATGATCCATCCGTCCCCTTTCTTAGCGGAGCGGCGTCCTTCTGAAGGTGCTAAGATTCAGACCCTTGCCTTGTCTATGGAAGGTGCTAAGATTCAGACCCTTGCCTTGTCTATGTTGTCCGCAAACCATTCATAAGCCAGGCGGATCCCTTCTTCCAGCTCGATCGCATGGCGCCAGCCCATATGGTTCAGCTTGCTTACATCCGTAAGCTTCCTGGGCGTACCGTCCGGCATAGAAGCATTCCATCGGATCTTCCCCTGGTATCCCACCGTCTCTTTCACCAGCTGCGCCAGTTTTCCGATGGATACTTCTTGTCCCGTACCGATATTCACATGCTGCTCGCCGCTGTAATGTTCCAGCAGGAAGACACAGGCCGCCGCCATGTCGTCCACATACAGGAACTCCCGCAGCGGTGTCCCGGTTCCCCATAATTCAACGCTTTCCCGCCGGTCTGCTTTTGCTTCATGGAATCTGCGGATCATCGCCGGAAGGACATGGGAACCCTCCAGGTCATAGTTGTCACGAGGGCCGTACAGATTGGCCGGCATACAGCTGATAAAATCGTCGCCGTACTGCCTTTTGAAAAACCTGCACATCTCCAGTCCCGCTATTTTCGCGATAGCATAAGCTTCATTGGTCTCTTCCAGGGGGCCGGTCAGCAACGAGGACTCCTGGATGGGTTGCGGCGCCAGCCTAGGATAGATGCAGGTGCTTCCCAAAAACAGCAGCTTCTTGGCTTGAAAATCGTGGGCGGCTTTTATCACGTTGCATTGGATCTGCATATTCTCATACGCAAATTCCGCCGGTTTGGTATGGTTGGCATGGATCCCTCCCACTTTCGCCGCCGCCAGCACTACCACGTCTGGGCGCTCTTCCTCAAAGAAACGGACGACTTCCCTTTGGTTCAGCAGATCCAGTTCGGCATGGGTTCGCCCGATGACCCGGGCATACCCATCTTCCAGCAGTTTCTGGGTAATGGCGCTTCCGACCAGCCCCCTATGCCCCGCCACATAAATCTTATCGTCTTTCTTCACACTATAATCCGGCATCTCCTGTTCCCGCCTGTCTCTGTTTTTTTTTCTGAAAGAATGCGCCCTTTCGCCTAACGGTCGCTTCACAGCCATCTGGCTCGCTGCTTACACGTATCGTACCACATTCAGTACTCTTTCTGGAAGATGTTTTTCTGAATTTTCCTTTTTTCCCATTCAGATTTTGCTTGGGTGGATCTGCAAGCTAACTATTTTGCTTACTTGCCATCAATCAAAACTGATCCAAAAAGAATTGATTACGCAAAAATATTTTGTTTAACCCTTGCGCTACGCAAACTATTATGATAATATAATTAAAAGCTGCCAAGCGGCTTCTGATAAAAGGCGCCGCCCTTGCGCCGTCATTCGATGACAAGAAGCGGTTTCTGCTTCTTGTCATAATTCCCATAACAGGCGCAGGCGAAGACAGAAACAAAACCATAAGCGAAACAGGAGACCATGGTATGCAGTCCGAAGAAGCGATGAGGCCTGAGGAAACGGATGACGCTGGCCACCGGATCCACGACGATGTCCGCATTGCGGAGCTTGCGGACGTTTCGCAGTTTCGTCCGGACATGATTGTGCAGTATATCGCGGCGGTCAAGAAAGAAAAAAAACATATTGCCAGGCTGTCAGGCAAACAGATCCTGGATCTGATGGGCATCGTCAGAGACGGCAAGCCGACCCTGGCCGGAGTTCTGTGTTTTTCCGAATACCCACAGGCGGTATTTCCACAGCTCTGTATCACCGCCGTCGTCGTTCCCGGCTTCAAGATGGGGGACAAAGGCCCGGACGGCGAACGTTTTTCCGCCAGCCGACGCATCGAGGGCACGATAAAGGAAATGACGGAGGAAGCCGTGCTTTTTGCAGAGCGAAACATGCGGACGAAAATCATGATCGAACACGGACAGCGAAAGGACAAAATGGAATATCCGGCCAACGCTGTGCGCGAAGCGATCTTAAACGCATTGGTACACCGGGATTACAGCAGCCGCACCGAAGGCATGCCCGTTCGCGTTTTGATGTTCAACGACAGGATGGAGATCTGGAACGAAGCGGGATCCCGCGGCTGGCCGAATTCTGACCGATCCGTCAGGATTCATGTCGGCGCCAGGAACCAGGTACTGGCAAACATACTGGAAATACAGAAAGCGGTGGAAAATCGCTGCTCCGGTATCTCGGTCATCCGTGAAGAGATGGCGGCTTACCATCTGCCGGAGCCGGTATTCGAGAACCGGCACGGAAATTTCGTCGTGACACTGAAAAACGGCTTCCATAGCAGGGCGACCGCGGAAAGCGGTTTCCATCACAGCGCGACCGCAGGAAACGGCTTGCACGCCAACGCAGCCGCACAAAGCGGCTGCGTTGGCGAGACAGACAGCCCGGAATTCCCGGCATCGTTTCCCGATCTTTCGGAAGGAGGCGGATACAGCGAACAGGACGACATCGCCCTTTTCTGCAGAACCCCCCGAACCCGTGCGGAAATCGCGGCACGCATCGGCAAGACACAGTATTACACCGTCAAAACGGTCGTGCAGCCGCTGATCGACAGCGGCAGACTGAAAATGACGATCCCGGATAAACCCAAAAGCCGCAACCAGAAGTACTACAGCGGATAACTGTGCCGCAGTCGAAGCCGCGACGGGGAGTTTCACGTCCGCGCCGGGGTTGTCGCCGACGACCACGCCGAAGCCGAACTTCATAGCCCCGCTTGCGGCTTCGCCGTTCGCCCTCGCGACGATTGTGTGCGGCGCGGTGTCGCGGAGCAAGCCCGCAGTCGCCACGCCGTGATTGTAGTTATAGCTCATCTGTGCCATTATTCCGCACCTCCGTTATAAATGGTTTCGACCATACGCTTGCGGGCTTCCTCCGCGACACCGCGCCGCTTACAGCCGCCCTTTTCGCGTCCTTGCCGTCGGCGCCCCAAATCTGCTTGCGCTGGTAGTCCGTGTCCTTGCGGGTTGCGGACTCCTGCACCGCGATGTCGAACGCCGTATCGACATACGCCGCGCTCTTGCCGTCGAGCCGCAAATCCGGCTTGATTTTCGCGATGATTTTCTTCTTCGCGTCAATCGGTTTGAGCTGCTCGATACCGTCAACGCCCAGTTTGTCGCCGATACGCGCCAGTTTCAGGCGTTCGGTGACGATTGCGTCCACGCTGTCCGTGTTCATAGGCTTGCTGTCCCCCTCTCCGTCTTTCTTTGGGTTTGCGTCCGTGTTCGCCCCTGCGGGCGTTCCCGCATCGGCGTTGCCGGCGGCAGGCGGGGCTTCCGCAAGGTCTTTTGCCGCTTGGAGCTTTTCGAGCAGTTCGAGAAGCACCGAGATGTCCTCGTCCTGCTGCGCGATAACGACTTTCGCGCTCTCCGCGTCCTCCGGGTCGCCGAAGCCGTCGCGCTTGTCGCGTCGGTCTTTGACGGACTGCACCTTTTCCGTCAGCGTAAGCTCTTTGGCTTCGCCGCCCTCTGCCGGAGCGGACGCGACGGGGTTTGTGTCGTCGTCGGTAGCCCCCTCCTGCGGTTTGGCGACGCCCTCAATGATTATCTTCTCGGGTATCGCCGACGGCTCGTCTAAGCCGTCAAGCCGCGCCTTGCGGCGTTTCTCGAACGCTTCAACGGACTTCTTCATCTCGTCGGCGTTCATTGCCTGTTTCTTTGCCATAGCCTGGTTGCCTCCTGTTTGATTATTGGGTTGCTGTTCTTTTTCTTTGCTGTCTATATTCAACCGCGCTTCCTCGCCCGCCCTTGCTTTGTCCACAAGCGCGAGGTGATTTATGCGTATGTCGGTTTGTATAGCGTCGTAGGGCTGTCCGTTCCATTCGCCGGGCGTTTCGTCGAGCGTGAGGTGATAGCCGAGCGACAGCTCTTTCAAGCCGGATGCTTTCATTGCATCGGTGTCGTGGATAACGATTTCAGCCCTCACGCTATCGCCGTCCTCTATTCCCTCGGAGAGCATTGCTCCGATGACCTCGTCCGGCGCGTTGTCGCTTGTCACAAGCCCCGCGCTGTGCGTTATGATGACGGGCTTGCCCTTGTAGCTAGCAAGGCTCTCCGGCGCAAAGACGTGTTCCGGCAGGCGGAACTCGCGCCGTATCGTGCCGTCTGGGTTCGTGTACTCGAATATTCCGCAGCTCGTCACGATTGGCTTGTCCACCAAAAAGCCCTCCGGCGTAAAGAGGGCTTTGGTCGGTACGCTGTCAAGGCGTGTTACCCTTGTCAGTTTCGGTGTCTTTGCCATTATCTCACCCCGCTTCCTCGGCAACTTTTGGGCTTTCGCCGTTCACCATTGCCGTAATCGCGATAACGATGTTTTGGATATGCGGCAATTCGTCGCGTCGGTTGTCCGCATAGATTGCTTTCATATCCTCGTTTTCGCTCTCAATCAGTTTTTTGCGTGTAGTCAAGAATCGCTTCCAATTCCTTAATCCCCGACGTACACGCAAGTACAATTTCCTTTTCGTAGTCCATATCATCACCCCCTTAACCGCCCCTGTGAACTCTGCCAGTCATGTCGTTCACGAGCCAGATGTCGTTGATAAAATGAAAGCCGCGTTCCTCCGCTTTGGCGCGGAAGTCGCGGCACAACTGCTCGTAATCTTCGGTGGCTTGCATAGCTTCAAGGCGTTTCTGTTTCCGTAGTTCACACTTGTTGACGTTGCTTTCGGCGTTGCCCGCCATCGGGTCGCTGTAACCCTCTGCGTTTTTATACATTACATCATCACTCGCTCTCCTTTGCTTCCTTTTCCCAAGGCAAGACCACGCCCTCGATGTCGAACACGGGAAGCGCGACACATCGGCACTGGTAGTCTTCGCCGGGATTTGCATATCTGCCGTTCTTCTCGTCAACACACGGCGGTTCGCTGTACTTAAACCGCTTGTTGTTTAACCTTGCGTGGCAGGAGCGTACTCTGCCGTCGTTCATCGTTCGCCAGACGTATTCTTTCACACCCGCGTCAGACTGCTGTTCCTGCGTGATTTGGGCGTTCAGCTTCGCTATCTGGTCGCGGGCGATAAACAGGGCGTGGTTCTTGTCAACGTCATACGACTGCTGTATTTGCAGCGCTATGCTCTTTGTGTTCGCGCCGGACAAATACCCCTGCTTCACGATGTCTTTCATCTTGCCGAGCGTTTCGCCGGGTATCGTCTTGATTAAACCGACGTTTTCGGCAGTCCACTTGTCGAAAAGCTGTTGAAACTTCAAGCCGCTGTAATAATCGTCCAGAATATCAATGCCGAGCGTCCGTTTGACAACACGTTTCCACTCCGCGATTGTCAGCTTGCGTGAGAGGTTTGACAGCTTTTCAATCCTGTTTTGCAGTCCGAAAAGTCCTTGACGCTTCTCAAAGTCACCCAGAACTTCCGCAAACGCGACTTCAACCGCCGTTCCAAACACCGCCGCTTTTGCGCCTGTGTGGTACACCTGTGGAATGTTCTGGTCTTCGTCGTCAGCGTCCTGCCTTACGCCGTTGCTCTCCAAAACTGCGCGTATGCGCGGAAGATGTTCAGCAAGCGTGTTTTTGAACAGCGACATATATGCGTTCGTTACGCGTATATACTCGCGTTCAAGGTTCTCTGGGTAATGCGGAACGACCTTGCTCACAAGCAACTGCTTCCTGCCGAACTTTTTCTTGACCACTTCTTTTGTCGCCTGTTGCATTGATTGAGCGTCCACTCCGCACCTCCTTTCGGGCAAAATAAAACGCCGCGCATTTCTGCGTGACGTTTCGAGTTTTTCTGTTGCTGTTTACTGCATATACTTTTGTGCAAAGTCAAGCGGCGACAATATTTCCGGGTAATCTGTAACCACGTCGCGGAAATCTAAATCGCCGCTTATAAACACGTCCATGTTGGCAAGTATCGCGGACGCTAATATCGGATAGTCTTTCGGGTCGCGGATATGCGGGAACACGTCGGGCAATATATCTTTGGGCGTGTACGCTATCTCAAACCGCAGATGTCGCAGGAATTGCTACGAGATTTCAGTCTTTGCCGGAAACTTTCTCGCAACAACCTCACGAAACTCGTCTAAAATTCTCGTGCTTAACACTATGTCGAACTTCTCCGCAATGGCGAAAACGGTTTGGCTCATCTTGCCGTTCGGAAACAACCCCGCCGATATAAGCACATTCGTGTCAAACATTATCCGCATAGTCACGCTCCCACATTTCTTCACGAATCTCGTTCACAAGTTTTGTAACGTCTTCCTCGCTGTTCAGTCCAGCTTTCTCGGCTTCGCCTGCCATACCACGCGCAAATTCCTCGAACACTAACTTGTTGGAGTTTCCAAGACAAACAACACCATTGCTTACCCAAAACACCACCTTGTCGCCCTCTTTGACATTGAGTATTTTACGAAATTCAAGCGGTATCGTTATCTGCCCTTTCGTCGTTACTCTCGCTACGTCAAGCATAATCTTCCTCCTAATCCGAATAGTAAGAATTTCATTACTTTCATTATATCAGATTAATGAGTTTTGTCAATAGGTTTTTCGCGTGTTTTCGCGTTATCTGGTTTTCCGCGTGTTTTCGCGTTATCAGCCAAGAAATTTTAGGCTCTCCTCGAACGGCGGGAACAGCTTTATTTCCTCCGGCTCAAACTCGTCAATCGGGAAAAACCCGGGGTTGCGGATTTCTTTACTGACTTTCGGTTCGCCCTCATACTCCGTGCAAACATAGATGTACGGTTTTCCGTACCTGCCACCCTCAAAATCCGTTATCTGTCCTATTCTCCGCAGATTTGTCGGCGTTATGCCGAACTCCTCCTGTGTTTCGCGGATAGCGGCTTGCGAGGGCGTTTCACCCTCTTGGATATGCCCTCCCGCGCCGCAGATGAGATTGTTGTCGGTTCGCGTTCCGCATAGTACGCTCTCGCCTGTGGAGTTCAGTACGAGAACGCCAACGCTCGCGTCGGTGTCTTTGCCGTCGCCGTTGTTAATCACAATCCCCGGCGCGGGCGGTTGTTCTGGCGAATTGTTCTCTTGTAATGGTTCTTCCTCTATCGAACCGTTCTCCCACCCCGCCATTAGGTCGTCCTCTGGCAGATTATCAAGCAACTTCTCGGACATATCCTTGGCAGTTCCTCCAAGAAATGCTGACTGATTTTCTCTGCATCAAAGTGATATGCTTCACAGATAAACCGCAGTCCGTCTGAGGTAAGCAAACGACTATTATTCCTGTCATGGCAGAGCTGCTCGTTATCATCTAATGAGTTTTTCGTTATTGGTGCGTGCCCTCTACCGCCACCGCCTTATTAGGTACTGCTTGATTACTGAATATGTTTCTTATACCAAGAAATCAAATCCGTGCGATTTCCTTCAAACCATTGAGTTGTTATATAAATATCTTTTCCCATAAACGTCAGTGATTTTTTTCGATACCTTATATATTTACTATTTCCTTTATTTGCGTCACGGCTGTTTGCAATAATCGGATAATCCGTATGGTTGAACAGTTGCTTGGTATATTTCTTAGTCTTCAACATTTTTATTTCCTCTTCCGAAATAGCCTCCATTTCTATTAGATGTTTGAATAACTCAAATGCTAATTTACCAACAGTAAGATTTATATATGTAGACTCGTCACTTATTTCAAATTTAGGTTTATTTGTCTTTTGCTGTACCAAAAAACGAATATCCTGCGAATCCAACTTGCATAATTCCGCTATCACTTTTATTGTGCTTATTTTTTCCTGACTGCTCTTATTCGTTTCAATGTAAGCATCTGCACCAATTTTATATGGTTTTCTCAATTTGTCCTCAGACTCACCAAACCATGTGAAATTTCCTTGATGATACATGGTTGGATCCATATCATAAAGCATCTCATGTATTACCTTATAAGCTGCAGTCACATCAGAAGTATTAATAACACTCTCCATTATTGTAACTTGTACAATTTTTTTGTTAGTAACATCTGCTTCTTCATCCCAATCAAACCATTCTTCACTATCTGCACTCACAGGAGTTTGCACATCTGGTAACCACCATATCTTAATGGCTTTCTTAAAGAGAATATTCGCTCTATCAATAATTTCAACTTCACTCCACGATTCACATTGTTTTATATACTCGTTCAGAAAAAGTTTACTGAATACAAATCCCTTTTCCGGCATCGCTTTCTTCACTTTAAATGGCGAATTGCTATAGTCACTATTATAAGCAGTTAATGTTAAGTTACCAATGGTATCTTTGTATTTTGAATGAATCAGTTCCCATTTCCCACCCAGCATCTCTTTCCAATCGTTTGTAAGTGTCTGAGGCATGATATGCTCAATGGTTAATGTGCCATCATTTATTAACTTCTCAACTGCTACCAATTCTCTGTTCCCATAATTTTCTAATCTTTCCAGTATGTATTTCTTTATGGCGACTTTAGCATTATACAAATCATAAACCATAAATTTATCCTCAAAATCATGGTCATTAGGGTATCTGCTTTTTCCTGATCTCTTTAATATTTCATATTTGAAAGCATCATAATAAGACATGCCGTCATCCTCAATATCCTTATCAATCTCTGCCCCCAATTGCACAAATACTTTATTTAATGCATTAGTCGGAAGGTCACATATTTCACGGCGTACAATGTAATTTTCAATTATTTCAAAAGAACTGCACATTTCATCATCTGAAATATAACCATCGGCATTTGCTTTAAATAAATCCATGATTAATGGAACACAGGTCTTAACTTCCATTTTATTAATACGAGCCAATGTATCGGAATACAGTTTCTTTTGTTTTTCCGGATTGCCAATAATATTGTAGTAATTGGCAAATTCAAGCATATCAACAATTATAGTTTCAATTGATTTCCTGCTACTCTCTTGATAGAATTTAAATTCAAAATACAGTTTCTTTTCATCGGACAGTTTCCTTGTTTTTACCGCTAAATAATAACGAATAAACTTATTCATTTCACTTCGTGTAACAGTGCTTTCCAAAGGCTCCCAATATTTCTTATAAAATCTTTCTTGCTCTGATGCTCGCATCCTCATAAGCACAAAATTTCTAATTTTATCTGTTGGTTCCAAATCCAATCCAGTAGAATTAAGACTTTCAAAAATAAGCTGAGGGTCATCACCATTTTGCGGTTGCAAGCTGATACTTACTATCACTAATTTTGTGATTGCACTATCCAGACCTTCAATTTCAGCCGGACTCATTTTACCTATTTCATTGTAAAAATAATTATAATTAGCTGTAATATTTGTATTTTCTATTGGTGATTTATTTTCAATAAGATTGTCATAAGCCTCATCATCACCTTGTACTAATTTCAACTTCAATTTTTTCGCATTATTTGAATAGTCATCTGTCAAATATGCATTTGTTATTTTATTTGGATTGACCTTAATATTCAGTTCCAAATGAGTGGATACATAATTTCTCAATGCCAGTAATAGTAATGAGACCGTTGTGATTCTCTGCTGTCCGTCAATAATGGTATGCTCCTCACATACACCATTATTCTGTGAAACAAAAACTATTGATCCAAAGAAGTGTGATTCATAACTAAATGTATACACATCCTTAAGATCTTTCAGTAGTTGAACGCAATTTTCCTTCTTCCAACTGTAAGGGCGCTGATAAACTGGAATGATGAATTTCTTATCTGTCCCTCCTATAAATCTAAGTATATTATTCTCATTAGCTTTCATAATTTCAACTCCAGTTATTAAGATTTTTCCACATAAATCAGTTCTATATCATATCCCAGTGCTTCCAGCATCTGCACGAAGGTCTTATTTACCACACCGTTCTGCTTTTTAATGATACGATTCACATAGGACTTCGTGGTATGAATGTCCTCGGCTATCTGTGCCTGGGTGGTGCCCTTTTCTATACATTTTACTTTTACATCTAATTCAATATTGTTTTTTATCATTCTGTACCACCTCTTCAAAATCAATCTATCAACTAATTTCACAAATCAGACAATTAATTGTACCTTATTTTCTCCTTATATTCAACCGTTCCAAGTGTAAATTTACATAATACTTATATAATTATCCTCAATTGCTTTGTTATTGCTCATTTTTATCACCTCTGCGGTTTCTGGTTATAAATACAAATATACAGATTACATTTTATCATTTATTTCTCGAAATTTCAATATGTTTTCTTATATTTTATTATTAAAAGTGATATTTGATAATATTTGATTATATGATATTGAGCTGATATTAAAGCTATCAACTCAACCTTATTCCCTTAACAATCCTATCTCCGTAACCCTACCCGTTTTCATCCTGTCAACTCAACCCTATACACTTCAAGCTGATTTCCAAGCTGCGTAAACCAAAAAATCCGAGAGCCGGAATTACTGCATCACAGTCCTAACTCTCAGAAATCCCTTTATTTCAAGCCATTTTCACATACTATTTCTCAACCCTTGACATCAATACTACGCACTCAACATGGTGCGTCTGCGCGAACTGATCCACCGCCATAGCTCTCTCCATCACATAGCCGCCGCCCAGGAACACTTCCAGATCCCTGACCAGACTGGTGGGCTTGCAGGATATGTAAATCATTTTTTCCACCCCATAAGCCAAGAGTATCGGCAGAACCTTGGGATGAATCCCGTCCCTCGGCGGGTCGAGGATGAGCAGATCCGGTTTTTCCTCTACTTCGTCTAAGACTTCCAGCACGTCGCCCACGAGAAAGCGGCAGTTGTCCAGCCCGTTGCGCTCCGCGTTCCTCCGCGCCGCCCAGACGGCTTCTTCCACGATCTCCACGCCGACCACCTTGCCCGCGACCGGGGCAATCAGCTGCGCGATCGTTCCGGCACCGCTGTACAGGTCGAACACTGTCCGGTCTCTGCCGCCCATATCGCCCGCGTAGCTGCGTACCGTCCGGTACAGGATCTCCGCCGCATAAGAATTGGTCTGAAAAAAAGAAAACGCGGAAATCCTGAACCGCAGCCCCAGAAGTTCCTCGTAAAAATAGTCTTTCCCATACAGCACGTCGGTCTGATCGCTTTTCACCACATCCGCAGGCGAATCATTGACGATATGCAGAATGCCGGTAAGTTTCCCGTCGAGCTTCCCGGCAAAGTCCTGATGAAGTTTCCCGCCAAGGGTCTCACCCGATTCCTGATGGGATTCCCCTTCTTTTTCCAAGCAAGGTGTTTCCTCTAAGGAAAGCAGCCTTTCCCGGAATCCCTCCAGCAGCCGTGCTTCTGCCTCCCGGCGACTTTCCTGCCTGCCGGTTTCCCTTCCGTCCGATTCTTCCGCTCGGGAGACCGTCTCCGGCTCTCCTTCTCGCCCCGCTTCCCACGGCGGCTGGGAGGTCGTCACCAGCGCCACCAGGATTTCCCCCGTCCTTGAAGCCTTTCTGACCAGCAGATGCCTCAGATAGCCGACATGGCTCGTCTTATGGAAGTAAGTGACATTCCGCAAGGAAAAATATTCCTTTACCGCCTTTACGATCAGCCGGTAATCCCGGTCTACCAGCTGGCAGTCCTGCGCGTCCGCCACGTCAAAAAAGCTGCCGCGCTTATGCATACCGAGGGTCAGCGCGCCGCCTTTCTGTTCGTCGCCAAACGAAAATTCCATCTTGTTGCGGTATTCGTATTCTTTCGGGCTTCCTTGGATGCCCTCCCATGTATAAGGCTGACCCAGCCGATCCAGCAGCGCCCTGACCTGTCTTTCCTTGATCCTCAGCTGCTCTTCATAAGGAAAGGGCAAATAAAGACAGCCTCCGCAGGAACCGAAACAGGAACAAGAAAACCCAGTCTCCAAAGGTGATTTTTCAAGCACCTCCAAAAAACGAGCCTCTGCTTTTCCCTTCCTGGTCTTTGTCACACGGAAGCTGATCCTCTGGCCGGGCAGGCTGTTCTTGACAATACAGGTTTCTTCTCCCACCCTTACGATTCCCTTGTTGGGAAAATCCACGCGTTCCACCAGCCCTTCGTATACCTGTCCCTTTTTCATTTCGGCTCCTGTCTATGTACCCGCACTCCTTTCCTCCGCCTTTCAGCCGTACCCCTGGCCGGGCTTCCAGCTGTGCAGCGATAGCCTTTCCTCCCGGCTTCCAGCAGCCCTTTGGCCTGACTGCGGTCGTTGCCGACCGCAGCCGCCTCATTGCCAAGCTCTTCTCCGGGAAAATACCTTGTTATTTGTCGTCTTCTTTCTCGAAGATGTCGTCATCTTCCTCGTCTTCATCTTCCTCGAAATCATCTTCAAACTCATCGTCAAAGTCTTCCAAGTAATCGGGAGTAAGATAACGGTAAACCGCATAGGCGATACCAGCTACTGCCGCTATGGCTCCGATCACGGCTAAGATCCATAACAGGGCATTGCACTTCTTCTCGTCCTTTTTTCCCAACAGCTCATTGATCTTTGCTGCCTGAACCAAGTCTTCCCATTTCTTCATTGTCTGTACCTTCCTTTCTTACTTCCCGTTCTTATTTTCGCGCCCAGATACTGATCGCCTGTGACTTGATCCGTGGCCTTCGCCTGCGGCCCTGCCTGATAGCTCTGTCCTATGGCTCGGACTATATGGCCCTGTCCAGCCTAAACGCTGCCCTATAGCCTTCGCCTGCGGCCCTGCCTGATAGCTCTTGTCCTATGGCTCGGACTATAGGCCCTGTCCAGCCTAGGCGCTGCCCTATGGCCTTCGCCTGCGGCCCTGCCTGATAGCTCTGTCCTATGGCTCTAGACTATATGACCCTGTCCAGCCTAGGCGCTGCCCTATGGCCTTCGCCTATGATCCTGTCCTATCATTTTCGCCTATGGCCACGCCTTATGGCCTTGGTATCTGGCCGCCCCTTTTTCTTCTCAAAAAAGTTAATCTTAGGATACCACAACTGCCCGGAAATTACTACAGTCTTTTCAATTTTGCAAAGGAAGCATACATGATTTTTTGTCCCGCCGTATCAAACTCTACCGTCACTTTGTAATCTCTGGGTTCCTTTTCCAGTTTCATCACGATGCCCTGACCATATTTCACATGGCGAACACGGTCCCCCTCCGAATAGTCCGGCGGCTGCGCCGCTTGGGCGGGCAGTCCTTTGGACACCCCGGCAAGACGGTTCAGGCTGCTGATTTCCTGGGCAATAAAGGGCTTATCCGCTTTCGCCGTCACCCTAGGCCTTAAAATGGCTTTCGGGCGAAGAGCGGACAAGGACTGCGCCGTATCCGCAGAGTCTTCAAACCGGATCGTCCGTTCCGTATTGGAGCGCTGTTCCAGCAGCCGTCCGGGAATCTCTCTTACAAAACGGCTCACGCTGCTTCGTTTGGTCTCTCCACGTATCATACGCGCCTTGGCGCTGGTCAAGGTCAGTTCCTCTTTCGCTCTGGTGATCCCGACGTAGGCAAGCCGCCGTTCTTCTTCCAGATCCTCCGGATTCTCCGCCGCATACCCACTGGGAAAAATGCCCTCTTCCATGCCGGATAGATAGACCACCGGGAACTCCAGTCCTTTCGCGCTGTGGAATGTCATCAGCAGAACCCGGTTGCCGTCGGCTTCCACGTCGTCTATGTCCGCCACTAGCGCGATTTCCTCCAGAAAACCGCTCAAAGAGACCTCTTCATTGGCTTCTTCGTAGGCGGCGGCTTTGCTCACCAATTCGTCCACGTTCGCCAGACGGTCTTCCGCGTCTTCCTCCTCCGTGTCTTTCAGATATTCCTCATATCCGGTTCTTTCGAGGATTTCCTTGATCAGATCCACGAGCCCGCAGTGTTCCTGCTTGTTGCGCAGCAGCTGGATCAGGCGGATGAACGGCTCTATCTTCTCCGCCGCCTTGCCTTTGATGTCCGCAATCTGCCCCGCCTCCTGCAAAGCGTCATAAAAACCGATCCCCTTCTCCGCCGCGTAAACCCCCACCCTTTCTATGGTAGCTGCCCCGATCCCCCTCCGGGGGATGTTGACGATCCGCCGGACAGCCACGTCGTCGCGGGCGTTGTCTATGGTCTTGAGATAGGCCAGGATGTCCTTGATTTCCTTTCTGGCATAAAAATTCACGCCCCCCACGACCTCATAGGGAAGTCCTTGGAGAACCATCCGCTCTTCGATCAGCCGGGCCTGGGCATTCGTGCGAAACAGCACCGCGCAGTCGCCGTAAGCCGCCTCCCCCTGGCGGACTTTGTCCCCGATGTCTTGCACCAGATAGTCCGCTTCTTCAAAAGCGTTGTCAAACAGGCGGAAATGTACCAGGCTCCCTCCTTCTTTTTTCGTCCAGAGCGTTTTTTCTTTTCTGCCCAGGTTGTTCTGGATCACCCCGCCCGCAGCCCCCAGAATGTTCTGGGTAGAACGGTAGTTCTGCTCCAGCTTGATCACCGAAGCTTCCGGATACACGGTCTCATAATCCAGGATGTTATGGATATTCGCCCCCCGGAACTTATAGATGGACTGGTCGTCGTCGCCTACCACGCACAGATTGCGGTACCGTTCTGCCAGCAGCCGCACCAATTCAAACTGGGCGGTGTTCGTGTCCTGGTACTCATCCACCATGATGTAACGGAAACGTTCCTGGTAATTGCCCAGCACCTGTGGACAGACCCGGAAGAGTTCCACCGTCTTCATGATCAGGTCGTCAAAGTCCAGCGCGTTGTTTTTCTGGAGCGCCGCCTGATATTCCCGATAGATCTGTGCCGTCTTCTCCTGCCGGAAATCCCCCTCGGCCAGCCGCAGGAACTTCTCCGGAGTCAGCAGTTCGTCCTTTGCCGCAGAAATAGCACCCAGCACGGCGCGTTCCCGGTACAGCTGCGTATCTATAGTCAGACGCTTGAAAATCTCTTTCATCACCGTTTTCTGGTCTTCGGAATCATAAATGGTGAAGCGGCTGTCATAGCCGATGTTCTCGATGTGGCGGCGCAGGATCCTCACACAGGTGGAGTGAAACGTGGACACCCAGATCTGGTCGGCGCCGAAGCCCACCAGTTTATCCACTCTTTCCCGCATTTCCTTGGCAGCTTTGTTGGTAAAGGTGATCGCGAGGATGTTCCACGGATTCACTCCCATTTCCTCAATCAGATAGGCGATCCGGTGGGTCAGCACCCTGGTCTTGCCGCTTCCCGCGCCCGCCAGAATGAGCAGCGGCCCCTCTGTCTTCAAGACCGCCTCTTTCTGCTCCTTATTCAGTGTATCATATATACTCATAACCCCTCCAAAACCTGTTCCCTAGATCATTTTCCGGTCGCTCCCATAGGGTTCCAAGCGGCTCACTTCTTCCGGTCGCGTTCATCAAACAGATCTCCGCATTCCGGACAGAACTTTGGCGGATGTGCCGGATCTTCCGGCTCCCAGCCGCATTTGTCGCACCGGTAGAGCAACGCCCCCTCCGGCTTCCTTGCGCCGCACTGCGTACAGAATTTCCCTCGATTGGACGCCCCGCAGACGCAGATCCAGCCCGTCCGGCCGCTCTGGGGCCTGCCGCATTCCTCGCAGAATCTGCCTTGGTTGCCGTTCTTCCCACAGGCACAGCTCCACTGGGAAACAGAGGCTCCCTGCCCAGCCGGATCCTGGCTAAACGCGTCCTGCCCGGCGGTGCCTTGTCCGTCTGCCCCCTGTCCGCCCATGCCATAACCTTGCGGTTTCCGTGTTTCCATTTCGTAGAGCCTGCCCGCGTCCATGCCGCCCGCCACGCTCGCCATGTTCATGCCCGCAAACGCCACCATCGGGCCTGCGGAGGGATTGGAAGCCGCCGCCTTCATGGCCTCCGCTTGGGCTTGAGCCAGAGTCGCCGCCGCCATCCCGGTATTCCGCAGCGCCGCCGTCCTCTGTAGTTCCTTGATCATCTTCTCGTCTTCTTCGGAAGCGTTGATGCTGTTGATGCTCAAGGAAACCATCTCGATCCCCCGGATCTCGCCCCATTTTCCGCTTAATTCCCCATTCAGCGCCGCCGCCAGCTCCCGCGTATGGGCGGGAACGGCGCTGTAACGGACGCCCAGATTGGAAATCTTGGCAAGCGCGGGCTGCATGGCGGTCAGCAGCTCCGCTTTCAGCTGCCCTGCCATCTGGGAACGGAGGTAGCTGTCCGCCACGTTCCCGCACACATTTTGATAGAACAGAAGGGGATCCACGATCCGGAAAGAATACTCCCCGTTGCAACGGATGGCCAGATCCACATCCAGGCCGATGTTCCGATCCACGATCCGGAAAGGGATCGGACTGGCGGTTCCAAAACGGTTGCCCATGATTTCCTTGAGGTTGAAATAGTACACCCTCTGGTCTTTTCCGGTATCTCCCCCGAAAGCAAAGCGTTTTCCGACGGCACGGAACGTCTTCTCCACGCCTATGCCAAGCGGCCCGAAAAACAGGCTCGGCTCGGTGGAAGCGTCATACAGGAACTCCCCGGCTTCGCCGCAGAACTCCACGACCTCCCCCTGCTCGACGACCATCACGCACTGCCCCTCGTTCACCGCTATGACAGAACCGTTGCTGATCGTATTCTCCGCACCTTTGTTGCCGCTCCGGCTCCTGCCGCCGGCTGCCTTCTTGCGCCCTTTGACCGCCAGAATGTCGTCCGATAAAGAGTCGCAATAAAAAAATTCCCGCCACTGATCCGCCAGAACACCTCCGATGGCGCCCGTCGCAGCCCTGATCAATCCCATAGTAAACCTCCGCTTTCCCTTACGGCCGGACGCCGCTTTCCTCTTGTTCCTGTCTTCTGATTATTTTATCAAATTTCTTACCTTCCCTCAACAACTTTCCCGAAATATTCTTAGCGGAGCCTTCTGAAAGGCAAATAGTCTTGGAGTCAGGGATTTCTGGGATAAAATTCTTGGCTTGCCTTCCGGAAACATTTCCGCCTCCGCCTAATATAATAGAGGGGCAGAAAAATTTCTGATCGTTCACGCCGCGGACGATTTCTCACAATCTGAAAGACCAGCCAGATTACGTATCGTGTCTGGAAAACCGAAAAACTTCGCCCCCCTGATTTTAGAAGCAGATACGAGCGTTCGTCCCGATCGGTGACGGCAGTGCCGGAATGGAGGTCAGTATGAAAAAAAAGTTCTTTGTCGCCTTACTCGCAATTTTTTTGTTCCCAGCGCTGCTGAGCGCCTGCAAGAAACTCCCGGGCAGTTCGGACAGCTTGACGAACGTCACCCTGAACGAAGTCGCCCATTCCATTTTTTATGCCCCCTTGTATGTGGCCATTGAGGAAGGCTATTTTGCCGAAGGCGGCATCCGGCTGACGCTTGTTACCGGTTTCGGGGCGGATAAGACGCTGACTGCCCTTCTGACCGGAGAAGCGGATATTGGCTTCATGGGGAGCGAAAGCACGATTTACGCTTACACGGGCGGCTCCCAGGATTACGTGGTAAACTTTGCGCAGCTGACCCAGAGGGCTGGTAATTTTCTGGTCTCCAGAGAGCCGATTGCCGATTTCTCCTGGAATATCCTGAAAGGATCCAACGTGCTGGGAGGCCGTCCGGGCGGCATGCCACAGATGGTGTTTGAATATATCCTGAAAAAAAACAGCATAGATCCTAAGGCCGATTTATCCATTGACCAGAGCATTGATTTCGGATCTACCGCTGCCGCTTTTTCCGGCGGGCAGGGGGATTTTACCGTGGAATTTGAACCGCACGCCACCGCTTTGGAGAAAAAAGGAGACGGCTATGTGGTCGCTTCCCTAGGGGAGGATTCCGGCTATGTGCCTTACACCGCTTTTTCCGCAAGGAAAAGTTATCTGGAAAGCCACAAGGAGGTCGTGCAGTCCTTTACCGACGCCCTACAGAAAGGCATGGACTATGTCCGGTCCCATGCCCCGGAAGAGATCGCCAAGGTCATTGCCCCGCAGTTCGACGGTACGGATCCGGACACCCTGGCCGCCATCGTAACCCGGTACCATGAGCAGGATACCTGGAAAGAGAACCTGATTTTCCAAGAGGATTCCTTCACTCTGCTACAGAACATTCTGGAAGAAGCCGGCGTACTGGAAACACGTGTCCCTTACGAGAACCTTGTGACGACAGAGTTTGCGGAAAAGGCGGCGAGATGAGGAACGGCGCCGGTGCGGCACCGATCCGGTCCGTCTGATCGGTCTGAGAACAAAGCCTGCGGCGCGCCGCGCAAGCGGCGGCTTCCTCGCCGCAGTGCGTCTCCGCCCTCCAGCCGGCTCTGTCAGGCGGCGTTTTTTAAGCCAGCTTGCTCTTGGCAAGATCCGCCAGCGCGGCAAAGCCTGCCGCGTCGTTTACCGCCATCTCCGCAAGCATCTTGCGGTTGATCTCGATCTCCGCTTCTTTCAGCCCGTACATGAAGCGGCTGTAGCTCAAGCCGTTGATTCTGGCCGCCGCGTTGATACGGGCGATCCACAGCCGCCTGAACTGGCGCTTCCTTTCTTTTCTTCCCACGTAAGAACTGGTCAGCGCGCGCATGACAGACTGTTTCGCCACGCGGTACTGTTTGCTCCTGGCTCCCCTGTACCCTTTTGCAAGCCTCAGAACTCTATTATGCTTTTTCCTGGCATTTAAGCCGCCTTTTATTCTTGCCATCTCTTATTTCTCCTCCTTGTCCAAATTATAGATACGGTAAGATCTTTTTCATGGTCTTGACGTTCGCGGCGTCCGTAATCGCGGCTTTCCGGAGATTACGTTTCTGCTTGGCGGATTTCTGTGCTAAGTTATGGCGTTTATAAGCTTTGTTCCTTTTTAGCTTACCGGTTCCGGTCAGTTTAAAACGTTTTGCTGCTGATCTGTTGGTCTTCATTTTTGGCATGGCTGGATCCTCCTGTTGTTTACTTGATCTATTTTAACTGTAGGATTAACGCTTATCAGTTAAAAACATGGTCATGCTCCGCCCTTCCACTCTGGGCAGCTTCTCGATGGTTGCGACGTCGGAAAGGCTTTTCGCGATGTCGTCCAGGATGTGCCGGCTGTTATGCATATGAGCCATCTCACGGCCCCGGAAACGCAACGTGATCTTGACCTTATGGCCTTTCGTCAGGAACTTCCTTGCGGCGCCGATCTTGGTGTTCAGGTCGTTCTCGTCAATATTGGGCGACAGGCGGATTTCCTTGATCTCCACGCCCCGCTGTTTCTTCTTGGCTTCTTTTTCTTTCCGGGCCAGCTCATACTTATACTTTCCGTAGTCTACCAGCTTGCAGACCGGAGGTTTTGCGGTCGGGGCAATCTTGACCAGATCCAGACTCGCTTCTTCCGCAAGCCTCATCGCCTCCCTCAAGGGCATGACGCCCAGCTGCTCTCCGCTCTCTCCGACTACCCGCACTTCTCTGTCCCTGATCTGTTCGTTAATCATTAAATCGCTAATGGCTTTACACCTCCCTAAGAAAATCAGTTTCAAACAACGCCTGCGGCGCGCCGCGCACGCGGCGGCTTCCCCGCCGCAGAACGCCTCCCCCGGCAGGCTTTTTGTTTTATGGGAATCCCGGAGGGATTTCCCGGGAAACAAAAAAATGGACAGCATTGCCATCCACTTGTCATCCCTGCTTTCTATACTCACGGATATTCACCCAGACTGACGATCCGCGATAGAAAAACCATGAACGCTTACCGGCACTGCCGCCGTAAGGTGAGAGTGGACACTCTGCTTGTTGTCGTGCGTTCCCCGCCGCCACGCGCTTCCTGCCATCACGTGATTCCTGCACGTTCTCCACTCTACCACATCGTCGCTGTTTTGTCAACGGCTTTTTTATAATTTTTGACACCTATTTCATAGGACAAGAAGCAGGCGCCGCTTCCTGCCATCCCTTCACGGCGCAAGAGCGGCGCCTTTCCTCAGAAGCCGCTCCGCTGCTTCTCATCAGCCGGATGATCCCTATGGCAGA
>JAISOV010000019.1 GCA_031275405.1 Clostridium sp. | reverse complement strand
TCTTCCGTTTTCATATAAGAATGATAATTAACCGGCAGCAGACTTTTGCAGATCTCATCCGGCACCACATAGATCACATTTGTATATTTATGATAGAGATATTCGCCGAGATCTTCCTCTATGATTCCCGTCTCCGCGATCCGCAGCCTGCCGCCGTCCGTATGCAGGCTCTGATGTCCGGCTGCGAATTCTTCCGATTCATCATCCGTGGCTATGGATTTCCACTGCGTGACAAATTCATCGGCCTGGAGACGGATCGGCTCTAACTGGCTGGCCGCCCGCAGCTCATTATAATCGGACAGCGAGATCGCCAGTACCGGAAAGTCAGCGACAGTCCGATTGGTGAACTCCTCCCTCCTGGTTAAATAGAAGTCAACGGAATGCTTCCATTGGATGTCAACCTGGTTCGTTTCCAGAAAATCATCCACCGCAGCATAGTTCACCCCGGAAACTTCATCGATGCTATGGGTCTTCTGATATTGTGAATACATCTGTATATCATAAACCGCTCTGGCATCCAGATAGCCGAACAGCCATCCGATCACCACCGGAGTCGCCAAAAAGAGATTGACCGAAAGCACGACGGCAATACAGATGAGGCTCATGGATTTTGTAGCCGTTTTCAGCTTTGTGATGAGCTGACCCAAAAGAAAAAGATTTTCTTCCCGATAAGTAAACAGGATGGACTTCTTCCTGATGTTTTCCAAAGCGCCGCCCAGCAGATAGAACATCAAGAAAACAGAGTAAATAATATGGAAAATCAGAAATATCATATATTTCTCCAGAACATCTTCGCTTACCGCAAACAAAACCTTTGTACTGGAATGGATGAAAGGAACACCCGCTGCGGCTGCGACCAAGGGCAGCTCCATAACCATCAAGGCTTTTAACAGGTTCCGGAACGGCCATCTGCCCCTTCTGAAAAACCAGATCAGGCCTAGCGCCAGGTTCCCCACAGGACAGATAACATTTCCCAGAAGGATACATTTCACAACCGGCGAAAGCCTGCTGTCATAAGCTTGGCTCATGTTCCCGACACCGGTATAGGCCATAAACAGCAGGAAACCAAAAAACAGAAAAGTCAGGACATCCATCCATCCGTCTTTTTTATGGCTGTCTTCGTTCATTTTATCCGCCTGCAGCATTTCTATGATTTTCAGCCTGCATATTGCCCTGCGATGAAAAAAACCTACCACGATAAGGCACGAAAAGAAAAAGAAAACTGTCAGCAGAACCGTATCGGGATACAAAGTCCAGCTTATCTGAAACTTGGCGCCATACATCGTAAGCAGCATAGCGGAAATAACCTGCGCTAAAAATATTCCCATGATGATCCCGCAGACAAGAGATACCGCTCCCATCAGGAAAGTCTCGCCTAAAAAAAGCCTCGCCAAGGTTTCGCGCTCCATCCCCATGACCAGTTCCACGGCAAACTCTTTTTTCTTGCGTAACAGCATATAACGATTCACGTATTGAATCAGAAAGATCAACAGCCCTGTGATAAAACAGACTGCCGTCTTCATTCCTCCACTCAGCATCTCGATGTTATATTCCGAACCGATAGGCGGATCATAGTATCTACTGGATATAGAAAGAAAAGCGTAAAAAAGCATGACACATAAGGTCAGCGTCACCATATAAATCAGATAGTCCTTGATGGATCTTCTGGCATTACGCAGAACCAGTCTACCGTACATCTGATAAATCACCTCCCAGCGCGGCCATCCCGTCTAATATCCGGCTGAAAAATTGTTTTCTGCCGCCACTTCCACGGACAAGCTCTTTGAATATTTTCCCGTCTTTCAAAAAAAGGATTCTCTGTACATAACTGGCGGCGAACGCATCATGCGTTACCATCAAAATCGTCGCTTGATATTCTGTATTCAACGTCCGAATCGTATCTAACAGCATTTGAGAAGAATGGCTGTCTAACGCTCCGGTCGGCTCGTCGGCCAGAATCAGCTGCGGATTCTGGATCACTGCCCTGGCACACGCACATCTTTGTTTCTGTCCGCCGGAAACCTGATATGGGTACTTTTCCAAAATAGGCACTATGTTTAATTTCGCGGCGATTTCAGAGATCCTTTCGCGGATGTCTTCATAGGGAACTTTGTTGATCGTCAGCGCTAAAGCAATGTTTTCATATAAAGTCAAGGTATCCAGCAAATTGAAATCCTGAAAAACAAAGCCCAGATTTTCCCTGCGGAACCTTGCCAGCTCCTTCTCTTTGATCTGCGTCGTATCTCTCCCGCTTAAATAGATATGTCCGGAGCTGACTGTATCTATGGTGGAGATACAATTCAATAACGTAGTCTTCCCCGAACCGGAACAACCCATAATTCCAATAAATTCACCTTTTTCTACCGAAAAACTAAGCTGATCCAACGCCTTTGTAACATGATCCCCTTTCCCATAATATTTTTCCACATTGCTTACTTCTAAAATTCTGCTCATGGTCATCCCCCTAAATGAATGATATGTGATGCACAGTTCCCCGATGTTACCTTTGTAAAAGTATGTTTCTCATAGCTGCTCCTTTCTATCTGTCCGTTGGCGCGTGTATGCAAGCCATCTTTGATCTCTGTACAGATCAAGGCGCCAAAAGACACTGAAATCACCATAGGGAAAGCCTCCGATTTTTCTCTGATGATTTCAATCGTCTATACACATCATCCGGTCTCCTTTTGGCTTGCACAGGGCAACGATCACTCATTATTTGACATATTAGTACATCAGTCAAAATTTGTCAAGCAGAAAAGCAAAAGCTTTTATTCAAATGAAAACTCTTTACCATCATCGGCGATTATGTTGTAATAAATGAAAAACGAGGTGATATTTATGAAATTTGTTCAACGGCCACAGTATCTTGCATGGTTAAACGATTGGCGCGAAAAGCCTGCCATCAAAGTGGTGACAGGCATTCGCCGTTGCGGGAAGTCCACGCTGTTCGCACTGTATATTGACCACTTGCTAGAAAGCGGCGTCAAGCCGGAGCAAATCGTTTCCATTAACTTGGAGGAGTTGGAGTATGAAAATCTGCTCAACTATCGCGAGCTGTATGCGTATCTGAAAACACGCCTACTTGACGGCGGCTGCACCTACGTCTTTATTGACGAGGTGCAACAATGTAAGGACTTCGAGAAAGCTGTTGACAGCTTATTTGTAAAAGGCAATCTTGACGTGTATATCACAGGGTCTAATGCGTTCTTGCTATCGGGCGAACTTTCTACTTTGCTGTCGGGGCGGTATGTACAAATGGAAATGCTGCCGCTGTCGTTCGCGGAATACCGTGAGTTTAAGGGCGTTGTGCGCCGCCTACGTGTTCTACCAAGCTGACCGTTACGACATCAAGGGCAAGACGCCGCTCACAACACAGAGCAAATATGATACCGTAGACAGCGGCTTACGTGAGCTATTGCTCGCGGGAGCGGCGACCGACATCGGTCACATTTTGGAAAACGTGGTCTATCTCGAACTACTGCGGCGGAACGGCAAAGTGCAGATCGGCAGAAGCGCGGACATTTCCACAGCAGGCGCGGCAAAGTCAAGGCGCTGTTCCGCGAAAGTCAAGGCGATCGCCGGTAAAATCGGGCGGGACAAAGGTACGGCAAAGTGAAAGATCAGGCACGGGACGACGCGGCAGCTGCACAGCGACCTGACAAAACGGCATGAGTATTTCGCCGAAACAGGGCGGCGATTTTCAGGAAAGGATCTCCTCTTTCGCGGCTTCCAGCGTCCGGATCACCTTATCGCACCAAGCATCGAACTCCGGATCTTCCACCTGCGCCTCCGGATGGGCTGACACATACGCAAGGCTTTCCCGGACACCCGTGTCAAACCTTTTCACTGCCGTAAACTCCGGAACCAGCCGTTTCAGCTTGCTGTTGTCGAAGACCACGGAACTGGCTTTATCCCCTGTCAGGCTTCCCCTGAAATCATATTTCCCGCAGCCGTCCAGAAAGGCGGAGGATACATAATACGGCTTCAAAGTCACGTCCAAAGCGTCCGCAACGGCCTGATAGATCTGGTTCCAGGTCAAGGTCTCGTCGGAAGTGATCTGGACGGCTTCGCCGATGGCGTGAAGATTTCCCATCAGGCCCACGAACGCCCTGGCAAAATCACTGCTGTGGGTCATGGTCCATAGAGAAGAGCCGTCGCCGTGGATGATCACCGGCTTTCCCTCCGCCATCCTCTTGACGACCTGGTAGCTTCCTTGATCTCCGTGGACGCCAAGCGGAACGCTCCTTTCGTCATAGGTATGGCTCGGCCTGACAATCGTGACCGGGAAGCCCTCCCTGCGGTACAGCCCCATTAAATATTCTTCCCCGGCGATCTTGTTGCGGGAATATTCCCAGTAGGGGTTTGCCAGGGGAGTTCCCTCCGTGACGCGGTAATCCGACAAAGGCTTCTGGTATGCGGAGGCGGAGCTGATGAAGATGAACTGTTTCGTCTTCCCCCGGAACAGCCTGTAATCCCGTTCCAGCTGGGCTGGAACGAAAGCGATGAAATCCGCGACGACATCAAAGGACAGATCCCGAAGCAGCTCGGCTGCCGCCTTTTCGTCGTTGATGTCCGCGGCAAAGTGGATGAGGCTCCCCTCCAGATCCAGTCTGCGGTTCCCCCGGTTGATCAGGTAAAGCTCATGACCCTGCCGGATTAAGCTCTTGGTGATTGCCATGCTGATGGTTCCGGTTCCGCCGATCAATAATACTTTCATGTTTCAGGCCCATCCTTTCTGGAAGCTTTCTTGGTTCCGGTTCCGCAAAGCAAACAGCCGCCTGCTGTACAGTAACCTTTCTTTTATTATGCGGGAATTCCCGTAAAAAGCAACCTGTTTTTCATGCCAGGGAGACCTGATTTTTATTTCATTGATCGGGGCGGAACATACGCCCGCTAAAAACAGGTGTCCGTTTCCTTGGAAGCGGACACCTGTTTTGATCCGGACTTTTCTTTTTACGCGGACTCTTCCTCCCACCTGGCTTCTATCGGAACCGGCTCACACTTCAAACAGCAGATCCCCATACGTCGGGATGGGCCATACTTCTTTATCCACCAGCATTTCCAGTTCATCGATCGGCGCCCTCAGCTCTTCCATGGCAGTGCGCACTTCATCTCTGTAATACACCGCCAAGTCTTTCTGGTTCTCAACGCTTCCTGCTTTTCCCAGAGATTTTTCCAGTTTCGCCAAAGCCTGTTTCGCCTCCGCCAGCTTCACGGATACCTTGGCTAACAATTCCGCCTGCACCGAAGCGTCCGCTCCCGCTTCTTTTACCGCAAGCACGGTGTCCGCCAAGGATTTCGTATAACGGATGACGGCGGGCAGAAGCTGCTTCTTCGCCATGTCGAGCATGGACAGAGCTTCGATATTGATGGTCTTGCTATAGGTTTCGTACAGGACTTCTTCCCGTGACTCCAGCTCCGTCTTGGTGAAGATCCCGAACTTCTCAAACAGCCTGATCGCTTTCTCCGTGGTCAGCGTTTCCACCGCTCCCACCATGGACGTAATGTTCGGCAGGCCGCGTCTCTTTGCCTCCACAACCCAGCCTTCCGAGTAACCGTCGCCATTGAAGATGATCCTCTGGTGAGCCGTCACATATTCTTTGATCAGGTCATGTACTTTCTGCTCAAAGTCTTCCGCTTTTTCCAGGACATCCGCCGCTTCGCAGAAAGCTTCCGCCACGATGGCGTTCAAGGTGGTGTTTGGGCTTGCGATGGAATCCGAGCTGCCCACCATACGGAACTCGAATTTATTTCCGGTAAAGGCAAACGGCGAAGTACGGTTACGGTCGGTAGCGTCTTTCTGCAGATCCGGCAGGGTGGATACGCCGGTTTCCAGTTTCCCGCCTTCCTTACAGCGGGCCGCTTCCCCGGTTTCCACCAGCTGTTTTACCACATCCTCCAGCTGCTCGCCCAGGAATATGGAAATGACGGCGG
The DNA here is from genome assembly GCA_031275405.1 of Clostridium sp. Taxonomy (GTDB): domain Bacteria; phylum Bacillota; class Clostridia; order Lachnospirales; family Lachnospiraceae; genus JAISOV01. The sequence continues at coordinate 34,222 of JAISOV010000019.1, read as the reverse complement.
GGGGCGCTTCGTTCGCGCCGAGCCTGTGGTCGTTGCCCACATCGGAAGCGCTCTGGCGGAGCAGATCCGCATGGGTATCCACGGCTTTCATGATACAGGCAAGGACGAGCAGAAACTGCACGTTCTCGTTGGGCGTTTCGCCGGGATCCAGCAGGTTCCCGCCGTTGTCCGTTCCCAAAGACCAGTTATTGTGCTTGCCGGAGCCGTTGACGCCCGCAAAAGGCTTCTCATGCAGCAGACAGGTCAGCCCGTGGCGGCCGGCTACTTTCTTCATCGTTTCCATGACCAGCTGGTTGTGGTCAACCGCGATATTGGCGGTTTCATAAACAGTCGCAAGCTCATGCTGCGCCGGGGCGACTTCGTTGTGCTGCGTCTTGGCGGTCACTCCCAGATTCCATAGTTCCCTGTTCAGGTCTTTCATATAAGAACCGATCCGCTCCCGGATGGTTCCGAAATAATGGTCTTCCAGTTCCTGCCCTTTCGGCGCGGGCGCACCGAAAAGAGTACGTCCCGAAAAAATCAGATCCGGACGCTTTAAGTATTTCTCCCGGTCTATCAGGAAATATTCCTGCTCCGGCCCTACGCTCGCCACCACCCTCGTCGCCTGGGTGTTGCCGAACAGCCTGACGATACGGAGCGCCTGCTGGCTGACGGCTTCCATGGAACGCAGGAGCGGGGTCTTTTTATCCAGCGCCTCGCCCTTATAGGAACAGAACGCCGTAGGAATGCAGAGGATCACGCCCGTCGCGTCTTCTTTGAGGAAAGCGGGGGAAGTAATATCCCACGCGGTGTAGCCTCTTGCTTCAAAAGTCGCGCGCAGACCGCCGGAGGGGAAAGAGGACGCGTCCGGTTCTCCCTTGATCAGCTCCTTGCCGGAAAACTCCATGAGCATCTTGCCCTCCTCGTCGGGATGGGTCACAAAGGAATCATGCTTCTCCGCCGTAATGCCTGTCAGCGGCTGAAACCAGTGGGTAAAATGAGTGGCGCCGTTTTCCACCGCCCAGACCTTCATGGCTTTTGCCACCACGTCCGCGGTTTCCGGCGACAGCTCGCCCCCCTGCTCCATGACTTTCTTCACTTCCTTGTAGGCCGCCTTGGTCAGTCTTTCTTTCATCTTGCCCAAAGTAAACACTTTTCCGGCAAAAATCTCTTCCACATTAATAAACTCGCTCATCTTCCTCTCCCTTTCCCTGGATTTTTCAAAAAAAAACGCTCCAAAGTAACCCCCCTTACTTTTGGAACATCTTTGTCCACGGATATCCTTATGATAGAACAAGGCATTCTGTCTGCTTTGTTTTCTATCATCATAACCCGATTTTCTTCAAAATGCAAGACCCAAATAAAATTTCTCCTATTTTACGAAAAGCAGGACACCGTCTATGGCTTCGCTGGACACATTGCACAAACCGGCCTACGCTTTCCTCCGAAGCAGATCATGTCTCGCCGCCGCTTCCGACAGAGCCAGCAGAAGCTTTTGCTTGGAGTGCGGGGCGCTCCCGACCGCTTCTCCATCCCGCGTATAGATCCCCCTGACGGTCGCCGCTATGTTTTCTCCCGTGGGCTTCATGATTTCCACCTCGTCGCCGACGCAGAATTTATTCCTCTGCTCTACGCCGTAAAGCGCGGTATCCGGAGCCGGAAAATTTTGACTGTTTCCCGGCCACAGTTCTCCGGCTCCGCGTTCTTCCTCAATGGTTCCCAGATAGACATATTCCTGTATATAAGTGCTGTCCTCATAGATCTGGGCATTCCGGTCCGGTTTCCCGAAATAAAAACCGGTGGTATACTGCCGGTAGGTGCATTTGGCAATTTCCTGACGATACCAGCCCATATGTTCCCGGTAGGTCTCCTCCGACTGAAAATAATCGTCGAGGGCTCTCCGGTAAGTCCTTGTCACCGTCGCCACATAAAGGGCGGTCTTCATCCTGCCCTCTATTTTCAGGCTGTCGATCCCGGCGTCCACTAATTCCGGGATATATTCCACCATGCACAGATCTTTGGAATTGAACAGATAGGTTCCTCTTTCATTCTCATACACCGGAAACTGCTCCCCCGGACGGCTTTCCTCCGTCACGGAATAGTTCCAGCGGCAAGGATGCGTACAGGCGCCTCGATTGGCGTCCCGCCCGGTGAGGAAATTACTGAGCAGGCATCTGCCGGAATAGGAAATGCACAGGGAGCCATGGACGAAACTCTCGATCTCCGTCTCCGGCGAGATCTTCTCCCGGATTTCCTTGATTTCCCGCAGGGACAGCTCCCTTGCGGCCACCACTCGTTTCGCGCCCTGCCGCTGCCAGAAAAGATAAGTGAGGCAGTTGGTGCTGTTCGCCTGTGTGGAAATATGGATTTCCGCTTCCGGCCACACCCGGCGCAGGATCAGAAACATGCCCGGATCCGAAACAATGACCGCGTCCGGCGTATCCGGGCGCAAGGCTTTCAGCTGCGCGAAGTAGGCTTCCGCCCCCTCCAGATCTTCGTTATGCGCCAGAATATTGGCGGTGACATAGACCTTTACCCCCCGTTTATGGGCAAACGCAATGCCCCGCGCCATCTCCTCCAAGGAGAAATTCTTTGCCTTGGCACGCAAGCCATAGGCCTCGCCGCCGATATAGACCGCGTCCGCGCCAAAAACCACCGCTGTTTCCAGCACTTCCAGACTGCTCGCGGGAACCAGCAGCTCCGGCTTTTTGTATTTTCTCACGGCTTTTACCTCTTTTCTCTTCCATAATTTTATCACCGTGTTCTTTCCAAATTCCGGGGACTTTGTACGCGGCACAAATTACCGGCTGAAAGAATGCCGTTCTTTCAGCCTTACACTTTCGTACTCAGCGCCACCCCGTCCCCTACCGGAAGGACGCAGGAAACCAGACCGGGATGGTGGGTCAGTTCATACAGATACTCCCTCATCCGGGCATGGATCGTGCGGTTGCGCCTAGTGACCGCATATCTGGACTCTATGACTTCGCCGCCCCGCAGACAGTTGTCCGACGCCAGCAGACCTCCCGGCGCCAGCAGGCGAAACACATCCGGCAGGAAATGGATGTACTGTCCCTTTGCCGCGTCCATAAAAATCAAGTCATAGCTTCCCGTCAGCCCTTTTAAGAGATCCAAGGCTTCCCCCTCCAATAAGAGGATGTCTGCTTCCCGTCCCGCCCTGCGGAAATTTTCCCGTGCCAAGGAAATCCTGCTTTCATACTTTTCAATGGTCGTGATCCGGCAGCCCTCCGGGCCGTTCTCGCTCATCAGCAACGCCGAAAACCCTATGGCGGTTCCGACTTCCAGAATATTCTTCGGTTTATGGAGCGCCAGCAGGAATTTCAGGACATTCTGCGTCTCCCGGCGTATCACAGGGATCCTGCCCTCTTTGGCGGTTCTTTCTATTTCATCCAAAAAAGGAGAATTGCCCTTATCAAAAGAATTGATAAAAGCAACTGTCCTTTCGCTGGCCACCATATTTGGTTCCTCCATCGCCGCAACCTTTCCCTGAACTTCCGGCTATGCCGGTCAGGCTTCTTCCCTTGGCTCATCAGAACCTATTCCGGATTTTCCCCCGCGTACTCATTTCCGGCTCCGGTGTCTGACCCGTTATCCCGCGTGTCTTCGCTGCCGGCTTCCTCCCCTTTGGCAGCCGCTTCCCCGCCGTCTTCCCGCCCGGCGGCGTTCGTTTCCCCGTCCTGTATCTGTGCGCTTCCCGTTTCGGCAGCTTCGGCTTCTTTCCGCTTCGCCGCTTCCAGGAACGCCTTCGCCATGGCTTCCATGATCTCTTCCGCCGTCATAGAGGTGTTCAGCTCATAGATCCCCGGCCCGGTATCCGCACGGTACTCGGAAAGCAGATACTGCGCGACAAACAGATTTGCGTCCCTTACCAAGCCTTTGTCGGCGAACATTTTCCCGATCTCCATCGCCGTCATGTCCGCCGTGATGGCTACGGTCACGTTCCGCCCTTCCCCGAGCGCGACCGCCGGTTCCGTGAACACCCGGTACCCATAATCATAAGCCATGATCGCGCCCCGATAAAGCGTCATACCAAGGATGATCAGCGTCGCCAGTTTCAGGATGGCCCCGCATACCGCGCTTACTATATGCCTGATTTTCATACAGCCTGCTTCCCTTTCCGCTTACTCAAAATCCATGCTCTCCGTCAGCTCCCAGTAGACGGCCTGCATCATCCTACAGAAATCCAGTTCCGCGCTCAGGAAATCACTGACGACGGGATGTTCCCGGATGTCCTGATATTCCTCTTCCATCTGCTCTGTTTTTTCAAGGGCATCCTCTTCCGTATTCTGCAGCTCAAAATTCTTCCACCGAAACTCGTCCAGCCGTTCCTTTAACTCCGGGTAGCCTTTCACCCTCTCCTTTTCCCGCGCAAAAGCCTGATATTCCTTCGATGCCTTGATGGCATCGATCAACTGAAGCAGTGCATCGTTTATCTTCACCGCTATGACCGTCCTTTCCAGACCAAGCTCCACCTTTGCCGACAAAGCGAACCGTTCTGCCCGAAAGGCTAAAACTTCCCGCCGCCATCTTAGACATCCATAATAATCGGCAGGATCATCGGACGGCGTTTGGTCTTCTTCCATACATAATCGCTCAAGACGTCTTTCGTGGCGGCTTTCAGCTTTGCCCAGTCGGTGATGTTCCTGTCCAGACAGTTTTGCAGAGCCACGTCCACCGTATGGCGGGCTTCCTCGATCAGCTCGTCCGATTCTTTCACGTACACGAAACCCCGGGATACAATGTCCGGCCCGGCCACCAGTTCCCCGGTCGCCCGGTTCAGGCTCATGACCACGATCATGATTCCGTCTTCCGCTAAATGCTGCCTGTCGCGCAGGACGACGTTGCCCACATCGCCCACGCCCAAGCCGTCTACCAGGATCGTTCCCACCGGAACTCTGCCGGCCACCTTCGCGCTGTCGCCGTCCAGTTCCAGCACGTCGCCGGAAGAAAGGATGAAAATGTTCTCCTTACTGATCCCTAAATTGCTGGCAATCTTTGCCTGTGCCTTTAAGTGCTTATACTCCCCGTGAACCGGAATGGCATATTTGGGGCGAACCAGTGTATACAGCAGCTTGATTTCTTCCTGACAGGCGTGTCCGGACACATGGGTATCCTGAAAAATCACGTCCGCCCCTTTGCGCAGAAGCTCGTTGATCACTTTGGTTACAGGCTTTTCATTCCCCGGAATCGGACTGGAGGAAAAAATGATAGTATCTCCCGCCCCGATGGTGATCTTCTTATGGATGTTCCCCGCCATCCGGCTCAAGGCCGCCATGCTCTCGCCCTGGCTCCCGGTCGTGATGATGACCTGTTTATCGGGCGGATAGTTTTTCAGCTGATCCGCATCCATCAGCGCATTCTCCGGAATATTCAGGCAGCCAAGGCCGGAGGCGATCTCGATGATATTCACCATGCTGCGCCCCTCCACGGACACTTTGCGCCCGAATTTATACGCGGTATTGATGATCTGCTGTACCCTGTCCACATTAGAAGCAAAGGTCGCCACGAAGATCCTCGTGTTCTTATGTTCCTCGAACAGGGTATCGAAAATCTTGCCCACCGTTTTCTCGGAGGGGGTGAAGCCGGGCCGCTCCGCGTTCGTGGAATCGCACATCAGAGCCAGCACGCCTTTTTTCCCGATTTCCGCAAACCGCTGCAGATCTATGGCATCCCCGAAGACCGGAGTATAATCTACCTTGAAATCCCCCGTATGAACCACCACCCCGGCGGGAGAGTAGATCGCTAACGCCGCCGCGTCCACGATACTGTGGTTCGTCTTGATATACTCCACGCGGAACACGCCCAGATTGATGGACTGTCCGAACTTCACGACTTTGCGCTTTGTCGTCTTCATCAGGTTATGCTCTTTGAGCTTGTTCTCCAGGATCCCCATGGTGAGCCGTGTGGCATAGACCGGTATGTTCAGGTCTTTCAGCACATAGGGCAGGGCGCCAATATGATCCTCATGTCCATGGGTAATCACGAAACCTTTTACCTTCTCGGCGTGTTCTTTCAGGTAGCTGATGTCCGGGATCACCAAATCGATCCCTAGCATATCGTCCGCCGGAAAACACAGCCCGCAGTCCACCACGATAATGCTGTCGTCATATTCAAAAGCGGTAATGTTCATGCCGATCTGCTCCAGACCCCCTAAAGGGATAATTTTCAGTCTGGAGCTATTTTCATTTTCTTTCTTTGTTTTCAACCAAGTTTCCTCCATATGCCAGGATGGCGGCCGCCCCGTTTCGGGCAGCCTGCCCCTGCTGTTTTCCATTGTTTTCTGGTTTCCCGCTGTCTCCGCCATTGGTACGATTTCTGTCTGAACCGCCGCGCAGCCTAGATCAGGCTCACGTCCTCCAGCATACTCTCGAATACCTGCGCGACCGCGCCTAGTTCTTCCTCCTGTGACACGACGGCATACAGGCTTTCCGTTTCCCCGTCGGAAGAAAGGTCTTTCAGGATCATGGCTTCCCCGTCGCCCTCTTCGCAGTCCGTCACCAGGATATAGTTGCAGCCGCTGATCCGGGTCTGCTCCAGTACATAAAATTCAACCGGATCCTCGCCCTCCGGATGAAACATGATCTTCTCCGATTTTTCCACTTTCCGCTTCCTTCCAGCCTTCCCGCGCGAGCCTGCTCCGTCGTCCTCTCCCCGCGCCGCCTATCCCGTCATCCTCCGGCGATCCAGATAGCCCTGCAAAATGAGCGCCGCCGCCACTTTGTCCATCCGCTCTGTCCGGTCTTCGCGCCGGATCCCGGCTTCTATCATAGCCCTGTCCGCCGCCGCCGTGCTAAGGCGCTCATCCCATAGCAGCACCGGCAGTCCCGTCCGCCTTTCCAGCTTGCCCTGGAATTCCTTCGTCAAAGCGGCGCGTTCCCCTTCCGTAGCGTTCATGTTCTTCGGAAATCCCAGTACGATTTCTCCCACGTCATATTCCAGGATCAGTTCCTCAATCCTTGCCAATGTCCGGCGCAGTTTATTCTCCTCTTTGCGCCGGATGATTTCCGTTCCTTGGGCAATCAAAAACAGGGTATCGCTTATCGCGACACCGACTGTCTTAGAGCCTAAGTCCAAACCCATGATTCTCATTCCGTTCCCTCTCTCCGATGAAGGACGAGGCTTTGTTCATTTCCATCCGCTGTGGTGTATATACTCCGTCAGGATTTCCTCCACCAGTTCATCCCGCTCCACTTTCATGATCAGGCTTCGGGCATTTTTATGGCTGGTGATATAAGTCGGATCACCGCTCATGATATACCCTACGATCTGATTCACCGGATTGTAGCCTTTCTCCGTTAATGCTTCGTAAACAGTGGACAAGACCACCCTGACCCCCGTCTCCGGCTCCGTATCCACTTTGAAGTACTGCGTATTTCCTAACTCTTGCATGTTCCCTCTCATTCCTTGTTCGTTCCCGTACAGGCCTTTCGGCCTCTCCACGACTTTCCGCCTGTTCCTATCTTACCCCATTCCGGACAAAAGTTCAATGAAAAATTGAATAATTGTTATGGCGGCGCCAGAACAGCTGCTCCCATCAAGATCTCGTCCGTCAGAAAACCCGTCACCCGCACCTCCTGTAAACAGTTCGTCCGTGCAGCCCTTCCGGAAACGCCGTCCTCTTCCCCCTCCTTTTCGCCATGCCGTCCGCATTCCATTGCCGCCCGCACATAGTCCGCCGTATGGCCGAGCAGATAGTTCTTCCCTTGTATCGTTTTCTCTTCTTCCCACAGTACCTGCACGTTCCTCCCTATGTAGCGGCTGCGGAAAGCCGCAGACTGCCGCCTGGTCAGCGCAAGCAGCTCCTTGCTCCTTGCCGCCTTGACTGGTTCCGGTATCTGTTCCGGCAGATCGGCGGCACGGGTTCCCCGCCTTTTGGAATATTGGAAGACGTGGATCTCATAAAAATCCCCTTCTTCCAGAAACCGCTTGGTTTCCTGAAATTCTTCTTCCGTTTCCCCCGGAAAGCCCACGATGATGTCCGTGGTGACAGCAGGCTGTCCATAGGTTCTGCGGAGCGCTTCCATACTCTGGAAGTATTCCCCTGTGGTGTACTGTCTATTCATCCGTTTCAAGGTTTCGTCACATCCGCTCTGTAAGGACAGATGAAAATGCGGGCAGAGTTTGGAAAGTTTAGAAAGCCGCTCCACGCATTCGGCGGAAATGATCCGGGGCTCCAAGGAACCGAAACGGATCCGTTTCAGCGGCTCGATCCGCTGGATTTTCTCCGCCAGATCCACCAGTTTCGGACGGTTCTCCAGATCCATGCCATAAGAACTGATGTGGATCCCGGTCAGCACCACCTCCTGACAGCCCGCCTGCGCCAGCCCCTCGATTTCTTTTAAGATGTCCGCTTCCTCGCGGCTCCTGACCCTCCCTCTGGCATAAGGGATGATACAGTAGGAACAGAACTGGTTACAGCCGTCCTGTATCTTGAGGTAAGCGCGGGTATGCCCTCCGGTCCGGCGCAGGAGCGGAAATTCGCCGCCATACCGCCGTATATCATCGTCTCCTTTGGCAGCGCCCGGAAACGGAGCTTCCCCTCCCTTTCTCTTCGCCAGATAGGCTTCCAGAATGGGGAGCAGATTCTTTTTGTCGCCATTCCCAACGGCCAGATCCACACTGTCGTCCATTTCCTGGCCAGGACGAACATAGCAGCCTATCGCCACCACCACGGCAGCCGGATTCCTCGCCCTTGCCCGGTGGAGAAGCTGCCTGCTTTTCCTGTCCGCGATGTTGGTGACGGTACAGGTATTTACGATATAAATATCCGCCGGCCCATCAAAGGGTACAATATGATAGCCGTTTTGTTGTAACATTTGTTGAATTACTTCCATTTCATAAGAATTTACCTTACATCCAAGATTATGCAATGCTACATTTTTCATAGGATTCCCCGTTTTATTTTGTACTGTTTTCTCCTTGACTTTTGCGCTGCGAACCGTTAAGATGGATACAGAACGCATAACAAACTATAAAGGAGGTATTTATAATGACCGAACTTCAAATTTCTTTGAACTCCATTGACAAGGTAAAATCTTTCGTGAATGATATTACCAAATTCGATCATGACTTCGATTTAGTGTCCGGCAGATACTTGATTGACGCAAAATCCATCATGGGCATTTTCAGCCTGGATCTCTCCAAGCCCATCGACTTGAAAATCCATGCGGACAATCTGCCGCCGGAAGTCCTTGACGCCTTAAAGCCTTACGTCATCTAATCGAACATAGGTAATACCATGGCTTGTCCCAAGGTGTCCGCACTTTGGGACATTTTCTGTTTCCTAGGGAATCCCCTAGGAAACTATGACCAGTTCTTTCCCTTCCAAAGCTTCCTTCATCAGCTCGTCCATCTTTTCCGCGACAGGTTCCTCATGCCTGCGGATGATTTTCCGGTTGGGCTTCGTGACCGGGTGCTTGGCCACAAAAATGGTGCAGCAGTCTTCATAAGGCTGGATAGAGGTTTCATAAGTGCCGATTTTCTCCGACCACGCCACGATGTCCTGCTTGTCAAAGCCGATCAAAGGGCGGTACACCGGGAGGTCGCAGACTTCATTCGTCGCTGCCAGAGAGTGCAGGGTCTGGGAAGCGACCTGCCCGATGCTCTCCCCGGTAATCAGCCCAAGGCAGCCTGTTTCTTCAGCGATCTTCTGCGCAATGCGCATCATGTAGCGGCGCATGATGATGGTCAGTTCCTCATGGGGGCAGTTTTCATAAATAAAAAGCTGCATCTGCGTAAAGTTGACGACATAAAGATAGACCGGCCCGGCGTAGGCGCTGACCTGCCTTGCCAGATCCACGACTTTCTGCCTGGCGCGTTCGCCTGTATAGGGCGGCGCATGGAAATATACGGCATCGATCTTCACACCCCGCTTCGCGATCATATAACCCGCCACGGGGGAGTCGATGCCGCCGGACAGCAGCAGCAGCGCTTTCCCTCCGGTACCGACCGGCATTCCCCCGGGTCCGGGGATCACCTGGGAGTAAAGGTAGATTTTCTCCCTGATTTCCACGTTCAGCACGATCTCGGGCCGATGGACGTCTACTTTCATCTCCGGATAGGCGTGGAGTACAGCTTCCCCTAACTGCGCGTTGATGTCGTTAGAATCCAAAGGGTAATTTTTACGGGAGCGTCTGGCCTGCACCTTGAAGGTATGGCTGCGGTCGGGATGAGCCTGTTCCAGATACCGGATCACATCGGCGCGCAGCTTCCCGAACCCTTCGTCCCGCACGGAGACCACCGGACAGATGGCGCGGATGCCGAACACTCTCCGCAGACAGCCCACCGCCTCGTCAAAATCAAATTCCGCCTGTGCCTGGGCATAAATACGCCCTGGCGTCTTATGGATCCGGAACTCTCCCCCGCACCTGTGCAGGGCATATTGGATCTGCCGTACCAAGGCTTCCTCAAACAGATGGCGGTTCTTTCCCTTTACGCCGATCTCGGCGTATTTTATCAAAAAAGCTGTATACATGTCCTTGCTCCCGTCTAATTGGAAAGCGATCTGGGCAGGTATGGATTTTTCACACCTTTTCACGCTTGACTCCATACGAAAATCCGGTACGCCGCCGGTCTTATTTACTGGTATATTTCCTCAATACAGGAATCATATCATACATTGTATGCAATGTATAGTTGATTTCTCCCATCGTGGTGAAGACGGAAAGGCTGACCCGTATGGTGGACTCCTGCAGATCCTTGGGCATTCCCAAAGCTTTCAGGACTGCCGAGGGCTGGGCCTTCCTCGCCGAGCAGGCGCTGCCCGCCGATACATAGATCCCTTTGTCTTCCAAGGCGTGGAGCAGGACTTCACTGCGTACTCCCGGAACCGAAATGCTGATGACATGGGGGGCGGTACCTTCTCCCAGCGGTCTTCCGGACAGCAGGCCGTTTATCCGGACGCCCTCGATCCGCCGGACGCCCTCGATAAAGGCGCTTTTGAGCTGATACAAGACGGCGACTTCCTCCGGAAGACTGGCGTACAGCAGCTGTGCCGCTTTTGCCATCCCCGCCGCCCCCGGAACATTCTCCGTGCCGGAACGAAGATTCTGCTGCTGCCCGCCGCCGTAGCTCTGCGGCTGCAGCTTCACCTTGTCGCCCACATACAGAAGCCCCACGCCTTTAGGGCCATGGATCTTGTGGCCGCTCATCGACAGCAAGTCGATATTCATCTTTTTGGGGAAAAAATAGCTTTTTCCGAAGCCCTGCACCGCGTCCACATGGAACAGAGTGTACGGATTTACCCGTTTGATCAGCTCCCCGGCTTCCACGATCGGCTGTACGGAACCGATTTCATTGTTGGTGTGCATGATGGATACCAGGATGGTATCCGGGCCGATCGCCCGGTGCAGATCCTCCAGGCGGATACAGCCGCCGGAATCCACCGGAAGATAAGTGACCCTGTAACCTATCGTCTCCAGATGGCGCATAGTCTGCAAGACGGCGGAATGCTCGATCTGGGTGGTGATCAGATGTCTGCCTTTCCGGTGATTGGCCTGGGCGGCGCCTATCAGGGCCAGGTTATCCGATTCTGTGCCGCCGGAAGTAAAAATCAGCTCTTTTTCCTGTACTTTCAGAATATGGGCCAGCGTTTCTCTGGCATAACGAAGGTAGCTTTCCGCTTCCATCCCTTTCGTGTGCAGGCTGGAGGAATTTCCGTAGTCCTCGCACATGATTCTGGTCATCAGCTCGGCTACTTCCGGGAACACTTTCGTCGTGGCTGAGTTATCCAAATATATTTCCATTGATAGGTCTCCTTTTTCAGACACGTACTTCATGGTCTTTTTGTTCTATCCTATCTTATGCAGGAAAAAAGGTTCTGCTATTCCTCCAGCTGATACATGATCCACGCCATCAGCGTAAGTCCGGCGGTTTCCGTGCGCAGGATACGCTTCCCAAGAGTAATGGGAATACTTCCCACATCTCTGGCGCGCTTTACCTCCGTTTCCTCAAAACCTCCCTCCGGCCCGATAAAGACCGCTACCGTCTGCCCGGCGTTCAGGCTCCCCAGGGCTTCCTTCGTCCTGCCCATCCCTTCCTCCAGTTCATAGGGAATGAGTTTCACGTCCATTGCCGCCGCGTATTCCAGAGCCTTGGGAAAAGTCGTCACCGGAGCGACCTTAGGCACGATCCCCCGGCCGCTCTGCTTTGCCGCCGCTTCCGCCAGCGACTGCCACCGGCCGGCTTTGACCCTTGCCTTTGCGGGATCCAGTTTCACCACGCACCGGGCGCAGGCCACCGGGATGATCTCATGGACGCCCAGTTCCACGGTTTTCTGGATGATCAGCTCCATCTTATCCGCCTTAGGCAGCGCCTGAAACAGATAGACTTTCGAGGGAAGCTCCACAGCGGCTTCTTTGATGAAACGCAGGGCGCAGACCACACGGTCTTCCTCGATAGCGACAATCCCGCAGCGGTATTCCCTGCCGTCCCGCCCGTTGCTGACGGAAAGTTCTTCGCCCGGCTTCATGCGCAGGACGTTGCGGATATGGTTCACATCGTTTCCAAGAATCGTAAAGGTCTTCCCCGTGACCTGATCTGCGGGTACAAAAAAATGCTTCATTGTCTTCTCCGTTTTCAGACTTTCCGGGCAACGATACTGACCCACTCCCCCTGGCGGTTCGTTTCCAGGATCTCCATCCCGGCGGCCGCGACCGCCTGCGCCACGACCTGTTCCTTGTCGTCGATGATTCCGGAAGTGATGTACACGCCCCCTTGTTTCAGATGGCACAGTGCCACCGGAGTCAGCGGTACCAGCACCTCGGCCACGATATTGGCGGCCACGATGTCATAGCAGCCATATCCGACCCGGCTTCGCACATCCTCTTCGGTGATCAGGTTCCCCATGACCAGCCGGAACCTCTCCGGCGTGACCCAGTTGGCTTCGCAGTTTTTCGCCGCCGCTTCCGCCGCGCAAGGATCCAGATCCGTTCCCGTTACGGCGCCCGCCCCGGACAGAAGCGCCACCATGCCCAGGATACCGCTTCCGGTTCCCACGTCCAGGACAGCCGCGCCCTCCGTGACGTATTTTCGCAGGGCGCGGATACACAGCTGCGTAGTCTCGTGCATCCCGGTGCCGAACGCCGTTCCCGGATCCATCCGCAGAACTGGCCGACCGGCGGCCTGCGGCCCGGTTTTCTCCCACGAAGGGATGATGACAATGCCGTCCACGGTGAATTTACGAAAATACTGCTTCCAGTTATTCACCCAGTCAAGATCCTGCGTTTCTTCTATTTCTATGCTCCCATCACCAATGTCCGCCCACCTGCGCAGGCCTTCCAGTTCCTCTTGGATGGCTTCCAGCAGCCCTTCCTGCGTCCAGCTCCGCCCGGAGACCTCCAGCGTACCGTCCTCCAGAAGCTGCGCAAAGAAGCTAAGCTGCGCCGTGCCGTCGTCTTCCTCATACTGGGGCGGGATGTCCACGAACATCCGCTCCCGTTCCGACGCGGTCAGCGGCACTTTGTCCTCAATCTGCGCCCCCTCCAGACCAAGGTCAGAAAGGGCGCTGATTACAATATCCTCCGTTTCCGCAAGCGTCCAGATCTTAAATTTTTTCCATTTCATCGGTTCGACTCCTATTGATTCGATTTTTATAACGATGCCCCTTCCAAAGTCTGGAGACTTTGTGCGTGGCACAAAGCTCCGGTTGAAAGAATGCAAGTCTTTCAACCTTATCCGTCCTGCGCAGACGGTTCTCACACAGCCCCAGTACGAGGAACAAAAACGGCGCGTTCATCACTTCCTGAAAGCTGAACGAAGCATTCGCGGCATATAAGGCCAGCGTCAGAATGCCCAGATACAAAAAGGTGTCCTTCCGGCAGCCTTTCAGGTAACGAATCCCGGATACCGCAAAAATGCCAAGGTAAGCCGCCATCCCCAAGATTCCGGTGTTCACCAGCTGGTTCAGCCATTCATTATGGGCGTTCGTAAAGACAGCGTCCGCAAAAGGCCCGTCCTGGGTCAGATATTCCTCCGTCGCAAAGACGGAAAAGACATGCTCCCCGAAGCAGTCCGGACCTACGCCCAAGAGCTTCCGGAGCAGGTTCCCCTCCCGGAAGCTCTTCACCGCAAGCGTCCAAAGCCCCCCTCGTCCGTTCCCCCATGAATAATCCCAGAGAACGGCCCCTCCGCTTTTTCCCAGGGTAAAAAAAACAAACAGCGCGCCGCACGCCGTCCCAAACGCCGCCAGAAGCACCGCCATACGCCGGATTTTGGAAAAAGCGATTTTTCGGGATACCGCATGGACTGCCAGAAGCAGAAGCGCGACCAGCGGCCAGCCTTTCCAGGTCAAGATCCTATGCCCCTGGTCATCCCAAGGGAAATGTTTCCAGTCCGTGACTTTTTCAAAAAAAATCCCAAACGGAAGAAGCATGGCCGCCAGACCGCCCCCTAGCGCCAGCACGCCGCGCAAGTCCTTTTCCGAGCGCAGGGCCAGGCAGAAGGCCGCCATCGCCCCGATTCCCAGAATCAGAAGCCCGCTGTCACTGCTCTGGACGCATAAAAGCAGCAGCCCGAGCAGAGAAACACTATAGAAGAAAACCTCCTGTACGCGGTCTTTTGCCCGGAGGAAACACACAACCGCCAAAGGCAGTGATACGCATAGATAGCCGCAAAGCCAGTTGATATTGCCGACTGTGGAAAGCAGATGGGTATATTCCCAGTCGCCCCTCTGCCATCCGGCAAAGACGCCGAGCGGATCCACGCCCATCCGGTTCAGGATCCCCAGGAGCGATACCACGAGCAGCCCGCCCTGCCCTACCCAGACCGCGAACATGCCGCCGTCATGACTGCGGGAAACCAAAAAATAGATCCAGACGAACAGCAGCTGTGAAAACAGGCCCATGTACCACTGCCGATAGCCGAGCCAGGCGGTAGCCGGATATTCGCTGAAAAGACAGGACAGCGCGCTGACCGCGCCATACGCCAGAACCAGGCCGTCCGTCCATGACCAGGTACCCAGGAAAACATGCCTGTCCAGACTGCGGTTCCCGCTCCCGTCCCGCGTTTCCTTTAACCGCCCGTCCGCATGGATACGCCTGCCCCAGTCTTTGCCCCAGAGCCGCACGGCTGATCGCAGGATGCTCACTGCCGCCCAGAGGAACAGGCAGATCAGGGAGATGTTCCGAAAGAGTACATATTTCGCGTCCCCAAGCTGCCAGTAGCCCTCTTTCATGTAAAGCGGCAGCGCCAGAAGCAGAGCTACGATATAGAAATTGCAGACCAGTCCGAGATATTCTTTTGCCCTTTCCTCCATCGCACCCGTCTCCGCCATAAAACACGGAGGCTGTCAGCCATTCCAGCATGACAGCCCATTCTCTATTCCTGTCTATTTTTTCCAGAACGGCTTTTTTTCCGGCTCGTTTCCTTTGCTATCTCCGGCTGCTTTTCCCGCCTGTTTCAGGGTATCCCCAGACAGGGCGTCAAACTGTCTCAAGGCTTCCTTGGCTTCATGGCTCAGCTTATCCGGCACCTGTACCACCAGCGTCACATAGTGGTCGCCGCGTACTTCTTTGTTGCGCCAAGTCGGAACCCCTTTCCCTTTCAGCCGTACTTTCGTGTCCGTCTGCGTTCCGGGCTTCACGTCATAAATCACTTTCCCGTCCACCGTGTCGATGACCACCTCGCCGCCTAGCGCCGCAATGGCAAACGGCATGGGAACGGTGGAGTAAAGGTTGAATTCCTGCCGCTGAAAAATCGGATGGCGGCCGACCATAATCTCCACGCGCACGTCTCCCCGAGGGCCGCCGTTTGTTCCGGCTTCCCCCAGCCCATGCATTAATATGCTCTGTCCGTTGTCGATCCCGGCGGGGATTTCCACCGCATAACGCTTTTTCATCGGCGTATGGCCGGTTCCCCGACAGTCCGGACATTTTTCCTTGATGATCTTCCCGCTTCCCTGACAGTCCGGACAGGTCTGTACGTTTCGGATCGTACCAAAGAAAGACTGCTGTGTGAAGACCACCTGCCCTTTTCCGCCGCATTTGCTACAGGCTTCCGGAGTCGTCCCGGGCTTCGCGCCGCTGCCGTTACACGTCTTACAGGTCTCTTTCACCGTCAGCTCGATTTCCTTTTCACAGCCGAACACCGCTTCCTCAAAAGTAATGCGGATACTGGTTCGCAGATTGCTTCCCTTCATCGGGCCGCTGCGCCCGCCGCTCCCGCTCCTGCGTCCGCCGCCAAAAAAATCACCGAAAAGATCGCCGAATATATCACTAAAGTCAGTACCGCTAAAGTCAAAGCCGCCCGTTCCCCCGGCTCCGCCGTCAAAAGCCGCGTGACCGAACTGGTCGTACTGACGCCTTTTTGCCGGATCACTCAAGACTGCATAGGCCTCGGAAGCTTCTTTGAATTTCTTCTCCGCTTCGACATTCCCCGGATTCATGTCGGGATGATACTTCTTCGCCAAGACCCGGTAGGCCTTTTTGATCGCCGCGTCATCCGCGCCCTTGTCTATCCCGAGTACCTCATAATAGTCCCGTTTCTGCTCTGCCATCCCTATACCTCAATCCATCCTGCCTGCGCCAAATTTCCCGGAACAGTCCACAAGAAGAATGGCCCATAAAGAAAATGAAATCCACTTGAGCCATTCTTCTTGCGAGACCTGCGGAAAGCCGGTAAAGCGGATATTCTCATTCCGCTGCGCTACCTGCTCATGAACGCAGGCTGCTTCGCGGCTATGAAGCATCCCCCTATACCCGCCGCTTAACCTTTTGTGTACCGGAAGCGGGGAAATGCTGATCTGCGTTCAAACCGATCAGACTTCCCGGTAATCCCCGTCAATCACATCATCTTCCGGCATACCGCCCGTACTGCCCGCGGCCGTCTGCCCGCCGCCCATGTCCGGGCCTGCTCCTGCGGCTCCCTGCATGTTTTCATACATTTTCGTAAATAACGACTGGGCGCTGTTTGTCAGCTTCTCTTTCGCCGCCTTTAGCTGATCCAGGTCGCTGTCGCTCATTTCCTGATCCTTGGTCCTCTCAAGGATAGACTTCACTTCTTCCAGATCCGCGTTCACTTGGGTCTTGTCGCTGTCGCTGATCTTGTCGCCCACTTCTTTCAATGCCTTTTCGGTCTGGAACACAAACGCGTCGGCATCGTTTCTGGCTTCCACCGCCTCTTTTCTCTTCTTGTCCTGCGCCTCGTATTCAGCGGCTTCCTTGATCGCCTTATCAATGTCGGTATCGGACATATTGGAACCTGCGGTAATGGTGATATGCTGTTCTTTTCCGGTTCCCAAGTCCTTCGCGGACACGTTCACGATACCGTTGGCGTCAATATCGAACGTAACCTCGATCTGGGGAACTCCCCTAGGTGCGGGAGGGATCCCGTCCAGACGAAACTGTCCGAGGGATTTGTTGTCCTTCGCGAACTGCCGCTCGCCCTGTACCACATTGATGTCAACCGCCGTCTGGTTATCCGCCGCCGTGGAGAAGATCTGGCTCTTCTTGGTCGGGATCGTGGTATTCCTTTCAATCAGCCTCGTCGCCACGCCGCCCATGGTTTCAATGGACAAGGACAAAGGCGTAACGTCCAGAAGCAGGATTTCCCCGGCTCCGGCATCCCCCGCCAGCTTGCCGCCTTGGACAGAAGCGCCGATAGCGACACATTCATCCGGGTTGAGGGATTTGCTTGGCTCTTTTCCGGTCAGCTGGCGAACCTTATCCTGCACGGCAGGAATACGCGTGGAACCGCCGACCAACAGCACCTGTCCAAGATCCGCGTTGGTCAGCCCCGCGTCTTTCATGGCGTTCTGTACCGGGATGATGGTCTTTTCCACCAGTACACTGGTCAGCTCGTCGAATTTGGCACGGGTAAGGTTCATATCAAAATGCTTCGGGCCTTCCGAGGTCGCCGTGATGAACGGCAGGTTGATGTTGGTAGTCATGGCGCTGGAAAGCTCTTTCTTGGCTTTCTCCGCCGCTTCCCGTAACCTCTGCATAGCCATCTTGTCATTCGACAGGTCTACGCCCTCTGTCTTCCGGAACTCGCCGACCATCCAGTCAATGATCTTATTGTCAAAGTCGTCGCCGCCAAGATGGGTGTCGCCGTTGGTCGCCAGCACTTCAATCACCCCGTCTCCGATTTCAATCAGGGAAACATCGAATGTGCCGCCGCCTAAGTCGTATACCATGATTTTCTGCTCTTTTTCATTGTCCAGCCCATACGCCAGCGCCGCCGCCGTCGGCTCGTTGATGATACGCTTTACATCCAGTCCGGCGATCTTCCCGGCGTCCTTTGTGGCCTGACGCTGCGCGTCATTGAAATAGGCCGGAACCGTAATCACCGCTTCCGTCACTTTTTCTCCCAGATAGCTTTCCGCGTCCGCTTTCAGCTTCTGCAGGATCATTGCCGAAATCTGCTGCGGAGAATATTTCTTCCCGTCGATGGTGCGGCCTCTGTCCGTACCCATATCCCTTTTAATGGAAGAAATCGTTTTTTCCGCGTTGGTCACTGCCTGACGCTTTGCGGGTTCTCCGACTAACCTTTCTCCGGTCTTCGTAAACGCCACGACAGATGGTGTAGTCCTCGCACCCTCCGCGTTAGCGATGACCGTCGGTTTCCCTCCTTCCATCACCGCGACGCAGCTGTTGGTCGTTCCCAGATCGATACCGATGATCTTGCTCATGACAAGCCCTCCTGTTTTCTGTTTCATTTTATCTGCTTTCTGATAGTCTGTTAAGTGTCATGTGTCTTGTACTGCCGATTTTGATGTCTTGCTTCGCTTTCCCCGCTTAGTTTGATCGTGGCCGCAGCTGGCGTCGGTGCCACGCCGGTGACGTCTTGCTTCGCTTTCCCCGCTTAGTTTGATCAGCTTTGCGTCGTCTGATTCGCTCCGGCGGATCTAACTCACCACCGCGACCATGCTGTGCCTTACCACGCTGTCACGGTAGGTATATCCTTTCTGCAGCTCTTGGGCGACGATCCCCGGTTCATACTCTTTGCTTTCCACCTGCATAACCGCGTTATGCAGCTGCGGATCAAATTCTTTCCCTAACGCTTCAATGGATCTCACTCCTATATTTTCCAGTTCCGTGACCATCTGCCGATAGACTTTGTTCATCCCCTCCACAAAAGGGTCGTCTTTCGTTTCCGCGGGAACCGTGGCCAGCCCTCTTTCAAAATTGTCCGCCACCGGAAGTATTTTTTCGATCACGCTCCTTGCCCCGGTTTCAAACATGGCGATCTTTTCTTTTTCCGTCCGTTTCCGGAAGTTTTCAAATTCCGCGATCTGGCGTTTTACGCGGTCTTCCAGCTGATCAATTTTTTCTTTGTAGGCTTCCGCTTTCTTATCCTGCTTCGCCTGCCTTTTCGCTGCTTTCCGCTCCGCCCAGGTTCTGCCTTCCCCGGCGGGCCCGCCCCCCGCGTCCTGCCCGTCGCTGGACATCTCCAGTTCATCTTCCCCGGCTTCTTCCTCTTCGTCGTCTTCCGAAGCTTCCGCTTCTTCCACGCTTTCCGGTTCCGCCGGGCTTTCCGGCGCGGCGGCAGACATATCTTCCGGCGTGGCTCCGACCGTACCTTCCTTCTGTCCTTCCTTTTGTCTCAGATTTTCCAAAACTTCTTTTTCGCTTCCTTCCATAAATCTCATCCTTTCTTCCGTCTTGCGTCTATCCTTTTAATCCTGTCCTTTCTTATATAAGTCGTCTATCTGGCTGCGCAGTGTCTGGAGGATATGCACCACTTTGTCATAATCCATACGCTTTGGCCCGATAATCCCTATGGTTCCGCGCAGTCCCTCGCCCAATTCATAGGTGGCTGTCACCACGCTGCAGTCTCTCATGCTCTGAATCGGAGACTCGTTTCCGATATAGACCTGTATCCCGGTATGGCTCTCATCCGCCAGGGTCTCCTGCGCCAGTTCATTCAGCAGCTGCTTTTCCTCAAAGGTATTGATCAGCTCGCTTGCCTTTTTCTGATCCGCCAGCTCCGGATAACGCAGGATATTGTTAGTGCCGCTAGTGTAAATCTCCAGATCCTCATCCGCCTTGATGGCATCCGCCACCGCATCCAGCACTTCGCTGACAATGTCGCCGTGAATGCCGGCCTGCTGTTTTACGGCGGAGATGATCCCTAGGTTGATTTCCTCCACCGACAGGCCGATGAGGTTGGTATTCAGCAGGATATTCAGTTTCAGCAAGGTTTCATCGGACAGTTCCTGCGTGACCGGGAGGATATTGTTCTTGATCACATTGCCTTCCGACACGATGACCGCCAGAAGCTGCCCTGCGTCCACCCTGGAAAGCTGGATGAACTTTACTTTGTTCCGATAGGTCGAGGGAGCGGAAATCATGGAAGCATAATTGGTATTCTGCGCCAGGACTTTCGCCGCTTTTTTCAACAGGTCTTCCGTCCGGCTCTGTTTTTCCAGAAGCATTTCTTTCATCTCCACGACTTCCCGTTCCCGCTGCTCCATCAGGGTGTCCACATAAAAACGGTAGCCTTTATCGGAAGGAATCCGACCGGCGGACGCATGGGGCTGTAGGATATAGCCTAATTCCTCCAGATCCGCCATCTCGTTTCGGATCGTGGCGGAGCTTAGGTTCAGGTCGGTATACTTCGATATGGTCCTGCTGCCTACCGGTTCCCCCGTCTCCAGGTAGTTCCGGATAATGGCCTGTAGGATCTTGGTTTTTCTTTCATCCAACAGCGTCCTTTCGGTTTTCATTCATTTTCCCATTGATCCCTTGAATTGTTCCCGTCTGCTTCCTTTCTTCCAAGTCATTAGCACTCACCAAAAGGGAGTGCTAACATCTTCTTTCCTAAAGATAGCACTATGGGTATGTATTGTCAACCACTTTTGCATAAATTAATTCTAAATAAATTATAAAAAGAAGACTTGCGGACGGATGACGGGGGCAAAACGGATACCGCCCGGCCAAAGGTAGGGCGGTATCCGGAAGAAGGACTACAGGAAATCGGTCCCGGCGGCAAAAGGAATCCGGGCAGATCGGTTTTTACAGCCGGGCGGCAGCTCCTTACGTCTTCTCAATTTCAAAATATCTTCTTGCGTTCTCGCAGCAGATGCCCTCGACGATCTTTTTCAGCGCTTTCCGATCGTCCGGGTATTCTCCGTTTTCCACCCAGTTCCCGATCAGGTTGCACACAATACGCCGGAAATAATCATGGCGCGCGTAAGAAAGGAACGAACGCGAATCGGTAAGCATTCCCACGAAATTCCCGAGCAGGCCGACATTGGCGAGCGCCTTCATCTGGGCTTCCATTCCGCCTTTCGTATCGTTGAACCACCACGCGGAACCATGCTGAATCTTTCCGGGTATCTCGCTTGACTGGAAGCTGTTCAAAATGGACGCGATCTGATCATCGTCCGAAGGGTTCAGCGAATACAGGATCGTTCTGGGACACTCGTCCGTCGCGTCCAGAGCCGAGAGCAGCGCCGCGATATGAGCGCCGCTGCTTGTCTGCGCGATCATGTCATAGCCCGTGTCGGGACCCATTTTCGCGTACATTTTCTCGTTGACGTTGCGGAGGCACGAATAATGAAGCTGCATAGCGATCCCGCGCGCGTGATAAGCCCTTCCGAGACTTACGAGAATCGCCGTCTGATACTTCTCAGCCTCCTCAAGCGTCAGGATCTCGCCCGCCATCGCCTTTTGATAGACGGCGTCGGCTTCCTCGTAGGTAAACGGCCTGTACATGACATAATCAAGGCCGTGGTCGCTTGCGCGGCAGCCCATTTTCCGGAAGAAGTCCAGTCTGTCTTCAAGCGCCCGGCAGACGTCGGAAACAGAATCCAGACTCTCTTTTCCCGCGCTTTTCGCGAGCTTCCCGATATATTCGACAAAACCTGGCTTATTCACATAAATAGCCTTATCCGGGCGGAACGACGGGCAGACCTTAAATTTCACGGTCGGATCGGCGGCGATTTTCGCGTGCCATTCCAGCGTGTCCGTCGGATCGTCGGTCGTGCCGATAAAAGCGACGTTCGACCGCTCGATCATGCCCCGGACGGTAAGCGAAGGGTCGTTCCGCAGTTTATCGTTGCACAGCTCCCAGACCTCGGACGCCGTTTCCGGTGAAAGATAACCCTCATAGCCGAAGAATTTCCTCAGCTCAAGGTTGCACCAGTGGTACATCGGGTTGCCGATGGCCATTTCCAGCGCCTCCGCGAATTTTGTGATCCGCGTAAGCCCGTCGGCGCCGCCCGTGACCACCTCCTCGTCAAGGCCGTTCGCCCGCATCAGGCGCCATTTGTAATGGTCGCCGAAATAGCTTCCGTCCGGCTGACGGCCGCCGAGCCAGACCTCCGCCAGATTGCCGAAACGGCGATCCTCGTAAATATCCTTCGGCGAAATGTGACAATGATAGTCGATCAGCGGCAAATCCTCCGCGTAATTGTGAAACAGCCGTTTTGCCGTTTCGGTTTCCAGCAGGAAATCCTTGTCCATAAATTTTTTCATGGTATTTTCTCCTTTCCCTGTTTTCCCTGTTCTTTCCCTATCTTATGGAACCCCGTCTGCGCCGGATATCCAGAAACCTCAGCTTGGGAAGGCGCGACGACAGGAGCGTCCACAGCTCGTCCGCTCCGCCCTCGATCTGTCCGTCAGGCAGCAGATAAGCGCGATCCGGCGAGGTATACAGATAAATGCAGCGGGCTGCGCGGTAAACGGCAAAGAGTTCGTTCCACCGGAAAAACAGTTCTTCCTTTCCGGCGGAAACGCTTACGCCGTTTTCGCCGTCAAACCATAGAGTATAAGCGTACCGCGGAACGGCAAGCCCGAGCTTTTTGACCTGGGCGCATACGGACAGGTAAAAATTCAAAAAATAAGCGGCCGGCAGCAGCACGCCCAGCCCGGACAGCACACCGCCCAAGAGCGCGGCCTGCTGCGTTTTTCCGACACGTGAAAAAGCCAGAAACGAAAAAATAAGCATAATGCCCATAAAAAGCGCCGGAGACAGCCATCGGCGGTGGAAAGTGTCAAACAGCGCAAAACGCCTGAAAATCTTCCCGTCCACTTTGACGGAGGCGATAAAGTCGGCTTTGTCTCTGCCCATATAGGAAAACCCTTTCTATTTATGTAGATTTTTTCATTATATAATAAGGATTCCAAGGATGCAAGAGATTTCCAATAAAATAGCAATTTACACAAAAAAATATGTAATATTTTATTGAATTTGGCAATATACAACATGTCCATAGTATGGTAGTATTAGGAAGCAACAATCATTATATGCTAAGTCATGGGAGGAAATGACAATGAAGAAAAAATGTATTTGCACCTTGCTCGCAGCGGTATTAACCTTAAGTTTTTCCGCTTGCGGCAGTTCCGCGTCAGACACGAATGCTTCGGCGGAATCTTCATCAGACGCTGTCGAAGCGTCTTCGCAAACCCCGGCGGAGCAACCGGAAGCCGGCGGAGTCGCCGATGACCCGCACGTCACCCTTACATACGCCGAGGTGAATCCCCTCGACACGATCGTAGGGCAGACGGCGTCCGCATTCAAGCAGAAAGTGGAAGAGCTTTCCGGCGGTTCCATCACGATCGACATCCAGGCGAGCGGCGTCCTCGGCTCCGAAAATGACGTCCTCGACTCCATGCTCGGAGGCGGCGATACCATCGACATGTCGAGGATCTCCGCGTTTTCCCTGACGGCTTACGGCGTCAAGAAGTCCGTGCTGCTTTCCATCCCGTACACCTTCGCCGACCGCACCCATTTCTGGAACTTCGCCAACAGCGACCTTGCTCCGCAGTTCCTGATCGAACCCCACGAGCTAGGGCTGGGCGTCCGCGGCATCTTCTACGGCGAGGAGGGCTTCCGCCACTTCTTTACGGTTGACGCGATCAGCGGGCTGGCCGATCTTTCCGGCAAGAAGCTGCGTGTTTCCAACGACCCGATCATGAACGGGATGGTCGAGGGGCTGGGTTCGTCGCCGACCGTCGTCGCGTTCGCCGAGCTGTACTCCGCTCTCCAGACAGGCGTCGTGGACGGCGCGGAGCAGCCGATCGCCAACTATAAGTCCAACGCGTTCAACGAAGTGGCTTCCTATCTAATTCTTGACGGGCATACGCTCGGCGCGATCCAGGTCATCATCCGGGACGCTTCCTGGGATAAGCTGACCGAGGCGCAGCAGAACGTCCTTCTGGAAGCCGGAGCTTACGCGCAGGACTTCAACGCGGAGCTGTCCGAAGCGGAAGAACAGAAGGTTCTGGAAGAACTGATCGCCACCGGAGTCACCGTCATCGACGTGACCGACAAGACCGAGTGGGTTGAGGCCTGCAAGAAGGTGATCGAGGAGAACACTGCGGACCAGGCCGATCTGTACCAGCAGATACTCGACCTGAAATAACAGGCTCTGTAGTGCTTGAAAAACAGGGGAAAAGAGGGCAAGACGGAACGGGGATCCGCTCAATGTCAATGCCCTCTTTTTCTACTTACGCAAGGAGGTGGCCGTGTTGCCCGAAATTTTTAACAAGCTTGACAGGCTGAAACCTGTTTTCGATAAGGTTTATAATGGCGTACTGTTTCTATGTAAGATTTTTCTGGTTCTGGACGTCCTCATTACGTCCATGGCGGTTCTGGGCCGTTATGTCTGGTTTATTCCCGACCCGGCGTGGAGCGAGGAAGTCGTCCTCACTCTCATGAGCTATATGGCGGTTCTGTCCGCGTCGCTGGCCATACGCAACCGCTCCCATATCAGAATGACCGCGTTCGACAAATACCTGCCCAAATGGCTGCTGCTGTCGCTTGACCTGTTCGCCGACATAGCGGTTTTCGCGCTTGCGGTCATTATGACCGCCGTCGGCTGGAAATACGCCACGAGCCTGCCGGGCAGCTATGTGTCCATGCCGTGGCTGCCGCGCTTCTGGCTGTATTTCCCGATCCCGCTGGCGGGAGCCGCCATGCTCGTGTTCCAGGCCGAGGTGTTTTATCACCACGTGAAAGCGTTTTTTGTGAAGGAGGCAAAGTGATATGATAGACATACAGACAACCGCTATCGCAGTTCTGCTGGTAAGTTTTTTTGTGATGATCTTGCTTCGTTTCCCTATCGCTTACGCCGTGGCGCTTTCTTCCGTTTTCAGCCTGATGTCGCAGGGGAAAAGCCTGACCGCCGTCTGCCAGCAGATGGTCAAGGGGATCAACTCGTTCAGCCTGATGGCGGTGCCTTTCTTCATTACCATGGGCGTCTTGATGGGTTCCGGCGGCATTTCGGAAAAGCTGATCGCGCTCGCGAACACCTGCGTCGGCTGGATGCGCGGCGGTCTTGCGATGGTAAACATCGTCGCCTCCTATTTCTTCGGCGGGATTTCGGGTTCGGCGGCGGCTGACACGGCTTCGCTCGGCTCTATCCTGATCCCGATGATGGTCGATCAGGGCTATGACGACGACTTTTCCACCGCCATCACGATCACGTCCTCCTGCGAGGGCCTGCTTGTCCCGCCAAGCCATAATATGGTCATTTACGCCATGAGCGCCGGGGGCATCTCCGTGGGGAGCCTGTTCCTGGCCGGTTATATCCCCGGCGCGCTGCTGGCGGTATGCCTGATGGTCGGCTCCTACATCATCTCGGTCAGACGCAAATACCCCAAAGGCGACAAATTCAGCCTGATCAACCTTTTGAAACAGCTTGGCAAATCGTCCTGGGCGCTTGCCGCCGTTATTATCGTGATCTTCGGAGTCATGAGCGGATACTTCACCGCGACCGAGTCCGGCGCCATCTCGGTCATCTACAGCCTGATCGTCAGCGTCTTTATTTACAAGGGGCTGAACTGGAAAGGCGTCTGGCGCATCCTCGGCGACTGTGTCCACACCCTGTCCATCGTGCTGATCCTGATCTCCGCGTCAAGCGCGTTCGGCTACTGCCTGACCTCCCTGCACGTTCCCGACCAGGCGGCGCGGGCCATCACGACTTTGACCGACAATCCGATTATTCTGGCGCTGCTTCTGGACTTGATCCTGCTGATTCTAGGCTGTATTATGGACATGGCGCCCATCATCCTGATCGCGACGCCGATCCTGCTCCCGATCGCGATACAGATCGGGATCGACCCGGTACAGTTCGGTATCATCATCGTACTCAACTGCGGTATCGGCCTGCTGACCCCTCCGGTCGGAGCGGTGCTGTTCATCGGCTCCGCCATAAGCAAGGTTCCGATGGAGCGCGTCGTCAGGGCTACCTTGCCGTTCTACCTGTGCATGATCGTAACGCTGCTGCTTGTCACCTTCATTCCGAGTATCAGCCTGTTTCTGCCGAACATGATTTGGTGATCTGCGCCGGCTATCCAGGAGAGCAGATCCATGATCCGGCGTTATCTGCGGAAAAGCAGAAAACCAGGGCCGGGGGCGAATGCTCCCGCCCTGGTTTTCTGTCCGCGCTGCGGCGGCCCGCAGCGTCCTT
Source organism: Clostridium sp. (assembly GCA_031275405.1). Lineage (GTDB taxonomy): Bacteria > Bacillota > Clostridia > Lachnospirales > Lachnospiraceae > JAISOV01. The sequence continues at coordinate 7,872 of JAISOV010000019.1, read as the reverse complement.
TCCGTTTCTCTCCGGCCGCAGAAGGTCGTCCGCGCCACCTTTACCAATTCACTTCTTTCATTTTTCCCTTTTCTAATTCAAAGACTCTATCACACTTTTTTGCGACTTCCATATTATGTGTCACCAACAGAATAGCGATATTTTCTTGTACCAGTTTAGTAAAAATTCGCAGAATCTCTTGTTCTGTAATGCTATCCAAAGCTCCTGTTGGTTCATCTGCCAATATTATTTCTGGTTCCTTCACTAACGCCCTCGCAATCGCAACGCGCTGTGCTTCGCCGCCTGAAAGCTCATTTGGAAACTTATCAAGCAAATCTCCTATTTCTAATTTTTCTGCGATATTTACACATTTTTTTCTCATATGATTCATTTTTTCTTTTTTGCAAAGCAATGGTAACGCTATATTATAAAATACATTTCTATCACCTATTAATGCATAATTTTGTACAATAAACCCTATTTTGCTTCTTCTAAATTCCGCGAGCAGCCTCTCATTTTTTATATCTATCACTTGACCGTTATATATAATATTTCCATCATCTTGCGCCTCCAGGAATCCTGCCAAGTTCAGTAATGTTGTTTTCCCCGCCCCACTTTTTCCAATGATCCCAACCATCTCACCTTTAAAGATTTCAAGGCTTAAATCTTTCAAAACAACTTTATCATACTTCTTCTTGATGCTATCAAACTTCAAAATAGGCATCATTTCTGTTTGTTTTGTGAAATGCTTTGCTTTCTCCATTATATATTCTCCTGCTCTTTTATCATGAACGATAAATCAACTTTTCTTAACATTTGCCACGGATAAATACTTGATAAAAAAGAAATTATAAAAGGCAATAATATCAATTCACTAATCGGTATTTGTCCCCAATAACAATATGAAATAATTGCGGCAAGTATTTCTGAAACAAAAACAACAAAAAATATCTCACCTATAATTGCCCCTATTATTTCACTCCTTCTCATACCATTCATGATGTAAATTACATATACCCTTCTTAACGTAGTAATTTTTGCTGCCATGTTTAATGAAATACATAAAATAGAGTTAATTGCGATAAGAACCGCAAAATAACTTAAAATATTTCCTAATTGCTCTCCTTCGATCCCCCACATCGTTGGATAATAATTCGACATCCCTATTAAACTATAGGGAACCATATCTAGTTCATAACATTTCTTTGATATTTGAGTTTGTAAAAAACTACTATTTTTATCTGATACTATGTATCCTGAACACTTATCTAAATATAATTTTAACTCAAACTTTTTAATCGCTTCCTCTGAAACATCTGTTGATATAAATTTTTCTATGGAAGGAAGCACTATATAATAATCCAATAATTCTAGATCGTATCCATTGTTAAAATAACTGTTTTTATCTAAAAAACCTACAACTTCACAATTGAATTTTATTCCTAAATAGCCTAAGCCAAATTTTTCATTTAAGCTAACTATACCTTTATACTCATTTCCTAAGATTACTGGCAGAAGATCCTTATATACATATTCCTCTTTTAAGAATTCCCTCCCTTCACTTACATTTAGGGAAAAGTGTTTGAAAAATTCATCGTTAACTTGTATGCTTTTATATACTCCTTCTGTTCGTTGTCTTACTTCGTATCCATATTCAAATATTTCATGGAATTCCTTATCAACAAGACTAACATTTTGACGATTAGAAATTATATATTTCCACATGCTATTATTTTTTTCCCATTCATAGAACTCCTTTAACAATAACACATTATCTGGCTGAGAAAAAAATTTACGTTCATCTTCTAAAATAAAGTTATCTGTTATCTGGCGAAGCGAGGTTGTTGTCTGACTCAGCTGTTTTAAGCTCCCCGTATTTTCACGTGAGATATTAATAATTGCTATTATTAATAAAAACAGCAAAACGCCTTGAATCATTAATATGACGCTCTCTTTTTTTCTAATTTCCAAAGATTCCAAAATAATATGTCGCTTCATTTTATCCTAGCCTTTCTCCCATGTTTATTTCGTACCAATTTTACATGAAGCAGTATAAAAAACAGAAGCATAGATACCCCAAAATATACAACAATGCTTTTTCCCAAGACTAACATATGAATCAGCATCTTTTTATGTATGAAGCCAAAGGTCAAAACCGTTCCTATCATAATCACACTCATATTTACAAAGAATAACTTTTTCATTTCTTCACTTATCATTTGCCGACCCGTATATCCATTCATTATTTTAATCCTATAAGCAGACTTTTCCTGATCAATAAAAAAATTCAAAGCAATATAAAGATTAAAAGTAAGGCATATTAAAAAGAGCAGAATTGTAATATCTTGTGCTCTTCCGGTACTAACTATATGAAGTAAGTTCGGTTGGTGATTTTCAAATACCATTACCTGACCAAACATATCCTCATTTCCCAAAAAATTTAGATTTTCCTGTAATACTTTCCCCGATATAACATATTCTTTTATAGGTTGTTTCAATAAATTATTATTGAAAGACAGAAAAATCATACTATCCAGCTTTGATGGAATGGGATAGCCTAATCTCAACAAGTGATACTAAAAAGCCCGCCGCAGGATCCCCGGAATGCGCTCATGGATCCAGTCAATGCGGCGGCGCGTTTAAGTCCTCCCATGCCGCCGCCAAATTCCTGCCAGCCTCCTAGTGCTATCAGATACTGGCCGTTTTTTGTCCGAAAAATATTTTGAAAATATTTTCAAAAAACGCTTGACATACGTATGTACGTATGATATAATCAGTATGCAAGGTAAGGGAAACGCCTTTACGGAAGGAGGGAGGACATGAAGACGCCGAACGCGACAGAGACCGCCGTCGAACTTGCGAGGGAGAACGAGCGGCTACAATTGCTAAGGGTGGCCGAGGAATCGGAGGACTTAAAAGAGTTCATCGAATACCTGAAAAAGCTACTTAGCACAAAGTAAAAGAGCAGCCGACACGCCGGGAAGCAAGGCGGCTGCTCTCATGGATAGGACGGGGCGAACCTTGCCGCCCCTCTTATCTCTGTCAGTATACTATAACTGAGGAGGTTTCGCAAGTGTCTAAGAGCAAAAAAGAAGTCCAGCAGGACTATTCGAGGCGGACAGGCTACCGGGCGAACAGCAAGTACAACAAAGAGAAGACGAAAGTGTATGCGATCCGCGCCGTGCTGGCTACAGAGCAGGACATCATACGGCAGCTTGAGAGTGTAGAGAACAAGTCCGGCTATATCAAGAGACTTATCCGTGAGGACATCGCACGGCAGACACCGGCGGACGATCCGTGACGCCGGCACGGGAACAGCGGGAGGGCAGGGGAGGCCATCGTCCCGCTTGCGCCCGGGGCCGCAAAAGCATGGGCCGAAGAGCATCTCGACGGCGACGAGTACGAGGGGATATTCGGGGTCGCTGACGGGACAGCGGAGGACGGGGGACAGCAGCAGTTCTCGATCCTGATCCCCGTCCCCATTATGGACGCGCTCAGGGCGAGGAAGGGGGCGACTGGGCTGAGCATAACAGCTTTGATCCTCGGAGCCTTGCGTGAGGCAGGGTACGGCGATTAATTAACCAAATAATTGCCAAAAAAGGAGAAGCAAGGAATGGAAATTAAAGCCGGAATTAAAAAATGGGAAAGATCCCTATACCGGGGGAGTCGTTGGCGGACGGTCGGAGTTCGCGGGCGGGACCGGGCTGTTTTATCGCGTCGAAGGGGAGCCTAAAAGCTGTTTCCTGGCCGGGAAAACAATAGATGGCACATATGAGGTACAATGGTTAGGCAGTTACGGGGACGCTCACGGTTGGACTGATGCGTCCTGGGCAAGTATGTGTAACATTGCGCGCGCATGGATCGCCGCACGTGAGAGCGCGGAGAGATGTGAGATACCGCTGCAAGTGCAGGCCGGCATCGGTTGATACAATCGGGTCCCATACATGGTACGCCCCGGACATATGTCCGGGGCTGTTCCGTCAGTCTGTATAATCTAGGTGCCAAGGCCGCGCTACTCCATATCAGATGTGCCGAGTGTAGTCGAGCGAGATCCACCCCGCGCCGCTCTTGAGCCTGCCCCACTTCTTCGCGCCGGGGCCGTCCGCCTCCTCCACGATGGTGTACGCCTCGTCCTCCCTGACCGGCGCGGGAGGAATTTTTTTTGTGCAGAACCAACAAGCAGACGGCTTTATATTTGTTGATATTTTTTTTGAAAAAGGTATTGACATGCATAACATGCATATGTATAATATATATGTAGTACAGACAGAGCCAGACAGGCAGAAAGGAGAAACGGCTATGGGTGAGTATGAAGTAATGGTCGCGAATGAAAACGGATACGGGATGGACTTCGAGAAAACAATAGGCTATATGGATGATGAGATCAGGGAGGAACTCCACCGGGAACTCGCGCCCTGCCCGGAGCAGGAATTTTTTGACCGCTATGCCGCCGCACACCTGGAAAAGTACGGCGAAGAATGGGAGCTCAGCAAGGCGAACCCTGTATGGTGACAGATCCTGCGACAGGCTAGGGCGCACACCCACCGCTTAGGCACACCCACCGGGGCGCGGCGAAGATACGCGCAGAGAGGAGCAGCATATGTACAAGGTAATAAACGGGAAAGGCTACAGCACGGAGACGGCCAGGATGCTGGCCAGCAAGGACAACGGACTGTACCCGGGCGACCTCCGGTACCTGGAGGAGACGCTCTACATCAAAAGGACCGGGGAATACTTCCTGCACGGCGCAGGGGGGGCGGGCAGCCGGTACGGCGAGTGGAGCGGGAACAGCGGGAGGGCAGGGGAGGCCATCATCCCGCTCAGCCTGGCCGGGGCCAGGGAGTGGGCGGAGGGATGCCTTGACGGGGAAGAGTACGAGAGGATATTCGGGAGCATAGACGAGGCGGCGGAAGGCGGCGGACAGCAGCAGTTCTCGATCCTGGTCCCGGCTGCCGTCATGGACGCGCTGAAAGCAAAAAAGGAGGCGACGGGCCATAGCGTGACGGCGCTGATCCTCAGGGCGTTACGCGATGCCGGGTACGGGGGATGAGCGTCAGGGCGGCGGGAGGGGAGTCCCCCTCCCCCGGATCCTCCATGGCGCTGCCCGGCATCCGGGCGCGGCCTACTGCCGCTTACAGTAGTCGAGCGAGACCCACCCCGCGCCGCTCTTGAGCCTGCCCCACTTCTTCGCGCCGGGGCCGTCCGCCTCCTCCACGACGGTGTACACCTCGTCCTCCCTGACCGCGCCGGTGATGCCGTAGCCTGTGCCGGGGCCTCTGCGGATGTTGAGCAGGGCGGTGTCTATCCTCACTTTATAGGGCGGCCCGGAAGGCGCGGCCTGTGCTGCCGCTGCAGGGGCCGCAGGGGATGCCGGGGCGCCTCCGGCCAGCAGGGCCTTGACGTCCGCGCGGAAGGCGTCCATGCTTTTCCCGTGCCTCGGGAACCAGTGCATCACGTCGGCGTGGTTGCTGGCGATGCCGAGCCTGTATCCCTCGCTGTGACAGATGATATCCTTTTCGGTAAGCCCGTACTGTCTGCAGAGGCAGGCGCACAGTTCGGAGGCTTCCTTGTAGACGGCGGCAAAGTACGCGCCGTCGGCCAAACCGTCCTCGCAGATCTCGAAGCTGATATGCGTGTCGTTGCCGCTGCCCTTGGGGCCGCTCCCGCAGTGCCAGCCGCGCATGTCCCACGGGAGCGTCTGGCAGGTCGCTATGCTTCCGTCCGCCAGCCTGCCGATGAAGGCGTGTACGCAGACATTCCGCCCTCCCGGCCTGTCCTGGTTCCAGTGCGTCCCGCCCGTGTTCGCCCCCAGCTCCCCGTCGTCCGGCGCCACGTAGCGCCGCAGCCACGGGTTGGCCGCCCCGGTCGAGTGTGCCATGATTCCCTTGGGCGTGATCTTCCTCCCTGCCTTGTAGCAGGCGTTCCGGGTGAGCAGCTGCTTCCTGAGGTTCATCCCCTGCCCCCTTCCCCGCCGTCCGTCCCGTCTGCCTTGCCGTCCGTCCCGGTTATCGCGCCGTCCGTCCCGTCTGCCTTCCCTTTGATCTGCGCCAGCGCGCCTTTCAGGGCGTCCGGCACCGGAAGCCCGAGCGCGGCGGCGTTCTCGACCAGGGAAAGCCCTTCGTTCGCCAGATAGAAGAAGACCACCGCCGTTCGGAGAGCCGCGCCGTCCCCGCCCAGCAGGTAGGCGTCCGCCAGGTGGCCGACGCCGACCAGGGCCAGGATGGCCACCTTCTTCCCGATCCCCCGGGCGCCGGCCTCGCTGGAGAGCCTCCTCTCGGAGAGCGCCAGCAGCACCCCCGTGGCATAGTCGGCGGCGATGAACGCGATGAGCGCGTAGAGGGGGCCGTCCAGGCCCCCTAAGTACCAGCCCAGCAGCCCGCCTATGGCGGCCGCCGCGCCCTCTGTCCAGATCCATGCTGTCTTCATCTCCATATCCTTCCTTCCTGCCGCCCTGCGGCTGCGCGGGGCCATGCCCCTGCCTTTCCTGTCCCATCGTGTCCTATGATGTCCCGTCGTGTCCTATGATGTCCCTGTCTGCGCCCTGCCGTCCATGCCGTGCGTCAGCTGCACTGCACGTAGGACACGTTGCCGTTCGCGCGCATCTGCGACGTGGATCCGCCTGTCCATACCCCGAAAGTACGGTTCCCGGAGTAGGAGCTGATGTCCATCGTGAAGGTCTTGTCATGGCCCTTCCCCATCGGGCTGTCGTCGGTGGTCGTCTCCCCGAAGTAGGAGTTCGACTCGCTCCACTGTATCTCATACACCCGCACGCCCGCCGTGCCGGTAAGGCCGGCATAGACGATCCCCCGGACGGCGCTCATGTTGTGGTGCATTCCCGAGCCGTCTATCTTTATGGTGAACGTCAGGGTGCTGAAATCGGTGCAGTTCACCGTCACCAGCGACGCGGTGCTGCTCGTCACTGACCAGCCGGCGGATCCGGAGAGGTACGTCACCGCATTGCGCGTCCACAGGGCGTAGGCCGTGGAGCCTGCGGAGAGCGTGACGGACGCCCCGGCGGCGTACTGCGTCCCGGACGCGCCCCCCAGCGCCCACGTTTTCCAGGCGTAGCCCGTCCGGGCGAAGCCGTTCGCGGGGAACGTGAACGCCGGGTTCACGGTGCTGCCGTTGTTGTAGTGCCGGTACCCGGTCTTTGCCGCCGTGCTGCCGGAGGTGGATCCGTTGCCGGAGAACGAGAGCGTGACGGACTGCCGGAACACCGCGTAGAGGGTCACGGCGGCCTCGCCCATGGCCTTGGAGGACAGCACCGTGGCCGACGCCGTGGCGTCCTCCCGCCACCCTAAGAAGCTCCAGCTGCTCTTCGTGGGGGTGAACGTCGAGGGGGAGAGGCAGGACGCGCCCTCGTCCTTTTCCTCCGTGTAGGTCGTCGACGTGTCCACCCGGTAGGTCACTACGTTCCCGGAGGAGTAGACCTTCGTGGCCCCCGCGTAGGCTTTCTTCACTTTCGTGCTTCCGGCGTAGATTTTTTTTATTTTCGTGTTCCCGGTATATACCGCTGCCATCTGCCCGCCCCCCTTATCCCGTCACCAGGTAGAGCGTGCGCGGATTGGACGACGCGTCGGAGGGCAGCGAGGATACTTTCCGGATCACGTCGATGTCCTGCGTGAGCGGGGCCAGCCTGCCGTCCAGGTCGGAGATGCCGCTGGCGGCGTCCTCCTGGGCGGCCACGAGGGCGTCGTACCCGACCAGGCTCATCGTGCCGTCCATCTCCACCAGGACCTTCCCGGAGGTGCCGTCAGTGCCTCTGACCATGCCGGCGGCGGCGGAGGTGGCCAGCGTCAGCGTGGTCTGCCCCCTGTCGCGCCAGCTGCCGTCCGCCGCGTACCAGGTGTACTCCTTCTCATAGTCGAGGTCTACGACGGTGGCTCCGTCCGT
>JAISOV010000056.1 GCA_031275405.1 Clostridium sp. | reverse complement strand
TGGAGTCCGCTGACCAGCGCCCAGACGATGCAGCAGAACCGCTTCCTCAGGCCGCCGAGCCCGCACAGGAAAAAATGCAGGAGATACCACTGCGAAGCCAGCAGGCTCCCGAGCAGGAGTCCTGTCCCGAGCGCATAAAAGGATTCCCCCCAGACGCCGGGCTGCAGGGCCGCAAAAAACGTAGTGGAATAGGTACCCTGCCAGGTATGCCAGGTATCCGCGGCTTCCCGCGCCGCCGCGCGCAGGATGTCCCAGGCAGACCCTCCCGACAGGAGCGCCAGCCTGACGTCCGCGCTGTAGGTGAAATCGTCCGCGCAGGGGAAATTATAGCGGGCGACCAGCAGCAGCGGGACACAGACCCCGGCCAGCCCCGCCGCGCAGAGCGCCGCCAGGACGCGGCAGCCCCTCCCCCAGGTCGGCAAGGAAGCAGAATGTTGGTTGGTTGGTTGGTTGGTTGGTTGGTTGGTTGGTTGGTTGGTTGGTTAGGATCTTCATCCCTCGCTCTCCTCTCTTTGCTGTACATGGCCGTTTCCTCCTTTTGTGTTCTTTCGGTCTCCGTACCGCCCTCCGCGCACTTAGCCTGCCGCGCCGACCAGCTCCCGGACGTTCTCCACGCCGTACCGGCGCATATAGGCTTCTATCCCCTCTATGATTTCCACGGTGGCGCAGGGATTGAGGAAATTCGCCGCACCCACGCCGACCGCACAGGCTCCCGCCAGAAGAAACTCTACGGCGTCTTCTCCCGTCAGGATCCCCCCCATGCCGATGACCGGGATCTTGACCGCGTGGGCTGCCTGATAGACCATGCGCACGGCGACGGGCTTGATGGCCGGGCCGCTCATCCCCCCCGTCCTGTTCGCAAGCGCAAACTGTCTGCGATGGACGTCGATCTTCATTCCGGTCAGCGTATTGATCAAGGACAGCGCGTCCGCCCCCGCCGCTTCCGCCGCTTTCGCCATCTCGGAAATGTCCGTCACGTTCGGGCTTAACTTCATGATGATCGGCTGTTTCGCGTGTCTTTTAAGCTGTCTTGTGAGGTCGCACAGAACCCGCGCATCCTGTCCGAACGCGATCGCCCCCTCCTTGACATTGGGACAGGAGACATTGATCTCCAGCATGTCCACCGCCGGTTCCTCCCCCAGTTTCTCCACGACTTCCAGATAGTCCGCGGCCGTCCTGCCACAGACGTTCACGATGACCCGCGTCTCAAACTGCCGCAGAAAAGGCAGATCCCTGCTGCGGAATACCTCGATGCCCGGATTCTGCAGCCCGATTGCATTGAGCAGCCCGCCATACACCTCCGCGATCCGGGGTGTCGGGTTGCCCGTCCACGGAACGTTTGCCACCCCTTTCGTTACGATCCCGCCCAAGCGGTTCAGATCCACAAACTCCGCGTATTCCATCCCCGAACCGAAGGTTCCGGAAGCGGCCATGACCGGATTCTGGAAAACAACGCCCGCGATAGTCACTTTCGTATTCATCCGATCTCCACCTCCCCGGCTTCAAAGACGGGGCCTTCCGTACAGATCCTGGCGTTTTTTACCCTGGAACGCGGCTCCGTCTCCCTCGTCCTGACCACGCACCCCAGACAGGCTCCTATACCGCAGGCCATATGTTCTTCCAAAGAAAGGAACGTCCTGCTCCCCCGCTCCGCCCCGTATCGCTTCACTGCCCGAAGCAGAGGCAGGGGGCCGCAGGCAAAAATCACGTCGCCCTCCAGGCAGTTCTTCCGGACAGCGTCCATCACGTTACCTTTGGTTCCCACGCTGCCATCCTCCGTGGCGATTTCGCACCGCCCTTCCCGCCGGAACGCCTCCTCTAAAAACAGGTTCCCATCCCGGTATCCCAGCACCGTCTGTTTTTCTCCCCTCAGCTCCCTTGCCAGCTGTAAGAGAGGGGGGATCCCGATCCCGCCTCCTATGAGAAGCGCTTTCTTTCCTGCGGCTTCCGGCAAGGGGAAGCCGTTGCCGAGCGGCCCTAAGACGGCAAGTTCGCCGCCCTTCCCATACCCGGAAAATTCCCTGGTTCCTTGCCCGGCGACGCGATAGACCAGCCGCAGCGTCCTGCCGTCCGGAGCCGCTTCGCAGACGCTGATCGGCCTGGGGAGGAGCGTGTCTTTCTCCTTCGGATACAGGCACAGGAACTGGCCCGGCCGCGCCTGCTCCGCGAGATCCGCTTCGAGCCACAGGTCAAAAACGGCGGGCGCGATTTCTTTTTGAAAAAGAATCTTTGCTTTCGTCTTTTTTTTCATCAAAGATCCCCACCGCCCTTTCCGCCCTTCCAACCAGGCTTCCGGTACGCGATTTTGCCGTCGCAGATCGTCACGGACACCTCGCCTTTCAGCGTCTGCCCGATAAAAGGCGAGTTTGCCGATTTCGAGAAAAAATCTTCCACCACCCAGGAGGCCGCCGTATCAATCAGCACCAGATCCGCCGGGCCGCCCTCCGCCAGATACCCGGCGTCCAGCTGATACATTGCCGCCGGGTTCACGCTCATTTTGGCAAGCAGCTGTCTCATGGTAAGATAGCCGCCGTGTACTAACTTGGTGATCCCCAGCGAAAGCGCCGTTTCCAGTCCGATGATCCCGCTGGGCGCGCGGTCGATGGGCAGAGCCTTTTCCGCGCGGGTGTGGGGCGCGTGGTCGGTGGCGATCAGGTCAACCGTGCCGTCCGCCAGGCCGCCGATCACCGCCTGTCTGTCCGCTTCCTCCCGAAGCGGCGGATTCATTTTCGCCATAGCCCCATAACGGATGGTATCCTCCTGCGTCATGGAAAAATGATGGGGCGTCGCCTCCGCGTGAACATGCTGCCCCCGCCGCTTCGCCAATCTTACCAGTTCCACGCCCTCCTTAGTGCTGATGTGCTGGATGTTCACACACGCGCCCGTTTCTGCGGCAAGGCGCAGATCGCGCTCGATCATGACAGTCTCCGCTTCCCGGGGGGAGCCGGAAAGCCCGAAATGCGCGCTGGCTCTCCCCCGGTGGATCCCGTTTTCCCCGATCAACGCCGGATCTTCTTCATGGAAGCTTAGCACCTTATCCAAGGCCGCCGCTTTTTCCATGGCCGCGCGGACGACCGGTTCCCTCAAAAGAGGATGGCCGTCGTCTGAAAACCCCGCCGCCCCGGCTTCGGCCAGCGCTTCCATGGCAGTCAGGACTTTCCCTTCCAAGCCCTTTGTGACGGCCGCGCAGGCTTCCACATGGATAGCCGTTTCCTTTCCTTTCCCAAGGACGCCGCGCAGGATCTGCGGCTCGTCCACCGCCGGGCGGGTATTCGCCATCATCACCACGGTGGTGAAGCCGCCCCTTGCCGCCGCCGCCGCACCGGTGCGGATGTCCTCCTTTTCGGGAAAGCCCGGTTCCCGGAAATGCACATGCGCATCGACCAGTCCGGGGGCGACCAGCAGTCCTTCCGCGTTCAGGATACGGCAGCCGCGTAGCCTTTCCCGGGGCAGCGCGCCGCGCAGTCCGGGCGAGATCCGGAGGATCCGGCTTCCTTGTGTCAGGATGTCATAATGGCCCTCTTTTCCCGATTTCGGGTCTATCAGGTAGCCCTTTTCGATCAGCAGCATAACACCTCCCGCACGCAGCCGATTTTCATATTCTCACAAATTTCGTCGCTATTCAGCAAAGACAGCTGCCCACGTCCGGCAAAGACAGCTGCCCACGTCCGGCAAAGACAGCTGCCCACGTCCGGCAAAGACAGCTGCCCACGTCCAGCAAAGACAGCTGCCCACGTCCAGCAAAGACAGCTGCCCACGTCCAGCAAAGACAGCTGCCCACGTCCAGCAAAGACAGCTGGCCGGTGACTTTTCACCAGTCTATCATATTTCAGTGGGAAAGGAAAGGGAAATGTCACGGCTTGGCAAAGATGACAGAGGGCTGCCAGAAAAAACAAGGGATTTTATAAAAAATATACGTAAAATATAATTTTTTGTCGTTATCTTCCGGATAGTCTGTTATTTGCCAACATCCACTAAGGACTTGCCCCCGCAATCCCTGACTCTGTGCGGAATGTCAGCTTCGGCACGGCTAGTCTTTGAAAAAAATAACAAAAAAAATAAAAATATCCAATATAAGTATTTACATATCTGGAAAAATACAGTAGAATGTATATCAGAAAGGAGGTATTCATTATGAAGATGAAACCTAAAAAAACAAAGTTTGTACTAACAGTTCTGACATGCCTTGCGCTGATACTGCCAGCGGCGCATGTCGAGGCGGCGGCGATCACTTCCAACCAGACGGGTACCCACGACGGCTACGATTATGAGCTGTGGAAAGATTCCGGTACCACCAGCATGACGCTGGGCAGCGGAGGAACGTTCAGCTGTTCCTGGAGCGACATCGGCAACGCGTTGTTCCGCAAGGGCAAGAAGTTCGACCAGACCAAGACGCACCAGCAGCTTGGGAACATATCCATCTCTTACGGATGCAACTACCAGCCAAACGGCAATTCTTATCTGTGCGTCTACGGATGGACGACCTCTCCGCTCGTGGAGTTCTACATCGTTGACAGCTGGGGGAGCTGGCGTCCGCCCGGCGCCACCTCTAAAGGCACGATTACCGTTGACGGCGGCACCTATGACATCTACGAGACCACCCGCGTCAATCAGCCGTCCATCCAGGGCAACACTACGTTCCAGCAATATTGGAGCGTGCGGACCGCAACGCGCACCAGCGGCACCATATCGGTCAGCCAGCATTTCAATGCCTGGGAGAACCTTGGCATGACGCTGGGCAACATGTACGAAGTCGCGCTGACGGTAGAGGGCTACCAGAGCAGCGGCACCGCCGATGTATACAGCCATACGCTTACGATCGGCGGCAGCGGTACCGGGGGCGGGGGAACCGGCGGAGGAGGAAACACCGGTTCCGGTACGACGGTAGAATGCGAGAGCATGGCCACCGGCGGACAATATGCCCAGACGATCAGCTCGCCGTTCTCAGGAGTGGCTTTATACGCGAACAATGATTATTGCAGCTATTCACAGTATTTCGCCAACGGTACCCACAATTTCTCGCTCAAGGGCGCGTCCAGCGGCTCCAGTACCGCCAGCGTTGACCTGGTGATCGGCGGGGTGACGAAGGGAACCTTCACGTTCAGCGGAACCAGCCCTTCGGTCAGCACGCTCAATAACATCAGCCACGGAACAGGGAACCAGGAAGTGAAACTCGTCGTAACAAATGATACCGGCCAGTGGGATGTCTACTTGGATCAGCTCGTCATCAACTGACACGTCTCCGGCCGAAAGACGCGCCGAAGGAACCGTTACGGTTTGACAGACGCGGCTGAGCGGTGACAGGCGGCCTTCCCTTTGCGGGGAGGCCGCTTTTGCTTCCAAAATGATCCCATTCCATTTTATTCAAAAACAACGGTCTGATCCAGAAATTCCGTCTTGACCACGATATAGGGGTAGGAAGGAACGGCCTTGCTTTTTTCCCCGGCATCCGGGCCAAGCAGGGCGGTGCTGACATAGACCGCGTTCTCCGCCAGATAGAGTTCATTCACCGCAATGCTGTATCCGCCGGTAGCCTGCTCCCCGTATCCGATACAGATATAAAGGTATTTTTTGTCGCTATAGGTAAACTTGAAAGCTTCCGCTTTTTTCGCGTCCAGAAGTTCTTTTAATTCCATCGGGATTTTTTCTTCGCTCAGCACCGTAAAGTCCAGATCCCTCAGTTTGGTTTTTTCGTCGCTGAAAAGACTGCAGCCGCATAAGGCGCAGATCATGTAAAGTCCCAGGAGAAAAACAGCTGATTTCTTCATACTATGTAAGTTCCCTGTCTTGCGTTTTGCTTCATTCTATGTGCGGAGAGCCGGAAGTATGCGAACACCCGTGTTGATAACCTCGCGTCTTCCAAAGTCCGGAGCTTGGTGCGCGGCACAAAGCTCCGGCCGAAAGGAGGCAATTTTTCCTGCCTTATTTCTCGGGAGACCGGGAAGTTCCAAAATAGGCGGGCTTTTTTTACACAGCCAGGACATCCTAGGATGAGTTCGTTGTATTTGGTATCGCAACTGACTTTGTTTTTTTGAAAAAATTTATTTTAGAAAAGCGCTTAACCTCTTACCCGACATATGCTATAATGCGTTTATGTTGTGACGGACAGCAATATCAATGGAAAGATGAGTGAAAGCCAAGAACAAGCCTTACTCCTTTATCACGCCAAAAGAAACATCCAGGGAGGATTTTTTATGATACGTTTTCTGATCTGCGTGGCCGTCTTAGTGCTGTTTTTGATTCTTACGATCCCGGCGCTGTTCGTGGAATGGCTCATCGGCAAGAAGCGCCCCGACGTCAAGGACAGAAGTTCCCTCGCTATCGTGAAGCTGGGGTTCCGTCTGCTGGCTTTCCTGTCCGGCGCGACCGTCGTGGCGCTAGGGGAGGGCCGGATCCCCCAAGATACCGCTGTCTTATACGTGGGGAACCATCAAAGCTTCTTCGACATCATACTGACTTACATCCGTGTACCCAGGCCCACCGGTTACGTCGCCAAAAAGGAAATGCTGAAAGCTCCGCTCCTGCGCAGCTGGATGAAAAATGTGCATTGCCTTTTTCTGGATCGTCAAGACGTCCGGCAGGGGCTGCGAACCATTCTGGCTGCGGTCAATGAGGTACAAGCGGGAATCTCCATCTGTATCTTCCCGGAAGGTACCCGCAACGAGACCCCTGATACTTTCCTGCCTTTCCATCAAGGCAGCTTCAAGATCGCGGAGAAGGGCAAAGTTCCGATTATCCCCATGACTATCGTCAACTCCGCCGCCGTCTTTGAGGAACATTTCCCCAAGATACGCAGGGCGACGGTGATTATCGAATACGGAGAGCCGGTTTATCCGGAAAGGCTGTCCAAAGAAGATCGGAAGGATCTCGGGAATCATATCAGAAAAATAATGGAAGAAACGTATGCGAGGAACAAGCGGCAGTATCTGGGGGAATGACGCCGGGGAAGCCTGCCGCCGCCACGAGAAGGGAAGCAGCGATTTTTGTTTTCCCGCTGCCAGGCACAGCCGCCGCAGAAATGAGGAAACCCATGTATAAATTATTCATCGCGGATGATGAACAGGAGATCCGTGAGGGGCTGAAATGCATCCTGGACTGGGAGGCACTGGGATTCACGCTGTGCGCGGAAGCGCGAAACGGCGAAGAAGCGCTGAACGGGATCCTGGACACCGCGCCGGATCTGGTGCTTCTGGACATCCGGATGCCTAAACTGACGGGAATCGACGTCGCCAGAGAAGCACGCAGCCAGGGCTTCGCGGGACACTTCGTGATCCTGAGCGGCTATTCCGACTTCAACTATGCGCGAACCTTGATTCCCCACAACGTAGACGGCTATCTGACGAAGCCTATCGACGAGGAGGATCTGCTTGCCACCATCCATACGGTCGTCAAGCGGCTGCAGCAGGAACAGGCGAACACGCAGTTTCTGGAAAGTTACCGGGAGGCCGCCAAGAACGCGCTTCTGACGCAGGTGGTGACGGGAGCGCTGCCCGCCGACACAAACCCGGAATACCTGGCTGCCCTGGAACTTCGGCTCAAAGAACTACAGCTGGACGCCAAGGCTTATCAGGTAGTGATTTACGAGAATTTCAGCAAAGAAGTGACCGGAATGGCGTATTCCTTGGCACAGCTTCTCAACGTGTCCCATCAGGGGGCTTCCTCCTTTGACCATATCAGCAGTACGGACGGGGAAATCCTCCTGCTGAAAGGACGCCCCATTCTGGAGCGCTTCTCCCACGCCTTGACCTACTATGAAAACATCCCGCAAAAAGGAAGCCCCTTGGACAGCCTGTTTCTGGCATACGGGCAAGTCGTGTACGAGCCGAAGGACATCTCCCTCTCCTACGGACAGGCTTCCCGGCTGATGAAGCGGCGTTTTTTCTGTGTGCAGGGACAGCACACCTTGGATTACACCCAGCTGCCCTGGCTCGAAAGCAAAAGCCTGGAACTTTCCGAAGACATGCTGAAAGAATACGCCGGATTTTTCATCGGCTACATCCAGTCTTACAACCGAAAGAAAATGGCGGAGAAACTGCATGAGCTGGAACAGTATTTGTACAATGTCAAAAACGATATAGAAGAAGTGAAGCTTTTCCTGACCGACCTTTATCTGCGGATCAAGGAAAAGATCAGCCACATTTACAGCGCGACGGCGATTCCTTTTCCTTCCAACGCTTCCGTCATTGACGTCATAGGCAGCAAATATTATCTGTATGAAATCCTCCAGCTTTTATCGGAACAGTTTGAAAGGACGATGAGCGCCGCGGGGAACCCTTCCCGTAACAGCATACTGGACGACGTCCTGTATTACATCGACCGGAATTTCCGGGAAAACATCAAGCTGGAAAGCATCGCCCCGCTGTTCGGCTATCACAGCGCTTATCTGGGGAAGATTTTCCATAAAGCCGTGGGTATGAATTTCAATTCCTATCTGGATCGGCAGAGGATTGAAGCCTCCAAGAAGCTGCTGGAGCAAAACAGCCTGAAAGTGTATGAAATCGCGTCGCAGGTGGGTTATGGCGACATTGACTATTTCCATAAAAAATTCAAGAAGTACGTGGGGTGCAGCCCGGCGGAATACCGCAAAAGCCGAAAAGAGCATACGGCAGACGAACAGACAGGCCCTCCGGGAGAAGCCGAAAAGAACCGATCAGACGAGTAAAAAGAAAGGGATAACACTTGTTTATCCCTTTCCTTCCATCTGTTTCCGTATCACTGTTCCGTGCTGGCAGTGGTACTTAATCCAGTTCCGCCGCTTTCCGAAGCACGGCTTCCTCCTGGCACCATTCTATATAAGTGCTGTAGCCGTAGCCTTCCGCTTCCGTCCTCATCTTCACGAGAATCTCATCGAACTGCGCTTCGGACTCCGCATAGATCGCAAGCCAGGAATTTTCCTGGATACATTTCTTCACCTGATCATACAGAGTGCTGAGTTCGTCTGATTTTGCGGTGGCGGCATAGGTGTTGGGCTTGATGACCGCGTAAGGCTGCTGCGACATGTAGTCGTACACCGAGGTCGCACCGTAATACTCCCTCCAGCTCTGCTCTGCGGCATCCACAGGCAGCGCCGCGTACTTAGGCCAGTATTCATAGTTGAACGTCTGCCCGTTGCCGCCGGGGATCTTGGTGTTCTTGGAGTAGGTAGTATTGTTGAACTGCGCGGAGCCGTCAATCATCTTTCCGCTGTAAGGCGCCGGCATATCCACGTTCATGCCCGCCCTTGCGGCTTCCATACCGAAATCCGTCAAGTCCACGGAACCGTCGGAGAGATATTCCCATCCGGTGTCTTTCGGCCCGTAGAAATTCGTCAGGGCGCCTTCCGGTGTCGCCAGCCAGTCTATGATAGCCATACACAGTTCCGGATACTGGGTCTTCGCGCCGATACTCCACACACGGTTGCTCCCAACGGTCGCCAGTCCGTATACGATGGGTTCTTCTTCTTTTGCCACCACTGGAAGCATTTTCTTGCCTTCCGCCAGATGTGCTTCGTTGTTGTACTGCGGAGCCGCCATCCAGCCAAAGATACACATAAACGCCGCGCCGTCTCTGTAATCTTCCATGCAGGCGTCATAGCCTTGGGTGTTGGAGTCGGGATCCATCAGCCCCTCCCGGTACAGCTGGTTGTAGAAGCGCAGGCACCTTTCGTAATAGCCGCCCTCCGCCAGGGCGTCTTCGTAATTGCCGTCTTTGTCGTAAAAACCCATGTTGGATTCGTCTACGCCGAAGAAATTGCTGGCGGTCGCCTTGACGAACATCACCATGTCGCCGTCCCAGTCCTTAAACAGGGATACGCCATAGGTTTCCTTTCCGGAGTCGGAGGTGGGGGCAATTTCTTTCATCTGCTTCAGGACGGCCACGTAATCCTCCAAGGTATTGAGTTCCGGATAGCCAAGCTGCTCATACAGATCCCAGCGAAGATCCGGATGGTAGTCAAAGCTTCCGAAATCCCCCGCGTCGGAAGCCACGTCATGGCCGAAGCCGTAAACGGTGCCGCCGGAAATGGAGGCGTTTTTCTCAAAAGCGGGCTGATAAAATTCATTCATGTAAGGGCCGTAATCCGCCAGAATGTCGTCCTCGTTCCAGTCCAGAAGCATTCCGCTGTCCACCGCGTCCGTGTAGTTGCCGCCGTCGCTGCCGAAAATCACGATGTCACCCAGGTCGCCGGACTCCATACGGGTCGCGAACACGCCGTCCGCTTCCGGAATGATGTTGAACTTCACGTTGAACTTCTCCAGAAGCAGATCCGCAAACCAGCCTGTCATTTCACCGGAATAATTGGCCAGCTGTGAATAGATATTCAGCGTGACGGTCGTATTCGGAACAATTTCCGCCAGTTCCTCATCGGACAAAGCCCAGGTCTGGTAATCCTGGGTCGTCTGCGGATCGGACACCACCCCGCTGCGCCCGCCCTCTTCCTCCGCCGGAGCTTCGTCCTCGGCTGCCGCCCCAGAACTGTCGGCGGGAGCGCTGCTTGCGCCGTCCGTGGTGGTCGCGCTGCCGCAGGCCGCCAGAGAGAGGGTCATAGCCATTGCCAGCAGAAAGGAACACACTTTTTTCTTTTTCATAGAGATCCTCCTTTTTGGTAGAAACATGTTGGGTAAAAATTTTGATCAAAAACGGTAGAAAAAATGTACGTGGAACCTTTATATAAGTTCAGGAAACAAAGCCATTTCCTGAATTTATATCTAGCCTTTTACCGCTCCCAGCATCAGCCCCTCTTCAAAGAAACGCTGCATGAACGGGTACACCAGCAAAATAGGGAGGACGGCGACCATCGACACGGTGTACTTGATCGTCTTGGCGTTCAGCACGCTCTGCAGCGCCTCCGCGGATACGCTGCTGCTGCCGGACTGCATCATCGCCTTTAGGTTGGTGGCTTTCTGCAGATAATTATAAAGCACGTGCTGCAAGGTATGCAGGCTTCCCTCATTCGGCATGAGGATCAGAGAATCCGTGAACGAGTTCCAGTTGCCCACCGCGCCGAAGATGGCAATCGTCGCCAGGATAGGCTTGCTGAGGGGCCAGATGATTTTGCAGAACACGGTAAAATATCCCGCTCCGTCCATTGCCGCGCTCTCTTCCAGTTCCGCCGGGATGGATTCAATGTAAGTTTTTACTAATATGATGTTGTACGGCGCTACGACCCCCGGAATGATGTAGGCCAGAAAATTGTCCGTCAGCCCCAGCATGGACATGTTGAGGTACCACGGGATCAGTCCGGCGTTGAAATACATGGTGACGACCAGCAGGCGGTACCAGACCTTCCGCCCCCACATTTCCTTTTTTGTCACCAGATACCCCACGAAGCCCGAAGCCGCCACCATGAACGCCGTTCCCAGCACGGTGCGGGCGACGGTCACGAGGACGCTGGAGCGAAGATCCGCCACGTTCAGGATGGAAAGGTAGTTCTGGAACTGGATCCCCTTCGGCAGGAAATTGACGACGCCCCTCCCCACCAGATCATTGTCGCTGATCGTGTTGATGAACAGGTAATAAAACGGGAAGATACACGCCAGCGTGAAGGTCAGGAAAAAAAGGTGGTTCACGATGTCGAAAAAAAGATCCCACGGGCCGGAATACCGGTATTTCCGCTTATGGGTCTTGGCATAGCGTTTCTCCGCTTTCTGCTCTGATCGGTTCTGGCCGCCGGCCTTACGGGCTTGTGCTGTCTTTGCCATCTGCTACCGCCTTTCTTTCAGATAATGTTCTCCCCGCGCACCAGTTTGGAGATACGGTTCGCGCCGAACAGCAGCGACACGCTGACAATCGTCTTCGCCATGCCTACCACCGTCGCCAGAGGAATCCGCCCTTTATTGATGCCGATCTGGTACACATACAGATCCAGTACGGTGATCGGATCGGAGTTAAAGGAATTATAAAATACCAGATACTGATCCAGGCCGTTGGAGAGGATTCCGGCGATCCCCATCAGCAGAAGCACCATAAAGGTGGGCATCAGGCTCGGCACGGTGATGTGCCACATCCGCTGGAAACGGTTGGCTCCGTCTACCGTCGCGGCTTCGTAAAGCTGCTTGTCGATCCCGGAAATAGCGGCGATGTAGATGATCGCGCTCCAGCCCAGACCTTTCCACATGCCCCACGCGAGCATTTTCAGCCAGATGTGGGAGCTGCTCATCAGGTAGTTGGTTCCGGACTGCGCCAGCCCGGCATTCAGCAGCAGGGAGCTGACGAAACCGTCCGTAGAGAAAATCGCGAAAGCCACCGCGTAGACCAGAACCCAGCTGATGAAATTCGGTATGGTGGTAAAGGTCTGGATCAGGCGCCTTAACCGGGTACTGCGGATTTCCGAGAGGAAGATGGCAAACGCCATGGCGCACCAGCTGGTGGCAAGCCCAAGGCCGCTCATCCCGAGAGTGTTTTTCATGACCCTGACAATATCGTTCCTGGTGGACTGCGTCTGGAAGAGATAGGTAAACCATTTGAAGCCCACGAACTTATCCATGGTCAGCTGAAACCCGGCTTTATAGTCAAAGAACGCAAACCTCCAGCCCCACAGCGGCAGATAGGCAAACAGCAGGCACAGCGCCACGAACGGAGCCATCAGCAGGAACAGCTTGAACTTCGACTCCATCTCATACCGATCCGTCTTCTTCCCTTTCGGCAGAAGCGCCGTGGTCAGCGCCGCCAGTGCGATCATCAGCAAAGACACCGCCAGAAACCAGACCCATCCCGAAGGAACCAGCGGAGCTACCTTGCTTGGGTTGGGCGTTCCCTGAATATCTTCGGCCGCCCATTTCAGCCCGGCACAGCCCGCAAGAGCGGCAAGGCAGCCGATCAGCCCGACCAGGTTGCCCAGTTTTTTCAGCTTGACATTGCCCAGCGACATGCAGCCGTTGGCGGCACAGGCGAAGAACCCCAGGCAGACCAGCAGGCTGGAAACAAAGGTGATCTGTAGCGTCAGGCTCCCTACCCACCCCCGGTTCAGCGCTCTGGCAAGAGGCTGGGTCAGAGCCGAATAGGAAAAACCGTTCGTGAACAGAGACAGGTTTTCGTTGAACGCGCCGCTGATCCTCGCGGGATTGACCGCCGGGATGAAAAGCAGGACGACACAGGCGATGATGACCAGCCTTTGCAGGACGAACAGCCGGGCCGTGACTTTTGCTTTGTCCATAACCATGACCACTCCTTTCCGCCAAGTACTAAAAATACTATATTAAATTTTCAGGAATCTGAATACCGGATTTATTGGAGATGGATTGCGGTAATTTTTGAAGATTTTACGGCGCCCCCTCATTCTTATAACCATGCTCCTTTCCAAAGTCTGGAGACTTTGTGCGTAGCACAAATCTCCGGTTGAAAGAATGCAATTCTTTCAACCTTTGCTCCAGTCAACAAATTTTGAAACCGCTGCCATACTTACGACCGCAATCACGATCAGCACGGGCGTGTCAACCGTAAACTGATCATGCAGCAACGCGCCGCGCAGCGCGTTGGCGGCGTAGGTGGTCGGGAAGATATAGGAAATGGCGCCCAGTATCCCAGGCATTTCAGACTGTGGAAGAAACACCGGCGCGAGATAGGTGAAGACCGGAGCCAGCACCTGCGTCAGGATCGATGCAACCTGCATGTTCCTGGAACATACGCCGATCATGGTACCCATGCCGGCCAAGGAAAAACTCGTCAGTACCAGCGTGACGAGAAACGGAAAACCGATAAACAGTTCTACCTGGTACAAAGAAAGACCGACTAAGATCAGCACTGCGGTCGAAGGTATGCTCAGCACGATATTCCGGAAGACCAGGGACGCAATGATCATGCCCTTTGACAGAGGGAGCGCCAAATAATAGTCCAGTGCCGAAGTGGCTTTGTAATACGCAAAATTCTGCCCCAGTCCCAGGAAGATCCCCGTACCGAAGGTCATCATCACCGAACCTACCACATAGGCTTCAAAGTCGATCCCGTCCCCCACGACGAGCCTTAAGAAGAGCAGGATGGACAGCGGACTGACTGTCATCAGCAGCAGATACCACGTCCACTCGTTACGGATATCCAAAAGGGCGGAAACAAATAACTGAACGTTCTTACGCATGGATAGACTCCTCCCTTACCGCATGAAAGACATCATAAAGCGTATTTCTGTAGATCCTGATTTCACATTTCGGCGCGAAGGCTGTCAGCCTAGGCAGAAGATCCGCAATCTGGTCGCTGCCGATCTGGACTATGACCTCGCTGTGGTTGTCAATGGTATGCGGAAGTCCTATTTCCCTGGCGATACCCTCAACATCGTCGCGGTCACATTTCAGCGACACGCGGTAGCCCTTGCTGTACTTCTCCTTAAGGCTCTGTATGCCGCCCGCGTCGGCGACACGACCTTCATGGACGATCACGGCGGTGCGGGCGATGCTCTCTAATTCCGACATGTTATGCGAAACGATCAGAAAGGTCGTATGGTACTTTTCATTTCGCTCCTTGACTAAATCCCACAGCTGCCACCGATTGACGGGGTCAAGGTCATTCGTCGGCTCGTCCAGAATGACGATGGGGTAATTCCCGATAAAAGCCCCCGCAAGCATGACAAGCTTCTCCTGTCCGCCGCTCAGTTCATTCAGGTAGCGCTTCGATAAGGCTGACAGCCCGAAATACTCCATGAGTTCGGCGGCCTGTTCGCGAGCTTCCGTTCTGGATAGTCCCCGGTATATGCCTGTGAAATACACAACCTCAAAAGCCCGCTGCGACTGAATCGACGCCGTCTTCTGGCTGAAAAACGAAATGAGCCGGGCGGTGTGTTCGCGCCTGCTGTTCGGCCGGAGGTTCCCGACGGTCACATCGCCGGAGGTCTGCCGCGACAGTCCTGAAATGACGCGCATCAGCGTCGTCTTCCCTGCGCCGTTTGCGCCTACGACACCCAGAATGTCCCCTTCCGTAACTTTCAAGGTAATGTTGTCGTTGGCTACGGTGCCGTTGCGATAGATCTTTCTTATTTGATCGAGCTTGATCATCTCCATCGTTTTTCCTCCTTTTTCCTTAGGAACTGCGCGTAAGCCCACGCAGCCGTTTGCAGTACCATGAAACGCTATCCGTCTTGCGTAGGATCCGACAATTTGCTTCGCAAATCGTGGTTCGCGGACGCTCGCCTAACAGTTGCAGGACAACCGTTCTAGTTGCTCCGCAGCCGCTTGGCTGCTTCTCGGCGCAAAGTGTACTCCGTACATTTGGCTCATTGCTTACGCGCATGATAGAAATAAATAACATAGTTTATATTACTTGCCTCGCAGTATTCTCTGATTTCCATCGCTAAGCCAGACCAGAATCCTTTCTTTCCTTCCAGATAGATCTGCCTGTACGCGTCATGGAACTGCGGGTACTCACTTGCTATATAGGACAGTATCTTCTGTTTATAGCCCCCTCTTAAATTCAGATCTTCAAACCAATATTCATCGACAAACGCACTCGATTTCTCGATGATTTCCTGATAGTCAGTGATATAAGGAAAGATGGGCGACATAAATAATACGGTACGGATACCCAGGCCATGCAGCTCTTCCAAGGTAAGAAGCCTGTCCCTGATACTGCTTGCCTTATCCATATGGTTCTTGAATTCCTCATCCAGAGTATTGACTGAAACGGATACCTTCAAACGTCTGCATTGTTTCAGTAGATCAGCATCTCTTAAGATCAGTTTTGATTTTGTGCAAATGTTCAGATCGCAATCAGCGGAAACCAGCTGCTCTAATATTTTCCGTGTGATCCCATACTTTTCTTCATATTTATTATAGCAGTCCGTGACGGACGAAAGAAAAACGGTCTTCCCCTTTATTTCCGCCAAAGGAACAGGCTTATCGCACCTCTTTATGTCAATAAATTCGCCCCATTCTTCTCTGTGTCCCGAAAAGCGCTTCATAAAACAGGCATAACAGTATTTACAGGCATGAGGGCAGCCGACATAGGGGTTTATGACATAATCGCTTGCGGGAAGATTTGATTTTGTTACGTAGTCCCTGACCTCTATGACCCTTTCCGTTATCATCACGATCCCTCCCTCCTTCCCTCCTGTCCGCGTTTTCATGGCGGATCTATGTCAGTTTTGAGTACCAGAGTATCAGTTTGTTCCTTTAGGCCAGGCCGGAGGACGGCAAGCTTCGTAGGAACGGTACCGGGAATGAGGTTTCTCACTGTTTCATTAAGAGATAGTGATGAACCTCATGAATAGCTGGTATATATTTGTTTTCCACATATTCAATCATTTCGGCTGTTTTCATGGTGTCAAATTTATTCATTATTAAATTGCGCCTGTGTTCACCGATTAAGAATTTATAGCTTTCCATTTGAGCTACCTCATGATACCTGCTTTTTTCAACAGATCATGTATTTAATATCCTGCTTCGTCTAACAGGAATTACCCAGTTACTGACCAACACTTCTTCTGCTTTTAGATCGTAGCTTATCATATGATCAAAGCACCTCATAAAATGCGAATAGTCATGATATAATATGTTTTTATATTCCTTTTTACTTTTTTTATCGATTGACAAATAATTATTAAGTAAAGCGGCAAATCCCCAAGAAAAATTTCCCCATGTGGTAGTGGCATAAAACTTATTACCACACACAAGATATAAACTACAAAACCCTCCCAAAATCAGATATGCCCCTGTTACGCCCCACAATGCCCGTAGCGCGTTTTGCGTCATGGGTAGAGTACCCCACCCAGGCCCCCCAATGCGGCTCACGGGGGCAAATAAGACGCTATGCGGGGCGCTGTGGCGTATAAGGCAATACCGCCGCACAAAACGACGGTATCTTACGCCCCTCTGTAAATGACTTCCCCGGTCTTGATAACGTGTTCCACAAATCCGCTTCTGTCCTCTGCTTCGTCCAGTAAATGCGGTTCTATGTCTATACTGACGCGACGAGTAAGCCCGCAAAGGGCGGCGGCGGCTTCAAGCCAATTCCCCTCAAAATCGTTGACGATGACCGCTATGTCAATGTCGCTCCATTCGTGCGGGTTTCCGTTTACATACGAGCCGAAAAGGATAACCGCATTAGGTGTCAACACCTTGCGCACTTCCTCCGCATAGCGGGCGGCTATCTCTCTAACCGTTGCTTTATCCAACACAGAAAGCCCTCCGTTTCGCTCAAAAGCTGCTTGCAGTATTCAGCGGTTAGCGTTCCCGCTATCCGCTCCTTGTATTCGGGATAACGCGCTTCTATCTGGAGCGGAGTTAGCTTATCGAAGAGGGCAAGCTGCCCATCCGTCAAACCGTCGAACACGCCGCCGCGCACGGCCAGCCTTTGCAAGTCGTGAGTTTTGGGCGGTATCTCGTTTGCGTCGTTCGCAACGACCGCCTTTAACGCTTTTTCCGCTATCTGGTGGCAAAAGTACCCGCAATGCAGAAGCCGCCCGCCCTCTAAAAGCC
>JAISOV010000050.1 GCA_031275405.1 Clostridium sp. | reverse complement strand
AGACCCTGCCGGGTACGGCTATTGGTACCGTACCTCGGACGGCGGCGCGTATGTCGCCCGCCCCGCGCCCGGGGAGATCCCCGCTGCTTACGGGCGCTACCTCGACTTCCGGGGCAGGGCGCCCGCCGTGACCTACGACGCCAACCGGCCGGGAGAAGCGCAGGAAGGATCCGGGGTGGTTCCTGCGGTCTCCGTGCGGGCATACGAGGCCGCCGCCGTCCCCGTGGCGGACAACACCGGGAACCTGGAGACGGACGGGTATCTCTTCGGCAGGTGGAACACCCGGGCGGACGGGAAAGGCGACAGCTATGCGCCGGGCAGCCTCTACGGCGGCGCGTACCCGCTCACGCTCTACGCCAGGTGGTACCGGAAGGGGTACTGGTACTGGGATGGGATCCATATCCTGGAGGGCGCGCCGCAGGACTACGCTGCCGGGGAGCCGGAGGAGGACGACGACCGGGAGTTCAACGATGAGGAGCTCGACATCATCGGGTGGGAAGTCCAGAAAGAGCATATCAGCAAGGAGGGCTACGCTGCCGTGAGTAATGGCGGCTACGGCTGGATCTGGCTGGAGGCCGTCCCTGCGGGAGAGGAGGAGAAAGAGAGGATCCGGCAGGCGGCGCAGGCCGGCGGCAGGGAGGCCCCCCTGCGGTACGTGGATCTGACGCTGTACGCGTCCTCCTACGACAAGGACAGCAAGCCCGTGAAGGAGAAGAGGGAGGTGTCCGAGCTGCCCGTGCTGCTGGAGGTCTCCGTGGGGCTGCCGGAGGGCCTGGAGGGGCGCACGGAGGGGCTGGCGCTCTACCGGCTGCACGGAGACGTGGTGGAGGAGATCCCCCGGGCGCCTAAGGCGAACGCGGACGGCGAGTCTTTCGAGGTGAAGGCGGAGGAGGGTCGGGCCGTCTTCCACGTGAGGAAGTTCTCGGTCTATGCCTTCGCGCCGCTCGTGTCCGCAGGGGACGGAAATACCGGAAATACCGGGAACGCCGGAAATACCGGGAACGCGGGGAACGCCGGGAACGCGGGAGCCGCCGCGCCCCCTGCCCCTGCGGAGGCTCCGGGCGGCGCAGGCGTGCGCAGCCCGAAGACCGGGGAAGAGGAGGAGCCGGCGGAGATGGGAGCGCGGGATCCCGGGACGGGCAAAGCCGGAAGCCCGGCGGCAGACGGAGCGGACGCTTCCGGGGACGCCGGGGCGGAGGCATCCGGCGGCAGGGCAGGAGGCGGAGCCATAGCCGCCCTGCGCGCCCTCCTGACCCTGCGCGCCCTCCTGACCCTGCCGGCCCTGCTGCCCGCGCCGGCCCGGTGACGGGGGAGGCCTGCCGGGGCCGTCCCGGGAGGGCGGGGCGCAGGATTCCGGAAGCCGCCCGAAAGCGCCAGTCAGAAGAAACGGCAGCAGGAAAGAACGGCAGGCCCGCTTGGTTTACCAGGGAGCAAAATTTTTTTGGCTCATATTGGATATTAAATACCGATTGACATTTTAAGAGAAAAATGGTATTTTATATACAGGAATATTGAGAAAGGAGGTATGGTCCATTGGGGATGGTCATGTAAGAAAATAGGGGTTCCTGTTGATGTTGTTGATGAGTGAGGGTAGGAGGATGTAAGAAGGAAGAGAATGTTTATGGGTTCGTAGCAACTGTTTTCGTACTGGTAATGGCAGTCTCTGCTTCGCTGACGGTGTCTGCGCAAGAGGGACATGATTCCGGCTGATCGATGTTGCGACTTATGTGGATGAAGATGGAGCCGCCGTCGTAGAAAAGACTTATTTTGTGCCGGATCAGCGAGGGATCTCTCTGCTGTCCACAAGCGGACAAGGCACAATTAAGAAAGAAGCCGAGAAGACTTGGTCAGATAGTATTTCCACGACATATTACGCGCAGGGGTATTTTCGGTGGGGGAACGGGGAAGTAAGCGTAACCAATCCGACAGGTGGGTACAGTTCCCCGCCTTCTCTACAGACTTTTGTAGGGAGTACCGTGGACTCTGGAACAGGTAATTACCTGGAAATTTTTAATAAATATGCCTACGTCACCTATACTTTGACGACGAAAAGCGCGGTTGGGATGACGCAGAGCATGAGTGTTACCATCCGTATCCGTCAGAGCGGTAACGCGATTTAGTGATCGGTAAATGCACTTGCTTTCCTGATTTCGCTGTAAGGCCATGCAGGTTACTGTCGAGCGCAACCTGCTGGGCAGTAACTGTTTTAAGTAAGCGGAGACTTCCTTCGGAATCTCCTGCCGTACAGAAGATCTCGATCGCGCTATGGCGGCATGGAACGCTGCCGTCTGCGCGATCTGCGGCAGGCGGGATTCTTTTTGATACATTTTATACCATTTATAAAAGAGGAGATGTCCTTACAGACGAAAGAAAGGATGTTATCAAATCAGGTGTTATAGAATTAGGGAAGAGAAAGAAGAGAGGGGAATCCTATGGAAAATCGAATGCGGTTTTTAACTACTGTCAAATGGAGCATGATCGGACATTTCCCATGGAGCCGAATCCGCGACAGGATAGCGGAGGCGGATCGCAGCTATGCGGAGGGCCTGGCCGCCGGGAAGAGCGAAGAAGAGCTGCGCCTAGAGCTGGAACGGGTGAAAGCACAGATCCGTGCCGAAAAGTATCCTCCGGAATATACCCGCAAGTATTTTTTACGGTATCTGTCCGGCTGTATCCTGGCGGGGATCCTGCTCGGGGTTCTGGTACTTGCTTTGCGCAGGGATTATCTGCGGCTAGGTGTCTTTTGGTGTTCCGTGCCGATCCTGCTGGTTCCGGCCGGCGCGTATTTTTTGACCGGCGGCTCCCTGCTGTCGGCCAGCCGGGGGATCAGCCCCCGAGATCAGAAGAGGGCGGGGCTTCTCCTGGCGGTTTCCGTCGGCCTGGAGCTGCTGGATCAGCTGCTGGTCTGGTTGCTTTTTCCGAACCTGCTGCTCTATCTGTCTGAAACAGGGCAGTTTTCTGTGAGCGCGGGTCTTCTGTCCGGCTTTTCTTATGCGAACGTCGCGGCGGGGCTTCTGTATGTGGGCTATGGGCTGTACCGGTATCATCAGGGCTTTCTCTTGGAGCTGGGTACCCTGGCGCAAGGCGTCGCCCTGATCTGCTCTGCGGAGCTGTATCTGAGCCGGATGAGGAATCTAGGGGCCGGGTTTACGGCGCAGGCCCTGTCGGTGTTTTTCTATCCGGCTCTGATCGGGATCTTGGCCGTGCTGCTGTATTACGCGATCCTGTATCGGCGGGGCGCCTGGAACCGGAAAACGGCAGACGGGCTGTTACCATAGGCAGGCGACCGGAAGCGGCAGACGGCTCGTCTGCCGCTTTTGCCGTTACGCTTTTGCGCGGGAGCTGCGTCCGACTTTGCCGGTGACAAGGACGACTATGGTCTGCCGTTACGCTTTTGGGCGGGAGCGACGTCAGACTTGGAAGGGCTTACCGGGAGGGCTTCCCGGGACGGATACGGTTCGGCGCGGGAGCTGCGTCCGACTTTGCCGGTCACAAGGACGACTATGGTCTGCCGTTACGCTTTTGCGCGGGAACAACATCAGACTTGGGAGGGCTTCCCTAGACGGACAGGAGGGCGGGCGGATGAAGAAGCGGGAGGAGCAGAGGAAGAGACGGGAGGAAGACGGGGATTTTTCACGCGCCCCGTCGGCGCAGCCTTTGTCCGGCGAGCCGCCTTACCGGATCCTGAAAAAGGGCGGGGAGGGGGAGATCACGGAAAAGAAATCCCGGTTCCTTGCCGCCGTCCGCAGGGTGGAGACCCAGGAGGAAGCCGCCGCCTTTCTGGAGGAAAGGAAGAAGAAATACTGGGATGCCGCCCATCATACCTTTGCCGTTGTCATAGGGAGCAGGGCGCAGATCCAAAGATACAGCGACGACGGGGAGCCGGGCGGCACGGCGGGCAGGCCGATGCTGGAGGTGCTGTTGGGAGAGGGGCTTCGCGATGCCGCCGTGGTCGTGACCAGATATTTCGGGGGAACGCTGTTAGGAACCGGCGGCCTGGCGAGGGCCTACGCCCGGGCGGTGAAGGAAGGTCTCAAGCACTGCGAGACGGGTACGGTGTACTTCGGACAGGAAATCCTGATCCGGACGGACTATAACGGAATCGGAAACATCCTCTACCGTCTTAAGCAGCGCGGAATCGAGCCGACGGACAGCCGTTACACGGACGCGGTGGAACTGACCCTGCGGACGGCGGCGCGGGAATCGGAGGAACTGCGGAAGGAACTGACACAAGCGGCTGCCGGGCAGCTGGCCTGGGAAGTACAAAAGACAGGTTATTTTGAAATGTGATGGCAATGCCCATGCAGGGGTATGCCTGTATAGGGGCATACCCAGCTTTTTGACTGCCATGATGGCGGAGGCTCGCTTCCTGACCGTGTATTTTCCGTGTAGCGCTGCTGGTTTAGGATAGGAGGATAGATGAGAAAAAGGATGGCAAGCATGGAAAAAAGAAAAGAAATTTCTACTTTTGGATGAAAATGTAATAATTCTGCTTGACATTTTAAGGAAAACATGCGATCATAAAAAATGTAGAAAAGAGGAGGCAAAGGGTACTTGTCGGCGTACTGTGAGTACGGTGAATTTTTGATTTCCGTGTATTTATGCGTCCTGTTGCACTGTGCGCGTATGCCAGACAATGATTGCTTCTATCCATGGGAAGGGGTATTCATGAAAAAGGAGACCATAGGAAGTGTTCTCATCTTAATCGGTGTACTGCTGTTTAGCGTTACTGCTGTTCTTCAAGCGGTGCTGCCGCCTTTGTTGGATGCGTATTATCTCGCGAATGTCAGAAACGTCAGTACCACGACCTACCCCCCGGACTTTAAGCCGGCCTACTTTGTGGCAGGCTTGGAAGTGTTGCTGGGAATCATGCTAAAGATGATCCGGAAGAATCCATGAGCAAGGATTCGCTGACAAGAAGCAAGGACGGCTTCTTGTCAGCGAACGCGGCGCAAGAGCCGCGCCTTTTTATTTGGAAGCTGCTTCGCAGCTTCCGATCAGTGATATGGCCGGACGTCTGGGTATGAGCGGGTCTGCTCTTTCCGGAATTTTTTCATAAATACTTTGCTTTTCTGTGCCGGGCGGGAGTATAATCAAATTTGGCGGGGTATTGAGACAGAAAAGGAGGGTGGCGCGATGGAACCGAGGAAAGATCTGGACGAACTGAAAACCTTATTGGAAACGAAGCAGTATACGGAACTGCGGCAGTACCTCGCGGAGATGAACGAGGCGGACATCGCGGTGCTGATGGAAGCGATGGAGGAAGAGGATCTGCTCAAGGTCTTCCGCATCCTCCCGAAGGATCTGGCGGCGGATGTCTTTTCGTATCTCGAAGTGGAAAACCAGCAGATGATCATCGGTTCCCTGTCGGACAAGGAAGCCGCCAACATCATCAATAACCTGATGGCCGACGACGCGGCGGATCTTCTGGAGGAAATGCCGGCGAACGTGGTCAAGAAGCTGCTGGCCAACGCCAATCCCGAAGTAAGGCGCGACATCAACCATCTGCTCCGTTATCCGGAGGATTCCGCCGGGAGCATTATGACGGTGGAGTATATGGATCTGAAAGAGAACCTTACCGTGGATCAGGCGATAGAGCGTATCCGCAGCGTGGGGATGGACAGCGAGACCATCAATATCTGTTACGTGCTGGACTCTCAGAGGAAGCTGCTCGGCACCGTCGCCCTGCGCTACCTCCTGCTGAGCCGGGGCGAGGAGCTGATCGGCGACATCATGCATGAAAACGTTATCGCCATCCATACCATGATGGATCAGGAGGAAGTCGCCAGGCAGTTCCAGAAATATGACTTTACCGCCATGCCTGTCGTGGACAATGAGAGCCGGCTGGTGGGCATCATCACCGTGGACGACGTGGTGGACATCATGCAGGAAGAGGTCACGGAGGACATGGAAAAGATGGCGGCTATCGTGCCGAGCGATAAGCCCTACATGAAGACGGGCATTCTGGAAACCTATCAGAAGAGGATTCCATGGCTGCTCCTGCTGATGATTTCCGCGACCTTTACCGGGCAGATCATCTCTTCTTTTGAGGAGGCCTTGAGCGTCTATGTGATCCTGACCGCGTTTATCCCCATGCTGATGGACAGCGGCGGCAACGCGGGCAGCCAGTCCAGCGTGACGATTATCCGCGGACTGTCTTTGGGGGAGATCGGGTACCGG
This sequence comes from Clostridium sp., assembly GCA_031275405.1. Lineage (GTDB taxonomy): Bacteria > Bacillota > Clostridia > Lachnospirales > Lachnospiraceae > JAISOV01. The sequence continues at coordinate 33,483 of JAISOV010000050.1, read as the reverse complement.
GATGTGCCAAGGATCCTGGGGAAGGAACTCGGGATCGGCCTCCTGTGCGGGATCTCCCTGTCGGCTGCAAATTTCGGGAAGCTCATGCTGTTTGACCGGGTGGGGATCTCTGTGGCGGCGGTGGTGTGCATTACACTGGTGGCGGCGGTCGTGCTGTCCATGATTATCGGGAGCGTCCTGCCCCTGCTGGCGAAGCGGGCGGGGTTCGACCCGGCGGTCATGGCCAGCCCGTTCATCACCACGATTGTGGACGCCCTGTCCCTGACCGTGTATTTCCGTGTGGCGACGCTGGTGCTTGGAATAGGGAGATAGGACGGGGCAGGCCCTATGCCCGCCCCGTATTCAAAAAATCAAACTGCGACAGATACAGATGATAATATTCCCCCCGCTGCGCCAGCAGTTCCTCATGGGTTCCCCGTTCCAGGATCCCGCCGCGGTCCACGTAGATAATGCAGTCCGCGTTCTTGATGGTGGAGAGCCGGTGCGCGATGATAAACGAAGTACGGCCCTCCAGCAGGCGGTTCAGCCCCTCCTGGAGCAGGATCTCCGTCTCCGTGTCGATGCTGGAGGTGGCTTCGTCCAGTATCAGGATCTTAGGGTCGGCGAGCAGGGCGCGGGCGAAGGAAATCAGCTGCCTCTGTCCGGCGGACAGGCGGTTCCCGCGCTCGTTCACCTCCGTGTAATAGCCGTTCTCCATTTCGATGATGAAAGGATGGGCGCAGACGGTCTGCGCGGCTGCCATCACCTGTTCGTCGGTAGCCTCTTTGTTTCCATAACGGATGTTATCCATAATCGTGCCGGCGAAGATGAAGCTGTCCTGCATCATGATGCCCATCTGGCTGCGCAGGGAATGGATGGTGACGGCACAGATGTCCACCCCGTCTATGAGGATCTGCCCGGAATCCACGTTGTAGAAGCGGCTGATCAGGTTGACGATGGTGGATTTCCCGGCTCCGGTAGGGCCGACGAAGGCATAGGTTTCCCCTTTTGTGGCGGTAAAATAGATGTGGTCCAGTATCTTATGCCCCTCCTCGTAGCTGAACGACACATCCCGGAATTCCACCGTACCTTCGATGGGCGGCATTTCGGCGGCCTCCGGGGCGTCCTTGACCCGGACAGGCTCGTCGATGGTCTCAAAAATACGCTCCAGATAGGAAATGGCAGTGAGCAGGGAATTATAAAATCCTGCCAGCGTATTGACCGGCGCCCAGAAACGCCCGATGTAGGCGGTGAAAGCAATGATCGTGCCGACGGTCATGGCGGAGCCGGGCGCGAGCAGCCAGCGGATCCCCAGCACGTAGATGAAAGCGGTCGTGACAGTGGAAATAATGTCCACGCTCGGCCCCATGGTAAAGTTGAACACGACGGCCTGCATCCAGGTGGAGCGGTACTTGCCGCTTAAATGGTTGAAGATCCCGGTGTTCTCTTTTTCCCGGACAAAAGACTGCGTGACGCGGATCCCGTTGATGCTTTCGGCGATATAGGCGTTGAGGTTGGACTGCTTGCTGGACTGGATCTGCCAGGCGCGGCGCTGTTTCTTCTTGATGAAGACGACGACGAGGGCCAGCACGGGAAGCCCGCACAGGCACACGAGAGTCAGCCTCACATCACAGATCAGCATGAAGATGATGATAAAGAACAGGTTGCATAGATCCGTAAACGTATTCACGATACCGTTGCTTAACAGGTCGCTTAAACTGTTCACGTAGTTCACCACGCGCACCTGGATCTTGCCATGGGGGCGGTCGTCATAATAGGAAAAGGGCAGCACCTGCAGATGGCGGAAGATGTCGGAGCGGATGGAGTAGACGATGCTCTGGCCGATCGTACTCATGGTCTTGATCTTGATCCGCAGGCTGACGGCGGAATAGGCGGCGATGAGCAGGGTCAGGGCGCTGACGGAAAGGATGCCGCGCATATTTTTCCCCGGGATGTAACGGTCGAGGAGGGCTTCAAAGAAGAGGGGGATGACCATCGTAAGTCCGGAAGCGGAGAGCATGAGGAAAATGATCCCCGCCATTTTTTTCTTATAAGGGGAAATATAGGCCGCCAGACGTTTCAGCTGGTCGATGTCAAAGCTGTCTTCCAGGATTTCATCCATATCATATCGGTTTCTTGCCATGGTCAGAGTCCTCCTTTCATCGGCGTCCTGCACAGCGGGATCCGGCTGTTTTCGTTTAACAGGTTATAAGGGATCTCGCCGTACTGGTTGCGGAAAGCCTTGGCGTAATAGCCGTCTTTTTCGAGCAGCATGGAATGGGTGCCCTGCTCGATGATCCGTCCGTCGTCCATCACCAGGATCCAGTCGGAATCTTTGATGGAGGAAATCCGGTAGGCGACGATGAACACGGTGCAGTCTTTTTCCGTCTGGATGGTCTTTAACTGTTTCTGGATATAGCTTTCCGTCTCCATGTCCACGGCGGAGGTGGTGTCGTCCAGTATGAGGATGGCGGGATCCTTGATGAGCGCGCGGGCAAGGGAAATCCGCTGTTTCTGTCCGCCCGAAAGCCCGACGCCGCGTTCCCCCACGATGGTGTCATACCCCTCCGGCATGGCCGCGATGAAATGGTTGGCGTCCGCCATGATGGCGGCGTGTTTTACTTCCTCGAAGCTGCAGTTCGGGCGGCCGTAGGCGATGTTCCCCTCGATCGTGTCGGAGAACAGGAAGACGTCCTGCATGGCCATGCCGATGTTGTCGCGCAGGTTATACAAGTCCATCTCTTTCACGTTCACGCCGTCCACCAGCACTTCCCCGGAAGTGGTGTCGTAAAAGCGGCAGAGGAGATTCATCAGGGTGGACTTGCCCGCGCCGGTGGAGCCGATGATGCCGATAGTCTGCCCGGCCTTGGCCTGGAAGCTGATGTCCATCACGATGTCTTCGTCGTCCGCCCGGTAAGAGACCGCCCGAAACTCTACCTCGCCCCGGATCTTTTCGTGGATACCGCCGCTCCTGGGCGTATGTACGCTTGGTTCCTCGCTGTAGGTGGCGTAGATCTTTTCCACGGAGGTGGCGAAGTTCTGGATGTCGTTGACCCACCATCCGGCCATCCGCAGGGGGTTGTTCAGCATCCATAGATAGCCGTTGACTTTCACCAGATCCCCGAGGCTGATTTCCCCCCGGATGACCATATAGCCGCCGTAGAGCATGAGGATGATCGTCAGGGCATAGGAGAGGATTTCAAAAATCGGCACGTACTTCATCCAGATCCTGGAAGCGCTGATCTGCGCCTCCTTGAATTTGGAGTTCTCGACGGTAAATTTTTCAATTTCATAATTTTCTTTCGCAAACGCTTTCACCACCCGGTTGCCGCTGACGTTTTCCTGGACGAAAGCGTTGAGGGAGGAAAAACAGCTGCGGTTCCTTTGGAAAGCCGGCCGGACTTCCTTGGACTGCCGGTAGGTCATGAGGGCGGTCAGCGGAAGCACCAGCAGCATGAACAGCGCAAGCTTGAGGCTGACGGTGAAGATCATCAGCAGGGCGAACAGGAAGAAAAGGACATTCTGATAGACGGCGTAGATGACATACGCCACGAAATGCCGGATGGCTTCCATATCCCCGGTCTGGCGGCTCATCAGATCCCCGGTGCGCTTCTTATTATAAAAAGCGAAATCTTCTTCCAGAAGCTTGCGGTATACCTTGTCGCGCATATCGTAAAGCAGCCCCTGGGAAGCGGTTTCAAACGCCCACTGGTAAAGGAACCGCAGGATCCCGGTCAGCGTGGTGGCGCCCAGCAGGCAGGCCACGAGCGTGGGAAGCAGACGGTAGTTTCCTCCCTGCACCACATCGTCCACGATGGTTCCGGCAAGGAAGGGGTTGACAAGGGAGAGGCCGGCGATGGCGGTCGCCATCAGCAGCCCCCAAAAGATCAGCCTACGGTATTTTTTCAGGAACGTGCAGAACCATTTCATGGAACTCATAAGGAAACCTCCTGTGTCTTTGTCGGCGCGTACCCGCTTATTCTCACACCGGGAAGCGGAAAAAGAAATGTATTATCTTGTGGCTTTGATGTATCTTTCTGTAAAATAGTGTTTTACTTTTGTGGCGGGAACGATTAAAATAAAAGATATGGAACGCGAAGATCCGCTTTCCAAAAGGCCGCTTTCCAAAAAGAAGGCCTCTCTGCGATAGGGAAAGAAATGTCCGCTTCAGCGGACAAGGGGTATGATATGCTTGTGGAAGAGTTGGATCCTACGTTTCTGTTCACCTGGAAAGGAACCCGGAACAAGACCGAGGATTACCGCAGCCATGATTTCCTGGAGCTGGCTTTCGTGCTGTCCGGGTCTGGGCGGTACCGGATCGAAGGCCATATCGTGGAAGTGGCGGAGGGGGATCTGCTCCTTTTCAATCCGGGGGTGAGACATCAGGCTCTGTCTGCGGGAGAGGGAGAGTTTCCCGCGACGGAGTTTTTCGTGGGATTCTCGGATATTCAGCTGCAGGGGTATCCGCGCAACTTCCTGCCTTTTGTGGAGGGAGGGTACGTCCTGCATACCACCGGGGATCTGCGCCAGAAGCTGTTTAAGCTCTGCTCCTCGATGGAAGCGGAGAACGCGGTGTGCAGGCAGGGGCGGTATTTCATGCTCAAGGCGTACCTGACGCAGCTGCTGCTTCTGGTGATCCGGGAGCAGTTCGAGCCGGTGCAGAAGGTTTCCGGGTATTCGTTTGAATCGGTCAACAAGAAGTATGTGGTGGAGCAGATCCTCAATTATTTCGAGGATCATTACCGGGAAAAAATATCGCTGGATCAGATCGCGGAAAACATGTATTTAAGCCCGTTCTACCTTTCCAAGATCTTCAAAAGCGAGACGGGGGATACGCCCATACGGCACCTGATCAACATCCGCCTGGAACGGGCCAAGGAACTGCTGGAGAACGGCTGGGGCGGGAGCATCCAGGAAGTGGCGGCCTGTGTCGGCTATGACGATGCGTACCATTTCAGCAAGCTGTTCAAGAAGAAATTCGGGGTGCCGCCCTCCGGGCTGAAACGGCGGTGAGGGCGAAGCCGGGCAAGGCAGGGGCGCTTTCCTTAGGCGCGGCGAGAACGTCAAGGCTTGCGCCCTGGGCGAAGCCGGGCAAGGCAGGGGGGTTTTCCTTAGGCGCGGAGAGTATCCGGGAAGCCGAGTGTGCAGGTATGCGGACAGGCATCTCTGCATCTTGCGCAAAACCGAGAGGCTCACAGGCGCCGGATAGTACCGTCCGGCGCAGCCTGAGTGCGTAAAGTCCCTTCGGCTGCCCCGCTGAATGTGGCCGGCTGCCCCTGCTGGATCCGCTGAACAGTAACGGTTTAGAAAAAGTTTAGAAAACCTTAGTTTTCCGGATATTTACGGAAGGGAACTGACATGCTACAATACTTCGTAAGTATGGTTATGTTTTGCGGCAGCGGGAAACGGATACGGAAGATCCGCGCCTGTCCGAAGCATAGGGGAAAGGAAAGCTATGGACAAACAGATTTTCATCCGTCAGCTGCGGGAAGCCCTGGACGGCAGGCTTTCCCCGTCCGCAGTGACGGAAAACATAGATTTTTACGAGGACTACATCCATACGGAGATCCGGAAAGGGAGGTCGGCGGATGAAGTGCTGGCTTCCCTGGGGGATCCGAGGCTGATTGCAAGGACGATCATCGATACCAACGGGCCGGGCGGGGCGCAGGAGGCACCTTACCGGGAAACCGCAGGCCGGCCGGAAGCGGAAGACAAGCCGCAGTCCGCCGTTCCGGTCTGGGCGCGGCTGCTGATCGGGCTTGTCATAGCGGCGCTGGGGATCAGCCTGTTCTTTTCGGTTCTGTCGTTCCTGCTGCCTGTCCTGCTTCCGGTGGCCATCGTGATCCTGCTCGGGAGGCTGTTCCGGAAATGGCTTCGGTGAACGCGGAGAAGACGCGAGGGAGACCACGGCGGGAAGAGAGCCGGAAGAAGTCTCCTGCTGCCTGGGAAAAAGTTTCTCTTGTCTCAAGAAAATCATGCTGTCTATCAAAATATGCTGTCTGGGAAAAGTTTCACGCTGTTCTGAAAAAAAATCAGCCTGTTTCTGTCGCGGGGAAAGGAAGCGGAACATGGAAATGAAAGAAATTCTTGCCTATGTGGATCATACGGCCTTAAAGCCGACGGCGTCTTGGGAGGATGTCCGCAGACTCTGCGAGGAAGCGGTTCTGTACGGAACCGCTTCCGTGTGTATTCCGCCCTGTTATGTGGAGCGGGTGAAGCAGCTGTTCGGCGAGAAGGTTCGTATCTGCACGGTTGTCGGCTTTCCTCTGGGCTACCAGACGACGCGGGTCAAGGTGGCGGAAACCAGGGACGCCATCGAAAAGGGCGCGGCGGAAGTGGATATGGTGGTCAATCTTGCGGATGTGAAGAACGCGGAGTTCGAGAAAGTGACGCAGGAGATCGCCGCGCTGAAAAAGGCGGCGGGAAGCCATATCCTGAAAGTGATCGTCGAAGCGTGCTATCTCACCGAGGAAGAAAAAATCTCCCTGTGCAGGGCGGTGACGCGAGCCGGAGCGGATTATATCAAGACTTCGACAGGCTTCGGAACCGGGGGAGCGCGGCTGGAGGATGTCCGGCTGTTTCGCAGACATATCGGGAAAGACGTAAAAATCAAGGCGGCGGGCGGGATCCGCACGAAAGCGGAGATGGAAGCCTTTCTCCGGGAAGGGTGCGACAGGATCGGAAGCAGCGGCGCCGTGGCGCTGGCGGGCGAGGGGGCATGAAGCTGAAAAATGGTACTAAAGTACTGAAAATTTGGTGAATATTTCTAGTACCGCTTTGCAATACTACTCTTGTAACTAAAAAAGCCAACAGGAGGAGTTTGAAATGACAAATAGTCAAAATTATGACAACAAAACCAAGAACGGCGGTTCTGAAAACTGCCAGAACAGTCAGAACAGCCAGAACAGCCAGAACGGTCAGAACAAAAACAGCCAGAACAGCCAGAACAGCCAGAACAGCCAGAACCAGGGAAAGAACAGCACGAAGAACGATTATTAAATCGGCAACCCGGCGCATAGCCGGGAACAGGGATCTGATTCTGCCGGGCAGCGCACAAGGGGGGACACCGAAAGGTGTCCCTGTTTTTGTTTGTAGGAAATTCCTCCGGAACTCCCTATCCAACCAAAAAAGCCGGACAAAGGCGCGCTGCGGCGGCGAGGCTGCCGCTTACGCGGCCCGCCGCAGAATCAGGTTCCGGGCGGCAGGGGCAGGGGCGGATCCGGGGCGACAGGGGCAGGGGCGGATCCGGGGCGACAGGGGCAGGGGCGGATCCGGGGCGGCAGGGGTTGGGGCAGGTTTCGGGCAATAGGCGTTGACGGAATCAGAGGCATGGCATATAATGATGGAGTACCTCTAAAACTTTTTCAAAAGGCGTTCCATTTTCGGGATACTTCTTAAATTGACCGGACAAAATGGGAAGCCGCTGGCAGCATGATCCGAAACCACCAAAAAGCATGGAGGAACAGATGAAAAAATGGGAACTGATTGCCCCCTGCCATTTTGGTATGGAAGCAGTCCTGAAACGGGAAATCATAGACCTGGGATACGAGGTCACGGAGGTGGCGGACGGGCGGCTGACCTTTGCGGGGGATGAGGAAGCGCTGTGCCGCGGGAATATTTTCCTGCGCACGGCACAGCGTATCCTGCTGAAAGTAGGGAGCTTCCCGGCGGAAACTTTCGAGGAGCTGTTCCAGGGAACCAAGGCGCTGCCTTGGGAAGAGTACCTGCCATCGAATGCCAGATTCTGGGTCGCTAAGGCGGCAAGCGTCAAGAGCAGGCTTTTCAGTCCTTCCGACATCCAGTCCGTCATGAAAAAAGCCGTCGTGGAGCGGCTGGGAAGCGTCTACCGCAGAACTTGGTTCGAGGAAGACGGGGCAAGCTTCCCCCTCCGGGTTTTTCTGATGAAAGACTTGGTGACGGTCGGGCTGGACAGCACCGGGGAATCCCTGCATAAAAGAGGATACCGGCGGCTGGCCGCCCAGGCGCCGATTTCCGAGAACCTGGCCGCCGCCCTGATCCTGCTGAGTCCGTGGAAGGGCGACCGCCCCCTGGTGGATCCTTTCTGCGGCAGCGGCACGATCCCCATCGAAGCCGCGATGATGGCCTGCCATATGGCGCCGGGGAAAGGGCGTTTTTTCGCCGCCGAAAACTGGAAGAACCTGATCGGGGAAAGGATCTGGCGCGATGCCCTGGAAGAAGCGCAAGACCTGGTGGATCTGTCGGCGGAAACGGACATCCAAGGCTATGACATCGACGGCGAGGCCGTGGACATTGCCAGGGAAAACGCGAAACAGGCGGGCGTGGACAAGCGGATCCATTTCCAGCGCAGGGGAGTGGAGAGCCTGAGCCATCCGAAGAAATACGGCTTCCTGATCACCAACCCCCCGTATGGGGAGCGGATGGAGGACACGGATCTGCCGAAGCTTTACCGCACCCTGGGAGAGCGCTACAGGGAGCTGGATTCCTGGAGCCTGTATGTGATCAGCTCCTATGAGCAGGCGGAAAAATGTATCGGCAGGAAAGCGGACAAGAACCGGAAGCTGTACAACGGAATGCTGAAAGCCTATTACTATCAGTTTCTCGGACCAAAGCCGCCCGGAGCAAGGCGGGATCCTAGGGCGCCGGAAGATGAGGTTTTGCGCCGCTGAAGACGCTTGATCGGCCAAAGCGGCAGACGGGAACACGGTTTTGGAGGGCAGACATTTGGGATTCGAGAAACGGAGCCGTTTAGGGGATCTGGGGCTGTGGTTTCTGTTGTGTGTGGGCTGTATGGCGCTTCTGTTTTCGCTGGCGCGGGAAAAGACGGTACGGACTTCGGACGTGGCAAAGGGGCGGGAGACCGCCGGACGGGAGGAAGGCGCTTCGGAGAGGAACAGAGGGGCGCTGAATTTCCGGAAAGAAAAAGAAGCCGTCTCCTTCATCCGAATCCCCTTGGAGAGAGGAACCGCCGCCGACAGGATCATGGTGGAAAACCGGTACATGGACAAGGAACTGTGGATCTATGTGCGCCGGAATGGGGAAGAACAGCACGGAGAGGGAAGCCTGGCGGAGTTTTACGGCAGCGCCGTCCTGACCGGGGATACTTCGTCCATCCTTTCCGGAACCTATGAGATACAGGAAGACGGCGTGGTTCTTAAAATTGGCTTGACGCGTCTGTTTGAATACCGCAATCTTTTGGAAGACGGGTTCCTGAAAATAGAATGGGCGGATCCCAAGGAGCGTTATGAGCGTATCGTGGTAATCGATCCCGGCTGCGGGGGCGAAGAAGCCGGGGTGACGGCGCACGGCCTGGCGGAAAAAGATGTGGTACTCCAGATTGCCCGTAAATTAAAAGAAAAACTGGATCGCATGGATGTGAAAGCCTACTATACCCGTATGGAAGATGTGGCGGTGTCCTGGGAGGAACGGGCGCAGATCGCCAATGAGACGGCGGCGGATCTGTTCGTCAGCATCCGGGCGGCGGGCGATGAAAGCCGGCCGGAAAGATACGGGGTAGGCTGTTTTTATAACGGGAAGTATTTCCTCCCCGGCTTCGGGAACGTGGAACTGGCGGACCGGCTGGAGTATCAGGTGGTGAGCGCCGTTTCAGGCAAAGCGGACGGCCTTTGGGAAAGCGGGCGGGAGAGCCTTCTTTCCCTTTTGGAGGTTCCGGCGGCACAGATCTACGTAGGCTTTCTGACCAATGCACGGGAAAACGGGCTGTTAGGCAGGGCGGCTTATCAGGAAAAAATCGCGGACGGTATCGCGGCGGCGATCGAGGAAGCCTTAGGGAAAATAGGAGCGGAAGAGACTGGCTGAGAGGGGAGCGGAAGGAACAGGCTGGAAGGGAAGGAACCGACGGAGGGGAGCGGAAAGAACAGGCTGGAAGGGAAGAAACCGACGGAGGGAAGCGGAAGGAACAGGCTGGGGGGAAGAAACAAAACAGATGGAGAGAAAAGCCGAAATACAGCTTTAGGGAAGAGGAGGGGTATTTTGAAAGAAAAAATAGTATTTGCGACAGGGAATCCGGGCAAGATCAGAGAAGTTCGGGAGATGATGGCGGAAACGGGAATGGAAGTGATTTCCATGACGGAAGCCGGGATACCGCCGGAAGCTCTTTGCTCCGTTGCGGAAGACGGCGGCAGCCATGAAGAAAATGCCCTGATCAAGGCACGGGCGGCGGCGGCGTGGACGGACGCGGCGGTACTGGCGGACGATTCCGGGCTGGAAGTCGATTTCCTAGGAAAAGAGCCAGGTATCTATTCCGCCAGATACCTGGGCGAGGATACCCCTTACAGCGTCAAGAACCGCAGTCTGATCGATCGTCTGCGGGGCGTGGAGGAAGCGGAGCGCACGGCACGGTTTGTGTGCGCCATTGCGGCAGTCCTGCCGGACGGCAGGGAGCTGACCGTCCGGGCGACGGTGGAAGGCAGGATCGCATATGAAGAAAAAGGCGGCGGCGGCTTCGGTTATGACCCCATTTTTTTCCTGCCGGAATTCTCCAGAACTATGGCGGAACTGACCAAGGGAGAGAAGAACCGGATCAGCCATCGCGGCAAAGCGCTCCGGCGGATGAAAGAGGAACTACAGAAAATCGGATGAGCCATCCGGAAAAGACCGGATGAGCGGCCTGGAGAAGACCGGATGGGCAGTCCGGAGAAGGCCGGATGGGCGGCCTGAAAAGGCCGGATGGGCAGTCCGGAGGAGACCGGATGGGCAGTCCGGAGAAGGCCGGATGAGCAGTCCGGAGAAGGCCGGATGGGCAGTCCGGAGAAGACCGGATGAGCGGCCTGAGAAGGCCGGATGGGCAGTCCGGAGAAGGCCGGATGAGCAGTCCGGAGAAGGCCGGATGAGCGGCCTGAAAAGGCCGGATGGGCGGCCTGGAGAAGACCGGATGAGCGGACAGCGAGCCGACGTTCCGGAATCCGCGGAAAGCGGCGTGGACTACGGAAGTATACAGATGGGAGATGGCATGAAAATCCTGATCGTCAGCGATACACATAGGAAAAATGAGAATTACTGGAAAGTGCTGCGGCTGCATTCCCCTCTGGATATGGTGATCCACTGCGGAGATTCCGAGGGCAGTGAATCTTCGCTGAACCAAGGCTCCGACTGTCAGGTGCGGTTTGTCCTGGGAAATAACGACTACTTCTCTTCGCTGCCGCAGGAGCTGGAATTTCAGCTGGGGAAATATAAGGTATGGGTCACGCACGGCCATTCATATCGGGTTTCGTTAGGGAATGACTGGCTGAAAAAGGAGGCCAGAGCGAAAGGGGCGGACATCGTTCTGTACGGCCATACGCACCGCCCGGTGGTGGATTACTCGAAAGGCGTCATCGCCGTGAATCCGGGCAGTCTGTCCTATCCCAGACAGGACGGCCGCCGCCCTTCTTACGTGGTCATGGAAATCGACCGGAAGGGGGAGGCTCATTTTACCATTTCCTATTTATGATCCTGTTTAGCGGTCCCCCTATCCCTGCCGCTTGGCTCTTTGCGTGCCGGAAGCGGGGAAGGCTGCTCTGCGTTCCAAAAGATGTCTGGGGCGCGCTGTCCTCGTAGTTTTGCGCGGAATTTGCGCAGAGCTGCTCCGTGGGATCTTCCTGCGGAGCAGCGACGACTTTTTCACAGTTTTTGTAAGAGCCGTGAAAATCGCTTGACAGGGCAAAAGGCGGCAGTGTACAATGGATCTTGCGGCGGGGCGGTATGCGCGGCTGCGTAAGCTGCATTTGATCGTCTAAAAACGATTCGATGACGTCGGATGGCCGGCATATACGGGGTGTGGCTCAGCTTGGCTAGAGCGCCTGGTTTGGGACCAGGAGGCCGCAGGTTCAAATCCTGTCACCCCGATACCTGCGGGTGTAGTTCAGTGGCAGAACACTAGCCTTCCAAGCTAGATATGTGGGTTCGATTCCCATCACCCGCTCTTTGTGCGTTTCGGGAAACCCCTGCCGTGCGCTTCCTCGGGAACACTTTGTTGTTATTCAGCGGTTTTTGCTGAATTTTTTCAGCGGTTTTTGCCGGGCATGTTTAGCGGTCTTTGCGGAATAGGCCTGTTGCCAAGCCTTTCTTCGCCTTCCGCTGCGCTGCCTGCTTAGGAACGCGTTCCGCTGCGCTGTCTGCTTAGGCATTCCGCTGCGCTGCCTTCTCAGGAACGCGTTCCGCTGCGCTGTCTGCTTAGGCATTCCGTTGCGCTGTCTGCTTAGGCATTCCGCTGCGCTGCCTGCTTAGGAACGCAGGCTGCTTCGCGGCTATGAGGCAGTCCTCTGTTCCCGCCGCTTCGCTCTTTGCGTGCCGGAAGCGGGAAAGGCCGATCTGCGTTTCAAAAAGCTGACAAATTTCTGATCTCAAACGGTTGACAAGTTTCCGGTTTTCAGTTAGAATGACAGAGGTCGGGGGTTGCGTGGGAAAATATCTACGGAAATATGGGAATGCATAGCAGTCTGTGTCCGTAGCTCAGCAGGATAGAGCAACGGCCTTCTAAGCCGTGGGTCGGGGGTTCGAATCCCTTCGGGCACATTGGAGGAAAGCTTTCCGGCGGGAATCCAAAGCACCAGACGTAAGAGACGGAGATGAAAAAGTTCTTTCATGGTGGGTATAGCGCAGTTGGTTAGCGCGCCAGATTGTGGCTCTGGAGGCCGAGGGTTCGAATCCCTTTATCCACCCTGTGACTGTGGAGTGACCTTGGTGTCATGATAGGGCTATCGCCAAGCGGTAAGGCACAGCACTTTGACTGCTGCACTCGCTGGTTCAAATCCAGCTAGCCCTGTTGCCTGGCCAGTCCTGCCGCCGGGCGGGCGTCAGCGGGCTGCCTGCTTGATTGTCCGGCGGGTTTCACTGTCCGGCTTGTCTCGTCTCCGGCGGTTTCTGTCGCGCAGCCTGCCCTATCGCACAGTTCGTCTGGTCTCTGTGGGATGGGACTGTCCATACGGCCATATCGCTGAAAACCAAATACGCGGATGTGATGGAACTGGCAGACATGCAAGATTTAGGTTCTTGTGCTTCACGGCGTGCAGGTTCGATCCCTGTCATCCGCATGATCATGGGCTGGCAGCTTAGCCGCCGGTACTGAAAACCCGCTGTATCAAAGGGCGCTGAAAAATCCCTGCCGCTAAAAGCAGGGATTTTTCCATTACGCCTGAATCCGCGTCTTTTTGCTCTGTCAGCCAGCCTATGACTTCTTCATAGAAATCTTAGAAATCTTTCACGGATAATTTATTGACTGAATTCATTCAGTTATATTATAATCCTTCCAATCCGCTTCTTGTTCCGTCTGACGGAAAAATCGATCCGCTTGTCGTCGGATGGGCTTTTGACACCTGAATCATACGGTTAGGAAACGGAGAAATCCACTCTATAGTCCGCAAGGAGGTTTTATGCCACGTACCACAAAATCCACAGAGGAACGCAGACAGGAGATCATCAATACTGCAAGAGAGCTTTTCATCGAAAATGGATTTGATAAAACGCAGGCGGCTGATATTTCAAAAGAGATGAAGGTTGCGCAGGGCTTGATTTATCACTATTTTCAGTCAAAAACAGATATTCTCTACGCGGTCATAGATCAATTCATTGGAAAAGAACTGGAACGAACTAAGAACATCCTAGAAGAAAGCACTGGCACGGCGTTGGATAGACTGGTTTTATTTTTTCAAAAAGATCGGTATCCTGAACACTGCGAGAAGCTTCCGCCAAGCTTCATCAGTGACCCGGCTATGATGGATTATTGCAGCAAAAAGATGATCGTCTCCATGAAACCCATTCTGATTTCCTTGATTGAATCCGGAAATTTGGACGGTTCCTGGAATTGCGAATATCCTGCTGAATCGGCGGCCTTTATCTTGCAGGGGATCAGCGGGCTTGCAAAGTTTGAGGATCGAAAAAAGCCGCCGTGCAAGCCTGATCTCCAATCGTCGGTTTTCATGAATATCCTGCTTCGGGTTTTAGGAACAAAACCATAAAGGGAATCGAAACAAGACGGAGCAGGCCGGGCAATCGGAAAGGCCTGCCGAAAACGCTCCTTTTTCAGGAAAGGAACGGAATGAATTCCATACGGGAGGAATGGTTCTATGATTCGCATTTTCAGATACTTGAGACCCAAAGAATGGCTGGTGGCGCTTATCAGCCTGGCTTTCATTGTGGCGCAGGTTTGGCTCGACTTGAAATCGCCGGACTACATGTCGGAAATCACCATACTGGTGCAGACCCCGGGGAGCGCCATGAGCGATGTCTGGCTTGCGGGAGGCAAGATGCTGCTTTGTACCCTCGGCAGTCTGGCCGCCGCCGTTACGGTAGGCTTTTTTGCCGCCAGAATTGCAGCCGCGTTCTCCATGCAGTTAAGGAGCCTGCTTTTTCACAAAGTGGAGTCCTTTTCCATGGAGGAAATCAGCCGTTTTTCCACCGACAGCCTGATCACCCGCTCCACTAACGACATCACGCAGGTGCAGATGTTCCTTACAATGGGCTTGCAGATTATCATCAAAGCGCCGGTCACGGCTGTGTGGGCGATTACCAAAATCGCGGGAAAAGGATTTGAGTGGACGCTGACCACCGGCGCCGCGGTAGCCGTTTTAGTGGGGATGATTGGCTTTCTCACCATTTTTGTCATGCCGAAATTTAAGAGGATGCAGGCCCTGACAGACAATATGAACCGTGTCACCCGTGAAAACCTGACGGGGCTGCGCGTGATAAGAGCCTATAACGCCGAGGATTACCAGGAAGAAAAGTTTGAGAAGGCCAACCAGGAATTAACCGGTACGCAGCTTTTTACAAGCCGCGCCATGGCAGTGATGATGCCGGTCATGTCGGCTGTGATGAGCGGGCTTTCCCTTGCCATCTACTGGATAGGCGCCTATCTGATCCATGCGGCCGGGCTGACGGAAAAGCTGGTGTTGTTTTCTGATATGGTGGTGTTTTCCAGTTACGCCATGCAGGTGATCCTGTCCTTTATGATGCTGACCATGATTTTTGTCATGCTGCCCCGCGCCACGGTCTCCGCGAAGCGTATCAATGAAGTGCTGGATACCGAGCCTGCCATATTGGATGGGAGCAGAACGGACGGCGTACACGGCATAAAGGGCGAGGTCGTTTTTCGTCATGTTTGTTTCAAATATCCCGGCGCCATGGACTATGTACTGGAGGATGTGAGTTTTACGGTGAAACAGGGTGAAACCATTGCTTTTATCGGCTCCACCGGCAGCGGAAAATCCACTCTCATCAACCTTGTGCCGCGCTTCTTTGACGCGACGGAGGGGGAAGTCCTGATTGACGGCGTGAATGTCAGGGAATACACGCAGGAAGCGCTGCATAATAAGATCGGCTATGTTCCGCAAAGGGCGGTTCTGTTCAGGGGGACGGTGTCCTCCAATGTGGCTTACGGCGATAACGGAGGGAGCGCGTTTTCAGCGGAAGAGATTAGAGCGGCGATTGCCATAGCGCAGAGTACGGATTTCGTGGAGCGGATGGAGGGCGGACAGGAAGCCGACATCGCCCAAGGCGGCACGAATGTGTCAGGCGGGCAGAAACAGCGGCTCGCGATTGCCCGTGCGGTCTGCCGCAGGCCGGAAATTTATATTTTCGATGATTCTTTTTCCGCGTTGGACTATAAGACGGACAGGGTTTTACGCAGCGCGCTCAAAAAAGAAACGGCGGGCGTGACCAGTATGATTGTGGCGCAGCGAATCGGCACGATCATGGACGCCGACCAGATTATCGTATTGGAGGAAGGCAAAGTAGCGGGGCAGGGCAGACATAAGGAGCTTCTGCGGTCCTGCGAGGTATACCGGCAGATTGCCATGAGCCAATTAAGCGAGGAGGAGCTTGTATCATGAAGGAACAAGAAAACAGGCCGCAGGGCCGTTTGCGAGGGCCTATGGGCGGGCCGGGATCGATGGGCGGAATCGTGGAAAAGCCAAAGAACTTCAAGGCGACTTGGGGCAGGCTGATCGTTTACTGTAAAAACGACATGCCGACTGTGATCATAGCGCTTGTTTTGGCGGCGGCTGGCATGGTGCTGCAAATCGTCGGCCCGGATCAGCTGAAAAAAATAACGAGTGAAATCATGAAAGGGCTTCCCGCCATGGTAAACGGCCAGCCGACGGCGGGCGCGATTGATTTTGAGGCGGTCAAGAACATTGCTTTCCTGCTGGTCGGGCTTTACGCGGCGTCAGCCGTCCTCAGTTTCATCCAGGGCTATATGATGGCGACGGTGACGCAGAAAATCAGCAGAAACCTCCGCACCGACATATCCCGGAAAATCAACCGACTGCCGCTGAAATATTTCGATCAGGTCAGCTATGGCGACGTACTCAGCCGCGTCACAAATGACGTGGATACCATCGGCACGACGACGAATCAGAGCGTCGGCGGTATCGTGACCGCTGTCACCATGTTTTTCGGCTCTGCGATCATGATGTTCTACAATAACTGGCTGATGGCGCTGACCGCCATCGGAGCGAATATCATCGGGTTTGCCCTCCTCAGCGTGATCATGATGAAATCCCAGAAATACTTTGTCCGTCAGCAAAATGACTTAGGCGCTGCGAACGGCCATGTAGAGGAGATCTACTCCGGCCATAACGTGGTGAAAGCCTATAACGGCGGCAAAGAAGCGAAGCGGGTATTCGAGGAGATCAATCAAAGCCTGTTTGTGAGCGGCTGGAAAAGCCAGTTCATGTCCGGGATGATGATGCCGCTGATGAACTTCATCGGCAATTTCGGCTATGTGTCGGTTTGTGTCGTGGGCGCGGCGCTTACCATGAACGGCACGGTCAGTTTTGCTGTGATTGTCGCGTTTATGATCTATATCCGGCTGTTTACCCAGCCGCTCTCTCAAATCGCGCAGGCCTTCCAAAATCTGCAAAGAACCGCGGCCGCCAGCGAGCGCGTGTTTGGTTTCTTGGACGAAGAAGAAATGGCCGGCGAAGATCAAAAAGCCAGACAGCTTACCGACGTCAGAGGCAATGTGGAGTTCCGGCATGTAAAGTTTGGTTACACGCCGGATCAAACCGTGATTCACGACTTCTCCGCCGCCATCCGGGCCGGACAGAAAGTCGCGATCGTCGGGCCGACCGGCGCGGGCAAAACGACGATGGTCAATTTGCTGATGCGTTTTTATGAATTGGACGGCGGCGAAATTTTGCTGGACGGCGTACCCGTCAGCCAGACGCCGCGTGCAAACGTACATGAGCAGTTTGGGATGGTCTTGCAGGATGCCTGGCTGTTTGAGGGAACGATTCGGGAAAACATTGTTTATTGCAGACAGGGCGTGACGGATGAACAGGTAGCCGACGCCTGCAAAGCTGTGGGGCTGCATCATTTTATCAGAACGCTGCCTTACGGGTATGACACGCCTCTCAATGATAAAGCGAATCTTTCGCAGGGGCAGAAGCAGCTTGTCACGATTGCCAGAACCATCCTGCAAGACGCCCCCATGCTGATTCTGGACGAGGCGACCAGCAGCGTGGATACCCGCACGGAACTGCTGATCCAGGAGGCCATGGACAAACTCACGCAGGGGCGCACCTCGTTTATCATCGCCCACAGGTTGTCTACCATTAAAAATGCCGATCTGATTTTGGTGATGAAGGACGGCGATATTATCGAAAGCGGAACCCACAAGGAGCTGCTGGGGCAAGGAGGATTCTACGCCGACCTCTATCATAGCCAGTTTGAACCGGCGGCATAACCAAAGGATCCAGGAGGAAATCAAGAGCCGCCGTAAAGAAAGCTCCCGTTATCCGTGGCCTGCTTTCCATAAGGATGGAAATATATTACAGGAAACAAGAACGGATTCTTGTGTAAGTTATATTGTATCAGTGATATGACAAGAAGCAAAAACCGCTTCTTGTCATCGATTCACGGCGCAAGGGCGGCGCCTTTTATCAGAAGCCGCCTGGCGGCTTCCGGCAAGCAGTTCTTAGGTTTCCCTGCCGCTTTGCTTTTGTTTCAGCAGTCCGGATGTGACAGCCGTTTGATCGTCTGCGGGCAGCGGCGGTAATGCTCCGCGAAGCGGATCAGCCGATTGCGGAAGCCGCCGCGCGGGCAGGCTCTGGCAGCCGCACAGAATTCACGGCGGCGTTTCGGGCTTATGGGGAGGGGGGACGGCGCCGCCGGAGTACCGGAAAGTCGTCGTCTAAAAGGAGCAGTCTGCGTCTGATTCGGCTAACGCCAGTGGCCTGCTTCGTGCTATCATAGAAGCCGTAACAGGCTGTAACTTCTCTGCTCATGCGGGGGAAGTTTTTTTGGGGCAATGAGTTAGTTGCAGCTAACCCATTGCGGGTTCGGTGCGCACGATGGAGGGAGGCTGCCGATGCAAGGGCTTACCGCGATTCAGGCGGGTTTTATTACCAGCCTGCGACACGCGCACTGCCACAGATATGTGGAGACGCTGTTCCTCTACCATGCCGCGCCCGTGCTGCGCGGGGCGAAGCCAGCGGCGCTTATCACGCTGCGGCCGCCTTGCGTGGAGGCGTGGCGGAAACGGCGGAACGCCCTGCTGAGGGCTACCGGGCTACAGACGAAAGAGATCGCCACGCGGCGCGGCGCGGTTCTGCTGCTGATGTACGACGAGCCTGCGCTTTGCGTTCGGCTGCGGGATGAGCGGACGGTGAGCCTGCTGGCGGAGTACGGCTATCCTGCCGGCTGCGATCCCGGCGAAGCGCTGGCGTGTCTGCAGGCCCGCTTCACGGATCAGGGCTTCCCTCACGAGGTAGGCATTTTTCTGGGGTATCCCGCGGAAGACGTCTGGGGTTTTATCGTCAATGAAGGCAGGAACTGCGTCTGCTGCCGGTATTGGAAGGTGTATCACAACGCGGAGCAGGCGCAGGAAACGTTCCGCAGAATGGATGAGGCTTACCGCGCGGCCATGGAGCTGCTGGCGGAAGCCGCGCCGATACATATCGTCGCAAAGCGGCTGAAAACGGCGTAAATAAAATAGGTCAGGAGGAACATCTTATGAAGATCAACATCATCTACTGGAGCGGCACCGGCAACACCGAGGCCATGGCGGAGCTGATCAGATCCGGCGCGGAGGGCGCGGGCGCGAGCGTTACGCTCAGAAACGTGTCTGCCGCGAGCGCGGACGATCTGAACTGCGACGTGCTGGCGCTGGGCTGCCCGTCCATGGGAGCGGAGGTACTGGAGGAAAGTGAGTTTGAGCCGTTTATCGAGTCCATTGAGGGCAGCGTGAACGGCAGAAAGCTGGCGCTGTTCGGCTCTTATGGCTGGGGCGGCGGCGAATGGCTGCGCGACTGGACGGCGCGCATGGAAGAAGCCGGGGCGGCGCTCGCCGCCGAAAGCCTGATGGTCAACGGAGCGCCGGATGGCGCGTCCGCCGAGCAGTGCAGGGCGTTCGGCGCGAAGATCGCGGGAGGAAAAAAATGAAGCTCAAAGCAAAAAGACTCATCACTGCCGCGGTGATCGGCATGTTCCTGGGCAGAATGCCGCTCAGAAAATACTTTGTGAAAGCGGGGGCGGCGTGATGAAACAATCAGATTCTCGTAAGAAGGGCATGGCGCGGCTGCTGGAGCTTGCCATGCGCAAAAGACTGCTCGTCATTTGTTCCTGTGTGCTGGCGGTAGCCGGCACGGCGGTGTCGTTTACGCCTTTTATCGCCGTTTATTACATCATCCGGGAACTCGTGACGCACTACGCGGATTTATCCGCGCTGGCCGCGGCGCGGCTGATCAGGCTGGGCTGGCTGGCGGCCGGCGGCGCGGTCGCGGCGATCCTGCTGAACTTCGCGGCGCTGATGTGTTCGCACTGGGCGGCGTTTTCGACGCTGTATCTGCTGAAACTCGAATTCATGCGGCATGTCGCCTCGCTGCCTCTGGGTTTTCACAGCCGCAATTCCACCGGCAAACTGCGCAAGATCGTGGACAGTAACATCGAAAAGCTGGAAAGCTTCATCGCCCACCAGCTGCCCGATCTGGCAGGTTCCATCGCCATGCCCGTCTTCACCCTCGTCATTTTATTCCTGTTTGACTGGCGGCTGGGGCTGGCGTCCTTGGTGCCGATTCTGATTGCCTATTTTTTGCAGATGTCGGCGTATGGGCAGGAAAAGATGAGGATGTTTATGAAGCAATACCAGGATTCCCTGGAAGAGATGAACAGTGCCGCCGTGGAATATGTGCGTGGGATTTCGGTGGTGAAGGCGTTCAACCAGACGGTATTTTCCTTCCGGAAATTCCACGAAACCATCAGGACCTACGGAAAATTCTGCCTGGATTACACGCTGGCCTTTGAGAATTATTACACGCTGTTTGTGCTGGTCGTCGGGCAGGTGTATCTGTTCCTTGTCCCGATGATCATCTGGCTTTCCGGCGGCGTCGGCGACTACGCGCAGTTTGCCCTTTCCTGCGTGTTCTATCTGATCTTTTCCGGGTCGCTCGCCGCGCCGTTTACGAAACTGATGTATGTGTCCAGCCTTAGCGAGCAAGTGGCGGACGGGATCAAACGCATGGATCAGATCCTAGACGAGCCGCCGCTGGCCGAAGCCGCGTCGCCCAAAACGGCGAACGGTTACACGGTGGAGTTTGAGAACGTCACGTTTACCTACAACGCCGAAGAAGAAGCGGTCGCGGTCTCCGATGTGAGTTTCACGGCGCGTCAGGGGGAAGTGACCGCGCTCGTCGGGCCTTCGGGCGGGGGCAAATCCACGCTGGCGCACCTCATTCCCCGTTTTTATGACGTGGCGGCCGGCGCGGTAAAGATCGGCGGGACGGACATACGCGACATGGACGGCGACGATCTTATGAGCATTGTCAGCTTTGTCTTTCAAGACGTGTTTCTGTTCAAGCAGAGTATTCTGGACAATCTGCTCGTCGGGAACCGGAACGCGACGCGGGAACAGGCCATTGCTTCCGCGAAAGCCGCGCAGTGCCATGATTTTATCGAGAAACTGCCAAAGGGCTATGACACGGTTCTCGGTACGGACAATGTGCATCTGTCGGGCGGTGAGCGGCAGCGGCTTGTGATCGCGAGGGCGATCCTTAAGGACGCGCCGATCATCGTGCTGGACGAAGCCACGGCTTTCGCGGATCCGGAAAACGAGCAGAAGATTCAGCTTGCCTTTGAGGAACTGATGAAAAACAAGACCGTTATCCTGATCGCGCACCGGCTTTCCACCGTGCGGGGCGCGGATAAAATCGTGGTGATTGACAAGGGGCGCGCCGCCGAAACAGGGACGCATGACTCGCTTGTCGAGGCAGGCGGGAGGTACGCCCGCATGTGGGAACAATATAACGACGCGATGAACTGGTCTGTTGCGGGTCGCCTTACGTCCTGCGGAAAGGAGGCCGCCGATGCGCGGAATGTATAACCTGAAAAACACGCTTGGCCTGTCGGACAGAGGCTATGAAGACTTCAAGCGGGGCGTCGCCGCCTGTGTGCTGTCAAATCTTGCCATGCTGCCGCCTTTTGCGGTGGCGATTCAGATGATCGTCACCCTGCTGGATCCGTTTCTGAGCGGCAGGCCGCTGGACGTGGCCAGACTGTGGATCCTGCTGGGCGCGGGCGTGGCCTGCGCGATCCTGTACTTTATCGCCTACAAAAATGAGTACCGGAAAACCTATACCGTCGCGTATTCCGAGGCCGAGAAGATACGGCTTGAGGTTGCCGAGCTGCTGCGCAAACTGCCGCTGTCGTTCTTCAACAACAAGGATCTGTCGGAACTTACCACCAACATGATGGAGGACTGTACCACGGTGGAACACGTCATGAGCCATGTCGCGCCGGGGCTGTTCGGCAATATCATCACCGTCACCCTCACCTGCGCCCTGCTCGCCGTTTACGACTGGAGGATGTCCCTGGCGCTGTTTGTCGCCCTGCCGGCGGCTTTCGGGCTGATCTTCCTTTCCCGTCAGCTACAGGAAAAACTGGGCGAGCGCCGCGTAAAAGCAAAACTCGAAGTCGCCGAACAGGTACAGGAATACCTTGAGGGCATAAAAGTCGTAAAAGCGTTCGGCCTGTCGGGAGAAAAGGCGGAGGCGCTTACGCGTTCGCTGCGCTCCATGCGCGACGAGGCAATCAAGTTTGAGGGGATGACAGGGATCGCTGTCACGCTTGCCATGATGATCTTACAGGTCGGCGTGGGACTGGTGACGCTGGTCGGCGTGGGGCTGCTGACCGGAGGAAGCCTTGGCGCCGTCAAGCTGCTGCTGTTCGTGATCATCAGCGCCAAAATCTATGCTCCTCTGATGATCCTGCTTACGCTGCTCCCGGAGTTTTTCTACATGCTCGTCTCCACACGCAGGATGAGAGAGCTGCGCCGCGTCCTGCCGATGACGGGCGACGAGAACGCGGAACTCTCCGACTATACGGTGGAACTGAAAAACGTGACTTTTGCCTACGGCAATGACGACGTCATCCGCAATCTCAGCCTGACCATCCCGCAGAACGGCGTAACCGCGCTCGTCGGCCCCTCCGGCAGCGGCAAGACGACCGTTTCCCGCCTGATTGCCCGGTTCTGGGATGTGAAGTCGGGTGAAATCACGATTGGCGGCAGAAACATCCGCGAGATCGACCCGGAGCGGCTGATGAGCTATATGAGCTTTGTGTTTCAGGACGTGGTGCTGTTTCAAGACACGGTGATCAATAACATACGGATCGGCAGGCAGGGGGCGACGGACGAGGAAGTATACGCGGCTGCGGAAATGGCCCGCTGCGACGAGTTTATCCGCGAAATGCCGCAAGGCTACGAGACCTTTGTCGGCGAAAACGGCTCCACTCTCTCCGGCGGCGAGCGTCAGCGGATTTCCATCGCGCGCGCCCTGCTGAAAGACGCGCCGATTGTCCTGCTTGACGAGGCGACCGCCTCCCTCGATCCGGAAAACGAAACACAGATCCAGGCGGCTATCTCCGAGCTGGTAAAAGGCCGCACGGTGCTTGTCATCGCCCACCGGCTGCGGACGGTCGTCGGCGCGGAGAAAATCGTGGTACTCGACGACGGGCGGCTGGTCGAGCAGGGTACGGGCGAAGAGCTGCTTGCCCGGAACGGCCTGTTTGCCCGGCTCTATCA
This sequence comes from Clostridium sp., assembly GCA_031275405.1. GTDB lineage: Bacteria > Bacillota > Clostridia > Lachnospirales > Lachnospiraceae > JAISOV01. The sequence goes on along the minus strand of JAISOV010000050.1, from coordinate 10,511 downwards.
CATCCAGCAGGAGAGCCTGGGCTGGGGCGTGGGTCAAAAGCGGCGTTCCCGCGCCCGCTGACGTCCATGGGCCGGTGTTTCCGGGCGGTCATGCGGCGCTGGTGAGTCTTTTCCGTGTTCCGCACGGGGCTGGCCGCGCCCGGGCGCCGCTGCGGCCGTGGAGAGGCTTTTTTCCTTGCCGTTCCCTCCGAAGATTTTATGAGGAAGACACCATAAAACTTTCGGAGGGGAATATGGGCGTCTGGCTGCCTGGGAAGCGACTGCTTCCTGGCTTCGTGCTGAGCCGGCTGTTCGCCGCCCGCGGTTTTTGTCCTGCCGCTACAGGTCAGGCGGTACTTTTGCGGTCTGCGTCCAGCCTGTCCGGCACGGTCGTTTCCGCACTATCCGCTCCGCTTTGGCGAGTTCTTCCTTGCCTGCGTCCAGCCTGTCCGGCACGGTCGTTTCCATGAGTCCATCGCTGAAAAGCGGATCGGTATGACATCCTGCGGAAAGCGTGCCTTCGGCCAACATGCCGGAACCGTTTACGTGTCGGGCTTCCTCGGTGGCCCGGCTTTTTTTGTGGAAATGTTTGAGCGAAGTCATATCCCCGAACAAGCTTCATATATTGGGATAGGGGGTGGAATGCTTCACCCCGGGATGGGGGTGGCCTGCGTTGCGGGAGAGTCTGCTGATGTTGTTTCCGATAGGGATGAGAGAATACTGGCGCGGGACTGCCGCCGACGCGGACAACGTCCAGGAGATCCGTCTGCGCTGTAACCTTCCGATTCAGGTGATCCGAGGCGGGCGGGAGCGGTTTCTGGATGAAAAGGGGTTTTACACGGACAAGCCGGAACAGGCCCGCCGGATAGAGGGGGCGCAGATCCGGGAGATTTTACGGCATATCTGCCATTATTCCCCCTATGCCTACGAGGATGAGATCCGGCAGGGGTTCCTTACCGTCTCCGGCGGACACCGGGTGGGGGTGGCGGGGCAGACCGTGCTGGAGGGGGAAACCGGCGTCCGAACCATCAAGAACATTTCTTATCTGAATATCCGGGTCTCCCATCAGATCAAAGGGGCGGGCGACCAAGTGCTGCCTCACCTGTATCGGGACGGGGAAATCCAGAACACCTTGATCATCTCGCCGCCGGGCTGCGGGAAGACCACCCTGCTGCGCGACCTGGTGCGGCAGGTTTCCGACGGGAACGCCTACGGCGGCGGGAGATGTGTCGGGGTGGTGGACGAACGTTCCGAGATCGCGGGCTGTTTCCTGGGGATCCCCCAGAATGACGTGGGAATGCGCACGGACGTGCTGGACGCCTGCCCCAAGGCTCTTGGGATGATGATGCTGCTGCGCGCCATGGCGCCTCAGGTGATCGCTATTGACGAACTGGGGGGAAAAAAGGACGCGGAGGCCCTGCGTCTGGCGGCTTCCTGCGGAAGCCGGATCCTTGCGACCATCCACGGGAGCGAACCGGACGACATCCGCCGGAAAGAGGGGATGGACAGACTGTTTCGAGAGGGGATTTTCCGGCATTTCGTGATCCTGACGAAAAAAAACGGACGCTGTGCCGTAAAAACGATTCTCGGGAGGGAGGAGGCCTATGCTGCGTGTCATGGGGAGCGTGATGGTAACAGCCGGCTGTTTCGGTCTGGGGTTTTGGTACCGGCAGCAGTTTGCGCTGAGGATCCGGCAGCTGCATATGATGAGCCGGATCATGGAAATGATGATGAGTGAGATCCGTTACAGCAAGGCGACGCTGCCGGAATGCTGCAGAAGCATAGGAGAACGGATCCAGGAACCATACCGCGGAGCGTTCCTGGACGTCTACCGCGCCATGCGCGAAAATACCGGGGAAGAGTTCGGACAGGTATTCCGAAGACGCATGGAGGAATGCCTCAAGACCGTTCCGGCGCAGAAGAAGGAGAAGGAGCTGTTCCTGCGGTTTGCCGCCGAAAGCGGGTTTGAAGACGGCGACATGCAGCTGTCCTCCATCGTGCAGTACCAGGATCTGCTGAAAGACCTGGCTGCCGGACTGGAGCGGGAAGTCGGCGAAAAGAGCAGGATGGCGCTCGGGCTGGGGGCGATGGGCGGCCTGCTGCTGGTCATCGTCCTGCTCTAGGGATGGCGGCGGGCCGGGCGGCAGCCTGGGCGGGAGATCCCGGCGCGGCGGGCAGGGCAGGACGGGAGATCCCGGCGCGGAAGGCCGGGCAGGATGAGGCTGGGAGCGGACAGAGCCGGAGGATCAGCGGGCTGCGGCAGGGCGATAAGCGGGTGAGGTAAGAGCATGGGAGTAAGTCTGATTTTCAAAATAGCCGCCGTGGGCATTCTGGTCACGATCCTGAGCCAGGTGCTGAAACACAGCGGACGGGAAGAACAGTCCTTTCTGGTCAGCCTGGCGGGCCTGATTCTCGTTCTCACATGGATCGTACCTTATATCTATGATCTGTTCATGACGATACAGGATCTGTTCGCGATATGAATCTTTCAGACGGGGAGTCCGGTTGGAAAGGGGTAACATGACAGAAGTGGTCAAAGTCGGGATACTGGGCATGGCGGGGGTCCTGGTCGCCGTCCAGTTAAGAGCCGAGAAGAAAGAATACGGGATCTACATCGGCGTCGCCGTGGGAATCCTCATTTTCGGGTATGCGCTCCGGCAGTTTGAAGCCGTCTTAGGGCAGTTTGAACGGCTCAAAACCTACCTCGGCGCCGGGGAAAGCTATCTGTCCGTCCTGCTGAAAGTCATAGGGATCACATACATCTGCGAGTTCAGCGCCGGGATCTGCAAGGACGCCGGATATGGCACGATTTCCGAGCAGATCGAAATCCTGGGCAAACTGTCCGTGATGTTTGCCGGGCTGCCGATTTTGTTCGCGGTCATCGAACAGCTACAGTCGTTTATGAGCTGACGGCTCGCCGTCCGCGGCGGAAAGGGGTGCCATGGAAAACCTGGTGAACATGGAAGCCATGTGGCGGGATTACGGGCTGAACAAACTGGAAGCGCAGCTGCATGGGCTGTTTCCGGAAGTTTCCTTTTCCTTGCAGGAGATCTTGGAACAGGTACTGCGCGGCGACATCCTTTCCGCCCTGTCCGGACTGCTTCGCCCCGTCGTGGGCGGAGCGGCCGCGCAGCTGACGGGGATGAGGAACATCCTGGTCTGGCTGGTCGTCCTAGGGATCGTGTCGGCGCTTATGACCCATTTCATAGAGATCTTTGACAGGCACCAGATCGCGGACGTAGGTTTTTATTTCATGTATCTGCTTCTGACGGCAGTCCTGCTGGAGTGCTTTTCCCGGGCGGCACAGACGGCGGCCGCCACCTTGGAGAGCCTCGTGCTGTTCATGAAAATGCTGGTTCCGACGTTTCTGGTTTCCGTGGGAGCAGCCGCCGGAGCGACTACCGTGACCGCGTATTATCAGCTGCTGCTCCTGCTGATCTTCGGTGTGGAATCGCTTCTGGCGGGCGCCGTCCTGCCCCTGGTATACAGCTATATCCTGCTGGCGGTGGTGAACGGCGTCTGGATCGAAGAAAAATTAAGTCTGGTCATGGATCTGATGGAAAAAGGGATCTGCGGCGCCTTGAAGCTGTCCATCGGTCTGGTGACGGGAATCAGCGTCTTTCAGGCACTCATCACTCCGGTGATCGATTCGGTCAGGGCGGCGACCTTCCGGAAAATCCTATCCGCCATACCGGGCATAGGGGATGCCGCCGAAGGGGTCGTGAAACTGGTGGCGGGGTCGGCGATGGTCGTCAAAAACAGTATCGGGGTCGTCATGCTGATCCTGCTGATCGTGCTGTGCGCGGCGCCGCTGTTGCAGATTTTCTGCACAGCCTGCCTGCTGAAAGTCGCGGCGGCGTTCATGGGTATGGTCAGCGACAGCAGGATCACTTCCTGCACGAACAAGGTGGGGGAGGGGAGTATGCTGCTGTTTCGCGCCACCGCCACCGCGCTGTTTCTGTTCCTGATCGTCATATCCATCGTCGCCACGGCTACGAACAGGGGGATTTCTTAGATGGTACAGAGTTTTTTCCAGGCAGTCTGCCGGATCGGCATTTTCATGATCTGCGCCCAGGTCGTGCTTCATTTCCGTCCGAGCAAGGCTTATGAAAAATACATGAAAATGCTGGTCAGCACGATGATTCTGATACAGGTCTTTCAGCCGTTCGGCAGACTGCTTTCCTTTGGAGACGGAGAAAGCATGGAAGACCGGATCCGGCGGTTTCAGGAGCAGTTTGCGCGCAGCGGGGAACTGGCGAAGGAAGCGGCGGCGGCTTCGGACGCGATCCTGGGCCGGATGACTCTGGAAGAGGTCGGCCTGGCCATGCGGGAAAAGCAGGAAGAGCAGGCGCGGGAACAGGAAGAGAAAACGCCGGGGCAGGAAGAGCAGGCGCCGGCACAGACCGGCCGGGAACTTCGCCGGATCGGCAGGATTGAGGTAAAAATCGGCGAATAGCGGAGCAGTCGGAAGGAATGTTCACGATTTCCTTTAGCGGGCAGATGGGAGCAGGGATGGGAGAACAGGAAGAAAGGGCTTCGGCACGGAAAAAAGTTTTTGGAAAGCTTTTTCCGGAAAGCTTCCGGAGCTTCTGGGCAAAAAAAGGAAGCGGCAGATGGTTTCGGCGTGACAACTTCATTGTCCTCATTCTCTCCGGGATCCTGCTCCTGATCATCGCTTTGCCGACCAAGGCTCCCGGCGGTTCGGTATCCGGAGGCTCGCCGGAGCAGGATCCGCCGCCCTCTTCCGGCCGGGAAGCTTTGCCGGAAGAGGGGAACAACTCCTTCCGGAACGAGGACTATGACGCTTATCTGGAACAGCGGCTCAAGGAGACTTTAGGGAATATGGCGGGGATCGGCAAGGTGGACGTGATGATCACTTTGCAGTCTTCGGAAGAGCTGGTGGTGGAAAAGGATTCGCCCCGCAGCGTCTCCCATACGGAGGAAACGGACGCGGAGGGCGGAAGCCGGAACGTTTATCAGGAAGACAGGCAGGAGGAAACCGTGTACCGCACCACAGGCGGCGAGTCCGCGCCTTATGTGGTCAAGACCCTCATGCCGAAAGTGAGCGGGGTGGTCGTGGTGGCGCAGGGCGCCGGAACCGCCGGGGTCAACAGAAGCATTACGGAAGCGGTGCAGGCGCTGTTTGGCATAGGGGCAAACAAGGTAAAAGTGCTGAAAATGGAAACCGCGCGGTAGCATATATCCCTCCGGTGTTTCATAGAATGGAGTAGGAAAACAGGAAAAGTGCAAAGATCAGTCCTCTTTGCACTGGAAAAGGGAGAATGCCGTGAAAAACTTGATCAAAAAAAATCACCTTATGATTACCGCGCTTGCGATTATGATCGCGATCGCGGGGTATCTGCAGTTTGCGGGAACCGATCTGGAGGAAGAGTACCTGACTGCCGACACGGACACCGTGACGGGAGCCATTATGGAGAATCTGACGTCCGACGACTTATCCGGCGGCAGCCTGTCGGACATGAATCTGGAGGAATTTGACAGTCTGGAAGACGGGCTTCTGGATCTGTCTGCGGAAGACCTGTTAAGCGGCGTGTCGGACATAGAAAGCCTGGACGAAGATACGAGCATAGTGGCGGAGAACTATCTGGACAGCGACATGCAGACGGCACAGGTGCAGCCGGAGGAGGGAGAGATACCGGGGGAAGCCGTCTTTACCGCCACCAACGGCGTGGAAGTGCTTTCGGAAGCCAAACTGCTCAAGGAGCAGACCAGGGCGCGGAACAAGGAAACCTTGATGGAGCTGATCAACAGCGAGGGGCTGACGGATGTCCAGAAGCAGGAAGCGGTGGACAGCATGGTGAGGATGACGGAAATCTCGGAAAAAGAGTCCGCGGCGGAGATCCTGCTGGAAGCGAAAGGTTTCCGGGACGTGGTGGTCAGCGTCAACGGCAATAAGGTGGACGTAGTGGTAAACGCGGCGGAGCTGACGGAAGCGCAGCGGGCGCAGATCGAGGACATTGTAAAAAGAAAGACCGAAGTCGGCGCGGAAAATATTGTCATCAGCACGGTCGTAAACTTGGAATAATTACTGCGCGGTACATAAAACTATGGTATGATCTACTGGTAAGCAACCAGCCGGGGAAAAGCAAGCTGCGGCCCGGCAGGCCCGAAAGGCTGCTGCTCGGCAGGGACAGCCGGCCACGTTCCTTCCTTCGCGGGATATTCTGCCTGGTAGCAGCCTCGAAATACGAAAGGATAGGATTTCCGCCATGAAGAGGGTTTTTTTAATCGTATTAGACAGTTTTGGTATCGGGGCGATGGAGGATGCGTTTCGTTTCGGGGATGGGGATGTGAACACCTTGAGAAGCGTATCCTTCAGTCCGTATTTTCATATGCCCAATATGAAGAAGCTGGGGCTGTTTGGGATTGACGGGGTGGCGGGGGAACTGCCGGGAGCGGGAGCCGTCGGCCCGCCGCCGGATAGGGAAGCCGCCGGTTCGCCGCCGGGCGCCGTCGTTGCCCGGATGGCGGAAAGATCCCAAGGCAAGGATACCATCATAGGGCATTGGGAAATCGCGGGCATTTTCTCCGCAGAGCCGCTGCCCACTTATCCGGACGGATTCCCGGAGGAAGTGGTCGGCGCGTTCTGCGCCGGAATCGGCAGGGAAATCCTGTGCAACCGCCCCTACTCGGGAACGGAAGTCATCCGGGTTTACGGCGAGGAACACGTACACACCGGAAAACCGATCCTCTATACCTCGGCGGACAGCGTGTTTCAGATAGCCGCTCACGAGGACGTGATCCCTTTGGAAGAACTGTACCGGTACTGTAGGGTAGCCAGAGCCATCCTGACCGGGAAACACGGCGTGGGCAGGGTGATTGCCAGGCCTTTTGCCGGGGAAGCCGGAGGATATTACCGCACGGCCAGAAGACATGATTTTTCCCTGCTCCCGCCCGCGCCGACTATGCTGGATCAGCTCAAGGACGCGGGGCTGGAAGTCATCGGCGTGGGCAAGATCCATGACATTTTTGCGGGACAAGGGCTTACCCGCTCCGTATCCACTGCGGGGAACGCGGACGGTATCCGGCGGACGCTGGAGTATCTGGAGGAAGAGTTTGAGGGGCTGTGCTTCGTGAATCTGGTAGATTTTGACATGCTCTACGGACACCGCAACGACGTGGACGGCTACGCAAAAGCGCTTGGCTTTTTTGACGCAAAGCTTCCGGAGCTATTTGAAAAAATGAAGCCGGGGGATCTTCTGATGATCACGGCGGATCACGGCTGCGACCCCGGATACAAGGCTTCCACCGACCACAGCCGGGAATATGTTCCGTTTCTGATGTGCGGAGGAAATCTGGCTCCCGCCAATCTGGGAACGCGCAAAACATTTGCAGACATAGGGGCGACTGTGTTACAATACTTTGGGATTACCCCCGGTTTTGCGGGAGAGCCTTGCGGCTTTTTGGAATGAGGAACTGCTCCGGTTTCTGCCGTGACAGTTCCCAAGCGGGAAAGGAATGCTAAGATACATGGAGGAACACATTGCGGAAGAAATCGGCCGGCGGCGAACCTTCGCCATTATTTCCCATCCGGATGCGGGGAAGACCACGCTGACGGAAAAATTCCTGCTCTACGGCGGCGCCATTAACCTGGCCGGGAGCGTCAAGGGGAAGGCGACTGCCCGGCACGCCGTGTCAGACTGGATGGAGATTGAAAAAGAAAGAGGGATTTCCGTGACTTCTTCCGTCTTACAGTTTGAATATGGCGGGAAATGCGTCAATATCTTGGACACGCCCGGCCACCAGGATTTCTCCGAGGATACCTATCGGACGCTGATGGCGGCGGACTCGGCGGTCATGGTCATCGACGCGTCCAAAGGCGTGGAAGCCCAGACCAGGAAGCTGTTCAAAGTCTGCGTCATGCGCAGGATCCCTATCTTCACTTTTATCAACAAAATGGACCGGGACGCCAACGACACGTTCCAGCTGGTGGATGAAATCGAGAAAGAGCTGGGGATCGCCACCTGTCCTGTCAACTGGCCCATCGGTTCCGGCAAAGAGTTCAAAGGAGTCTATGACCGGGGGAAGCGGGGAGTGGTCACTTATTCCGGCACCGAAAAGGGAACCAGGGAAGGGGAGTCGGAAGAGTTTCCCGTTTCGGACACACAGACTCTTGGCCGGATCCTGGGGGAAGCGGCGGCGGAGAGGCTTTTGGAGGAAATCGAGCTGCTGGACGGCGCGGGGGCTTCTCTTGACCTGGAGGAAGTCCGCAGGGGAAACCTGACGCCCGTCTTTTTCGGCTCTGCTCTGACCAACTTCGGAGTGGAGATTTTCTTGCGCAGTTTTCTGGAAATGGCGGCGCCGCCCCTGCCTAGGAAAGCCGACGTGGGTCTGCTGGAGCCTGCCGAAAATGATTTCAGCGCTTTTGTGTTCAAGATCCAGGCGAACATGAACAAAGCCCACCGCGACCGGATCGCCTTCCTGCGGATCTGCTCCGGCAGGTTCGACGCCGGGAAAGAGGTACGCCATGTCCAGGGGAACAGAGTCCTGCGTCTTTCCCAGCCCCAGCAGCTGATGGCGGACGAGCGCAGGATCTTGAGCGAGGCCTATGCGGGGGATATTATCGGCGTATTCGATCCGGGGATTTTTTCCATCGGCGATACCGTCTGCGCCCCGAAAGAGAACCTGAGGTACGAGGGGATCCCCACCTTTGCGCCGGAGCATTTTTCACGGGTGCGCCAGACGGACACCATGAAGCGCAAGCAGTTTGTGAAAGGGGTCGAGCAGCTTGCCCAGGAGGGCGCGATCCAGATTTTCCAGGAATTCCATACCGGCATGGAGGAGATCATCGTCGGCGTGGTGGGGGTTCTGCAGTTCGATGTGCTGAAATACCGCCTGGAAAAGGAATACCATGTCGAGATCCGCATGGAGAGCCTGCCTTATGAGCATATCCGCTGGATTGAGAACAAGGACGAAGTGGATCTGGACAAGCTGGCGGGAACCTCGGACATGAAGAAAGTCAAGGATCGGAGGGGGAACCCCCTGCTGCTGTTCGTCAACGCGTGGAGCATCAAAATGACGCAGGACCGTAACAAAGGGCTGGTCTTGACGGAGTTCGGACAAAACTAGGCAGGCTGCGGGAAAGGGCGGTTCAGACTATGGATCTTTTTGAAAAAAACAGAGCAAAGCGGATCCTCTGCGGCTGGCTGCTTGTCCTTTTCCTGCCGCTGAGCGCCTGCGCCTCGGTAACGGAGGGCGCGGGCGACCTGTTCTCCCTGCCGTCCGTGACGGCGCCGGAAGAGACCGAAGCGGCCACATCGGCAGAGCCGGTTTCCGGAGAAGAGACCGGGCGGGAAACACAGGCGGGGGAAATCCCTCCCGTTTCGGGAGAGACCGAAGCGGGTCTCCGCGTCCAGCCGCAGGAAGCCTATTCCTTTACGAATCCGTCGGCGGATACTTTTGCCCGCGACAGCTTGAACGAGACGCAGCGGCTCTGGTATGACGACATCAGCGAGACTTTGGGAACCATGGGAGAAAAGAAGGAACTGTCGGCGCTGGGACTGGAAGCGGGTCTGGATGCTGCGGGCATCGACCTGATCTTCCAGTGTGTGCTGAACGACCATCCGGAATATTTTTACGTGGAGGGCTACACGTTTACCAAATTCACCCGTGGGGAAGAGGTGGTCAAGATCGAGTTTTCCGGCGCTTATTCTTTGGGCATGGGGGAAGCGAAAGCACGGGAAAAGCGGATGGAGTCTGCGGTGGCGGCGCTTCTGGAGGGGATCCGCCCGGAGGATACGGACTATGACAAGGTAAGATATGTGTATGAGACCTTGATCCGGAATACGGAATACCGGCTGGACGCGGCGGACAACCAGAACATCTACTCTGTGTTCGTGGGCGGAGAGTCGGTCTGTCAGGGCTATGCCAAGGCGACCCAGTATCTGCTCAACCGCCTGGGGATGGAATGCACGATGGTGATGGGAACGGTGAACACCGGGGAAGGACACGCCTGGAACCTGGTGAAGGTGGACGGCAGCTATTATTATGTGGACACCACCTGGGGGGACGCCTCCTATCAGATGGAGGAAAGCGCCGAAGCGGCCGCCTCACCCAAGCCGCCGGAGATCAATTATGACTACCTTTGCGTGACGACGGCGCAGCTGCTTCGTACCCATATCTTGGGCAGCGTGGTCGCTATGCCGCAGTGCGTGGCGCTGGAAGCCAATTATTATGTGCGGGAGGGAGTTTATTTTACTTCTTATGACGAGGAACAGCTCGGGCGGGCTTTCGGCGCGTTCGCGGCGCAGGAGCGGGAGGACATTACCTTGAAATGCGCGGACATCCTCGTCTATCTGGATATGCTCAAGGAACTGATCACGAACCAGAAGATCTTCGACTATCTGGACGGCTCGGGCGGGGCGGTGTCCTATGCCCAGAACGAGAAACAGCTTTCCTTGACTTTTTGGATGACAAGCGAATAGGGGTATGGTATACTACGTGTAAGCAGCGAGCCAAGCGCCGCAAAGCGGCCTGAGTTCCGTGCAGTCCGTTTTGCGCCTGCTTGCAGG
>JAISOV010000059.1 GCA_031275405.1 Clostridium sp. | reverse complement strand
CGTGACTGGAGTTCAGACGTGTGCTCTTCCGATCTCCTTCCTCCATGGAACGCCCTTCCTCCATGGAACGCCCTTCCTCCATGGAACGCCCTTCCTCCATGGAACGCCCTTCCTCCATGGAACGCCCTTCCTCCATGGGATCCGTCTGGGAATCATAAAGCTCCCGGTAAGTCTCACAGCCGCGCAGCAAGGACTTATGCCGTCCCACGCCCACGATCTTCCCATCCTCCATGACCACGATCTGATCCGCGTCCATGACTGAGGTAATCCTCTGGGCAATGATCAGCTTTGTCGTATCCTTCAAAGACGTCTGGAAGGCTTCCCGGATCTTGGCTTCCGTGGCGGTATCCACCGCGCTGGTAGAATCATCCAGAATCAGGATCTTAGGATTTTTCAGAAGCGCCCTTGCAATACACAGCCGCTGCTTCTGCCCTCCCGACACATTGACGCCGCCCTGTCCAAGCTCCGTTTCGTAGCCTTTCGGGAAACCTGCCACAAACTGATCCGCCTGCGCCTTGTCCGCCGCCGCCCGAATTTCCCGTTCAGACGCGTTTTCATCCCCCCATTCCAGATTTTCCCGGATCGTTCCCGAAAAAAGCACGTTCTTCTGTAATACCATGCCCACTCCTTCGCGTAGGTTCCGCAGGGAATATTCCCTCACGTCCACATCGTCCACCAGCACCCTGCCTCCGTCCGGGTCATACAGCCGGGGAATCAGCTGAACCAGAGTGGTCTTGCCGCAGCCGGTGGAGCCGATAATCCCCACGGTCTGCCCCGGCTCGATGGAAAAGCTGACACGGTTCAGCACCCATTCCTCATTCCCTTTATAGTAACGGAAAGAAACATCCTCAAAAACAATCCTGCCCCTCTCCACCCTCTTTTCTTTCCGGGAAGCTGCCGTATCCGTCAGATCCACCTCCGTATCCAGTATCTCCCGAATCCGCCCGGAAGACGCCATGGCACGGGAACTCTGCAGCAGAACGATGGCCAGCATCATCAGCGACATCAGCACCTGAACAATATAAGTAGTAAACGCCGTCAGATCCCCCACCGGCATCACGCCTGCCAGAATCTGTTTCCCCCCGAACCAGACGACCGCCAGCGTCGTCACATTCATCATCAGCAGCATCAGCGGCATCTGGACGATGACGACCTTGAACGCGGCCAAAGAGGTATCCTTTAAGTCCCGGTTCGCTTTGGAAAAACGCTCTTCCTCATAGTCCTCCCGCGCAAAGGACTTAATGACGCGCACATTGGTCAGCGCTTCCTGCACTGTGGAGTTCAGGCCGTCCAGTTTCTTCTGCATTTTATGGAAACGCGGAAAAGCGATACTCATCACCAACGCGATCAAAGCGACCAGAATCGGCAGCACTGCCAGCAGGATCATAGCCAGCTCCGCGTTCATGCTGACCGCCATGATGATCGCGCCGACGAGCATTCCCGGTGCGCGCAGCATGAGCCTCAAAGACATCATGACCAGGTTCTGCAGCTGGGTAATGTCATTCGTCAGCCTTGTCACCAGGGATCCGGTACTAAAGCGGTCAATGTCAGAAAAAGAAAATTCCTGTACCTTGGCAAACACGTCCGTCCGTAGATCCGCAGCAAAATTCACAGAAGCTTTTGCCCCGAAATAGGCTCCTCCCACGCCTCCAAGCAGCATCCCGGCGGCGGTCAGGATCATCAGCCCGCCCGTCCTTACAATGTAGCCCACGTCTCGGCTGCCAGCCCCGATGTTGATGATGTCCGCCATGAACTTGGGCAGCAGGACTTCCCCGATGACTTCCGCAATCATCATGACCGGCCCGATGATGAAATAAGGAAGATAAGGTTTTATGTATTGGAAGTACCGTCTCATTCCATATGGCTCCTTTCCCGTTTTGACCGTTTCAGTCGATATTTCCGTTTGAACCGGTTCCGCTGTTTCCATCGTTTCTCGCGTTTTATCGACTCCGTAAGCATAGCCGGTTCTGCGCTTCCTTCCCTATTTTAGCCCTCTGTGCTTCTGATTGCAACAAATAATTCCGCCTGTTTCCGGAAGCTTTTTCGGGAACAGCTTCCGAAAAATCCAGAATCTGTAACTGGTATGATCAAAAAAATCTGTTCTGGCACTTTCTATCAGTCCAGTTCTGTGTATACTAGAACCTATCAGAAAAGAAACCGGAGGAACATTCTCCAGGAAGAAGGAGGCCTAAGAAGACATGATGAAAAAAGAAACCGCTGTTCAAGAACAGAAAACCGCTGTTCCAGAACAGAAAATTACTGTTCAAAAAATATGCTTAGTGGGTCTGATGGCGGCGGTCGTCTATGTCACGTCCGCGTTCGTGCAGATCCCGATCCCCACCGCCATCGGAAATACCAGATTGCACATGGGAAACGTGATGTGCCTGTTAAGCGGATTTTTGCTGGGGCCGCTTTGGGGCGGGCTGGCGGCGGGAATCGGTTCCGCTTTTTTTGACCTCACCAATCCCGCCTACCTCTCTTCCGCGCCGTTTACCTTTTTGTTCAAGTTCCTCATGGCGTGGATCTGCGGGCTGCTCTACGCCAAACGGAAGGGCAGGGCCGTACCTCGCAGCTTCCTTGCGGCGGCGCTTGGCGCCCTTTCCTATGTGCTGCTGTACTTATCAAAGAGCTTTTTAGAATCCTATCTTTTCCTGCAGCTGCCGTATGAAGCGGTGATCTTATCCGTTTCCCAGAAAGCGGCGGTATCTGCCTCCAACGCGGTCATCGCGGTCGCCGCCGCCGTTCCGCTAAGCCTGGCGATCCGGCCCGCTTTGACCAGAATCATGGCACAGACGGACGCAAGAAGAAATTCCAAGGCACCGTAAAAGATAGAACCAAAAGCAAGGACAGCGCCTTGTAATCCAATGCGGCGCATAGGACGCGCCTTTTATCAGAAGCCGCTTCGCGGCTTCCGATCAGTGATAGCACAAACCAAGGAAGCGGAATATCTTATGGAATCCAACGTACAGAATCCCGGGGCGATCCCCCGGCTGGCAATGATCAATGATCTGACGGGCTTTGGCCGCTGTTCCCTCACAGTGGCCCTTCCCGTCGTCAGCGCCATGCAGGTGCAGGGCTGCCCTGTCCCGACCTCCATCCTTTCCAACCATCTGGGCTTCCCGGCCTGCTTTTTCCATGACTACACCTCCCATATAGGGGCTTACCTCGACGGAATCTCCCGGCTGGGCATAGCCTTTGACGGGATCGCCTGCGGTTTCCTGGCAAACGTGCGGCAGATCGACATCGTAGAGGAATTTCTGCAAAACATCCAGAAAACGGATATTCCCAAGACCGGCAGCCTCACCGCAAACACAGACGGCATTCCGGCGGAAAGAACGGATAGCCCCAAGACCGGCAGCCTCACCACAGCTGCCGGGAGCAAGACTCTATTTATTCTGGATCCGGTTCTCGGCGACCACGGCAGGACTTATTCCACCGTCACCCCGGCTCACTGCGAAAGACTGCGCGGACTGGCAGCCTACGCGGATCTCCTGACCCCCAATATCACGGAAGCCTGCCTTCTCACCCAAACGCCCTATCGGGAAGGCTATTGGCCGGACAGCGAGCTGGCGCGGCTCTGCGAAACCCTCGCCCAAGGCCACCCGCTCTCCCCGGACGACGCGCTTCGGAAAGACGGGAAAAAAATCGTGATCACCGGACTGTTCCATCAAGGCAGATTCCGCAACTATATCTGGGAGAACCAGATCGGCAGCTGCTATGAGGTTTCCGCCACCGGAGCTTCCCGCCCCGGTACGGGAGATCTGTTCGCCGCCGTCCTTGCCGCCTCCGCTCTGCGCCGGATCCCCTTTCCCGCTTCCGTCCAAAAAGCCGCCGACTTCGTCGCTCTCTGTATCCAAGGCACGCAGGAAGCCGGAGTTCCCATAAACGAAGGCGTACTGTTTGAAAAATATCTGCACCGGCTGATGGGTTAGGTATGCGCTGCTCTCTCTTGCTAAGGTCAATAGCAGATGACATCTTTTTCAATATCGGCAATGCTCGTACAGATACCCCCCATAAATTAGAATTTGTCAGCTTCCGATTATGCTTATGATACACGACGTTGATACGCCCTCATAGCGAAGAACCACGCCACAATCATAATCCCTATGCACCAAGCCAGCGCGACCCATATTTCATTACCTACAGGTTCGCAATGAAGCAAGGCGCGCACCGTATCAACGATTGACGTTACCGGCTGATTCTCCGCGAACCAGCGAACGGCGGCAGGCATGGTTTCGGTAGGAGCAAATGCCGAGCTGAACATAGGCAGGAAAACCAGCGGATATGAGAACACAGACGCTCCCTCTGCGGATTTCGCCGTAAGCCCGGGAATGACCGCAACCCACGTTAAAGCAAGCGTAAATAGCGCGAGTATTCCCAGAACGGACAACCACGAAAGTATCCCCGCGCCTGACCGAAAGCCCATAAGCAGCGCGACAAGGAAGATTATGGCAACCGTAAGCATGTTGGACACAAGAGAAACAAGCACATGAGCCCACAACGCTGACGAGCGGCTTATCGGCATAGAATGAAACCGCGAGAAAATTCCATTTTGTTTGTCGCCGAACATTCGGAAAGCAGTGTAGGCTATGCCGCTGGCTATCGCCATTAAAAGTACGCCGGGCAGCTGATAATTGACATAATCTACGCCATCGGGCAGGCTTGCCTTTATCGCGCCGCCGAACACATAAACGAACATCAGCATGATGCCTATGGGCGTTATCGCCACCGTTATAATGGTATCGGGACTGCGTAGAATGTGTTTCATTAACCGTCCGAACAGTACGAATGTTTTACTTTTCATTTTATGCGCCCTTCTTCTCACCCCGCGTAGGGGCCCCGGTGCCGATGATGGCGAGGAATATATCCTCCAAGCTCGGTTGTTTTTCAATGTACTCAACCTCTGCGGGCGGAAACAGCTTTTTGAGTTCTTCAAGCGTCCCGTTGGCAATGATTTTGCCGCCGTGCAGGATGGCGATTCTGTCGGCAAGCTGTTCCGCTTCATCCAGATACTGTGTCGTCAGCAAGATGGTTGTGCCGCCGCCCGCAAGCTCCTCGACGGTTTTCCAGACTTCAAGCCGCCCTTCCGGGTCAAGCCCCGTCGTCGGCTCGTCAAGGAAGATGACGGCGGGCGTTCCGACAAGGCTCATGGCGATGTCAAGCCTACGCGTCATCCCGCCGGAGTAAGTGGCTGCCCGTTTGTTCGCCGCTTCGCTTAATCCGAAACGCTTAAGCAGGTTGTCGGCGGTCTGCGATGGGTTTTGGATACCCCGAAGTTTGGCAATCAGTATCAGGTTTTCCCGCCCGGTGAGAATGCCGTCTACAGCGGCGAACTGCCCTGTAAGGCTGATGGATTGCCGCACTTTGTCCGGCTGGCGCACGACGTCGAAACCGCAGACGCTCGCGTTCCCGCCGTCGTGTTTTAATAGCGTTGAAAGTATATTTACTATAGTAGTTTTACCCGCTCCATTTGAGCCGAGCAAGGCGAATATCTCCCCTCGCTTAACTTCAAAATCCACGCCCTTTAAGACCTCTATGGCTTTAAAGGATTTTTTCAAGTCCTTCACCTTGATTGTCATGTCATTCATGGAGAATCGTCCCCTTTCTTAAATTTTTTTGCAATGTCGCGGTTTAATTTTTTGCGATAGCTATCTGACCACTTTTTTGCGTCGCGTAATAGCTCATCGCAAAAAGCCACAGCATCTTCGCCCGTCACGTCGAGGACGTGCTTGCCGTCTGCCGCGCTCGCTTCAAACAGTTCAATCAGATCATCCTGTATTTTCATCATGTCGTGACCGGTACCTACCGCGAAGCTCCACATGTACCACTGCATTTTTTGGAACACGAATTGGTATTCTTCAGGCAACGCTGCCACCCTCGCCATATGCTCTTTGTGTTCTTTTTTGTCCTCTATCATTTGTTTGATGAAGTTCGCCATGATGAATCTCCATTCTTATTAAATTTTTCCGTTATATTTTTGTTCATTGTTTCGCGCAGGTATTCGGCATGTGAAGCCGTCGCGCTTGCCAGTTCATCAACAAAAGCACCGACGTCTTTTCCGATTATGTCAAGCACTTGCTTTCCCTCTGCCGCGCTCGCTTCAAAAAAGTCGATTAAGTCCACGAATAGCGTGATACCGCCGTCGCTGCCAATCCCCGCGCCCGTCGTGTACACATACTTGTAAATTTTGCGAAATGTAAACCGATAATCTTCGGGCAACGCGTCAACCCGCTTCACCATTTGCTTATAGCCGCGTTTTGCTTCCATATCGCCTATCATCAGTTTAAGAATGGAATCAAACATTTTAATGCGCCTCCCTTAGTTGGTTGATTTTCGACGCGACAAACTCCCATTTCCCCCAAATCTTTCGCAGTTCTTCGCGCCCCGCGTCGTTGAGCGAGTAGAACTTTCGCGGCGGTCCCTTGTCGGAGGTTCTTTTCTCCATATCCACCAGCCTGTTTTTTTCAAGCCGGATCAAAATCGCGTACACCGTTCCCTCGACGACCTCCGTAAAGCCGAGCGTATTTAAACGACGCGTGATTTCATAGCCGTAAGTTTGCTTCCTGCTTATAATTTCCATCACGCAGCCTTCTAACACGCCTTTGTACATTTCCGTCAGGTTTTCCAATCAATCACCTCCATTCTTTGCGCCCGGTATGCTGTGTCATTAATATTCCATGTGATTGGTATGCAATCTGTTATAGTAGTGGATTGATTATAACGCTGAGCCGGGACCTTGTCAATCAAGAAAAGATACTTAATTTTAGGAAGAATTTCATTTTTATGGAAAATACCATACCTTTCCACAAACGTGGAAATATTTTTCAGGCTGTTTTCCAACCCTGTGGATATACGGGATGGGCGGCCGAAAAAGTATAAATAAGCGACAAACAGACAAGCTTACCCTGTAAACTCCACCTCCATGCTGCCCACGGCGCAGTCCAGCCGAAGCAGCCGCCCGGTTCCGTTGGAAACCGTCGTCTTTTCCCCGATTCTATCCAAGGCATCCAAGATGCCCTGGGCAGCTCTGCCGCCGCTCTCCTGACCCTCCTTGCCGCTATCCTTGTCCTCATCGCCGCCCTCTGTCCCGTGATAGGCAAGGCCGTCAATTTCAATCCTGCCCAGTACGCAGCGCAGTTCATAATCATAATCCTCCCGCTTCCCGGCCAGCCGAAGCTGAGCGCCGCCCATGTTACAGGTCAGCTGGGCGCCCTCCCGGATTTCCCCGGAGACCGAAAGGTTCCCGGCTCCTATCTGCGCCGTAAGCCGCCCGACCTCTACGCCGCTCAGCTCCACGCTCCCCGCGCCCACCTCGACCGTAACTTCTTCCGCCAGAAGCCGCTCCGCCTTGAACTCTCCCGCGTCCATGTTCAGCCTGATGCTTTGCGCCGCCAACGTTTTTCCCCTCATCATGCCCGCGCCTAAGGACAGCTCCCATACCCTGTATTCCAGGTTCTCCGGCACATATAGCGTAACCTCGCAGTTTCCCTGTTGCGGCCACACGGTATGTATCCCTTTCACATACAGCACGCCCTCCTCCTGGAACGCCTGTAATTTTTTGACGTTTTTCGCTTCCAGATAAAACTCTCCGTCTTCGGAGGCCGCTATTTCAAAATCACAGCCGCTCACTTCAATACTCAGATCCTCAATCCGTACCGCCGCAATGCGGAATTTTGCCACATCGCCCTCCCGGATCTCATATCGGCTGTCAAACATCAGAGTATCCTCAATGTCATAACCGGAAAAGCCGGGATCGTCCTCTCCCGCCTGCCCCTGCCCATCCGGTTCCGGCTCCTTGCTTCCCCACGCCAGCCCATCTTTCCAAAAATCCGCGATCCGCTTCCAGACGTCCGAATCTTTCAGGCCCTTGGCCCATTCCGTCACTTCAAGACTGACTTCAAGACTGCTTTCTATAGGCTCTTTGCTGTATTTCCCAAGAAGCGTACCAGCAGTTCCTGCCATCACGATCACCAGTGCGGCAATGCCGCAGATCTTTACAAATTTTCTCATAGAATCCTTTCTGAATCTTTTCTGTGCCGGAATTTCTTCCGCCCTGCCCTTGCCAAGTCGTAAGGAATGGCTGAACAGTACAGAAATGTCTGCTCATCTGAAACCAAAAGGAATTGACTCATTAAGTCGAATTTTCCGGTACCCTAAGTTTCCCCGCTTTCTCCAGCACTGCCGTCAACAGCCTCAACGCTCTGCCAAGTCGGCCCTTACTGATCCATCAGCTGCTCCCGGAACCTGGCAGCTTATGGAACCGGCCCGGCACCCTATGGAACCGCAGCCTGACGCCTTTCTAAAAGCAATCGTATCCATTGACTGACTGCGTACCGCACTGTCCAATATTTCTTTTTCATCCTTTTTCTCCATTTTTCTGCATGTTTTTATCCTTTTTCTTTAGTATTCCTTTCTTTTCCGGAAGCTTTTTACCCTCCTGGAAAACGTGTCACGAGATAAAAAACCGAACCATCTGTCACTTTTCACGAGGAAAGCAACAGGAAATCCACCGTTTCCACAAAGTTATCCACATCTGACGTCAGTGTCATCAAAGTCAAAGAAAACTGTCATCTGTGTAAAATCTCATGTCTAACACTCATGTCCGGCACTCTTGCTTATGCCTAATAGCCATGTCCAACCCTTCTACACTAGCACTGACCACTTCCGTGTATGCCTGATCCCCGTGTCCAGCACTTCCGCATAGGTATGTATATGAGAGACATGCCTGAATACCCATATCCAATGCTCATGCCTAGCATTCACGCCATGCAGGGGTTCCGTAGAAATGCATCCGATTGACTCAGTGGATTCCGTCCGATCAGTTTATTCTGTTTGACTGGTTTGTTCAGCACACCTCTCTCCCATAACCCTTTCCTCCATGAGCTTTTTCCCACTGCGAATCTTCCCCCTGTAAGTCCTCCCTCTGTAAATCTTCCTCTTCTAAATCTTTCTCCTACAGATCTTCCTCCGTGGAACACCCGCCAGAACCTATCCCCATAGACCCGCTTCTATAGGAGAAAGACGTTCTGTATCGTTTTGCCGATTCGCTGCTTTACCGATTTACAGCCAGGAATCCCAGAAGCGTTCCACCCGTTTTGATACCGTATCTACCGTAACCTCTTCAAACTCCTCCCACTCCCTCGGAAACATGCGCCGATAAGCATACCGCAGAAACCGCTCATCCAGCAGCGCAATGATTCCCACGTCCTCCGCGGTGCGGATCACTCTGCCCGCCGCCTGCAGGACTTTATTCATCCCCGGATAGCGGTAAGAATAATCGAAGCCGTTCTCTCCTCTTTCGTCAAAATAATTTTTCAGGATCTCCCTTTCCGGGCAGACCAAGGGAAGTCCGGTTCCTATGATAATGACACCGATCAGCCGGTCATGCTTCAGGTCAATCCCCTCGCCGAAAATCCCGCCCAGGACGCAGAACCCCACCAAAAAATGCCCGTCCTGCCTTCTAAAGTTTGCAAGGAAACTTTCCCGTTCACGCTCATTCATAAAATCCTGCTGGAGAATGCCACAGACCTGCGCCGTGGCAAAATTTTCTTGATAGACGTTGAAAACAGCCTGCAAAAAGGAGTACGAAGGACAGAACACCAGATAATTCCCATGGCGTTTCTGGACAATTTCATGAATATACCTGGAAATCATAAAATATTCCTGCGGGGATCGTCTGGCGTAGCGGCTGGTCACGTCATTGGCAATGAACAAAGCCTTCTTATCCGGGCGAAACACCGACTGGGCGTATACTTCATAATCCTCTTTCTCGCCTCCCAGCAGATTTTTATAATACTGTATCGGCAGGAGGGTCGCGGAAAACAGCACCGCGCTCCGCCCGCGTTCCATGCATTTCCGGAGATGAGCGGAGGGGTTGACACAGAATAATTTCAGCAGGAACTTCCCGTCTTCTTTCAGCCTGGTATAGATCACATAGGAGGAAGCCCGCTCTGTTTCCGCTTGTTCCCTTTCCTGAATCAGCGCATGAATCTCCAAAAAATGGCATATGTGAAAGTAAAATTCCAGAAGCGCTTCCTGGACTTCATACAGGATCTCTTCCTGCTCATCCAGATAATCCTCCAGTGTGGACTGGAGCCGGGCCAGCGGCTGCACCAGAGAAGCTATGTCCTGCGCGAGCCGCCAGTCCTCACACTGTCTTTTCATTTTCAGCAGCTCCTGATTGCATCTTTCCAGCTGCTTTTCCAGCTTCGCCGCATATCCCTTTCGGACCAGTACACTCTGCCCGCCCACTTTCCGTCTGCCCACCTGCCGCCTGTCCGCAGGCGGGCTGTCCGCAGGCGGGCTGTCCGCAGACGGGCTGTCCGCAGACGGGCTGTCCGCCGACTGGCCGCCTATTCGCAGCAGATCTGTCCGCCCCCCTTCTTCCTCGATCCTGCGGCGCAGCTTCCTCTTGAACTCCAGGAAATCTTCCTTCACCAAGTCCGCGCTGTACATCTCCCTGCCCCGTTCCAGCAGATTATGTGCCTCATCGATCAGAAAAAGATAGTTTCCGGAAGATTTTTCACCGAAGAACCGTTTTAAGTAAACATGGGGATCAAACAGATAATGATAGTCACAGATCACGCCGTCCGCAAACAGGCTCATGTCCAGACTCATTTCAAAAGGACAGACTGTATGCTTCTTGGCATATTTTTCCACTTTTTCCCTCGTAAAGCTTTCTTCCTGTGTCAGCAGATCATACACCGCTTCATTAATGCGGTCGTAATGCCCCTCGGCATACGGACAATGCTCCGGATTGCAGGACATTTCCTCCAGGAAGCAGATTTTCTCTTTCGCGGTCAGGATCACACTCTTGAAGCGAAGCCCTTTTTGCCGCAGCAGCCCGAAAGTATCCTCGGCTACGGTGCGGGTGATGGTCTTGGCGGTCAGGTAGAAGAGCTTTTCCCCCATCCCTTTTCCCATGGCTTTCACGGACGGAAACACGGTGGAAACGGTTTTTCCCACCCCGGTCGGCGCCTCCAGAAACAGCTTCTTCTTATGGTAGATCGTCTGGTACACCTGCGCCGCCAGCTCTTTCTGCCCCTCCCGGTAGGGGAAAGGAAACTCCAGCTTCTCTATGGAAGCCTGCCGCAGCTGCCGCCACTCCCATTCATAGTCCGCCCACTTCCGGTAAGCCCGGATCAGTTCCTCGAACCACTCCGTCAGTTCTTCCATCGTAAAATCTTCGTAAAAATAGCGAAGATCCTCCGTCAGCAGGTTACAGTACGTCATACGGATCCGCACTTCTTCCGCCTTTGTCCGTGTACCGTACATATATGCATAACATTTCGCCTGTGCCAGATGTACCGGAACCGGCGCTTTCATCCTTGACAGCTCGCGGTAGGTTCCTTTGATCTCGTCGATGACCGTCTCGCCTGTTCCGTCCGCTTTGCGGGTGTCGATGATACCATCCGCCCGTCCCTCCACCACGAAAAGATACTTCTCTCCGGGAACCACGTGGCGCAGGAAGACTTCCGCCCGGTATTCCGCTCCCATCCGCTTCCGGATCTCCCGATGGATCCTGCCGCCTTCCTGCATGGCGTCTTCCGGAGTATGTTTGCGCCGGTTGTCAATATCCCCCTGACGCAGGATGAACTCCACCAGGCCGCGTACCGATATTCTGATTTCCATGGTGTTTTCCGCGCTGAAATCTGCCATGTTCTTCTCCGTGTCTCTCCGCGCTTGTATAAACTACCGTACCGGCTCCGATCAATCGGCCCGCGCTTGATGACTAGCCATCTCTCTGTGCGCTTCCCATAAGCCTTACGGCCTGTATACACATAGTTTAAGGGCGATATGGAAGAATGTCAACGGATTTTCATTTACACGCTGGAAATATGCATACCGGAAATGAAATATTTCAAAAAATCAAGACGGGAACTTAAACAAGGTAGATCCCAGGAAAACACCGTTGCACAGACAGCCCTTCCATGCAGGGCGGCCCTTTCCTGCAAAACAGCCCTTCCATACAGGGCGACACCTTTCTGCAAGGCGGCGCTTCCTCTCAACAGAGACACGCAGCAGAAGCACCTAGGCAGAAACGCCGCCTTGCATAGGGAACCGTTTGCCAGCAACCGTATCAGCAGGCGATGGCACATTCTCTGAGCAGCTCTTCCAGTTCACGATGATACCCGTTGTATGACACATACAGCGGCCGGCTGAAATCCAGTCCATAAACTCCAAGGAATGACTTAGCATCTACAACATATCTATTGTAGTATATATCGATGTCAAAATCACATTTGGAAGTTACGTTTACAAAATGCTGGACCTGATCCCGTGACAATTTGATCTTCCTTTCCATTATGACCCTTCCTTTCAAATTCATTGCTATAACAAGATTATACCCCCATTTTTTCAAAAGTAAAGTGCTTTTTTTGCCGCTCAAAATTCTTATTCTTCCCCTATATCTGGAAATTTCTTGCAATTTGCCTTATCTCACAAAAAAATCTTTCCTCCCTTCGTCAGTTTCCACAAAGAAACTTTGTCTCACTAATCCGCGAAACTAAGTTTTCATCAGGATGTGAGGAATTCCAGCATATATTCTTGGAAGCGCAGGAGAGGCATCTGCGCGAAAGCGCCAGGTTTCCGCGCTCCTTTATGGCTATGCTATGACAAAAACAGAGAAAAAGTTCCTCAAAGCAATTTCATATCGTGGTTCCGCTATGTTACAAGAAGCAAGAGCAGCTTCTTATAACCGAATACGGCGCAGAGAACGCGCCTTTTCCCCGAAGCTGCTTCACAGCTTCCGGGAAGCTATGTTACAAGAAGCAAGAGCGGCTTCTTATAACCGAATACGGCGCAGAGAAAAAGAAGAACATTCGTGAAGGAGGCCATGCGGGATCAGGCGGGCCGACGGGAACAAAAATGAGCTGCCTTCGGGTACGGGATGAATGTTACGGCGCGGGGCGATCCGCGGATCGCCCCGCGCCACCGCCCCTTAACCTGTTGCTGCTGATTCTGACAACCTGCTTCTGCCGGCTCTTACCATCTGCCTACGCTGATTCCGCTGCCTGCCTATGCTTATTCTTTCATCCCTCCTAACGCTACTCCCGCGATGATATACTTCGACAGCAGGAAGTACACCACGAACAGCGGCAGCACCGTCAGCGTCAGCCCAAGGTACACGGATCCATATTCGGTCTTGTAGATGTCTCCCCGGAGCAGGCTGACCATGATCGGCATAGTGTACTTATCCGAATCGGTGAGCAGGATCAGCGGCAGGAACAGGTTGTTCCAGCTCCCGACAAAAGCGAAGATGGCCTGGGTGGCGATCGCCGGCTTCATGATCGGCAGGATGATCCGGTTAAAGATACCGAACTCCGCAGACCCGTCTATCCGCGCCGAGTTCACGATGTCAAGGGGCAGGGAAGCAAGCAGGTACTGCCTCATGAAGAACACGGTCGCCGGAGAGGCGATCGCCGGGAGGATCAGGGGCAGATACTGGTTGGTCATGTGGATACTGTAGATGAACTGATAGAAACCGATGCTTGTGACCTGCGCCGGGATCATCATGACCGCCATGATAAAAGTAAAGAACGGCCGGCGCAGCCTCCAGTTGTACACGACCAGGGCATAGGCGGTGAGCGAAGAAAAATACACCGTGCAGAGCGTCACCCCTCCCGAGATCAGCATGGAGTTTATAAATCCTACCATCGGGTTGAAGCTTTTGCTGAGCAGCACCTTCAAGTTATTCAGCGCATAGGTGGACGGCAAGAAAGAGATGGCGCT
The DNA here is from genome assembly GCA_031275405.1 of Clostridium sp. GTDB lineage: Bacteria > Bacillota > Clostridia > Lachnospirales > Lachnospiraceae > JAISOV01. The sequence goes on along the minus strand of JAISOV010000059.1, from coordinate 17,886 downwards.
CTGCTGGATCTCATAAGTACTTCTGGTGGCATTCATAATCATGATCCAGAAAGGCAGGACACTCAGGACAACCAGGAAAATACAAGTGACGTAAATTATGACCCTAAGCAGAACCTCGGACGCTTTCTTATCCTTTCTCATAGATTCTTCCTCCCTGCTTCTTTTGCGGCTCTTTTTTCCAGTTTCCGTCTCGCGTTCTCCGCTTTCTTCTCTTTCACCGCGTACTTGTCGCGCATGAGATAGAACAGAAGCCCGGACAGCGCGGAGATGACCACGAACATGATCATGCTGGCGGCCGCCGCGCGGTTATATAGGTAGCTTCCGCTGAATGCCTGGTTGTAGATGAACACGCTGGTCGTGAGGGTGGCCCCGTCCGGGCCGCCCATCAAGAACAGCTTGGGGATGTCGAACATCTGCAGGCCCCCGATCAGGCTGGTGATAAGCGTATACAGAAGGATGGTCCGCAGGTTGGGGAGGGTGATATACAGGAACGTCTTGATTCCCGACGCGCCGTCAATCTCCGCCGCCGAAAAGATCTCCGGGTTGATCCCCAGCACTCCCGAGACCAGCACGATCATCGTATACCCGTACCACATCCAGAACTGGATGAACGAGACGATCCCTCTGGCCGTCCAGCGCTGAACCGCGAAGTAGATCGGGGTATCCGTCAGCCCCAGGCCTTGCAGCAGGGAATTGACCGGCCCCATGGGATAGCCGAACAGCGAGTTGAACAGGATCGCTATGGTCGCCGCCGTGATGATATTGGGCATATAGAAAAGAACCTTGAAAGCCCCCTGTCCTTTGACTTTTCGGCGGTGGCTGGTGAACCACGCCGTCAGCAGGAGCGCCAGCAGGATCTGCGGGATAAAGTTCGCGATCCACAGAATCGCCGTATTGCCCAGGGATTCTTGGAAAGAGCCGTTCGACAGGATCATCTGGAAGTTCTGGAACGGATTCTCCAGGAACCGGAAATCCGTCCTGCCCAGCCCTTTCAGATCCGTGAAGCCGATCACGGCAGTATACAGAATCGGATAGAGGGAAAAGAGCAGGAACACAAGCACAAAGGGAAGGCAGAAAATATATCCGTATTTCGCGTAATTTACACCTTTACGCCGCATAATGATGACCACCTTTCTGACGGAAACCAAAAGGCTGACGCTTTTTGGTTTCCGTCACACACCTGTTGACCTCGCGGAACATATCGGCGAAGCGTTCGTTACTCCACTATAATATCCAGATTATCCGCGACCTCGCTCTTGAAGTCCGCGATTGCCTGGTCGCGGGATTTGTTTCCTGCGGTGTACTCCCGCACCTGGCCGCGCCAGTAATTGTTGATGGTTTCGTCATACTGGGTCAGGTTCTTGCCGTTTGCAAATTCCCCTGCGGGTACAAAGACGTCAAACATATTCTGTCCGCCTAAGAAGTCCAGGACTCCGTCCGATTTCTTCATGACCGCACCGGAAGCCACGGTGTCCTTGGTTCCGCCTTCGCCGTTCAGGGTACCGTTTGCCCACTTATATTGAAGCCCGTCCTCGGAAGCGTCCAAAGTGATCCACTCTATGATGTCGCCTACCGCTCCCGGAATCTTCGTATCCTTGTTGCCCAGCACCCAGGTGCCGCCCCAGAAAAACCCGATGGGAGGCTCGCATACCGCCCAGTCGCCATAGGTGCCTTCGCCCGGTTTCTCGCCCCCGGAGTTGCCGGCCATGACGTAGTTGATCAGCCACGCGGGTCCGAAGTAGCCGAAGATCTTCTTCGTGCCGGCGTCTTTCATGTCGGCATACCACGCGTCTGTCCAGTCCTGTGTGTCATTGTGATAGTCGTTGTCTTTCAGCTGTTTGGAAAGATCCAGGAAGCCTTCGCGTTCCGCGGGGATGTTCAGCTTGCCGTCTACCACCCAGCCCTGCGCGGAACTGTTTTCCACCGCGTGCCAGATGTCGCCGTCGCCGGATACGATGCCGTATCCTTTCTCTTTTAATTCTTCCGCCGCCGCAAAGAACCGATCCCAGCCCGGCCCTATCTTGTCTTTGATCGTCGCCGGATCGTCCGTACCCCAGACGTCCCGCGCGATCGACCTGCGGTAAATGAAAGCGCCGCCGGTAGCCTGATAGCCCAGGGCGACCAGATCGCCCGCAGGGTTCGTACCGATGTCCACCGTATACTGGGCGATCTCCGAAGATTCCAGAAGCCCGTCCACATCCATCCCAAGATCCTGATACGCCGCCGCGTACCGGGAAGCGTCTCCTTGGGTATACTTCAGAATAAACGCGGCTTCCGCAGCGTAGATGTCCGGCGCATCCGCGCCGCCTCCGGCCAGGGCCTGATCCAGAGCGGGCTGATAAGCGCCGTCCGTAGTAGCGATGATCGTGGTCTTGATCTCATACGGGAAGTCCGGATGCGCTTCCACATATTTTGCGATCATGCCCGGAACCTCGTCCGTAAAAGCCATGACATTCAGCACTTTCACGTTCGGGTCGTCCTTGGTGACACCTCCGCTATTTGTCTCCTGCGCCTGACTTCCGCAGCCTGACAGCACGGCGGGCGCCAGAAGCAGGCCCGTAAGTAAACCAACCATAATACGTTTCATAGAATCCTCCTTTGACAAATTTGATGTGATCACTGAATCCCCTCGTTACCAGCCAGCCATTTCTGTACCGCTTCCAACAATCATACGCCGCCAAAAACTGCTGTAGCAGGATACCAGGAATCCGTTTCGCGGACGCAGGGTTCGCGGACGTTCTCCCGTCTCCTTACGGAACCAACTCCTTTCCGAGGCTGTCTTGTCCATCCCTCCGGCATGGCTGCCAATACAGAACTGCGCCTTTACCATAGCGTCCTGCCGGCGTCACCTCCTTGGTGAACAAAAAAGCTATTATTTGCCCCCCAGATATTGCTCTTTTCTTGCGCGTTTTTTCTCTTTCAGTATTTCGCGGTACAGTACGGACTTTTTTCCTGGCGATTTGCATGGATCTGCGCAGGCAGCGTTTCTTTTTGGAACAACATCTGTTATAATGAACAAAATGAGCTCCTGTTCTTTTTCTATGCGGGAAGAACCCAAGATATTCCCCAAAAACCGATTTTGGCACAGAAAGGAATGAAATTTACATGGCATTTGACGGCGTCACCATAGCGAACGTAGTACAGGAACTCAGATCCTGCCTATTAGGGGGGCGGCTGTCGAAAATCGCGCAGCCGGAAAACGACGAACTGCTTCTGACGATCAAGACCGCTTCCGGGCAGAAGCGGCTGAGCATCAGCGCAAGCGCTTCCCTGCCCCTGCTTTACCTGACGGAAGCCAACAAGCCTAGTCCTATGACCGCTCCGAATTTCTGTATGCTCCTGCGCAAACATCTGCAGAACGGACGAATTACCGATATTTACCAGCCAGACTTGGAGCGTATCGTCTGTCTGGTGGTGGAACATCTGGACGAACTGGGGGATGTGCGGAGGAAGAAGCTGATCGTCGAACTGATGGGGAAGCACAGCAACATCATCTTCTGCAACGAGGAAGATCAGATCATCGACAGCATCAAGCACGTGTCCGGTCTCGTCAGCAGCCTTCGCGAGGTGCTTCCCGGCAAGCCCTATTTCCTGCCTCAGGCTCTGCGCAAGAAAAACCCTCTGGACACCGATTTCCCGGAGTTTCGCGCTCTGCTTACGGCAGAGCCTGTTCCCGTCTTCCAGGCGCTTTACTCCTGCTATACGGGCATTTCCCCCGTCCTCGCCCAGGAACTGTGCTATGAAGCCGGGGTGGACGCGGAGGTGGCGGCCCGCGCGCTTGCCCCGGCGCAGGATACGGTTTCGGCCAAAGACACGGACGTTTCCGCTCTTTCGCGGCTGTACCGGGCCTTCGAGCGTCTGATGGATACGGTCCGGACAGGAAGCTTTACCCCTACCGTCGCCTATACCGGCTTTCGCCCGCAGCCTCTTCAGCCGGCTGTCTGGAAACCGGCGGAGTTCGCCGCCGTTCCCCTTGCCATGTACGCTTCGGCACAGGACCGGACGGCGACTTTCCCTTCCATGTCCGCCCTTTTGGAAACCTATTACGCCGAGAAGAACGCCCTCGCCCGCATCCGGCAGAAATCCGCCGACCTGCGGCGCGTCGTCTGTTCCGCCCTGGAGCGCGGCACCAGGAAGTACGACCTGCAGCTCCTACAGATGAAAGACACGTTAAAGCGCGATACCTACCGCGTCTATGGGGAGCTGCTGAACGCCTACGGCTACAGCGTGCCGCCCGGAAGCCGTTCCCTGGAAGCCCTGAACTATCATACCAATGAGACCGTCACGATCCCGCTCGATCCCACACGCTCCCCTGGCGAGAACGCGCAGAGGTATTTCCAGAAATACCGTAAAATGAAACGTACCTATGAAGCCCTGACGCAGCTGACCCAGGAAGTCCTGGCAGAGATCCGGCACCTGGAATCCATCGGGAACGCCCTGGATATTGCCACGGCGGAAGAAGACCTGGTTCCGATCCAAGAAGAACTCACCGAAAGCGGCTACCTCCGCCGGAAAGCCGCTTCCAGAAAACACCGGGCCGCAAGCCGGCCTTTCCACTACCTTAGCAGCGACGGTTATGACATTTACGTCGGAAAAAACAATTACCAGAACGATGAGCTGACCTTTCATTTCGCTTCCGGAAACGACTGGTGGTTCCACGCCAAGGGGCTTCCCGGCTCCCATGTGGTCTTAAAGACGAAGCCGGAGCAAGAGATCCCCGACCGTGCCTATGAGGAAGCCGGCCGCCTTGCCGCCTATTATTCCAGAGGCAGGGAACAGGAGAAGACACAGATCGACTACGTACAGCGCAAGCACGTGAAGAAACCCGGGGGCGCCAAGCCCGGGTTCGTAGTGTACTATACGAATTATTCCCTGGTCATCGATTCCGATATTTCCGGGATCCGGCAGATCCGTTAGAAGCAACCCCGCTTTGTCGCTGCCCGGCTGTTTTTACGGAAGCTCCTTATTTTAACAGCCTGCACTTTTTTGCCGCTTTTACCAGGAGCCGCCCTTTCGGGAAGCCCCGCAGCTCCTCTTCTGTCAGCCCCCGCAGGAGGATCAGCAGGGCGAAATAGGCCGCCGCCCCCAAGACGACCGCCGCCCCCAGAGAAACCGCGTTCGCCCCCGTGAGCAGATGCAGGCCTTCATAGGCCGCCCAGGCCAGACCGCCCATGAACCCGGCTGCCAAAAGAGGGATCAGAAAAGTCTTCCACACCTGCTGCCGGTAGCCGACCACCTTGCGCAGGGAGAGCTGGTTCAGGATACAGATCGTCAGAGAATACACGATGTTCGCCAGGGCAAGGGCAAACAGGTTCCACTGCGTGAACAGCAGCAAAAGTGCCGCCACAGGCGTCTGAAGCGCCAAGGCAACCCCGGCGTGGAAGATCGGCATTCCAGTTTTTCCCATACCTTGCAGGCAGGAGTTCGACAGCGTGGAAAGCGCGTAGAAAATCACCGATACCGCCAGAACCATCAGCAGCCGCGAAGCCATTTCCACCGTGTCCGCCTGCGGATACAGCAGCATGACCACCGGCTTCGCCAGAATGCACAGCCCCGCCGCGCAGGGAATGGAGATGATCATCGTCGTCTTGACAGCCAGCTGAATCTTCTCTCTGACCTTATCCCAGTCCTTGCACGCCGCGTACTGCGTGACCGCCGGGATCATCGCCGCCGCCATGGCCGACGCGAACGCGATCGGGATGTTGGAGATCGTCACCGCTTCCGACAGGATCCCGTAATAATAACTGATGTTCTCCGCGCTCACTTCCCGCCAGTACCGCAGGATCTTGCTGTAGATCGTCTGGTTCAGGGCCGCGCTCAGGTTATAGACCGCCGTACTCAGGATAAAAGGCGTCACCACTCCCATGATCATCCGAAAGATGTCCCCATAAGTGTCCTGACGCTCCGAACGGTCCCGGTCGATCCTCCTGCGGATCAGCGGCCTGTTCAGGGCATAGACCCCCCACATGAAAAGCAGGGCAAACAGCACCCCTGCGGTCGTTCCCACCGCGCTTCCCGCCGCGCCGTACATGGAACGGCTGGAATTGAACGCCGCGTCCTTCCATTCTAAAGTCCCCAGCACGGCTCGGATCAGCAGAACCGCCGCCAGAATGCTCACCGCCGCGTTGATAAGCTGTTCCACGATCTGGGAGACAGAGGTCTGCAACATGCTTTTATGCGCCTGGAAATAGCCCCTCATGACTCCCAGGATCCCTGACAGAAACACTGTCGGGGCAAACACTTTCAGCACCTTGGCGGCGGCTTCCCCTTCCACCAGATAAGGCCCCCCGAAAAACAGAACCAGCCCCGCCGCCGTTCCCACAAGCAGCACATACCAGAGCGACGTCCGGTAGATCCGGTGGGCGTTGCGGTATTCTTTCCACGCCAGCTTCTGCGCGATGACCTTGGAGATGGCGGAAGGAATGCTGTAGGAGGAGATCAGCAGGATCATGGTATAAATATTGTAGGCCATCTGGTAATAGCCCATCCCCTCCGCCCCGATGATGGCGGTCAGCGGGCTCCTGTACAGCAGCCCGATCAGCCTGCTGAGGATGCCCGCCGCCGCCAGGATCCCGGCCTGCATGATAAAACCGCCGCCCTGTTTTCGCCTGTCCTTGCTCATGCTCCACCCATGTCCGCTTCCGCCGGCTTATCCGGCCAGCCAATCATACATCTCCTGATACCGCGCGGCAGAGGCCTGCCAGGAAAAGTCCGCCGCCATCGCACGGTCCACGATCTTGTTCCACTCCCTTTTCCGGTCATAATAAATATGCTCCGCGTAACGGATGACCCGCAGCATTTCATGGGCGTTATAGTTGGTGAACGAAAAGCCGGTTCCGGCGCTTTCATATTCATTGTACGGCTCCACCGTGTCTTTCAGGCCACCCGTCCCCCGGACGATGGGAACCGTTCCGTAACGCAGGGCAATCAGCTGGCTCAGGCCGCAAGGCTCAAAAAGCGACGGCATCAGGAACGCGTCACAGGCCGCGTAGATTTTATGCGACAGCGTATCGGAATAGTAAATATTGGCAGATACCTTGTCGCCGTATTTCCAGTCGAAATGCCGGAACGCGTTCTCGTAGCGTTCTTCCCCCGTTCCCAGCACCACAAACTGAATGTCGTCCTGGCACAGCTCATCCATCATATAATTGATCAGATCCAGGCCTTTCTGATCCGTCAGCCGGGAGACCAGGCCGATCATCATCTTTTTCTCATCCCGGCGCAGATCCAGTTCCTCCTGGAGGGCGCGTTTGTTCTTGACTTTCTCCTTGCGGAAATTCAGCGCGTTGTACGGGGCGACGATATAAGGATCCGTTTCCGGGTTGAATTCCTCATAATCAATCCCGTTCACGATCCCCCGCAGGCTGTTGCTCCGGGCGCGGAGCAGGCCGTCCAGCCCCTCCCCGTAGAAAGGCGTCTTGATTTCCTCCGCGTAAGTGGCGCTGACCGTAGTCACCGCGTCCGCGTAGACGATGCCGCCTTTCAGAAGATTGGCGTCCTGATAGGCTTCCAGCTTATCCGGGGTAAAATAATAGCTGGGCAGCCCCGTAATGCTCTCGATGGTCTTCGTATCCCATTTCCCTTGGAATTTCAGATTATGGATGGTGATGACCGATTTCATCCTCCGGAAAAAGTCCCCCTCATGAAAACGTTCCTTGAGATAAACCGGAATCAGCCCGGTCTGCCAGTCATGGCAATGTACGATGTCCGGCCGGTAGCCCAGAAGCGGCAGAGCCGACAGCGCCGCCTTGGAAAAATAGGCGTATTTCTCGATCTCATGAAGGGCGTTCTCCCCGTAAGGCTTCGGGCCGCTGAAATATTCCTCGTTGTCGATGAAATAATACTGGATCCCGTCCATATTTGCTTCCAGAAGCCCGACGTAGATGTCCTTCCAGTTGAAATCCATGTAAAATTCCGTGACATGCCGCAGTTTCTCCCTCATCTCCTGTCTCATGCAGGGATACCTCGGCAGAATCACCCGCACGTCGAAATACTCCCTGTCGAGATACTTAGGCAGGGAACCGACCACATCCGCCAGCCCGCCGGTCTTCATAAAAGGTACCCCTTCCGCTGCCGCAAATAAAATCTTCTTCATCCGAATTCCTCCAGCCGTATTGAATAGGGAACTTCCCTTCCCTATTATACTTCATCCTCCTAAGTAAAGAAAGTATTTTTCGGTTTCGGGGCGCAAAAAAGCCCTGCTGCTGCCGTCGGACAAAGACGGCGACACCGCAGGGCAGGAATACGCGGCGGGGCGGGCGACGTCTGGAGACCAGGACGCGCCGTGGGCGCCTGGAAGCCTATTCCCGGTACTGGAGCCGGATCTTGTCGGCGATCAGCGCGATGAACTCGGAATTGGTCGGCTTCCCTTTCCCGGTATTGATAGTATAGCCGAACAAGGCATCCAGCGTTTCCATGCGTCCCCTGCTCCAGGCCACCTCGATCGCGTGGCGGATGGCCCGCTCTACCCGGCTCGGCGTCGTCTGAAATTTCTTGGCAATCGTAGGATAAAGGATTTTCGTAATGGAACTGATCATGGCCGGATCGTCCACCGACATCATGATCGCCTCCCGTAGGTACTGGTAGCCTTTGATATGTGCGGGGACTCCGATTTCATGTATCATGTTGGTGACGTCCTGCTCCAGATCACGGACTGCTTTCTTGAGCCTTGCGGCGTTGATCTCCTGTAGCTGCGCCGTCTGCACATGGGCAAATTTCCCTTTCGTAGAAGGCACGGTAATCATGATCTGAAATTCTTTGTCCGCGCTGATCAGCTCGCCCAGGATCTTGTATACCTTTTCGTTGTCCTTCGTGTTGGTAACGTTCAACTGTTCCATGAAATCTTCCTCCGTTTTACAATGCTGCCTACAAAATCTAAAAAATCGTTCCGTCTTTCCATTATAAAGTGATATGGTTTGCTACTCAACTCCAACCCGCCGCAGGATTCCGCAATTTTATGTAAATTCTTACCATTTTCTCCGCGTTTTGCCATAATTCGCGCAAATGCGGCAGAAAATACCATAGCAAAATGAGAAGTTCCTGTCCGGCGGCGGTCGCCATTCGGCAGTCTTTGCCGAATGTGGCCGGCAGTCTTTGCCGGGCGGCAGCCGGCGGCTCGTCCTGCGGCCATTTTTTGATCAGCGCCTGGTTGACAAAAGCTTCTTCCAGGTTTATACTATCTCTATCCTGCCGCCATGCCGCAGAGCGCGATAGGGCGGCGGAAGAAACTGACATCCTGGCTGACACGTGTGCCAGCCAGAGTGTCCTGTATGTCGCGCACAGATAGGAGGTTGTATGAAAAAGCTCATCGCGGCACTTCTGATTGTCCTGTCCTTGGGCGGGCTGGCCGCATGCCAAAGCGCAGAACCGGACGCCGACGTCTCTTCGGGGGAAAACGCCGGCCTTGCCAATCCGATCCTTCCCGCTGGGGAAGAGGTATTCCAGGAAAGCAAGGACTATGGCGTAAGCGAGTACGCGGCGGACCGCTATATCCACTGTACCGCCACAGCCGAACTCTACGCTTATCCGGTACCGTTCCAGGCAGACGGCGAAGGCATTATCGCCATCCCTCCGGGCAGCTCTTTTGAAATCGTCGGCTTCGTGTCGAACGACCAGATCCCCGAAGGTTCCGCCATGCCGTCCCGGTTCTTTGAGATCCTCTATCAGGACGGCATTTATTTCATCGAAGACAGTGAAGAAACGGCGGCGGCCTATACTATGGAATAAACCAGGAAACTGCGTCATAGAACAAGCCGGGGCGTGTACCATCTGCTGCCCCGGTTCTCCATGGATATCTCCATGGATACCTCCATGGATACGGCGTACACGGACTTACGGCGAAGTATCTCAGCCGGCGGTGCCCGCCGCCGGCTCCGGAAACACCTGTTTTCAGCCTGGGAAGTCCATGGAAGCCAGATAGATTTTCTCAAATTCCGGCAGTTGCGCCAGATTCAGGACGGATATGTTTTCCCGAATGGCTTCTAAAGTCTTTGTCTCTGCCGGATCCCGGGAGAGGGATTCCGGGGTTTCCAAGAACAGACGCCTGCCATAGGAATAGGCTCCCGCCAAAGCGGTGTTCCCGCCCGGCAGGGCTTTGTCCGCCAGTTCCTGGGGGAGAAGCCCGATCCGTGCCGCCGCCTCGGGGTTCAGATAAGAACCCAGGCCGCCCGCCAGAACCACCCGATCCACCTGGCCGTAACCGCTCAAGCCATAATGCTTCAGCAGAATGGCAATCCCGGCGCGAACGGCTCCTTTGGCAAGCTGCAGCTGCCGGATGCTTCCCTGCGTCACAAGCACGTCTCCGATACGGATCCCTGTGCCGAACCATTTTTCCGCCAGCAGTCCGGTTTCATCCACGATCCCCCTGTCGAGCAGCTCCGCCGTCAGGCTGACCAGATCCGCTCCCCAGGTTCCTGCCGCCGCGCCGCCTTCAAACGCGGGGCCGGCCGCAGTCGAAGCCGCCAGCATTTTTTCCCGGTTGCCCAGCACCATTTCCCCATTCGTTCCCAGATCCAGAAGCAGCGTCCTCTCTTCTTTTTCCTGCATCCCGCAGGCGAAAATCCCCGCCAGGACATCCGCCCCCACAAACGCCGATACTCCCGGCAGCAGCACCGACGGTACCGTATCCCATCGTGATCCCCTGGGCGATGCCGAGGGCGGCGCCATGGAAAAGAACACCGTGTCCAAGTGCTTTGCCAGAAACGGCGCGCCGCTTAATTCCTCGGTATCCCAGCCCATGAGAAGATAGCTCATCGTAGTATTGGCCGCAACGGACAGGAAAAGCGGCCGGTCTCCCGCAGCCGCCCGGAAGCGCCGCAGTCCCTCCCACAGGCTGCCGCGCACTTCCTCTTGCATGGCGTTTGCGGCTTCCGGCTCCCTCGCCGCCTGGATACGGGACAGCACGTCCGCCCCGTAGCGAAGCTGCGGATTGACATTCAGATAAGAAGCGACCGCATTCCCCGTCCCTTCATACAGCACCATGGCGATGGTGGTGGTGCCTATGTCCGCCGCCGCCAGATAACCGCCTTTTACCGCCGTTGCCGCCGGACTGTGCCTGATCATCCACTCCGGCGGCTGCGCGACGACTTGCAGTCCTTTTCCCGGCCGGCGGCAGCAGCCGCACCCGGTGCAGACGTCGCAACGCGCCCCCGCGGGACTGCCGTTGACCTGGCCGCCGCCAAGGGCCGGACTGCTCCCCGTCCCCGCGGGGCGGCCAGAGACGTCCGCCTTACGAATCTGGTACAAACTGGTTGCTTGCTCCGTCATAGTGATAACCTGCCGCTTCTAGCTTTTTGACGATACCCGCTTGATCCGCTTCCAGATCCTCGCATAAGTTTTCCAGATTTTTGTAAAAATCCCTTAATTTCAGATTGAGATAGCTTAACAGCATAACGGGGTCTTCGGGCATCAGGAACCTCCTTCCGGAATCAACATCATGGTACCGTACCGCCGGTGTTTTGTCAACAGCAAAGAGAAAAGTACCGTTCAGTCTCAGCCGCCGGATGGCCGCCTCACTTGCTCACCCACAGCAGATTCTCTCCGGTTCTGATCTGTCCTTCCTCCGCAAACGTGACTTTCCGGTACCCTTCCGCGCCGTCTACCATGATCCAGACGGACGTGTCATATCCTTCGGCTTCAATGCCCTCTTTATCAAATTCCAGCAGCAGCTTTCCTTTTCCCACCACCTCATTCTGCAGCACCCTGGGGCGAAAGTACCGCCCTTCCAGTTCCTCCGTGCGAACCCCCGCCCGTACCGTCAGTTCAATCCCGTCCTCCGTGCGCAGCCGGAACGCGTTCCCGGCAGGATACAGCCGGATGATCTTGCCGGACGCCGGAGAATAAAGCTTCCCCTGTTCCGCCCGGATCTTCACGCCTTTTGCGCCGTCTTCCCGCAAAGGACTTACTTCGCCTTGCGCCGGGCTTCCCATCGCCAGACCCGCCGGTTCTTTGTCCGGTTTCTTCTTCCGGCCCAGGGGATCCCTTCTCGCGCTCCCGCCTGCCCGTACCCTTTCGGCTCCCTGCCTGCCCCGGCTCCCGCCGGCGTCCCTTGCCTCCGGAAAGGCTGTTTCTTCCTCCGGATTCCGGTCTTCCCCCGTCTCGCGCTCCTCTTTTGCCGGCTCCCATCCTCCTAAGCCCAGCCGGAAGCCGGCCAGCATAGAGCCGACCACAATCACCGCCAGTACCCATAAATGAACGCTTACACTCATCTCAGCAGCCATGCTCCTTCCAAAGTCTGGAGACTTTGCGCGTAGCGCAAATCTCCGGCTGAAAGAATGCCATTCTTTCAGCCTTGCTCCCCGCCGCCCGCCCCGGCGGGTCTGCGCTTCCTTCTTTTCTGAATAGGTTCCGCAAAAAAATAGAATTTATACCAGGCACAAGTCAGAACGGTACCTTGACGCGAAAGCCAATATTTTTATCATCCCCTTGACGGGCCTGCGGAAACCTGATTCAGAGTTTTTACCGGAACCGCTCTGTCTGAGGCGGCCGGAAGGACGAAGCGTCATTCTGCGGCAGTTTTCTGATATCCGTCATACTATGATCATTTTCTCAGCGCACAAAAGATATTAGAAAGATAGCCTTTGTATGTTTAGACGAAAAGAAGGCTCCATCTTCTGTGCGATCTGATAGGCCACGGTCATTTTCTACAAAAACTTAAAAATAATCCATAAAAACTTGCTTAAAATAGGTATTTACAAAATTCGTCATTTTATGGTATAATTAGCACTTATTACAGGAAGAGCGACAAGGATCGCGGAAACCTGTCATCAATCGTTACCTGAAGACGCGCCAGGTGCCAGTAAAAGGGAGGAAACAGTGTATGGATGTCATAAGAGGAAGCACGGCCTGTACCCCTATGGGAACAGGCTACGACGGATCACGGATCCACGCGCCGGACAAACATTTTGAACGGCTGGAGCCGGGCGGGCAGCCTGCGTCGGGGCGGTTCGTCCCCTTCGGCGAACCGGAGGACGGCCGGGCAGCGGAGCCGCCGCATACCACGCAGAATGCCGTCTGGTCGGGGGGTGTTTAATATGCGCTTATGGAAAAGAGTTCGTATCCTGAAAGCGGCGGCTTTCGTTACTTACAAAGAGTGGAGCGCGTACAGCGTGCACTCCCTCGTTTCCGTTCTGGTCGGACTGGTTTCTTTCACCGTCCAGTATTTCGTGCTGACCGCGATTTACAGCGGAAGAAGCGAGATCGCCGGGCTGGGGCTGGAGCAGGCCATCCGCTATTTCGGCGCGGCCGCGCTGATCCGCTGCCTGGCCACGGATTTCGCCGACCGGAACCTACAGATGCTCGTCCGCACGGGAGGGTTCCTCGCGTTCCAGCTCAGACCCGTCCATCACAGGTTTTTCGCGCTGTCGCAGAAAGTCGGCCACCGAAGCCTGGGCTTCCTGCTGGAATTTCTCCCGTGCCTGGCCGTCTTCGCCTTATTGTTTCACGTGGATCTCCGCCCTGATCACTATGGCTGGACGGCGCTTTCGGTCGCGGCGGCGTTTCTGATGAATTTTTATGTCAACTATTCGCTGGGGCTTTCCGCGTTCTTTCCGGTCGGCTCGGACAGGCTCCGTAGCGCCTACGGTTTCCTTGCGGGCATCTTCGCGGGCGGGCTGCTTCCTCTGGCGTTTTTCCCGGAAACCGTCCGGAAGCTGCTGATGTTCCTGCCGTTCCAGTATACGCTGTACGTTCCGGCGATGGTCTGGACGGGGGCGCCGCTAGGGCTTTCGCTGAACGTTCCCACCCTCGTCGGCATCCAGTGCGCGGCGGTCCTGGCCGCGGCTCTTTTGAGCGAACTGCTCTACCGGCTGGCGGCTAGACAGTTTTCCAGAGTAAATGTGTGAAAGGGGAGCATACGATGCATGAATCAGTACTTTCAGAGATTGAATTTAACGCCCAGTCAGGCAAGCTATGGGTGCGCATGAAACGTTATCCTGCCATATGCGTAGCTTCCTGGAAGATCATGTTCGCCAAAACCGCCGCCTGCCGCGCCGATTTTGTGATGGGAAGCATCATGAACTTAGCTTGCAGCAGTATCTTTCCGCTCGTCACGGTGGGGATCTACCGGAGCGGGCTGACCTTCCCCGGCTACACCATGTGGCAGGTTCTGCTCATCCAGTCCGTCTACAATATGTCGAACCTGACCGCAAGCGCGCTGTTGGGCGGCGTCCTGCGGTTCAGCGGAAATTTGGAGGGCGTCCTGCTGAAACCGGTTCCGCCGCTGTTTTATCTGATTGCCGTAAAGCTCGACCCGAACCGGCTGATCCCGGCGACGGGCTGGCTGGCCATGACGGCGGCGGCACTTGCGAATACCGGCTCCGTCACTTTAGGAGGGTTCGCGCAGTCCGTGCTGCTCTATCTGGCGGGGCTGGCGTTCTTATGCGGCTTTTTCCTGATCATGGCGGCGCTGACGTTCCGGTCGGCCGGAAGCTCGCGGCTCCCCGAAATCTTCGACAGCGTCAAGATGTTCGGGAACTTCCCCGGTTCCGTGTTCCCAAAAACCATACGGGTTCTGACGACGTCTGTCATTCCCGTAACGTTGACCGGCTTCCTGCCCGCCTCCGCGCTCCTCGGAAATGCCGAAGCGCTTTCCTTTCAGGCGGTAGCTCCAAGCATACTGTTTCTGCTTCTGGGAATTTTGGCATACAGCTGTATCATAAGACTGCATAAGGGGGTTGGCAAATGAGCGTGATCGAAGTATTGGACGTGACAAAAACTTATACGACTTACGGGCGCGGAAGCAGTTTCCGGGAAACGCTGGAATCTTTTTTCAGACGTGAAAAAGGGAAAGTCAAGGCGGTTGACAAGGTCAGCCTTTCCATTGACGAAGGGGAAATCTGCGGGCTGATCGGGCCAGACGGCGCCGGGAAATCCACGATGATCAAACTGCTCTGCGGAGCGCTGTTCCCGACAGACGGCCAGATCAACTCGCTCGGCTTCTGGCCCGCACAGGACCGCGCCGCCTATGTCGGCCACATCGGCGCGGTGTTCGGACACAGCTCCCAGCTGATCCGGGAGCTTCCGCCGGTTGACAGCTTCGCGATGAACCAGGCGATTTACGGGATTTCCGATGCGGACTACCGGCGCAGGCTGAATGAAATGACGGAAATCCTCGGCGTAGCCGAGGTGATCCGGAAGCCGACCAGAATCCTTTCCCCCGGCGAACGGATGAAATGCGAATTCATCCTGTCCATGCTCCACGCGCCGATGATCGTCTTTCTCGACGAACCCACCGCCGGGCTTGACGCGCAGACGAAAGCACAGATCCTCGAGTTCATCCGGCGGATGAACCAAAAAGGCACGACCTTCATCTTCGCCGCCCATGACCTGGAGGACGTGGAACAGCTGGCCGGCCATATCGCGGTCATCCATGGAGGCCAGATCGTATCCGACTCCACGCTGACGCAGCTGCGGCGCGCCCTGGGCGAAAAGAAGGTCGTCGAGCTGACCCTCGCCAGGCCGCTTGACATGGCCGCCGACCTTTCCATTGAAAACGCGTCCGTCCTGCGGAGAGACTCGGAGCGGAGCCTCGTCCTGGAAATCGATACCGCCCGGACAAGCATTGCCGACTTCCTCCGGACACTGCCGGAAACGATCCCGTTCGGAGAGGTTTCGGTAAAAAAACCGCCTATTGAACAGATCGTCGCCATGTTATATCAATGTCCGAAGCGCTGAAAAGCTTCCGACCGGAAGGAACCGCACGGATAGGGAAACTTTGCGGCACTCCCTTGCAAGAACTGATACGGAGGAGAAAAAGAGAGACCTTGCTGTGAATGGCGGCGTCTCTTTTTTCTATGAAATCATAAATAGCGTGACCGCCCGAACGCTGTAAATACACCGTTTTCAGGTGGCTGAGCAGTCAGAGAACCATCATTCGGTCACGCGGAGTGTCCTCTGACAAGAGGTGAGCGAGTTTCTTTTCTCCGCCGGTAAAAGCGTCAAAAGCAATACGCTCTAAACCCGCATACCTCGCTTTTCGGCTTTCAGGCGGTCGAGAACAGCAAAGCCTTAACGTGAGACTTTGTGTATCTCTTCCCGCCACGCCTCAAAGCCAAGCTTCTCTTAACGCTCGTGGCTCTCGTCGCGGAGCTTGCGAATATCTTCGAGTGACAAATCCTTTACACGCTCTGTCATTGCAACTCCCCTCCCAACAGCATTGATGGCGGCACAATGAAGATTGGTTTGCAGGGCGTTTCCGTCGTCAGAATCCGAATATTGTCATTGGTGTAGATGTTTTCCAAATGCTTCATATTCCAGGTCGGCAGATAGTCGCATTCAGCGGCGATGGCATACGCGATGTGTAAACTGTCTGCCGCACTCTTTGCAGGAAGTATTCCCCGCTTGATGATCTCCTTTGCGAGTTCGTCCACTTCGCTGTTCGACGGAATCTCTTTATAGTCGTTTCCTGACCAGAATCCGAACAATTTCTCCGCTTTGGAAGCGGAACAGTCGCTCAGTTCCTTGACGACCACTTCAAAAATATACACACCGATATACACACCGTATCTGCCGATGTCCTGCCAAAACAAGCGCGTATACTCAAACTCGCTCGGTTTGCCGAGCTGGTCTAAGTGGCTGATAACTAACGCTTGTGTCAAGATAGATTCTGAGTTTGCGCATATTACGAACCTCCCGCGCTACTGTATTTCCAGTGATTCATTGAATACCGACCCATCACTTCCGCGTATCTCTATTTTCCCTGTTCCGGAACTCGTACCGGAACCGATTTTCCATTCCCAAGTCACTTTTCCGTCTGCTCCGGCAGTTTTCTTCTCAAGTCCCTGCGCGGTACTTTTGTTATTTTTTGGTGTCCAATAGGTTATGCTATATTCGACCCCAGCAACACCTTGAAGGGTTATGACAGCATTATTGCCTGGCACGTAAACGCCTTCTTTCTTTATTTCGGGGGTGGGCGTGGGTTCAGGTGCAGGCTCAGGCGTAGGTTCAGGAGTTGTCTCGGGGGTAGGTATCGCAGTTGCTTCTACCACTTGTGTTTCAGATACCGTTATGATCTCATCGGAAACGGGTGCCTCTATCGCTTCCAATGTTGGTGTGGCGGTTGATTCTTGGGCTTCCGGAGTTTCAGACGGTCTAGAGGTTTGCTCATCATCCGGAGTCTCCTTCACTGAGAAGGTGTGGTAAGTAGCTTCCGGAGTTTCAGACGGTTTAGATGTTTGCTTATCATCCGGAGTCTCCTTCACTGGGAAGGTGTGGTAAGTAACGACAATCTTTGTATCCGGCACATACTTCGAACCAGCACCAAAATCAGTCTTACCGTCAACCGCAACCGACTCAACTTCGCCATCTGACGTAAGCCAGCCAGTTATAAGGTCGTCCAATACTGCGGTTTCTATGTTCGTGAACCCTACTGCTTGGAGTTCAGCAACAACATTTTGGTAGTTATCACCTTTGTACTCTTTTGAGGACGATGGCAAACCTATCCTATTGTCGGGTTCGTTAGCTTCTCCACAGGCGGTCATTATGCTTATGGCTAGGATGAACGTAAGTGCGATTGTGAGCGTACGCTTCATAACGATTTACCCTCCTTTGATTACAGCCGAATCTTCTCAATCTCTGAGATTATGTTCCGCGAAACTTTGTGCTTTGTGGCGTACTCTTTGAGTAACACCAATGTCATCTTACCGGGCTTCGTACGGCGGTTCTCCCAACCATTGATGTACTGAGCAATTTTATTTTATCATACGCAGAAACAAAGATGTTGTCAAGCGTTATCTCCATAGCGGGTCAGATGGTCAGCTGTCCTGGCTGAGCAGCGACCCTTTCACGAATTTTCTATCATATTTCAGGCGCTTCCCTTGTATTCTTCCCGCCTCTTCTATATAATCTAAGCAGATCCACAGAACCGTTTCCTAGAAAAGCTTCCTGCCG
>JAISOV010000027.1 GCA_031275405.1 Clostridium sp. | reverse complement strand
GACGTATCAGGAATACGACGCCGACGGCGCCTATGCGTTTTTCTTCGGAGACTACGGCGAAGGCGACGTCCAGGCCAGGCAGTGGGACATGGTGGATCGGGAAGGGCGGCAGGCGCCGGGGGTTTATTATTGGCGGATGCCGGAAGATGACAGTTTATCTCTTTATCCGACAGCCGCCACTTATACCAAACAAGCCGATTTCGGTTATTACGCCCTCATATTTACAAACGAGCGCGCAAGCTCGAGCGCCTACAACGCCGACCGGTATTCCCGGAGCGCCCCGCTTGCCTTCGCGTCCCGGGAAGAGTGCGCGGCCAGGATCCTGGAGGCCTTGGACGCGCTCGGGTACGTCCCGGGCGCTACGGTGCAGACGGCCTACGCGTTAGACGCCCCCGCGCTGCGGCGGGAGGAGGAAGCGTTCATCGAGAGCTTCGGCACGGAGGATGTGGAGTCCCAGCTCAAGGCCGACTGGGATACGCAGGACGAAGCCTATGTCTTCTATCTCTGGCAGGAATGCCAGGGCCTGCCGGTCTGGACGGCGCCGCTGGAGCCTTACAGCGGCCTCATGGAGGAGAGCGAGGCGCCCATGCAGGCCATCCTGCGCCGGGACGGGTTCGTCTATTTCCGGGTGACGGACGTCCTGGATCTGCGGATCGCGGAGGAGTATTCGGCGCTGCTCCCCTTAGGGGACATCATCCAGGGCGTCATCCGGAAATACAGCAACCTGATCAGCGAGCAGCGCATCGTGGTCACGGACATGCGGCTCTGCGCCTTGACCAGCAAGGACGGGCTAGGGGGCTGCAGCCTGATCCCGGTGTGGATCTGTACGTATGAGGTGGAAGACGACTACGCCGTCGGCCAGATGGTGTTCGACGCGGTGACGGGGTATGAAATCTATGCAAACTAAAACGGGCTACCTGAAGATGGACGCCTACCGTCTATGGCATTCCAAGCGGATCCTGGCGGGAACCCTGCTGACGTACGCGGCCCTGATGTTCAATTCCTTTCTCTGGGGAAGGAGCCTGGACGTGCTGCTTCTTTATTTCGGCATCCGGACTTTCAGCACCTTCGTCCTGGTCTACCTGGGCTGTACCGTTCCTTTCGCCGCCTCCCTGGCGGAAGATCTGGAACATAAGTTCCTGCTGCCGCAGCTGATCCGAGGCTCCGTGCCGCGGTATGTCTGCTCCAAGGTGCTTTTGACGTTCGGCTCCTCCGTGCTGTGCATGGCGGGCGGAACCCTGCTTTTTGTCGGCACCTACCGGTTCCGGTATCCTCTGTGCGATCCCACGACGGGGATCTTTGATTATTACCTGCAGGCGGACTTTGTCGGCGGGCTGCTGGAGACGGGGCACTACGCGGCTTACTTTGTGGCTTCGGCCTGCTTCACCGGGATGCTGGGGGGGCTGCTGGCGCTCCTGTCCATGTGCCTGTCCCTTTTTGTCCGGAATAAGCTGCTGGTCGTCAGCTTTCCGATGATCGGGCACTATTTTATGGATAATTATGTGCTGAACTGGCTCAGGCTTCCCCACTGGTGCAGTCCGGTGTACATTTTCAGTTCGGAAGTCGGCGCCTGGGGAAAGTCTCCCGCGTCCATGCTGTACGCGGGTCTGGTTTCCCTGCTTGGCATGGCGCTGTGCGCCGCCTTTCTCACCCGGAAGCTCAGAAAGGAAGGATAGAAGATGCGGACATGGACTCTGTACGGGAGCATGGCCAGGCAGGCGCTGAACAAGATACTCGGCTTCCGCTGCCTGCTGGTGATGGTCATGTTCTTTTTTACCCTCGATATGTTTCTCCGGCCGCTGCGGGAGTATGCCGTCGCGAACCGGGAAGCGACAAGCCCCTCTGTGCTGGCCTTCCTGATTGCCCACAATTATTTCCAGAAGATGATCCTGCTCGCGGTGATTTATTTTTATTCCAACGTGCCGTTTCTGGAAAAGCAGGAGCAGTATTATTTTCAAAGGCTGGGCAGGAGGCGTTTCTGCATACGCGGCTTTTTTTACATCCTCATCAGCGGGTTCTGGCTGAGCGCCGCGTTATGGGGCCTGAGCCTTCTGGATATGGCGCCCTGCGTCCGCTTTACCCGTTCCTGGGACAGGCTTTCCAAGACGCTGGCGCTGACCAGCGCCGGAACAGAACTGCAGCTGCACTTCGGGATCTTCTACCGCGCCATCGAGAACTTCACGCCGCTTGAGCTGTGCCTGTATTCTTTCGTGACGCTGGCTCTGTGCTGCAGTATGGTGGGAATGCTCATGTACGCGTTCTGCCTGCTCTTCCACCGGGTCGCGGCTGTGTCCGCGGCGAGCGTCGTGGCCATGCTGCCGGACATCATGACGAGGCCGCGGGCGTGGACGTATCCGGTCTACCTTTCCCCGGTTTCCTGGGTAGGCTGCGACAGCTGGAGATCCGGATACGACGTGGAAAAGCCGGATTTTGTCTATATTTTTGTCGCCTATGGCTTCCTCCTGTTCCTGTTCGGCGCGCTCAGCCTGTGGAGGAGCAAAAGGATCGAGTATACGGGGTGAATCTGAGAGGAAACCGGAAAGGAACGGAACATGAACGAAGTGATCAGGATCGAGAAAGTGAGCAAGTCCTTCCAGACGCAGAAGGTCTTGGACGAGGTGTCCCTCGGCTGCGAAGAGGGAAAAATCTATGGCGTCGTAGGCTATAACGGTTCCGGCAAAACGGTACTGTTCAAATGTCTGTGCGGCTTTTTGAGAACGGACGGCGGGAGGATCCTGGTCAGGGGGAAAGAGCTTCATAAGGACTTTGACATGCTCCCGAATACGGGGGTCATCATTGAAGAACCGGCTTTTTTGGCAGGGTTCAGCGGGATCCGGAACCTGGAAATGCTGTACCGGATCCATCACAGAAAAGACAGGAAAAAGATGGAGGCAGTCATGCGTCAGGTCGGGCTTGACCCGGGGTTAAGGAAGCGTGTGGAAAAGTATTCCCTCGGTATGCGGCAAAGGCTCGCCGTCGCCCAGGCGATCATGGAGGAGCAGGACATCCTGGTCTTGGACGAGCCTATGAACGGACTGGATAAACAGGGGATCCGGGACATGAGGGAGCTGTTCCTGCGGCTGAAAGGAGAGGGGAAGACGATCCTGTTTGCGAGCCACAATAAAGAAGACATCGAACTGCTCTGCGACGAGGTATACGAAATGGACGGGGGCCGTCTGGAAAGGGTCGGATGACGGGAGACCGGTCAGGAGGACAGGAACAGTTCCGGATCCGGAACTGTTCCTGCTGTTTGTTCTGCTCATACAAAAGCCGGAGACAGCCCGTAGGTGACGGGGGGAATGCCATGCTTTCCATCTTGCTCCTTTATGGAATATCGGAATACGGATCAGCCACATTCCTCCAAGATCTTGATTCTTCCGTTTCGACAATCGAAGAGAAAACCTTGTGAAAGGACGGCTCAAACCCGTCATTCAGATTTCTGCATCCTTCGTCATATGCCATAGTCAGCCGCTTTATGGCCTCTTCGTCGATCGCTAAAGCCAGAACCTCCTGTTTGGAAT
>JAISOV010000009.1 GCA_031275405.1 Clostridium sp. | reverse complement strand
TCCTGATAGCACCTGTTATTCCGTCTCCGCCCTCCGCCATGGTAACGCCTGCTATTCATCGTGCGCCCCCGTGCCGCCCGGCATCCATAACATCCGTTATTCCATATGTGCCCCCGCCGTCATGGCATCCGCCGTCAGGCTGCCCTTCGGCCCTCTCCCTGCCGGCGCTGCCCTGCGCCCTGGCGAAGCGCACGGAAAGGGCCTCCTGCACGATCTGCCCGGCGTCCTTCCCGGACGCCTCCGCCTCCGCCCTGAGCCTGGCATAGTTCTCCGGGGAAATGGCCAGCGCGATCCCGATGCCCGCCCTCGCGAGCGCCGACCGGTCGCCCTCCTTCTCCCCTGCCGCCGCCTGGATGCCCAGCTCCCTGTCCATCCGGCCGGGGAGGTAGAGGGACACCTGCTTGCGGCCTTCCCCGGCCTGCGCCCGGCGGGACGCCTCCGGCGCAGGAGCCGCAGCGGCCTGCCGAGGCTCCGGGATCCTCTCCGCCTGCCCGACCAGTCCGGCGAACAGGGCCCCGGTATCCACCCTGTTCCTCTTTGCTGCCCCCGCCGTCATGCCCGCCCCCCTTCCAGGTACTCCTCCACGAAAGCCGCATAGTCCCGCGCCACCGCGGAATGCCCCTTATAGCGGAACACATCCTGCTTCCTTGCCTGGGCCTCCCCGGGAAGGGGCGGCCCCGCGTCCCCTGCAGGCCGGCCCTCCGCAGAGGGCACAGGCCAGCCGTACCTTCCGCTGCGGATGCTGTAGTAGGCCTCCACCAGGGCCTCCGTCAGCCGCTGCCCGCATCCGTCCGTATACTGCACCGTGCAGGTGTATGCCCTTTCTGCCGCCATCCTGCCACCTCCCTGCCCATGTGTATGCGCGCGCCTGCCCGACTTGCCTGTACACCCTACGCATCCCACCACATCCCTTCCCCGCCGTACCCTGTCTTGCGCGCTGCCTGGTCATCGATTCGATGCCGGCCGCTATCAGCTGGCGGTACATCTCGGAATAGGGCTTGTCGAAGAACCTCTCCTTCTTTAGTATCTCGACGCTCCGCACCAGCGCCGGTATTGTAGTAACCATGAAGCGCTTCATTGTAGTAACCATATCTATTTTCCTGATTATTGGGTAAGTAATAAATTGGTTAGTTTATCGTATAATGATGAACTGGTAAAAAATCAAGTGTTTTCTAAAAAAAAATTTCCTTGACATTAGTGGTGAACTGCCACATGATCGAGGAGAGGTAAACTACCATGGCAACAGAGAAACTACGTTTTACCATAACGGTACCTGATGAAATGCTCCAGGAGATCGATGACTTCCGTTACGAACACCGGTACCCGACACGCACCCAGGCAGTCAACGAACTCCTGCGCCTGGGCATCGAAGCCCTTGAAAAGCGGCAGGCAGCGGAGACACCCCCGGAGTAGCCCGCCGCAGCGCAGGCGCCTGGGGCCGCCTGCCATACCAGCAGAAGAACCCAGCACATGGGAATCGTCATGGCAATCATCGGGTCGTTCCTCGGCCACATCATCCTGTTCGACAGCCTGCTCCAGGCGGTCGCCAGAGCCATGGCCTGCCGCCTGGCAGGGGGGTGTCCCCGGCGTTCTGCCTCCTCATCGGCATCGCGCTGTTCCTCTTCCTGTTCTGGCTGCAGAACAGAAAGCCCGGCTTCTGGATCACCGGGACGCTGCTCTCGCTGTTCTGGGCCGGAGTGTTCGGCTTCTTTGCCTGGCTGATCTCCGGCGAGGATCTTATCTGGGGCTGCGTCGTCACGGGCCTCGGCTTCCTCCTGATGGCCGCCCTGTACCTGAACGCAAGGGGCAGCGGATAAGGCGGCCTGGCCCTGCGGGAAAGGACGGCCGGGGAAGCGGAGGCTGCTGTTCGGCCCCTTTTCCCCGCCATGCCGCTCCGTGCAGGGTATGCCCTTTCTGCTGCCATCCTGCCACCTCCCTGCCTATGTGTATGCGCGCGCCTGTCCGACTTGCCTGTGCGCCCTACGCATCCCACCACATCCTTTCCCTGCCATGCAGCTGGGTATCATTGGCAAACTGTTGCCGATCTCCATCTAACACTTCATTCAGACCCAATGGGCTGTGCTGGGCAAAAATCAGAGCCTGCCGAATTTCCAAAATGTACCTTTTGCTATCTTCTGGAAGCCTGTTAAAGTCAATAGCATATTTATCCGGTTTCTCTTCTTCACTCATTGAACATTTCTCCTTTTTGTTTACTATGTGAGCAATATATTATGACATAGCAAGCGCGTCAAGTCACTTTTTTTAAGTTCTGCTTGCTTTGTGAGAATTCTTATATTATGATAAGTCCTAAAAAAGGAAGGTGCCGCATGTCCATTAATCTGAGAATAAAACAGATCCGAAAAACCCTTAATTTATCACAAGCTAAATTTGCAAAAGAGATTTCCATCTCCAATGGCTACATTGCAGGAATCGAATTGGAAAATAGAAAGGTCAATGACCGCATTGTTAAACTGATCTGTGCAATGTATGGTGTCAATGAAACATAGCTGAAGACTGGAGCGGGAGAAATGTTCGACAACAAGCTAGACTCTGATCTGGCTCGGGCCATGGATGTTTTCAAAGAATTAAAGCCAGAATTTCAAGACTATGTACTGCAACAGACAGATAAATTATTAGCATTGCAAAACGAGTATGTTATTGCAAAGCCGTCTCCGCAGGATCCGGATTAAGTTGTCTCCGTATCCTAAAGTATAATAAATTTTCCACGAACCACGGCGCGGTCAGCAAGGCGGCACCTTCTCCCAGGGAAATACACTGCGTCCTTTATTTTTTCATCTTTCCCTTGACTTCCCAGCCACCCCATGCTACTCTTTTCCTTGCCATCCAACCACACCCATCATATACGGGAAAGAACAATGAAAACAACGCAAAGCAAAAAGTATTCCTACCCGATCACCGTGCAAAGCAAGAAGATACATATCCTCATAAGAAAAAGACGGCAGCCTGAAAGACCGCACAGGTGACATAGAATCCTGCCGCCGCGAGGGGGACTTATCAAGACCACGTTCAAAGGTTGTAAGGAACCATACCCTTACATAAGCGGCAAGAGCATACATATCCTGACAAAAAACAAGAAAACGGGCAGCCTGAAAGACAGCACATGGGACATAGAATCCTGCTATCGCAAAGGAAAATTTATTCAGACCAAGTTCAGTAACTACAAAGAACCCTACTATTACAGAATCACCGAGCAAAGCAGGATCCGGATCCTGACAGAAAAAGACGGCAGCCTGGCAGACCACACAGGGAACATAGAATCCTGCCGCCTTGATGGAGGATCCATCAAGCTCGCTTTCAGGTGCGGCTCGGTCTTCGACCCTCTGTTCCGGGATACTGAACTGATAGCGGAAGAACTGATGGAAGCCGCAGCCAAGGAAGTGCTAAAAGACCCGGAGCTTTTCCGCTTCCGGATGGAACGCCATTACAAGCTGCGGAAGCTGCTGAAATGGAAGGGAAACCCCTGCCGGTACCCGTCCGGCCTAACCAACGAAGAGCGCAGGTATGCCCGGAACCGTCTTACCCACGTGGACTTCCTGTTCTATGCCGAGGAAGGCTCCCTTACCGCCGGGAACCTCGTCCTCGAGGTGGACGGGGCGGGGTTCCACCAGAAAGAGAGCCGCCAGGCAGACCGCGACCGGCTCAAAGACTCCATCTGCGAACGTTACGGGATCCCCCTCGAACGCTTCCGTACCACCGGCCACGGCGAAAAGAAGCGCCTGGAGAAGGCCCTCCGGGAAGCGCTGCCAACGGAACAGGACCGGCGCGGCAAATCATAAAACCACGTGAAAATAAAAATTTGTTCGTATAGTGAAAAGGATATTTTCACAAAACGTATTGACAACGTGCTTTGCTTGTGATACAATGGGCTAAGTTGGAGGTGACGCTATGGCAACAGCAAACATAAACGTAAGAACGGACGCAGCGGTCAAGGCGCAGGCGCAGCAGATTTTCGAATCAATCGGACTTGATTTATCTACGGCGGTGAATCTTTTTCTCAAACAGACGGTTAGGGCTAATAATTTGCCGTTCGTGGTCGGCGCGATGTACGTTCGCTCGGATAAACCGCAATCCCCTTTGCCGAAAACAAGACGTAAGCCTTTGTACGGCTGCGCCAAAGACAAAATATGGATAGCCGATGATTTTGACGCGCCGATTGACGACTTTAAGGAGTATATGTGATGAGATACTTAATCGACACTCACGTCGCCCTTTGGGTCTTAAAGGGCGAGCAAATTTCGGACAAGGCTAAGGCGATTATTGACGACGTTACTGTGGAAGTGTTCGTCAGTATCGCGTCAGCTTGGGAAATCGCAATCAAGGTCGGTCTGGGAAAGCTCAAATATGACGGCGGAGTGAGGGCTTTTCTTGACGATGTAAAATTAAATGAGTTTCAGATAATCGGCGTTGAGGAAGCCCACATCGAGCAGACCGAGGGACTTGAATACCGCCACCGCGACCCGTTCGACAGATTGCTCATCGCTACGGCAATCGCGGAGGATATGACTTTTATCTCTGCTGACGAAAACGTGCCAAAGTATGATGTGAAATGGCTTTGGTAGAATCGCATAATTTACAATTCGCTTTATATCGGAGACTTACCTGCGCGGCGGTGATAAACCCGCTGCCTTTTTCCCATCCCCCTCTTGACCCCCCTCCTATTCCGTGTTATCATCCCATCATACAGCCGTGCGCGGCGGAAAGGAAGCCCATGGCCAGGATAGGGATATACCCCCGGAAGTCCGTCTACCGGGACAACAGCGAATCAGTCGCCGTGCAGGTGAAGATGTGCAGGGACTACGCGGAAGTCGTCTACCACGGGACGGAGCTGGAGTTCCATCTCTACGACAAGGACGAGGGGTTCTCGGGCAGGAACACGAACCGCCCCTCCTTCCAGGCGCTGATGGCGGACGTGCGGGCCGGCCTGCTGGACGTGGTCATCGTCTACAAGCTGGACCGGATCAGCCGCAACGTGCAGGAGTTCTCCGACATGTTCTCGGTATGCACTACGCCGCCCTTGCGGGTGTAGTCGTGGATAACGCCGTCATACTGATTGGTGATTTTCTCTCCCGCCCGGTAAGCTGCCGCCGCAACCGCCGACTTGCCCTTGCCCCGGCTGACAATTTTGATACTGCAATGGCAAATGGCAATGGTCATGCTCCTTTCATTTTAGCAGACAATAAAAAACTAAGAGGTGACTGAAAAAATGACGATATTGGGTATTAACCGCGTATTGAACATTGTGCAAATCACTTCTGGCGGGAGAAGGTATACCTGTCCGACAAAAGAAATGAATGGTGAGTTGTTTTTCATATTCAAGAATGAATGGCATAAAGTAGAGGACTTCACCTCGGAGTATACTTCTGAATTTAATGCGTAAGTAACTTGCCCCCGCCGTTTTCTTTTGTGCCGATAGGCACAAAACGCCCCCGGCAGGGCGCACATACCACGTTAGTGGTATGTGCGCCCTTGCTATGGGCAAGGGTGGGGCGTTAGCCCGTTACCCTTGTGCCGCCGCCCTCATTCCCGCTCCCGCCTGAGCCATCCTCCTGCGTCGTTCCTGCGGGTTCGGCGGCGGGGGTGGGATTATCCCGCCTTGCTGTTTCCGCGCCCTCTGGCGTGGCTGTGGCGGCGTTCTGCGCGGTCAATCCGGCCAGTATGCGGCGGCTATGTTCGGTGGTGAGGGTCTTGTCAAGGAAGGTTCTGAATTGCTCCTCCGTGAGCGGTATGGTGTCGGGCAACAGGCTTTCAATCAGCCCCATGCGCTTGCAAAGGCGTTTGGTTCTGGCGTTGCGCTCCTCCTTTTTTCTGCGCTTGGATTAGCTCTTTTCGCTTGTTTTCAAGCTGCTGGATTTCTTCCTCGATGGATGCGATTTTCTCAATCTTGGTTTTTGCCATGATGATGTTCTCCTTTTCGGTTTGGTTGAATGTGTGGCGGTGGGATGATATAATTTTGTCAGTTATTGAGATATAAAACGGAGAGACTGATATATGAAAGTAGGGCATACAGATGAAAAAAATAATTAAAGAGTTTACCCCTCAAGGGGGTAGACATTGCATCACCACATCGCTAAGACAGATATTTGATTACTATGGATATACGCTGTCGGAAGCTATGCTGTTTGGCATTGGTGAGGGATTGGATTTCACCTACATTAATCTGGCTGCTGCGCCTATGGTATCGGGTCGGACTAAAATTGGAGAGTTTGAAGAAACCCTTTCCGGTAGGCTCGGAATAACCATCAGGGTAAAGCAGGCAAAGGATTACAGCAAGGTCTTTGCCAAAGCAAAACAGATGATAGATTCCGAACACCCGGTTCTGGCGTATGTGGATATGCCCTACATGGAATACCTCGGGATGGATAAGGATAGTCACTTTGGCGGGCATACGGTTGTGTTGTTTGGCTATGATGATGCGCGGCAATGTTTCCATGTCAGCGAAAGAGACCATTCCGACTATCCCATTAGAACACCGGCTGGAACAATCAGTAAAGATTATCATCTTGTGCCATACGACCAATTGGAAACAGCGCGGAGTAGCAACCACAGGCCATTTCCAGCGAACAACAAATATCTTGAGTTTGATTTTTCCGGATATGCTGGTATCACACCGGACAATCTGGCGTTGTCAATTAGGGCCGTGTGTGAAAAAAATCTGAATCCACCCACCAATCTGAAAGGCGTAAACGGCATACTCAAGTTTTCAAAAGAAGTAGTCAAATGGAACAAGTTTGATAGTGAAAAGCTGAAACGCGCTGGCGTAACCAACTATTTTCAAATAAATGCCGATGGCGGCACTGGTGGCGGAATCTTTCGCGCTATGTATGGTGAGTTTCTCGTGGAAGCCGCAACCGTTCTTCAAAAAGACGGCATCAGTGAAATTGGGCAATCGTTTATTGCGCTTTCGGGAAAATGGGATGTCATAGCACAGAAAATGTGGCAGCTTCACGAAACAGGCGACGAAACATTGCTAAAAGAAATGTCCGGTAATATATCCGATAATTTTAATACCGAAGTCGATTTGCTAACAAGGTTACAGGAGATTGTCTAATTCAGCTTGGCAAAACAAATGAACATACCATCCAGTGCAAATAGAAAACCGCCCGATTGCCGTTAGGCTTTCGGGCGGCTCTGTGATAGATGGATGGAATATCAACTTGCGATTTGCTGTTCCTCACTTTCTGCGGATGGGATTTCGTAGGCTGTGCCTTTGAGAATTGCCGCTCGTTCCGCTTGCTCGGCAGCTTTTTTCGCGGCTACTTTTCGGGCATAGCGTTCCTTGCCACGCTGACGCAAACAGGCCACTTCTTCCTCGGTCATATCGCGGCGCAATTTCCGGCCCCGCGAGCCTACTGTTTTTTGCGGCTCCGTTTCTTCCAGTTCGGGAAGGTCAAACTTGCCGATAAGGTTCAGGTAAATATCCACCTGTTGGGTGCGTGTTCCGCTGGATTTGTCCGCTTCGTGGACGATGACTTTCTCCACAAACTCGTTTAGGATTGTCGTCGTCAGCTCCGCGACATCGGTGTACTTGCGGACGCTGGCGAGAAACTGCCGGAAATCCGCCGCGACTTCCTCGCCCTTGGCAACATCAGCTTCCATCCGCTCCACATCCAGCTTTAATTGCCGCTGTTCCGCCTCGTAGTCCTCCAACAACCGCTGAAACCGCTCATCCGTAAGCCGGGAAGCCACATTGTCCTCGTAAATCCGCTTGAATAGCTTATCAAGCTCCGCTATTCTGTGGGTTGCCTTGACGATTTGCCGTTTCATCTCGGCAAGCGCCTTGCGCCGCTCCTCAAAGGACTGCTCGTACTTCTCGCGAACGAAAATCTCCTCGAACTGCTGGATATACCGCAACGCCCGCCCGATGTGGGTAAGCACCACTTCTGTCAGCGCGTCTTCGCGGATATAATGCGCCCAACAGCTCCCCATGTTGCTCTTGTAATGGGAGCAAACGTAGTGGTCTGCGAGGACTGGCAGGTGGCGAAATACAGCTTGCCCTTGCAATCGGCGCAACAGAGAAGTCCGCTGAACAGCCCGGATTTGCCGCTTTTGGTCAAGCGCCGCTTGTGGCTGCAAAGCTCCTGCGCCCGCTCCCATTGGGCTTTTCCGATAATCGCCGGGTGCGCGTCCTCGAAGATGGCCCAATTTTCCTGCGGGTTTGGGTACGACCGCTTTTTCTTGTAGCTTTTCTTGAAGGATTTGAAGTTGACCATGCACCCCAAATACTCCATGCGCTTCAAGATTCCCTCAATCGTCGTGTCGCGCCAACAGTACGGGTCTGCGCCGGGCTTTCGCGGCGTGTTCACGCCCAGTTCCCGGAAATGCGCCGACGGGGTCAAAACCTTGTCTTTCCAGAGGATTCTTGCGATTTGCGAGGCACCTTTGCCGTCAATGCAAAGGTCAAATATCCGTTTGACTACCCTTGCGGCATCCTCGTCTACCACCCACTTTTTTCTGTCCTCCGGGTCTTTGAGATAACCGTAGGGCGGAACGGGCGTGAGATATTGCCTGGACTTCCTGATAAGCGCCTTTGCGTCGCGCACTTTTTTCGCCGTATCTCGTGCGTGAAATTCATTAAACAGGTTTAAGACTACCGTAAAATCGTTGCTCTGCGACCGATTTTCTGAATCCACATTGTCCTTAATGGCGATAAAGCGCACGTCATTGTCGGGCAGGACGATGTCGGTATACATCCCCACTTACAGGTAATCCCTGCCAAAGCGCGACATATCCTTGACGATAATCGTCCCGACCTTGCCCTCGTTCACAAGGGCCATCATCTGGCTAAAGCTCGGTCTTTGGAAATTTGTACCACTCCATCCATCGTCGATAAAATGGCGCAGGTTCGGAAAATGGTTGCGTTTCGCATATTCTTCCAACATCGCCCTTTGGTGCAAAATGGAGTTGCTTCCGCCCTCGTAGCCGTCATCATGGGATAAGCGGCTGTACAGGGCTGTGATTTTGTCTGACTGCATCATAATTGACTCCTTTCTCACAGCCAGACACGGTATTCGTAGCTTCATCAGTATACCATATCTGACCGCAAAATTCAACGCTTTAAAGTGATAATTTTCATACAGCACTTTGACACGCGAAAGCGATTGCATTTGGCATGGTTTTGTGGTAAAATCATTTCGGCGATTTTATAGGCAGGAGGTATTTATCTTGAAAACGCTATCGCACGAAAACTTTATCAAAGCCCGCGATTATGTTTTCGCCCACTCGGACGACATCAATCGGGCTTGGTTTCGTTATAATTTTGAGAACGAGAACACCGCCGCGTTTATGGATGTGCTGGCGCAATATCAGCACGAGGATGGCGGCTTTGGCGGGCTGTCATATGAATTTGCGTATCAGGAGACTTGCCTGAAATCAAAGACCCGGATGGGAATATTGTTAATTTTAGGAGCTTTCCGAAAGATGAGTAATATGGATATTAAAATCGGTCATGAGCAACCAAATGATTATGAATGTTTTGGAACGCGTATTGGTAAGTGGACATATTTTGGCGATGACATCAAAGGCGCAATTGAAAACGGTCATGTGCAAAGCATCGGTAGATTTACATCAATCCACCATTCTGCCATTGTTCAAGTAGATCATCAATTCAACATGGCATTTCTCAGTGATGAAATTGTAAATGTGTTTTCAGAAAAGCATAAAGCCATGTTCAAGCAGCGCCTGTTGGAAGATCCCAAGTTGCCGTCTACACCGACAAAAAGCCATCCTTTAACAATTGGAAACGATGTGTGGATTGGCGCGAACACTTTTATCAATTCCTCGCGTGTTAAATCTATCGGAGACGGTGCAATTATCGGTTCCGGCGCGGTTGCATTGGAAGATGTGCCGCCTTATGCGATAGCTGTCGGTGTTCCGGCAAAAATCAAGCGGTACAGGTTTACGCCGGAGCAGATTAAAATTTTGCTGTCTATCCGTTGGTGGGATTGGGATGATGATACGATTGACGAAAACGCAGAGTTGTTGATGTACCCGAAAAAACTATTTGAGAGGTATCAAGATGG
Organism: Clostridium sp.; assembly: GCA_031275405.1. Lineage (GTDB taxonomy): Bacteria > Bacillota > Clostridia > Lachnospirales > Lachnospiraceae > JAISOV01. The sequence continues at coordinate 75,234 of JAISOV010000009.1, read as the reverse complement.
GCAACGATAGGGATATTATCCTGCAAGCGCTTCTCGGTTGCGCCAAGAACGATGAAAATATCCGCGCGGTGCTGATGGAAGGGTCACGCGCTTTCGGTGCGGTTGACGAGTACAGCGATTATGATATTGTTTATGTAACGCGGTCAAATGAGCCGTATTTTGATGGTGCGATTTTACCGTTTCTTATCAATAATTTCGGTGATATCGCCGTCATGCAGACACCCGATAACGGCGACCCGCATGATGTTTATACGCATTTAATACAGTTTGCAAGTGGTGTTCGAATTGACCTCACCTTTAACTCCCTTGCGTTTCTTAGCAAAACACCGTTTGAAAGCGCAACGATTATTCTTTTGGATAAAGATGTCCGCTATGCAAATGCCGCGCCGCCAAGCGATGCGGATTTTTGGTTGAAGCATCCGAGTGAAGAAGAATTTTGCGGCCATTGCAACCAGTTTTGGTGGTGTTCGCCTTATGTTGCCAAAGCGGTTGCCCGGGAGCAGTTGCTTCATGCCCTCGAACTCCTCAGCGAAGGGATTCGCGCGGAATACGCGGTTATGCTTTCATACCTTGCCGGAGCGCGAAACAATTGGAACAAGGTCAATGTCGGCAAGCACGGTTGCAACATAAAAAATGCTTTACGACCGGATGATTGGAAATACTATGAAGTGCTGATGAATAGCTATGTCCGGGCAGACAATAAGGAAATCACGCTTGCTTTGAATGAGCTTATGAAAAGCTATCAACCGCTTGCCGCTGCCGTTGCAAAATTGCTTGGATATACATACGATCCTGCGGAAGCGAAAAAGACAATGAGATTTATCGCTGAACGATTTGCTGTATAAGCTGTTTTGATAAAGTTAGCAATGCCGTTCAAGAAAAATCCAATTGGTGTTCGCCCTGCACTGTGGTTGAAGGATTGAGACGGTTTTCAGAATTTCATGTAACTTTGCACATCCCCGCAATTTCGGTCGAGCCTTCCGACCGCGTGAGTGTTATACTATTTATGGAGGTTTCAAATGGAGCTGCCCGAAAAAGCCGCCGCCGTGTCGCGAATGCAATGTTATATAGAAGCGCACTTGGATGAGGACATCACGCTTGACGACCTTGCCAATGCTGCTGGGTACAGCAAATATCACGCTGAGCGGATATTCAAGGAACTCACCCACCGCACGCCGATGGAGACCGTCCGCGCCCTGCGCCTGACTCATGCCGCACAAACGCTGCAAAGTTCAAGCAACAGAATAATTGATGTGGCGTTGGATAGCGGCTTTGATTCTCACGACGGCTTCACGCGGGCATTTTCGCGGCAGTTCGGCATTACACCACAGAAATATCAACGAGAAATGCCGCCGGTTAGGTGGTTTATCGGGAATAACATTGAAACCTACTATATCTTAAAAGGGGAATGTGAACCTATGCCAAAGCTACCGATTGAGCGAACCATGATAGTGACAGCCGTCAGCCGTCCGGCAAGGAAACTGATTTTGCAGCGTTCTGTCAAAGCAACCTGTTATTTGACATATTGTGAGGAAATGGGTTGCGAATGGGAGGGACTGCTCAACAGCATTTCCGAGAAGTTCGATACTGCCGCATTATTAACATTGCCGCCCAATCTCATCAAATCCGGCACAGGCAACACCGCCGCAGGGGTGGAAATACCAATGGACTATGATAAACCAATCCCGGATGGCTATGAGGTGATTGATCTGCCGCCTTGCATGATGCTGTATTTTCAAGGCGCGCCGTTTGAGGACGAGAATGACTTCGGTCACGCAATTGGTCTGTTGTGGGAATTAATGGACGCCTATAATCCAAAGCTGTATGGTTGGGACCATGCGCCGGATATAGCGCCCTATTTCAACTTTGGTGCAGATGCAAAGATGGGTGCAAAAATGGCAAGGCCGGTGAAGAAGATGTAAATGATGGCGGGAGGCCTTTTGACCTCCCGGCCACCTTTGCATTAGTTGTAAATCAGCTCATCAAGGATGATTTCCTCAACCCTGTTGCGGATATTGGTCATTTTCTGAATCCACAAAAGCTGATTTTTGGATTTCAGTTCCTCCGTTACGCCCTCGGATTTCGCCATTTGGTTGGTGATAAGCCAGAACCAGTCATTGGCGGCTTGGTCGATTTCATAGAAGTGCTTGTGTAACTCACCTGCCATTAGCAGTCGGCTGAACAGCGCCTTGCGGTGATTTTTAAGATAGTGCCGCCGCATTAGCCCGAATCTCCCAATTTCGCATGCGGGTTCTTCCGGTAAGGTAAGGTTAGGGATGAAGCAATCGCCCTCTTGGCGGTATCCGCCCATTTGCTCAAATAAGGATTTTGTAGTCATCTTAACTTCTCCAATCAGTTTGATATTCGCTACAAATACCGCAGTCTGACTGCATTTGAATTAGATTTTTGATGAATACTTCCTTATTCGGCTTAAGCAAACGAGTAATCGCGGTTTTCAGCACTTCTGGATATAGGATCAGAGCGTCTAGTTGATTGATCGGCAGCCATTCAAAGGACTCTACCAGACCGCTGTCGGTCAGTCGCTCGGATCGCACTATGGCATCTGCGGGTAAATCCACAAAATAAAACAGAGCCAGTTCGTGGTATTTGATACCACGTTCCTCGAATAGGTTTTCGTGAACAAGAGCAAGTTTGCCAATCGTGCAATCTGTGCCTATTTCCTCAGAGACTTCACGCTTTAGGGCGGCTTCGGTGGTTTCGCCGAAGCGCACCCCGCCGCCCACGGAATAGTAATAGTGGTCACGGCTGTTGGTGGCCATCAGAAGTTTGCCGTCACGCTGGATCATTGCCCCGACGCGATAACGGAACACGCCACGGTCGGTCTTGTAGCAGCAGTCCGCCGATTGCCCTGTTGTGCTTCGGTCCCCTGACTCCGCAAAATAATCCTCGGCAAGGATAGCGTATTCCGCTCCTTCGACCCATTCCTTATCCACTCTTGCCCAAAATGACTTTTTATGCGTGGCTTCGCGGCGCATTCCATTTCGCTCCATAACGCGACACGAACCGTAGTTGACAGCGGCGCAAGTGGCAAAGATTCTCCGCAGTTTCAAATCTTCAAAACCATAACGGATTAACTCACCGCCAAGTTCCGTGCCGTAGCCTTGTTTCCAACGGTCTATGTGGAGAATCCATCCAAGCTCGGCGGTGTCTCCATTCGCATCGGGATAAATGCCGCAACTGCCGATGACAGTACCAGTTTCTTTCAGGGCAACAGCGTAGTCCTTTCCGGGATTGACCGATACCAGAAAGCCTCTGGTCTGTCCCTCGTCATTCGGACCCCACGCCATATAGCGCGTGTTGGCGGGATGACTCGCCCACGAATGAACCGCTTCAAAATCATCTGTGGTAAGCGGTCTCATGATCAAACGCTTTGTTTCAAGCGTGTCTTTGTAGTTCACTTCACACTCACTCCTTACATTTTGTCGAAAGTAACATGCTTCTCTTTCATTGAGATTTTGCCAACGGCATAGCCGAACTGTGCGGCTTCCTTTTTGGCATTCAGGAAAGAATGGTCTATGTCAAAGCCGAGGACGGCTTGAATCGCGTCGTAAGTCATCAGGAACGTATCGCGCCCATCGGCTTGTAGGTGTTTCCATAATGGCTCGTATTTGCTCACTGCTGTTCTCCTTTTCGCTTTCGGCTTTACCAGGATGTAACGATTCCCGATTTGCCGTTTGATTTCCTCTTCCGGCACGTCCGAGCCGATGACAATTGTGTTCCAATGCGTGTGTGACATATGGTATCCGGGCAAAATCCCGGTAAATGCCTGCCGCAGGAAGCCCGCCTCAAGCGGGTCGCATTTCAGGTTCAGGTATAGTCGTCCGTTGTGCCGCATAATGAAGGCGAAAGACTTCTTGTCTGCACTGTGTCGCATAACTGTCGTATGATCCTCGCCCGGAATTTCGGCAAACGGGTAGTCTTCATAAGCGCCGGGAAACGTCAGGGCAGTATTCAATTAGTTCTCGGCGCGTCATATGGCTGCTCCTGAATTTCCACACATTAATTTTCCCGGCGCTGATATGCATACCAACCGTATCTTGACGGCTTGCCGGGGCGTTATCTGCTGAGGCCGTTTTGGGCTTACTCTCTGATGGGAACCGCTGTCTCGCCGTATGCGGGTCTTATCCATCCGGCGGCTTCCGCCGCAATGGATGTGTTGACGGCATGGTTTCAGAAGCGGTATCCCGCTAAGCGGACAAAAAGGTGAGGTTTTCACCAATACGCCCACACCTGTCGATCGTTTCCGTCTGACGCGTCAAGCGCTTTTCCATAAAGTGCGGCACAGCAGTTTGCGCGCATTTTCAAAAGAGGAAGATCAGACCCAGGAAAGCCAAGGGATCCCGAATCCGCGTCACCGGTTCGATGAACCGACAATACCCATCGTTTCACCGAACTCATATTTCATCAGCGTCAGCCCATGGGCAGGCGCGGTCGGGCCTGCTTTTTCCCGGTCTTTTGCCAGCAGGAGGGCGGGAAGATCCTCCGGGCGGCGTTTCCCCTCCCCGACTTCCAGCAGGGTTCCCACAAGGATCCTGACCATATGATACAGAAAGCCGTTGCCGCAGACGCGGATCGCCAGTTCTTCCTCCTCTTCCAGGATTTCCACGCGGTAAAGGATACGCACGGTGCTTTCCGCGCAGGCGGCTTTTCGGCAGAAACTTCCAAAGTCATGTTCCCCCTCCAGATAGCCCGCGCCCCTGCGCATCAGGCTTACGTCCAAGTCGCGATAGGTGAACAGGGAATACAGCCGTCTGACCGGCATGGGAAACTCTCCCCGGTAAACGCGGTATTCATAGGTTTTGCGGCTGGCGCAGCGCCTAGGATGCCAGTCGGCGGAAACTTCCTCGGATTTTCGGATCCGGATGTCCTGTGGAAGCCTCTGGTTCAGGGCATAGGCGATCTTGGGCGCGGGGATCCGGGAAGCCGTGTCAAAAACCGCTATGTTGTCGAGGGCATGTACCCCCGTATCGGTGCGGCTGGCGCCGATGACCCGGATTTCCTCTCCCAAAAGCCGGGAAAGACCTCCGTTCAATTCGCTTTCTATCGTGACCGCCCCCGGCTGCAATTGCCAGCCATGGTATGCGGTGCCGTCATAAGCGACCCGTAGGCGCACTCTCCTTTTTACGGAAACCATCTGTCCATTCCTTTCGCCCCCAAGGAACAAAGAGTTCGCTTTAGCGAACTCTCGCGCCTACGGTGAGCCGCGCAAGCGGCATCTGTCTATTTTAGTCTGTAGCCGCTGCAGATACAGCTTGCGCCTACGGCGGGCCGCGCAAGCGGCATCTGTCTATTTCAGTCTGTAGCCGCCGCAGATACAGCTTGCGCCTCCACCCACGGGACTTTCTGCAAAGTCCAGATCCCATACCTGTAGGATCCGGATTTTTGGTTCACAGGACTTTCTGGAAGATCCAGGTTCCTTACCGTAGAACCTCATTTTTGACCCGCAGGGCTTTCTTGGAACGATCAGCGCCGCAGTGAGGCGCCTGTCATTTTAACCCTCCGAGCCAGATACTTGCCGCCAGATAGGCAGCCACGCTTGCGTAAGCCACATAATCCCTTTTCCGGTAAACCAAGGGCTTCATCTTGGTGCGTCCGTCTCCGCCTTGGTAGCACCTGGCTTCCATTGCCATCGCCAGATCGTTAGCACGGCGAAAGGCGGAGACAAACAGGGGAACCAGCAAAGGAACCATGGCTTTTGCCCGTCTGACCAGGTTGCCGCTTTCAAAATCCGCGCCCCTGGCAATCTGCGCCTTCATGATCTTATCCGTCTCTTCCAAGAGAATAGGGATAAACCGCAGGGCGATAGACATCATCATCGCCACTTCATGCACCGGCACTTTGAACGGCTTGAGGAAGCGGAGCATTCTTTCCATCCCGTCCGTCAGATTGTTGGGCGTGGTCGTCAGCGTCATGACGGACGAGCCGATGATCAGCAGGGAAAGGCGGACGGCCATAAACGCCGCCGTGCGCAGCCCCTCCTTGGTAACGGTGAGCTTCCACACGGACCAAAGCGGAATTCCCGGCGTCAGAAACAGGTTAAAAAGCACGGTGATCACCAGCAGCAGCAGAACCGCTTTCATGCCTTTCACCATATAGCGAAACGGCACCTTGGAAAGCCGGATGAGGATCCCCAGGAACAGAACCGCCGACAGATAGCCCAGAAAATTCCGGAAGAAAAACAGGGAAAGGATATACAGCAGGGTTCCGCCCAGTTTCACTCTGGGATCCAGCCTGTGTATCACGGATTCCACCTGGTAATATTGTCCTAAAGTAATATCTCGAAGCATTCTGTTCCCGTCCTCTTTTCTTTTCTCCTGGCCCGCAAAAACTTAGGTTCCGCACCGTGGAAGCTAGATTTTGCCCCTCCGCGCCTTGGATCCTAAAATCTCCGCCGCCGCTTCCCGGATGGTGATGGCGCTCACATCCACGTCCAGCCCCCGGTTACGCAGCTCGTGCATGATATAAGTGACCTGGGGCGCGGACAGCCCCACCTCCTCCAGTTCCCGGTAATGCCGGAACACTTCCCTCGGCACGTCGTCATAAAGGATCCCGCCCTTGTTCATCACGATCATCCGGTCCACATACTCCGCCACGTCTTCCATGCTATGGGATACCAGGAGGATCGTCGGCCCGTTTTTCAGCTGCAGCTGCTTGATCTGATCCAGGATCTCATCCCTGCCTTTCGGATCCAGCCCGGCGGTCGGCTCGTCCAGAATCAGAACCTCCGGCTTCATCGCCAGCACCCCCGCGATCGCCACGCGTCTTTTCTGCCCTCCGGACAGCTCGAAAGGAGACTGATAAAAATACTCATCCTCCAGACCGACCTTGCGCAGGGCGTCATACGCCCGAAGCTCCACCTCTTTTTTATCCAGACCCAAGTTCTTCGGGCCGAAGCAGACATCCGAAAAGACATCCGCCTCAAACAGCTGATGTTCCGGATACTGGAAGACCAGGCCGACGCTCGCGCGGAGCTTTTTCAGATTATAATCCCGGTCATAAATGTCCTCTCCGTTAAAATAAATGTGTCCGCTGCTTGCTTTCATCAGGCCGTTCAGGTGCTGCATCAGCGTGGACTTGCCGCTCCCGGTATGGCCGATGATCCCGATGAACTGCCCGTCCGGAATCTGTAAGCTGATATTATTGAGCGCCCGGATCTCCAGCGGCGTCCCCTCGCTGTAAATGTAGGTGACTTGATCTAAAATAATGGACATGTAAGGCTTCCTCTCCAGTCTATCCAAAAACGGCGGCATGAAATCCATTGAGCTGTCTTTGCTGAATTTTCAGCTACCCTCGTAATTTTTTTCTAAAATACCGCCCATGCCCGTGTGGACACTCATTACTCCGCAGGATTCCCTGACTGGGCAGTCACAAGCTTTTCAGCCCGAAGCGGGCAACAAGGCCGCCGCCAGTTCCTGAACCGTCAGGATCCCGTCCGGCAGGCTCAGCCCCTTTTTTTTCAGTTCATACGCCAGCAGCGTCACCTGAGGAACATTCAGCCGCAGTTCTTTCAGTTTCTCCACCTGGGAAAAGATCTCTCTGGGAGTTCCTTCCATGGCTATCCTGCCTTGATCCATCACGAAGACTTGATCCGCGCAGATGATTTCCTCCATATAATGAGTGATCAGCACAATGGTCACTCCCTCCACCTGATTCAGCCCCCTCGCGGCACGGATGACTTCTTTGCGCCCGCGGGGATCCAGCATGGCGGTGGGTTCGTCCAGGATGATACATTTCGGATGCATGGCAAGTACCCCGGCGATGGAAACGCGCTGTTTCTGTCCTCCGGAAAGTTTGTTGGGAGAGTATTTCCGGTATTCGTACATGCCCACCGCACGCAGACTCTCTTCCACCCGCTCCCAGATCTCCTTGGTCGGCACTCCGATGTTTTCCGGCCCAAAGCCCACGTCCTCTTCCACCACCTGCCCGATGATCTGGTTGTCGGGATTCTGGAAGACCATGCCGGCCTCGCGCCGGATATTCCATAACTGCGTTCCGTCCTTGGTATCCTTGCCGTCCACCCACACCGTTCCCTCCCCGGGATACAGGATCGCGTTGATATGTTTCGCCAAGGTGGACTTCCCGGAACCGTTGTGGCCTAGGATGGCGACAAAATCCCCCCGCCGGATGTCCAGCGAGACATGATCCACCGCCGTGGTGATCCCCTCCACGTTCCCTTCTTCATCCCTGCGGATATATTCATAAACGACCTCTTCCATCTTCACGATTCCCATTTTTTTGCTCTCCAGAAAATCCTCGGATCCTTCCTCCCGGAAACGCCATGATCAAACGGCTCTGCCGTCAGAAGTCCACAAGAAGCCGTTCTTGCTTCTTGGTAATACCTGGTTACAAGAAGCCGCTCTTGCTTCTTGGTAATACCTGATTACAAGAAGCCGTTCTTGCTTCTTGTAATATGGCTTATCGGAAGCCGCAACGCGGCTTTCGATAAAAGGCGCGTCCTCTGCGCCGTCATTTGATTACAAGAAGCCGTTCTTGCTTCTTGTAATATAACATGATTCGGCACGGCTGTCCAGTAGGAGTATCCCGCAGATGGAGATCTCCTTACCAAAAATATCCGTTTTCACATTACGCTGACGAAAATAAGGTTCCTGCTCAGCAGGAAGCTCCTACGAAATCCATTTGTGCGGATTTCGCACAAAATGATAAGTACCCAAACAAGACGTCAGGCCGCCCTTGCAAACAGGATTCTACCCTTGACAAATCCCCGTTTCCTGTTATACTGAAAAAGCCGATCACTTCCTCGCCCAAAGGGAAGCGACCCATCCGTGAGTTCGTAACCATCCTCACGTAAAACAAAACTAAGGAGATGTAAGATGAAAAACAAAAATGTATTATTTCTGGCTCAGGCCGCCATCGTCGCCGCTCTTTACGTCGTACTGACTCTGCTTGCCAACGCTCTCGGACTGGCTAATTATGCCATCCAGCTTCGCTTTTCCGAAGCGCTGACGATCCTTCCTTTTTTTATCCCGGCGGCTGTCCCGGGGCTGTTCGCAGGCTGTCTTCTGAGCAATCTTCTGACCGGCTGCCTTCCTTTGGACATCCTCTTCGGAAGCCTTGCCACCTTGGCAGGGGCTTTCGGTACTTACGCGCTCCGCAGACACCGATGGCTTACGCCGCTCCCGCCCATTGCCGCCAACACTGTGGCAGTTCCTTTCCTGCTGGCTTATGTGTACCGCTTTGAAGGTTCGCTTTCCTATTTCTTCCTGACGGTCTTTTTGGGGGAACTGCTTTCCTGCGGCGTCTTGGGAATGCTGCTGTTAATGACCCTGCAAAAATACCGCAAGCAGATTTTCAGGTAAAAGCCAGAAACCTATTCGTTAAGATCTGTCCGCAGGTATACTGCCTGCGCGCGCCCGTCGGCAGGAACCCGTCCGCCGCAGGCCGTCGGCGCAAGGTTTCCATATCCCTCTTCTTGGAGAGCCGCTCTACGCTGGGTACACCGAGGATCATTCCCGCTTCGGTAAGCGCCATGCCCAAGCCATCCCCTTTCGGGCATACGCGTACAGTTTACAAACAGAGAAAAACATGTTAAACTATAGGTATGAAAAAACAGATAGAGGGTTATGAAAAAATAATCTCAATAATGCCTGAAGGCTGGGAAGAAAAAGCGCGTGAACTAGGCACATGAACACGAAGCCGGAAGATAGGCGGCGCATCGGATTTGTTAAAATGGAACCTTTTGCACCTGACCAGCGGAGGAAGCTTTGGCGGAACACCAGCAATGCTGAAATTGACAGAAGGTCTTGCTCTAAACAAAAACGCTGTATATGAAAGGATCTGCAAAAGCGCCGACTGGCTAGAATGGCTGTGCGTTAATTTTTGCAGACAATCAGGCATAATCACAGAAAAACCAGCTTGGCTTGCGCCTTGGCGCGTCCGTTTGGCTGATGCTACAGATGAGGGTTTCAGAGGAAGCAAAGGAGCGGATTACCGCCTTCATTGCATGATGGATTTATTCACTCTTGAGACGATTGAAACTAACCTGACCACTGCGGCGCGCGGAGAATCTGCGGCTGATTTCAAAAAAATTGAAAAAAGAGGACATCTTCATTGGCGACCGTGCATACGGCACATTGAAATCAATGAGCCACATTCTCGATAAGGGCGGGGATTTTTGCCTAAGATTGAGAGCAAACGCGTTCCATTTGTATAATGAGACGGGTGCCAAGGCTGATTTAGCGGAATTACTGCCTGAAGTTTCGGAAAACGCAAGCAAAGGAAGTAAGCTGACGGTTCTGAACAGTCTTCAGTGTAAACGGAATCATCATCCAAATTTTTGTTGACACTCTTGCTGCGGCATAAACGGGGCAACGCAGGAGTGCGCCCCCCACGCTTGCCGTGGCTTATACGGTGAAATGGCGGGCTTCGGCTCGCCGTTTTCCTCTCATCGGTATGCCAAAAGCGTATAAACTCCCGCGTCCGCAGACGCGGGACCCGGCTCACGCCGCAAATCTGCCAGCGGAGAATATCATAATCTGGCTGCAGGCAAGCGCCCAGTCCCGCGCCGGCTGCGTCCGCTTTTTCGCCACTTCCCGAACCGGCAGGAACACGACCTTGCGTATCGAATCGTCGGTGGGAAAAATCGCCTTCGCTTTCGTGAATTTTCTCACCATTCGGTGGTACGCTTCTACCGCGTTTGTGGTATAAATCAAGTGCCGAATTTGCCCGGGAAACTCAAAAAACGTGGTGAGTCCCGCCCAATTCGCGTCCTAGGAACGCAGAATCGACGGGTATTTCTTATCCCATTTTTCCCTGAACTCTTCTTTAGCATACTCCGCGTCGTCAAGATGAACCGCGCCATAGATTTTCTTGAGGTCAGCGCAGATTTCCTTCCGGTCGGTGTAGCGCACAAATTTCGTGGAATTGCGGATTTGATGAACAACGCGAAGCTGCTGTTTCGTCTTGGGGAACACCGCGTGTATGGCGTCTCCAGACCTTTTAGATTGCCGTGGCAAGCGATAAAAATGTCCGTCACACCGCGCTTTTTCGGGTCTGAGCAGATACTCGCGTAAAAGCTTGCGCCTTCATTTCCGCTAGTCCAAATCCCCACAATTTCCTTTTGGCCGTTCATGTCAATCCCCAAAACCGAATAGACGCATTTGCTGATCATTTGGCTATCCTTGCGGCTTCTGAACACGATTCCGTCGAAGTAAATGATGGGGCAAATCGTTTCCAACGGGCGGTTTTGCCACTCGTTGACCTCCGGCAGAATTTTGTCCGTAATCTTGGAAACCAGCGTCTGCGAAACCTCCGCGCCGTAAATCTCGCGCAGATTGTCTTCAATGTCACGCTGGCTCATGCCCTTGAATACATCGCCATGATTTTTTGCTCAATTCCATCCGTGCGAACTTGGCGTTTCTCAAGGACTCTCGGCTCAAACTCCCCGTTGCGGTCGCGCGGCACGGCAATTTCCGATTCGCCGCAGTCGCTGACGACCGTCTTGCGGCTGTAACCGTTGCGCGAGTTGCCCGAATTGTTGCCTTGCACGCTGTTTTTCTCGTAGCCCAAATGCCCGTCCATCTCTGCTTCAAGCATTTGTTCAAGCGTTCCCGCGAATAGCCGTTTAAGCTCCGACTGAATATCGCCCGTGCTTTGGCAGTCCTGCATCAGCAAACCCACCAGTTCCATTTCCTGCTCCGTGAGCGCGTTCTTTGTTTGTTTCATGTCTTAACCTCCATCTCATTTATATGGGAACTATTTCTATTTACACGGGAGAATATTCAGACTCTGGAATTTCGGGCCTTGCTTTTGGCGGCATAAAAAATGATGTCTATCAGCGTTTGAAATCCGTGTGACAACAGCAGTTGTCGCACGGTTTCAAATGCTTCCGCAGCATCGCGAATCCTTTTATCACAGGCGGTTTATCATCCGCCTGCTTTTGTCTTGCTTTGGACAGTAAAAAAATGCCGGTTACATTTTTTTCGTGACCGGCGTTTTTTCTTTTTCCCACTGTCTACTTGACAGGGTGCGGTTCAGAATCTCTTGCAGGGCTTTATTTCTATGCTGCTTCATTTGCAGAACTTGCCTCACAATCAAACAAATTCGTATTTACGCCCCATAAGTTCACAATTGCAAATTTGCTATCGAAATTCACGATGCTTTGTGTTATACTTAATCATATTCAATCTGCATGTGGTACTTGCAGTCTTGCGCTAACAGAAAAGCATAAGTGGTGTCAGCGCTTTCCAAACAAATAAAACTCGCAACACGTTGCGAGAATTGAAGGAGCCTTTATGAGCGACAGTTTGATTCCAAATAACAATGAAAATGCGTTCCGCGCAGTCGTAGCCATTATTGAGAATGCTCGTGAAAACGCGTTCCGCGCAGTCAACCGGGAACTTATCACCATGTACGGCGACATAGGGGAATATGTGAGCCGGCGCGTTGAAGAGAGTGGTTGGGGCAAGTCCGTTGTCGGCGAATTTTCAGATTTCATCCAACGCCGTTACACGGGCATAAAGGGCTTCTCTCCGTCAAACATCTGGAGAATGAAACAGTTTTATGAGACGTATCGAGACAATGAAAAACTCGCAACGCTGTCGCGAGAATTGACGTGGTCGCACAACTTGTAGATCATGTCGTGCAAAACCGAGGAGGAGCGGGAGTTTTATCCCACGCTTGCTGTCAGGAACAGATACTCTTTCCGCGAGTTGAAGCGGCAGATGGACAGCGCCTTATTTGAACGCACGGCAAGTTGTAAAATGAATTGCCCGAACATATAAAAAAGTGGCCCATCGAGGGTCCGAATCAGTTACAATGGAGTTGCAAGACAACAAAGTGACTGGAGGGACAACAATGGGTCAAGAACAGAATAACACAAAGAGAAGGAAACGGAAACAGATTTCGGAGCCGGAGAGGTACAAAATTGAGGCCCTATCTGAGCAGGGGTTAACCCCTGCTCAGATAGGGGAAACGCTGGAACCCAAGCGCGACCGCAGGACGATAGAGCGAGAACCGGATCAGGGTTTTGTAGAGCAGAAAAGAATGAACCCCAGCAACAAAAAATACGAGCCGCTGTACATCGTAGAGCGCGTATACAAGGCCGATGCAGCGCAAAGGCGCCGGGAAGAAACGTCGGCGAACAAAGGGCGGGGGCTGAAAATCGGGCATGACCACAAGCTGGCGCGATATATAGAGGACAGGATCAAGAACGAGCGATGGTCGCCTGATGCCATAATAGGTCATATCAAAGCGGAGGGACTGCCGTTCAAGGCGAGCATTTGCACAAAGACGCTCTACAGCTACATCGACAGCGGGGTGTTCGCGGGAATCAGCAACAAAGACCTATGGGTAAAGGAAGAGGGGAAGAAGCGTGGCTACAAGAAAATCCGGACGGTCGCCTTGAACAACAGGAACGGCAAGAGCATTACGGAACGCCCACCGGAAGCCGACGGACGGAGGCGGGGCATTGGGAGATCGATCTGGTCGCCGGCAAGCAAGGGACCCGACCGGCAATCCTGACGCCCGTGGAGCGCAAGACGAGGAAGCCGCTGTATATATTGGTGAAGGACAAGACGCAAAAAGAGGTAATTGCGGCAATCAAGCGGGCAAGAAGGCGGGTCGGCGGCGACTCCGATGACGTCTTCAAGACAATCACCGCCGACAACGGGAGCGAGTTTTTGGACAGCGAGGCCATCAAGAAGGCCGCCAAATGCGATGAGGTCTATTACGCTCATCCCTACAGCAGCCGGGAGCGCGGCAGCAACGAAAACGGCAGCCGGATACTCAGGCGCTTCATACACAAAGGGATCGACATCGGAAAGATAACGGCAAAGGAACTGCAACGGATCGGAGACTGGGTGAACAACTACCCCCGCAAAATCTTAGGCTACAAATCAGCGAACCAAATGGCGGCTTAATGTAACTGGTAAAAAATGTTGGGCAATGAAACTTGCAATCTTCAGACCGCAAAGGGGCTTGGATTTTTTGTTGATTTATTCACAATCTTGTGGTATACTTAGTCATTATCTTAAATTGCTTGTGGAGGTTAGCAGGTATGAAACTCTCAACAAAAATCGGGCTTCTGTGCGTCGTGGCAATGACTTTAATAAACCAGTTCGCCGATCTTCCTTTTCTGTCAGGACTTTTGGCGGGTATAGGTATCTGTTTGCTGATAATGGGTATGTTGCCGCAAAAGTCGGTTGACGCACTCAAAAACTGGAAACGGGCGATTCTTCACCGGGCATAGGACTTTAATGTGCGGCGGTAGTTGGGGCGTTTTTCACCCGCTTCCTTGAAGCGTGTGACCCACTCTGACGGTTAGGCTACGCCATAACCGCCGTGGGCGCTCCCGCGGCCCTGCCGGGGGCTTACCGCCACGGGCGGGGCTGCGGCTTCGGAAATCCGTTTTGCCTTTCGGCAATCCGCTTTTCCTCGCCGCAGGGAAAGCCGCCGCGCCACGCATAGCAATATGCGACTTGCGGTAGAAGTTGCGGACAAATAAGGTTATCTGTAGGTGTGATTATGGAATTAAGTATCAATGATTCAGAATATTACCCTATCCAGATACCATTTTTGCTGAATGAAAATTTCAAGCGAAACGTAAGTTACAGCGAAACGGTTTGCCCTGATATGGCGGGCTTCGCTATCTGTTTTTGGGAGATGGAGCCAAAGACGAACCCGAATCAAACGGTCGAAAACATCATACTCCCAGACACTTGCGTGGATTTGTTAGTTGACGCCGGAGAAAAAGTCGTTGGATTTGCAGGAATGAAGAAAACGGAGTTTCACTATCCGATTCTTGCGGGAAGTTCGTCATTTGGCTTTAGATTGAAGCCCGGCGCGTTCCAATGTCTTACAGGGCTACCTGCGGAAAAAGCAATGGACGGCTTCATTCCGCTCGACGATTTTGATACGGGTTTTTCCGCAAGCAAGTTTTTTGAATTACAGCCAGCAGAGCAAAAGAATGTTTTGCGGGAATACCTCTTGGCATTAACAGGAAATAAGAAGCCTTCCAAGTTTATGGAATTGTATGATATTTTGTATGCAGATACCCCTGACAATGTGAGCGAAATATGCAAAATGTTAAACTACTCTCAGAAGCAATGCGAGCGGTTGTTTAACCGACATTTCGGGCTGACCCCGAAAATGATTCTCAGCGTCTTGAGGTTTCAAAACGCCTTGCGTATCTTGACGTCAGTTCATGTAAAGCAGAGTGATATATTGCGTATTGAGGGCTACTATGACCAACCACACCTTAATAAAGATGTGAAGCAGTCAATCGGTCTGACCCCTTTGGAGCTTATCAAAGCCTGCCGAGAAGATGTCGATTTTATACAATAAGCTGGCTTTTTGTTTTGATATGATGACAATATCAAAACAAGAAAAGGAGCCAAAATTATGTTAAACTCAATTACAGCAAATCTCATGGTTGAAAGCGTCGAGGACAGCTTGAACTTTTATAAAACAGTCCTCGGATTTACAGAGGTCGCGTCTGTCCCGAACGACAAGGGGAAACTCCAGTTTGCAATAGCGGCAAAAGATAACCAACAACTCATGTTTCAGGAGCGCGAGAATCTATGTGAGGAATACCCCATTTTGACGACGGAAAAAGTAAAGCCCTCTATTTCGTTGTTCATTATGGTAGATGATTTTGCGGATTTCCAAAAGGAAATTCAGAGCAAAACCAAACTGCTTGTAGAGGAACATACGACCTTTTATGGCACAAAAGAATTTGCGATTGCTGACAATAACGGGTACGTTATTACTGTGGCGGAAAAGTCTTAAAATGCCGCTCACGGTATGTTTTTGCAAACACAAAAGCGGATACCTCGTTTGAAGTATCCGCTTTGTCGTTATAGGTTCGCCGCCATAGGCAGGGCGGCGGTCTTTTGCCTTTCCCGCCGTTCCCGCCTTTCCCGCGTCTGCTGGGTTTTTTTATCCTGCCACGCACGGTAGATTGCGTATTCTTCTTCAGTGAGCGGCAAACCCGCGTATTTCCGCCTGATGATTTCATTTTGAGATAACGGCTTGGGCGGTTTCGGCGGCCTTGCGCTTATCACGCCATTCCCTTTGCCATTCGCGCCGCTTTGCCCTGTGTTGCTCGTCCGCTTCGAGTTCTTCGGGCATAAGCAGCCCTGCCTTTTTCCTCGCCGTAAACTCCCGCTTGCCCGCCTTGCGTTGCTCGTACTTCGCTTGTTCCGATTCCTTTAACCGCCGTTCCTTTGCCGCCTGTTCTTCCCCCATAAGCCGCTGTTCTTTAACTTCCATCGGCGTAATAATATCGGCGGGTACTTCAAACGCGCCGATAAAGTTCAAGTGAATATCAACACGCACGCGGCGGCTTGCTCCGCGCCCCTCGCCCTCATATACGGTCACGCGCTCAATAAAGTCATTCAGCATGGGCGTGGTCAACTCCGAAAAATCCGTGTACCGCTTCACCAGTTCGATAAATCTGTCCGTCTTTAAGCTGTCCTCGCCCCATGTGTCAATCTTGCCTTGCAGTTCCGTCATGGTTATTTCAAGCGCGGATTGCTCGGCGTCGTACTCGCCCATCAGCCGCTCGAAATGCCTGTCGGACAGCTTGCCCGTGGCGTTGGATTCGTACAGCTTTTTGACAAGCGTATCAAGTTCGGCAAACCGCTTTTTCGCTTGAATTAACTGCCGCTTGCTGTCTTTAACCGTTTCTTCCTGTTGAACGCTGGACGCTTCGCGCACCTTCTGAATAAAATCCGTTTCGTGTTCGCGGACGTACCAACTGATACGCTGTATCGCGGACAATATCAGCTTTTCAACGTTCTTCGTGGGGATATAGTGCATGGCGCAATCGCGGGTAAGCTGCCGATAGCTTGAACAAACGTAGGCGTCGTCAACCCATCTCTTTTGAACAAGGTTATTGCGGTGTGTTGAGGAAGGGAAAGACTTAAATGCTTGGATACCTTATTTGTGCGCCTATATGAGGTACGCCACTTTTTCGGCCACATTCTATTATGTTCATTTGCTGCCTGAGCGATTGAGGTGCATGGACTTTATGTCCGTCAGCGGCATTATTCCGGAGGTTAGGGATGAAGAAGAAGCAGAGTGACAGGTTCATACCCTATATGCGTGAGTTTTTCACAATCCACCTCCCAAAGCAGAAAAACTGCAGCCCCCACACAATCGCCGCTTGTCGGCATACATGGAATATGTTGCTTAAATTTGTCTGCGCTTCATCCGGCAAGCAGCCGGAATATATTGTATTTGCCGATTTGAATCGCGCTGCGGTGATTGGATTCCTTGACGAGATGGAAAAAACCAGAGGATGGATGCCAACCACAAGGAACCATAGACTCGGTTGCATAAGATCGTTTTTCCGGTTTGCCGCATCTTTGGAGCCTGTCCTTGTTGTCCATCTTGAAGAATTGAAGAACATACCGCTTAAAAAGTCTGCCGATAAGTCGCGTTTGATGGAGTTTATGTCGCAGGAAGCAATGACCGCAGTTCTTAGCCAACCTGACACGTCCACAAAAATGGGGATTCGCGACACGTTTTTTATGGTTCTTATGTATGATTCCGCAGCACGCGATTGTGAAATGCTCGCAATGCGACATTGCGACATTGGCCCGGAAAAACGGACGGTCTACTTGTTTGGCAAAGGTTCAAAACCAAGACTCGTGCCTATCAGCGAGGATACCGTAAGGCATTTTCATCGTTATGAGAAAGCATTTCATTCATCCGGCTGCGGTATAACGCCCATGTTCTATACAATCCGCCGTAAAGAAAGGGGGCCGATGTCGGATGACAATGTAGCGAGGTTTGTGGGAAAATACGGCATAGATGCCAAGAAACATTGCCCGGATATCCCTGAAAAATCACCCCGCATATGTTTCGGAGATCGCGCGCCATGCACCTGTACCGCTCGGGGATGCCGTTGGAGCTTCTTGCGGAATTGTTGGGCCACGCAGATCCGGAAACGACTTGGGTGTACGCCTGCGCAGATCCGGAAATGAAACGAAAGGCATTGGAAAAAGCCGAAGCAAACGCCAATATACGACCATCGGCGGAGAAAGGAATGTGGGAGGGGAATGAAGATATGATCAGGCGCTTATGTGGATTGGCGTAGATATTATTCCGAGTTTTTATCCGGTAAAGCCGGAAATGTTGGGACTTTCCTTGTGTTTCCGGCTTCAATTTGATAGAATCGGAATAGCATTGACCTTCTGTTCTACAACCGTGAGTTATCCTGCCTTGTGGCGATTGAACTTAAGGTAACGGACTTCAAGCCGGAGCATCTCGGACAGCTTGAATTCTATCTTGAAGTCCTCGACCGTGACATCCGGAAAGAGGACGAGAACCCCAGCGTCGGACTTATACTGTGCAGCAAAAGGGATGCGTCCGTGGTTGAGTATGCAATGAGCCGCAGTTTGTCGCCAGCCTTGATTGCCGACTACAAATTACACTTGCCTGACAAACGCATTTTGGAGAATAAGCTGCGGGAATTAGCCGAGCTTGCCGAGACGTCTTCGACTGAGGAGGAGTAAAGGGCGGGAAGGAGAGACGGGATGACAATAAGCTACAACAAGCTATGGAAAATGCTAATCGACCGAGGCATAAATAAGAAAGAACTGAAACGCATCTCCGGCGTGAGTTCCGCATCGATGGCGAAACTTGGCAAGGGCGAGAATATCACGACTGATGTGCTTTTGAAGATATGCGAGGCTCTCAAACGCGACATTACGGACATTATGGAATGCAAAAACGAACCGCAGGAGGTGTCTGAATGACCGCTATAGCCTATACACCCCCCTCTCGGTTTTTGCACCCCCCTCCACACCGCCGAAAAAGGCAATCGTTAAATTGTATCAAAGACGGTGTTTTTATAGAAATAATAACGTCGAGATTGATACAATTTAATTTTGCCTCGGTTGGGGGATTTCAAGGGGGTGCAAACGCTCCAGAAGGGGTGCAAACATCACAGTCGATTTCAGGGCAAACAAAAAGAGCCGCGTCAGCCTGATGGATTCAGGGAACGCGGCTCATTATTATGTTAGCTATGTCGCCATCTTGGTCAATCTCTTAACTGCGCCAACAACCAGCTCCCAGCCAATGTCGGCGGCATAGTCGAATTTTCTCTGATAGCTACTCCACAACGCTATCAGTCCTGAATCGGTTTCAACCTCGCTGATAATCAGGTCGGCATCTACAAGTATGGCAGACGACCCGCGCTTCTTCAGCGTTGCGGCAAAAGCTGACCGTAGTGTATCATCGCTGATTGTGTGCATCTGCGAATCCTCCAAAGCAAAGATGTCATAGAAGTCCCGCATCCTTGTGTTCGCCGTGCCGCGTGAAAGCAGCGTCTCCAGTTTTTCCGCGAGGACGGTTTCAAGATTATAAGCCAATATGGATATGGTGCGTTCCTCGAACATCAACTTGAAGGAATAGGCTACTTCGTGGGGAGTGATGACGTCGCCGGAGGAGAAGTCAATCTTTAACGGTGTCCGCATGGTTTCCAGCATCGTTTCCATCATCACGCGGATTCCGGGGTAGTCGGCTTCGTCCATAATCGGCTCAATGCTCTTAATCTCAAAGGTCATTCCATCGTCAATTTCGACCGCCGTAATCTCGCCGATTATTTCGCGGACACTTTCAGCGGACAAGTCTACGCCTTTAACCGTGGTGTCCACGTCCATTGTCGAACGGTTGTCCAGACCGACCATCGCGGCCACCAAAGTACCGCCTTTGAGTATCAGATTATTTCGATAGCGTGATAGGGAGAGACGTTCCAAGAATCTCTCCATCACATAGTTGCGGATGATAATCTGCGCCTTGGCGCTGTCGCCTTTTGACAGATTCCGGACTAACGCCTTCAATTGCCGTGACGTGTGAATCATAACAGCACCTCCAAATATTGACGCACTAACTTTTCGACCCTGAATTCCTTCGCATAACGGAGGAGAAGCGGGATGTTCTTTTCCCCCCTTCGGATATACCCCTTGACAGCCGCTTGCAAGTCCTGCACCTCAATTCCGCTACGACTGCGGAATAAATCGCAAATCGTGCGTTCGGCACAATAGGCTCGGAGCGGATGACCTGATGGGGAGACTGTATCAATGACTCCTTCGCCCAGTAGGTTCTCTTTCACGCGGTAAACCTTTATACCATCTTTCCGAAGTCCAGTCGTATTTGCACTCGCCTTAAGCGTGACAGAAAAAATGCTCGGTTCACGTTCGGCAAGTCCCAACAAGTACAAAGCGGTTTCATGGGAAAACACGGCGGCGGGATACCTCACTTGAAGCACATACATCCCGTCGTCCCATGCGTCTTGCGACATATATAAGCCGTGGGCGGCGCGTTCCAAACCGTTTTTGCGTACATATTCGCCCAGATATTCCCTTGAAATGCCTGCGGCTACGGCCTCTGATGTTCTCAAAAAACCATTGTTTTCGCGGAGCAAGGAATCTAAGATTTCTCGTTTCATAAAACCACCTGACTTTCACGCTCTTATTATAAGCGAAAAGGGCGTGAAAGTCAAGTAATAATTTTTGGACTGTAATAATTTTCACACGAAAAATAGAGCAGGCCTGTCAGAGGGACATCAATTTCATGTACCTTCTGGGCTGGGAACGTGCGCCGGACCACGCAACAACTGCCCGCTTCTGCAGCCAACGTCTGACCGGTGTGGTAAAAGAATCGTTCGGCCAACTGGTAAGGCTTCTGGCTGATGCGGGGGAACTGTCGCTTTTGCATGCCTTTATTGATGAGACGAAGCTGAAGGCAAATGCAGATCGCTACAGCTTTGTCTGGAAAAAGTCTACACAAAAAAGCGGGGCGAAAATGCAGGAAAAGATGAAGGCAGAGCTGCCCAAGCTGGCAGGACAATGGGGGATACGGTTTTATGCTGGCGAAAAAATCCGCAGCAAAGACCTAAAAAAACTACGGAAAAAGCTGTGTGCTCAAAAGGGGACAGAGCAATTTGTTCAAGGCAAAGGCAAACGAAAATCCACTGTACAGAAAGCCATCGAAACCGTAGAAGAATATCTTGCCCGTCAGAAGAAATATGGCGACTACAATCATAGCTTTGGTGACCGAAATAGCTTTTCCAAGACAGACAGGGACGCCACCTTCATGCGGATGAAAGAAGACCACATGAGAAATGGCCAGCTCAAGCCCGGCTACCATGTTATCCTGGCGGTAGACGCCGAGTACATCGTAGGGGCAATGGCCTCTCAGACACGCAATGACACAGACACTTTTATTCCTGTGCTGGAAGAGCTGCTTCCCCCTGGCTGCCGCAAGCCGGTTGCTGATGCAGGCTTTGAAAGTGAAGAGAACTACGCCTGGTGTGAGAAAAACGGACAGATGGCCTTCATCAAACCGGCCAACCATGAGCAGGCTAAGACGAAAAAATAGAAAAGCGACATCGGCAAATGAGAGAATATGCCTTATGATGCGGAACGGGATGCCTACCTCTGCCATGCAGGCCAGCTGATCCAGGCCGCTTATGAGAAGAAAAGCAAATCCAAATCCGGCTACCCGCTGGTGACTACGGTCTATGCCTGTACCCACTGTGAGGGCTGTCTTTATAAGGCTAAGTGTATTAAAGGGGCAAGCAAAACGCCTCTGGAAGAACGCGGCAAAAACCTCTATGTTTCCAAGAACTTTCAGCGCCAACGCAAGGAAATGGAAGAGCGGATCAACAGCGGGGAAGGGATACTGCTACGGATGGACCGCTCTATCCAGGTAGAAGGAGCTTTTGGTATTCTGAAACAAGACATGGGTTTTCGGCGTTTCCTTATGCGTGGTCAGGTAAATGTTCAAACGGAACTCCTTTTGCTAGCCATGGCCTTTAACCTAAACAAACTCCACAGCAAGATTCAGTCTAAGCGCTGCGGCAAACATTTACATAGCCCCAGAGCAGCCTGATGACAACCGAAAAGTTATCCACAGGGGAAAGGCCTTCCCCTTGTTTTTCTATGCCTAGATGAGGGCTGAAATGGTAATGCCGTCCTCTATTTAAGATGTTTTCTTTCCTGAATATCTCAAAAAAGGGCGTATCGCCCAACGTTTTTCATTAACGTTTTGCGACACGCCCTTTACGCTATTCAAGTATATCCGAATGTGACCCGGTTCTGACAAGGAGCAGCTGGCGCTCGCCGTCGTCAAGCGTTTCATAACCGTAAATCAGAATCCAATCAGGCTCAATGTGACAATCCCTGTATCCTTTGTATTCCCCTTTGAGCGGGTGGCCTTGATAGCTTTCCGGCAGCGGGTTAGGTACAGCCAATTCTTCAATCACATAATCCAAAGCGGCTATATCCTTGCCTTGCTTCATCATCAGCTTATAGTCTTTTTTGAACTGGCTTCTCCAACGTACATTCATTCGTCGTCCCCTGCTTTCAAATCAGCAAGGGCGGCGCTGACGGATTTACCCTGAATACCTTTTCCTTTGCTCTGTTCCATGTCGGCAAGCGCGGCAAGCGTGACCTCGTTATACTTCGGTATTTTTAGTTCAAACGGCAGGCCGCCGTGCAAAATCGACTGGCGCAGGAACATATTGATCGCGTCGGACATCGTAATTCCAAGCGTTTGAAAAATCGCGTTTGACTGCGCTTTGGTTGTTTCGTCCGTGCGAAACTGTATTGTGGACATCGTATCATCTCCTCTCACGATATAGTATATCCGAAAATCTGCGTTTTGTCAATACGCCGTAGCTACAATTGTGTAATTTTTTTTGGAAACAACTCTGAAAGAAGGTGTTTTATGCCCGGCATACTGATCCCGTTTGCCTGTTTATTCGCTGCGTGGGCGTATCTTGTCCTCGCCGACGTTCTGAAAGTCCCGACCCTCGCCGCAACCAAGGCGGTCATCGCCGTGACGCGCAGGGAAAAAAGACAGGCAAAATCCCTGGAAGCCATAATTTTTGACCTCGCCGTAAAGCTGTCGCGGTTTATCAAGATGACCGGCGTGATGAAGAAAAGCCCAACTCCCGTCCTGCGGCCGCAGCCGCCATTGCCACCGGCGGTTCGCCGGCGCCGCTTTACGTTGACGAGGGCTACGGCATGAGCGATATGGCTCTGCATATCAAAAACCTGGAGATTTTCTTCAAGCTGTACATTCCGAGCCTGTCAGACATGAAGCGCGCCATTCTCAAACAAGCCATCATTGAGCTTTACAACGATTTTAACATTGACTGGGACACCGACATCCGGAAGCTCAAAAACACCGACTTTCCCACCTTTTCAAATCTTCACGCCCTTTTGGAGAAAAAGGCAAAAGCGACAAAGGACGAGGAACATAAAGAGCTTGCCCTGCTGTTCCACGACCTGGCGCGCGGGAGCGACCAGTTCCTATGGAACGGCCACAGCACGGTGGAAACATCGTCGCGCTGTATCTGTCTTGACACCCACAGCTTGCAGAACACCGGCGACAACATCAAACGGGCGCAGTATTTCACCCTGCTGTCGTGGTGCTGGGAGCAGATGAGCAGGGACAGAAACGAGCGCGTCCTGCTGATCTGCGACGAGGCTTATCTGATGATAGATGCAAATGTGCCGCAGAGCCTTGTGTTTCTCCGTAATGTGGAAAAACGCGCAAGGAAGTACGAGGCGGGGCTTGTAATTATTTCCCATTCGGTCGTCGATTTCCTCTCCGGCAGCGTCAAGCAGTACGGGCAGGCGCTTTTTGATATTCCCTGCTACAAAATCATCATGGGGACGGACGGCAAGAACGTTTTGGAAACAAAGGAATTTTACAGCCTGACCGAAGCGGAGGAAGAACTGCTGCTGTCCAAGAAGCGCGGCCACGCCCTGTTCATGATCGGCTCAAAGCGGCTCCACGTCAACTTTGAGATACCCGAATACAAGTTTGACTACTTCGGCAGGGCCGGAGGCCGATAACAATATTTCAGCAAAAGGGCGGTTTTATGCCGCTCTTTTGTCACGAAGGGCGAGCCGAAGCCCGCCATTTCACCGTATAAGCCACGGCAAGCGTGGGGGCGCACTCCTGCGTTGCCCCGTTTATGCCGCAGTAAGAGTGTGAATAAAAATTTGGATGATTATTCCATTTATACTGAAGACTGTTCAGAACCTTTTTCCCCTGAGGAACAAGTTTTTAAATAAACAAGCTTCTCTTTGGAAGGAGTTGCGTGTTGTCTTGGAGTTTGTTTCTTTTGCGATCTTAGCTGCTCTGAATTTCATGGTTTTAACCCGAAAACTGCATCTTCTGTCTCTTTATTGCGCAAATTCTAAACGAAAGAGGCTCCCTTCAACGCTGGCTTTCTCCCTTAAGGTCGCTTAACTGTATGCGTATGCCTTTTTTTTTGGGGGGGTAGCCAAAAAGCGCAGTGAAAACCTTGTGGATTCACTGCGCCTTTTGAAGTGCCAAGTTTCTGAAATGCCAGGTTTCTTGATGAAACAGACAGGAACACAGGGAGCGTGGGTTCACGCTTTACATCATTCCGCCCATTCCCGCGCCGGCAGGCATTGCCGGGGTTTCTTCTTTGATGTTGGCGACCACGCTCTCAGTGGTCAGCAGCGTTCCCGCCACGCTGGTGGCATTCTGGAGGGCGCTTCTGGTCACTTTCACCGGATCCAGGATGCCCGCCTGGATCATGTCCACGTATTCTTCTTTCAGGGCATCGAAGCCTACGCCTGTTTCGGCTTCCCGTACCTTGCTGATGACTACGCTGCCTTCCAGGCCCGCATTGGTAACGATATGGAACAAAGGAGATTCCAGCGCTTTCAGCACCAGCTGAGCGCCGGTCTTCTCATCGCCTTCCAGACCCTCCGCAAGCTCGGCGACTTCTTTGGAAGCATGGATATAAGCCGAACCGCCGCCGCAGATAATCCCTTCTTCCACAGCCGCTTTGGTTGCCGCAAGCGCGTCCTCCATGCGCAGCTTGGACTCTTTCATCTCGGTTTCCGTCGCCGCGCCTACGCGGATCACCGCTACGCCGCCAGCCAGTTTTGCCAGTCTTTCCTGAAGCTTCTCCTTATCAAACTCGGACGTGGTCTCCTCGATCTGCAGGCGGATCTGGCTGATCCTGCTCTGGATCGCCGCTTTATCGCCCTCGCCGTCTACGATGATGGTGTTCTCTTTCTGCACTTTTACGGATTTTGCCCGTCCAAGCATGTCCAAGGTAGCATCTTTCAGCTCATAGCCCAGCTCGGAGCTTACGACCGTACCGCCGGTCAGCACGGCAATGTCTTCCAGCATCGCCTTTCTTCTGTCGCCGTATCCGGGCGCCTTTACCGCCACCGCATGGAAAGTACCCCGCAGCTTGTTTACGATCAGCGTAGTCAGCGCTTCGCCCTCCACGTCTTCCGCAATCACCAGAAGCTTCGCCCCGGACTGCACGATCTGCTCCAGAAGCGGCAGGATTTCCTGGATATTGGAAATCTTCTTGTCGGTGATCAGGATATAGGGGCTGTCCAGAACCGCTTCCATCTTATCCATGTCGGTCGCCATATAAGCGGAAATATAACCTCTGTCGAACTGCATTCCCTCCACGAGATCCAGCTCGGTCTTCATGGTCTTGGACTCTTCGATGGTGATCACGCCGTCTCCGGTCACTTTCTCCATAGCGTCCGCCACTAATTCGCCCACCTCGTCTTCCCCGGCGGAAATGGCGGCCACTCTTGCGATCTGCTCTTTCCCGTTCACTTTCCGGCTCATCTTCACGATGGCGTCCACCGCGCATTCCGTGGCCTTCTTCATGCCCTTGCGTAAGATGATCGGGTTGGCGCCTGCCGCAAGGTTCTTCATGCCGCCGTTGATCATCGCCTGTGCCAGCACAGTCGCGGTCGTGGTACCGTCCCCCGCCACATCGCTTGTCTTAGTAGCCACTTCTTTCACTAACTGGGCGCCCATGTTTTCAAACGCATCCGCCAGTTCGATCTCTTTCGCGATCGTCACGCCGTCGTTGGTGATCAGGGGCGTCCCGAAGGATTTGTCCAGCACTACGTTCCTTCCCTTTGGCCCTAATGTCACACGGATGGTGTTCGCCAGCTGATTCACACCGGACTCTAATGCCGCGCGGGCTTCCGCCCCGTATTTAATTTCTTTTGCCATGTCTGTAACCTCCTGGATTTTACGTTTTCGATTTTCATTCCGCTCCCCAAACCAGGGAGACTAAAAGCTTTCCTTTTGCCACGCCGCGCGTACTTACGCAATCACTGCCAGTATATCATTCTGTTTTACAATGATATACTCTTCTTCGTCCATCTTGACTTCCGTTCCGGAATATTTGGAATAAATAACATTATCGCCGACTTTTACTTCCATCTTCACCTCTTTGCCGTCGATCACGCCGCCCGGCCCCACCGCCAGAACCTGAGCCTGCTGCGGCTTCTCTTTGTTCTGCCCCGGAAGCACGATGCCTGATTTCGTGGTTTCTTCCGCCACCAGCTGCTTCAATACGACCCTGTCGCCTAATGGTACTAATTTCATGATTCACTCCTCCTTTATTTCTGTTTGTATGGTTTTGTTAGCACTCTTTTTTCGTGAGTGCTAATTCTAAGACATATCTTAGTTTCATACGAAGGTCTTTGCAACTCGATCTATGACTATAGAAATCATTTTTTTCCTTTTTTTCTTCTGTTTTCTTTATTTTACTCAATTTATCTTATTTTTATGCACAAAATGGAATTTAATATTTATTTTAGAAACTGCCCCTCGCTTTCGTCAGACGGACGCAGCCGGAGGTCACGAAGCCCCCTCGGATCCCTGGGAAGAGCCGGCCTGGTCACTGCTCGGCAAGAATACCCCGCAAAAGACAGTGCGCACCAAGCTGCACAGACCACATTCAGCCAGGACTGCTGAACGGCAACTTGTGCGCGTGATGTTCCATCCGGCTGCTTTTGCCGGATGTACTCAGCCGTCCTTGCTGAGTAGTAACCTGGCCGGAAAAAAATAAGACGGGATCATCTATTCCCTGTTGACAAACATTCCGGGATCTGGTATCGTATGAAAACATAGAGAGGCTTCCTCGCCGGAAGCTGCTTCTCATCTTTAGAACCATGCTCCTTCCAAAGTCTGGAGACTTTGTGCGCAGCACAAATCTCCGATTGAAAGAATGCCATTCTTTCAATTTTTTTACTCTTTTCACTTTTCTTTCATCGGCTGAATCCGCCGAAAAGAGTTCCGGAAACCAACAAGCCAAACCACAATCACAAATTGGGTCGTGACAGGTATTGCAAAAAGGATACAGGACTGCTATCATGTAGCTTAGAGAAGCGGCGCCGCCCTTGCGCCCTATTCGGCTGTAAAAGCAGCTGCCTTTTTCTTGTCCTGCGCGGCGACACAGGAAAGGAACAGGCATATGAGCAGAAACAGGCACCGCACACAGACACGGAAAAACGCACGGAAAGCATTCTCGAAAGCAGACCGGAAAGAAACACCGAAAGAAGCCCTGAAAGAAGCTTCGGAAGAAATTCCAAAAGAAGCTCTGCCAAAACGGCAGGACACATTTCCCCACGGACAGCAGGAACGGCCAGGTGCAGATCCTCAGGACACAGCTTCCGGCACGCTTCCCGGCGGGCGGCAGGAACCGCCGGGAAGCAGCGGCGGGAAAGCAGCTCCGGGAAAGGAAGAAGGTACCGTTTTTTCCAAGACGGAAGCTGCCTTCCCTGTAATACCGGAAACACCCTTAGCAGAACAGAGCGGCATTCCCAAATACGATGCCGGGTACAAGCAGGAATTTTCTAATAAAAGCCATTTCCTGCATTTCCTGAAAAAGTACGTAAAAGCCGACTGGGCAAAGGAACTGACCGAAGAGAACATAGAACTCTGCGACCGGGAATTTTTACTGGACGGGTTTCTGAAAAGGCAGGCGGATCTCCTGTATCAAGTGACCCGCGGCGAGATGAGCTTATACGTATACGTGCTGATGGAGCTACAGTCCACCGTAGACTTCACCATGCCTCTGCGGTTTTTTGCGTTGATCTTCGGACTGCTGCTGAGGATCTTCCTGGACACGCCGGAAAAAGAACGCGCCAGAAAGGACTTCCGTCTTCCGGTAGTCCTTCCGATCCTGTTCTATAACGGCGAGATGCCTTGGAGCGCGCAGACGCAGTTTCGGCAGTACCTGAACCATTATGAACTGTTCGGCCGCCACGCGCTCAATTTTGAATACTATCTGGTAGACCTGTACCGGCTGGAAGACGACTATATCCTCAACAGCAATACGATCATCGACAACATCCTTGCCTTGGATAAAAACAGGAAAAGCAGCTCCCTGCCGGACATCCTCACCTGTGTCGCCCAGCGTTTCCGGCAGCTTCCGGGAAGCGCCGCCTCAGACTTCCGCAGATGGCTGGAGTATGTTCTGCTGTCAGCGACCGATGCAGCGAACCGGGAAAATGTAAAAGAACTCATGGACAGACTGAAAGGAGACGACCCCAAGATGATTCACGGATTACAGCAGATTATTATCGATGAATACGCGGCCGGGCGAGAAGCCGCCAGAAAAGAAAGCATCCGGAAAGCGGTTCTGATCCTGCGGGAACTGGAGATCACCGACCGCGTGATCCTCCAGAAACTGCAGGAAGCTTTCCAGCTGACGCCGGAAGAAGCACAGAGCTTTGTGGGGGAAACTCCCGCAAAATAAGACAGATCAGAGGGCCACGCCCCATTTACACGGCAGATTGGGAGCAGCGCCGGGAAACTCCCCGTTTACAGGGCAAAACGGGGAGTAGCGGACATCTAAAAACTTCGTTTTTAGATGTCCTTAGTTCCTGAAGCTATGGATCGGCGCGGGAATCCTTCCGCCCCGCCGGATGAAGTCCTCGCAGGAGAAACGGCTGACCGGCATGATGGGGGCACGGCCCAGCAGGCCGCCGAACTCCACGCTTTCGCCGACCCCTTTCCCGACCACGGGGATCAGGCGGACGGCTGTCGTCTTCTGGTTGACCATACCGATGGCCATTTCATCCGCAATGATACCGGAGATCGTCGAAGCTTCCGTGTCTCCTGGAAGAGCAATCATATCCAGTCCCACGGAGCATACACAGGTCATGGATTCAAGTTTTTCTAAAGTCAGCGCCCCGGCAGCCACCGCGTCAATCATTCCTTGATCCTCGCTGACAGGGATGAACGCGCCGCTCAGTCCGCCGACATAAGAGGATGCCATGACGCCGCCTTTTTTCACCTGGTCATTCAGCAACGCCAAGGCGGCGGTGGTTCCAGGCGCCCCGGCATATTCCAGGCCGATTTCACACAGGATGTCCGCCACGCTGTCTCCTATGGCGGGAGTGGGCGCCAGGGACAGATCCACGATCCCGAAAGGCACGCCCAGCATTCTGGAAGCCTCCTGCGCCACCAGCTGTCCTACCCTGGTCACTTTGAACGCAGTCTTTTTAATGGTCTCGCACAGAACCTCGAAATTCTCTCCCCGGACTTTTTCTAACGCCGTCTTCACCACCCCCGGCCCGCTGACGCCCACGTTGATGATCCTGTCCGTTTCCGTGACCCCGTGAAACGCCCCCGCCATGAACGGGTTGTCGTCCGGCGCGTTGCACAGTACCACCAGTTTGGCACAGCCAAGGGAATCTTCTTCCTTGGTGTATTCCGCCGTCTGCCTGACCACTTCCCCCATCAGCTTCACCGCGTCCATGTTGATCCCGGCCTTGGTGGAGCCGACATTGACGGAAGCGCATACGTGCCGCGTCACGGACAGGGCAAGAGGGATCGAGCGGATCAGCAGCTCATCGGCCCGCGTCATTCCTTTGCTCACCAGCGCGGAGTAGCCGCCGATGAAATTCACCCCTGTATCCGCCGCCGCCTTATCTAACGTCTTGGCAAGACCCGCATAATCATCGATGGCGCGGCAGGCACCTGCGCCTACGAGGGCAATCGGCGTTACCGCGATCCGTTTGTTTATGATCGGAATACCGTATTCTTTGGAAATGCTGTCGCCCGCCTGGACTAAATCTTTCGCGGCATCGTAGATTTTCTGATAGATTTTTTCATTCAGCAGTTTCAGATCCGAATCCGCACAGTCCAGCAGACTGATGCCCAAAGTGATGGTGCGGACGTCCAGATTCTCTTTCTCGATCATCTCATTGGTTTCCGCCACTTCAAATAAATTGATCATGGGGTGCTTCTCCTTTTTGGCCGACGACTCCGCCCCCGGCGGAAGTCCGCCAGCTGCTCCTAGATCCTGTGCATTTTGTCAAAGATCTCTTCTTTCTGGCATTTAATGACCACACCGATCTCCTCTCCCACTGCCGCCAGCTCGTCCGCCATATCCCCGAAAGGCATGGTACCGCCGCTGATGTCCACCACCATCATCATATTGAAATATCCTTGGACGATGGTCTGGGAAATATCCAGGATATTGATGTTTTGCCGCGCCAGATATGTACACACCTTGGCGATGATGCCTACCGTGTCTTTTCCGATTACCGTAATAACTGCCTTTTTCATCTCACTCCCGTCCGTGCGTGGTAAGCACTATTGTGAACAATCGCTTAGAAAGCGGTTCTCCTTTTTCATCTTGTTCCCGTCCGTGCGCGGTAAGCGGCACACCGTGTATAAGCGTACAGAGGTACGAAGGTACAGGTGTACGGGTATACAGAGACGATTCCCAAGGAAATTCTTCCCCCACGTTTTCAGGCGATATGGATCACCGGCGACCGTTCGCTGCGTTTCGCCACCTGGATCCGAAAATCTTCCGCCTTATAGGGGTTGTTTCCCAGCGTGATCTCCATACGCACAGTCTCATAGGCCAGTTCCGGCAGGTTGTTTTCCTTGCTCAGGTGTCCCAGGAAAACAGTCTGCAGACGGTCATGCAGGAGGCGGCTCAAGAGCCTGCCGGAATTTTCATTGGACAGATGCCCTTTTTCTCCCAAAATCCGCTGTTTCAAAGGATAGGGATATTTTCCCACTTGCAGCATGTTCACGTCATGGTTGGCTT
This sequence comes from Clostridium sp., assembly GCA_031275405.1. Classification (GTDB taxonomy): domain Bacteria; phylum Bacillota; class Clostridia; order Lachnospirales; family Lachnospiraceae; genus JAISOV01. Next base: position 44,366 of record JAISOV010000009.1, on the reverse strand, counting down.
CCAAAAAAACGACGTCCATCCCTTTCAGGCAGTCCACCGTATACTCGTCATAGACGCCCAGATCCGTACAGATCCCCACTTTCCGGCGTCCATAGGCAATGCGGTAAGCGACCGGCTCCGCCGCGTCATGGGAAATGCGCATGGGGTGGATCGTCAGATCCTTAATCGTCATTTTTTCATCCGGCCTGATCACATGGAAAAGGGAGTCTTCCAGGAAGCCGCATTGGCCGCCGCGCCGGATGGCTTCCACCGTTCCTCCCGTGGCATAGATGGGAATGCCGTATTTGCGGGCGATCACTCCCAGACCATGGATGTGGTCTGAATGTTCATGCGTCACCAGAATGCCATCCAGATCCCTGCCGGTGATCCCTAGGCTGTTCAGTCCGCTTTCCGTCTTTTTTCCGCTGATTCCCACATCCACCAGCAGATGCGCAGCTTCCGAGCCCACATAGATACAGTTCCCGCTGCTCCCGCTCGCAATGCTACACAGTCTCATCCGTATGTTTCCTCCAGTAAAGATCTATCACATCCCCGTCCTTGAGTTCTTCCAGGTATTCCGCCGGCCTGCCGTTTAAGCTGATGACAATGTCCCTGCCGTTCGGGCTGCTTAGGTCAAAGGGATAATACTCAAAAATATCCACAAAAACATAGCTCTGCTTGCCGGAAAGCCTGGTCGGGCTTCCGTTCACGGACACCGTAAGCGCCAGGTTCCCGCCTTCGCTTCCGGCTTGGAACCCCTCTCTGCTCCCGGCTCCGCTCCCGCCTTCGCTTCCGGCTTGGAACCTTCCTCTTTTCCCGGCTCCCATGCCACCCCTGCTTCCGGCCCCGCTTCCGCCCTCACCGTCCTCCCTCCGGGATCCGTCCGTATCTCCCTCCCGGACTTTCTCCCCGTCTTCCTCCCGATCCTTTTCCGTCTTTTCCCACGGAGAGCGCTTCCCCTCCCCCTGGATGGTCCGGAAAGAAGAAGCTTCCGGGATTTCCCACTCGATGGTGAAGTTCTCGTATACCTTCGTATCCGGTCTCGCCGGGAAACCGTTGACCAGAATCTCCCCGTCCTCCGGAAGCGGAACATCCATGTACCGGGCAATCTGCTCCACCGTATAGCCGTTGTGTACCAGGATCTCATCCCCGTCCTGAATGAAATAGAAGACGCTCTCCGGCTCTCCGTTGACTTCCACGGCCCTGGGCAGCAGGATCTTCCTGCTGTTGACCATCACGGTCAATCCGCCCGCCATCTCCGCAAGCCTGCCTAGGTTCATCTTAGCATCTTCCCCCGCTGTGGACGGGGTGATCTTGATGTGATCGCCGTTATGTACCTTAGTATTAATATCCGCCGTTTCGCCGTTGATGGTAATGGCCGCCGCTTCACCCTGCTGTCCGCGTACCATCTTGGACTTACCGTTGACTGTAAAAGTCAACGCTTTGCCCCGTTTCGGGAACAGCGAGTCATTCGGAAACCGCGCCTGCATGGCGACGTCCGCTACGACCAGCCTGCCGTTGTCATAGAGTTTCAGCCGTACCCCCTCGGGAGCAGAGTTCCCGGCAGACGTCGCCCAGATCCCGTCCGGCGCGGCTGTCTGCTCCCGTACCGCTCCTTTTGCGTCCAGCATGACAAAAATGAAGCTGTTCCCCTGCTCATAATAGCACAGGCAGATACCGATGGGCGTCACCATCAGGGAATCCCTGCGGGCGTCCTTCCATTCAAATTCGATCATCTGCATGACTTCTTCGCCCCGGATCGCCACCCGCTCTTTGGCGATCCCCAGTTCTTTGGCAAGGCTTTCCGTATAGCCGGGGATCACTCCGCCGCCGCCCACCACGAAGACCGCGCTGACCGCTTTTCCCCCGTTGAGTTCCCGGATACAGTCCGCCGCCATTTTTGCCATGTTGCGCACCGCTTCCCGCAGGATCTCCAGAATCTCCTGCGAGCTGATCTTCTGGTTCAGCCCCATGATGTCCAAATATTCGATTTCCTCCTGTACTCCGGTCTTACGCTTGATCTCTTCCGCCGTATCGAAGTCCACCAGGCAGTGCTGCACGATGAGATCCGTCAGGCTGTCTCCGGCGACCGGGATCATGCCGTAGGCCGTGATCGCGCCCGCCTTGGTAATGGAAATATCACTGGTTCCCGCCCCCACGTCCACCAGCGCCATGTTCAGCATACGGTATTTTTCCGGGATCGCCACCTGCATGGCGGCAATCGGCTCCAGCGTCAGGTTCACCACCTGTAGGCCCGCCGCTTCCACCGCTTTATATAAGCCGTCCACCACGTCGTCCGGCAGGAACGTGGCAATCAGATCCACGCCGATCGTCCGCGCCTTGTGTCCCCGCAGGTTCCCAATGGGATAACCGTTCATATAATAACGCATCGGCGTATACCCCACGCAGTAAAACTTCATGGGAGCGCCACCGGACACCCCGTCAGGCACGCCGTCCGACACCTCCGCCGGTATCTCCTCAGGCACATCCGCCGGTACGCCGCCGGACATAGGAGGAGACGCGGAAAATTCCCCGTAGGCTTTCTCCACTCCCATCGTATCCAGAGAATAAATGTCCTCCGCCGTGATTTCCTTGCCTGTGCCGAAATCGATCTCCACATAAGTGTTCACGGTACGGAGTACCCGCCCTGCCGCCGCGATACAGACGTCGCTTAACGGTCTGCCCACGTTTTCTTCCAGTTTCCTCTTGACCTGGCGTATGGTTTCCCCGACTTTTCCGATATCATGGATCTGACCGTCCAACATGGCTCTGGAGGCGTGTTCCTGGATTTCCTGCGCCACCACGCAGAACCGCTCCCCTTTGCGGTATCCGACTGTTCCGACGATGCTTCTCGTGCCGATGTCCAGCCCGAACACGTAGGGGCGCGCCATATCCGTCTGCGGCTGATTTTCCCTTACTCCTGCCATGTGTAAGCCTCCAGTTTCTGATCGATCCGCTGATAACATTCTTCCGCTGAACCGTTGTTCTCGACGACCCAGTCACATTCCCGGCGGAAGACTTCCTCCGGCAGCTGCCGCTCCATGATCCGGGTGATTTCCTCGGGGGCATAGCCCCGTTCCCGCTCGCCCAGCCGCTTCCTGCGCACCGCTTCCTCGGCGTGGATGTACCACAGTTCGTCCACTAGTTCTTTGTAGCCGGTCTCAATCAGCAGGGCGGCTTCTATAAAAAGAAGCTCCACCTCCGGATCTTGCCTGGCTTGTTCGACCTCGTCCAGGAAGTACCGCTGCACCGCCGGATGGATGATGGCATTGACCTGCTCCAGCAGATCCTTTTCCCTGAAAATCCTAGCGGCCATGGCGGCCCGGTCGATCCGCCCGTCGGGAAGCAGGATCCCCCGCCCGAGCAGCCTCACCAGCTTTTCATGACAAGGCTGCCCCGGCTCTTTCACGGCGTGTGCCGTCTCGTCCGCCAGAAAGACCCTGCACCGGTAGTGTCTCCGGACATATTCCAGGATCATTGTCTTCCCCGCGCCGATTCCTCCGGTAATGCCGATCAGGCGCACATCATTTTGCTTCATACCAGTTCTCCCCCATATGCAGATCCACTTCCAGCGTCACCGACAGATCCGCGGCAGTGCGCATATTTTTTTCCAACAGGACGCGCACCTCTTCCGCTTCCTCTTGTCTGGCTTCTATCAGCAGCTCGTCGTGTACCTGTAAAATCAGCCTCGAGGAAAGCCCGGCTTCTTTCAGAGCTTTCCACACCTTGATCATGGCGATTTTCATGATGTCCGCCGCCGTTCCCTGAATCGGGGAATTCATGGCGATCCTTTCACCGAAAGACCTCTGCATGAAGTTGGAAGAATGGAGTTCCGGCACCGGGCGTCTCCTGCCGAACAGGGTAGTGACATAGCCCTTTTCCTTGGCGCCCGCCACCTGTGCGTCCAGAAAAGCCTTCACCTTAGGGTAGGTGGCAAAATACTGGTCAATGTAAGCCGCCGCCTCTTTTTTGCTAAGCTGCAGATCCTGGCTCAAACCGAAAGAGCTGATCCCGTACACGATCCCGAAGTTCACCGCCTTGGCGCTGCGCCGCTGGAGATCCGTGACTTCCTCCAAAGGCGTGTGGAAGACTTTCGCGGCGGTAATCCGGTGGATGTCCTGATCCATGCGGTAGGCTTCGATCAGCTGCTCGTCTCCCGACATATGCGCAAGGATACGCAGCTCAATCTGCGAGTAATCCGCATCGACAAAGACACAGCCCTCTTTCGGCACAAAGACCTTGCGGATCCTCCTGCCCAGCTCCATCCGCATAGGGATATTCTGCAGGTTCGGCTCCGTGGAACTGATCCGCCCGGTGGCGGTGATCGTCTGGTTAAAGCTGGTGTGGATCCGGTTCTCCTCGCCGATGTAAGCCGCCAGACCGTCCGCGTAGGTAGATTTCAGCTTCGCCAGCCCCCGGTATTCCAGAATGTCGTTCACGATGGGATGTTCCGGCGCAAGCTTCTCCAGCACGTCCGCCGCGGTGGAATACCCGGTCCTGGTCTTCTTTGCGCCGGGGATGCCCATGCGCTCGAAAAGGATTTCTCCCAGCTGTTTGGGGGAATTGAGGTTGAACTCGCCTCCCGCCTGTCTGTGGACGGAAGCTTCCAGCTCCTGGATCCTGTCCGTCAGCGCGTCTCCGTAAGCTTTCAGCTCTTCCGGCCTTACCTCCACACCCTCTTTTTCCATGTCGTACAGTACCAGGGAAAGCGGCATTTCCATTTCGTCCATCAGCCCGTCCATGGCGGCTTCCCGCAGTTTCTCGGCCAGCACGGGCGCCGCTTGCGCCGCCGCGTAAGCACCGTAGCAGAAATACTCCGCCACCGGCCCTAAGTCTTCCTGATCGGTTCCCCAGATTTCCCCCAACGAGGCCTTCCCGAACAGCTCCGCGTATCCGGGGATCGCAAGCCCCAGATGTTCCGCAGCGATGGTCTCTATCGTGTAATCATTCTTTAACGGATTCCAGAGATAAGCGCCGATCAGCACATCGAAATAACGGGCGGTATCCTCCCGCTGCAGATAGCCGTACTGTCTTTTGACGTCAAAAGCGGCAATGCGGATCCCCTCGGCCCGCGACAGGGCATACAGGGCTTCTTGCACGGGCTGTTCCGACCCGGAAGCGACCGGACAGAACCAGGTTGCTTCCCCCGGCACGGAAAGGGCAAAACCCAGGAGCCGTCCTTGTTCTATGGCAAGCCACAGCCCCACGAGAGGCTGTCGGGCGGCTCTTTGCAGCAGGGCCGTGATGTTTCCCGCCGCCCGCTCCAGACGGAACGTCTCCCGGATCCCGGATTCCTCGTTCTTCTGTTCCTTGGAGAAGCGGTCGAGCAGATTCCTGAATTCCAGTTTTTTTAAGATCGCATAGGACTCCTTCGTAAAGAAGCATGAGAATGGACGGCTCTCCGAGCCGGAAGCCGTCTGCCCCCCGCAGACACAGGCCGCCTGATAATCCAGCGTGACCGGAGCATCTGTCCGGATCGTCGCGAGCTTCTTGCTCAGATCTGCCAAAGCGCGGTTTTCCTGTAAGGATTCCCGGATGCTTTTCTTGCTGATTTCGTCCACGCGGGCATAGATCTGGTCGAGCGAGCCATATTCCTCCATCAGGGCGGCGGCCGTCTTCTCCCCGATTTTGGGAACGCCCGGAATATTGTCCGAAGGATCCCCCATCAGCGCTTTCAGTTCCACGAACTGCAAGGGAGTGACCCGGTAGCTCCGCTTCACGTCTTCGGCATAATAGTCTTCGATCTCCGTTTTGCCCGCTTTGGTCTTTGGGATCCGGATCTTGATACGCGCCGTCGCCACCTGGAGCAGATCCCTGTCTCCGGAGACCAGCGTCACTTCCATCCCGTCCGCTTCGGCTTTTTTGGCCAGAGTGCCTAAAATGTCGTCCGCTTCCAGCCCCGCCCGCTCCACCATGACGATCCTCATGGCTTCCAGGACTTCTTTCATCACGGGAAGCTGTTCCCGCAGCTCCTGCGGCATGGGCTTTCTGGTGCCTTTATATTCCGGGTAGATCTCATGCCGGAACGTCGGGGCATGGACGTCAAACGCCACTGCCAGATAAGCCGGGTTCTCTTCTTCCAGTATCTTGAACAGGATATTCAGAAAGCCGTAAACGGCGTTGGTATGCAGTCCTTGAGCGTTGCTTAAATCCGGCACCCCGTAAAAGGCACGGTTCAGGATGCTGTGTCCGTCTATCAGGACTAATTTTTCTTTCCGGTCTTCCATGATGATCAGAAATCCTTTCCGCAGACTCGGTCATAAGATCCAGAAAATCGCTCCGGCAATCACAAGCATTGCCAGAATCTCCAAAATAAAACCTATGGTAAGGAAAACTTTGTGGAACCGCACTTTCCGTCCGGCTTCCGCAAGCCGTCTGCGCAGCTCTCCCTGCAGGTCGAAAGCGCTTCCCTCTTCCAGCCGCGACATGCCGTCCGTCACCAGGATCTGTATGGTCACTTCCTCGGTACAGTCGGCACAGGAAGCCATATGTTGCAGGAAAGCTTTCAGCGTCTTATAATCCAGTGTATGGCAAAGAAAGCCGGGGATCAGCCCTTCAAATTCCTTGCAGTTCATATGGCCACCTCCGATTCCTGTGGTGATTCCTGGTTCTTATTATGCCGTAGTTTGCCGGAATTGTCAATTATGAAGTGATCTGTGGGGTCTTTTTTTCCAGGCAGGTTCCTTTGGTTCATCGCCAGACGAATCCCCGCCTATCTGCCGGACAAGGATGTGAGGTGAGCCAATCCGGAAACAAACCCAGGGCCTGATATGGTAAGATGTTTTTTTCAACGTCAAGCGCTCTATTTTTCCTTGCGTTTCGACGCGCAAGGAAAAATATCCGTGTCCGCCTTCCATGTGACAATACCGCCTCCTTCTGCCGCTAGCAGTAATTCCGCATGACGAACTGGAGGCTTTCTTTCCCTTGATAAGTATGGATGCCGAACTGATACGTCACGGAGACCTCGAAATCCCCGTTCCCGTCGTATAACCTGGCGGCGCTCCCGCTCCCGTACTTTCCGTCCAGGAAGCCCGCAAAACATTCCAGGTCGCCAAAATACACCAGTTCCCGCTCCCCCCCCTCCGGGGTAAGCACCGTGAACCGGGCGGCAGCCTGCTTGGCCCCCATCTTGCGCCCGCCGACAAAGCGAAGCCCTTTCTGGGCAAACAGCGGCTTCGGATTGCCCGCTCCGAAAGGCTCCATTTTGTCCAGATCCCGCGCCAGTTCCTTTGTGGCGTAGGAAAGGGGCATGGGCGCGTCGATCCGCACTTTCACGGCAAGATCTTCCTCCGTCAAGGTACAGCGGGCATTCAGCTCCCGGCGGAAAGCTTCCACGGCTTTTTCTTCTTCCGTCAGGCTCGCTTCCTCCCCAGGCTGCCGATACCGTTCAGACAGGCCGGATAAGCCCGGCAAGCCGGACAGCTGGGTCCAGGATTTCAGCGTAAGCCCCGCCGCAAGCCTGTGGCCGCCGTATTTCCGGAAGAACTCTTTGATCTGCGTCATTGCTTCAAACATCGGATAGGCGTCTACGGAACGTCCGGAGCCTTTTACGCCCTCCCGCCCCTTCGTCAGGACGAAGACCGGGCGGTTGCGCTTCTCGCGGACTTTTCCGGCAATGATCCCGGCCAGGCTTTCATGCGTCTCGGGGAGATAGATCGCCAGCACCTTATCCGCTTCCAGCCGGTGCCGCGCCAGATACTCCTCCGCCTGTTCCACACCCTGCTGCGTGAGGTTCCTGCGGCTGTCGTTGCACTCTTTCAGTTCCCTTGCGCGGCCCATGGCCTGCGCTTTCGTCCGGCTCTCCAAAAGTTCCAGCGCGTACCGGGCCGTATCCAGACGTCCAGGGGCGTTCAGGCACGGGCCGACCACGAAGCCCAGATGATAGGCGGAAAGGTTTCCCGCCGTCAGCCCGTTGACTTCCAGCAGGGCGCGAAGCCCTGGATTTTCGGTGTTTTTCATGGCTTTCAAGCCCTCTTTTACGAAAATCCGGTTTTCCTCCCGAAGCTCCATCACGTCGCACACGGTGGCAAGGGCGGCAAGCTGCAGAAATTCCCCTCGCAGCCGCTGCCATACGCCGCCCTCTCTCTCCTTCCCCGGAACCGCCCGCTCCATCAGCGCCTGTATCAGCTTATACGCCACCACCCCGCCGCAGATATTCGGGAACGGGTAGCCGCACCGCTCCTGTCTGGGGTCGATCACGGCATGGGCGGGAGGCAGGATTTCTTTCCGTATCCCGTTTTCTTCTAGGTAAGGCACTTCATGGTGGTCGGTCACGATCACGGTCATTCCGTACCCTACCGCCCTGCGGATCGGCTCCGCCGCCGCGATCCCGTTGTCGCAGGTGATGAGCAGCTGGATCCCGTCCCTCACGGCTTCTTCGATCAGCCGTTCATTCAGCCCATAGCCGTCCCGGACGCGGTGGGGGATCACCGTATCCGCCGCCGCGCCCAGCACCTGAAGCCCCTTCGTCAGAATATAAGAAGAACAGACTCCGTCCACATCGTAATCCCCGATGATCCGGACGGAGGCTTTCTGCTCCAGTTTTTCTATCATAATTTCCACGGCGCGTTCCATGCCGTGCAGCAGCCAGGGCGAGGGACAGTCCTCCAGAGTTCCGTTTAAGTAGCTGCGTACTTCCTCTTCCCGGGTCATATCCCGGTTGCGGATCAGCCTCGCCAGAACGGGCGAAATCCCAAACCGAGCCGCCCACTGTTCAAAATCCGCCTTTTTCGCGCAGACATACCACTTTTCCATCCGTTTCAGACCATGCCTTTCCGACCTGCCGCTCCTATTTCGCCTTTTCCGGGAATTTCATCCGCAGCAGATACCACAGCGCCCCCGCCAGACAGATGGAGGAATAGGTCCCGCAGAGGATCCCCACGATGAGGGGAAGCGCAAACTCGCGGATACTGGTCACGCCCAGAAGGTACAGCATTGCTACCGTAAGAAAGGTCGTCAGGGATGTGAAAATGCTCCTGCCCAGCGTCTGCGTAATGCTCCGGTTCACCGTTTCTTTCAGCTCCGCGTTCTTTCCTTCCGCTCCGCGGTTTTCACGTACACGGTCGAAGATGACGATGGTAGCGTTGATGGAATAGCCCACGATGGTCAGGATACACGCAATGAAGGTGTTTCCCACGGACACCCGCGCCACCGCGTAGAACGCCACCACGACCAGCACGTCATGCAGGAGGGCCGCCACGCTGCTGAGGCCGAAGCGGAGGTCGCGGAACCGGAGCCGGACATAGAGCAGCATACCGATGATCGCCACCATGACCGCCAGTATGGTATCGGTCTTCATTTCGTCGCTGATGGTCGAGCTGATGGTCTCCGAAGTGATCTCCCGCTCGTCCACCCCGAATTCGTCCAGGAACATCTGGTTCAAGGCCTCCCTCTGCTCCACGCGCAGGGTATTGGTCTTGAAGATGACTTCTTTAGAATCCTGCACCGTCTGGATCTGCACCGCGCTCCCGGTGATCCCCTCCACCAGCGGCACGATCTCGCTGTTCACTTCCTCCAGGGTCTTCCCGGTCTGGAAAGCAACGGTCGTAGCGGTTCCTCCCTTGAACTCCAGGCTGAAATTCAGCGGATCCCCCGTCTTTGCCCCATAGACGCCCATCCCGACCGCGCCGGCCGCAATCAGGGCAAACGAAAGCCCGAAGAAGACTCCTTTTTTGGAAAGGAAGTCGATGGTCCTGATCTTCTTCGCCACGCCGTACCATTTGACGGACTGGATCCCCAGCGCGTAAAAAGCGTTCAGGATGACCCTTGTCAGGAACAGCGCCGTAAACATGGACAGCGCGATACCAAGAGCCAGAGTCTGCGCAAAGCCTTTAACCGTTCCCGGCCCGAGCAGGAGAAGCACCGCCGCCGCGATCAGGGTGGTGACATTTCCGTCGATGATGGCGGACAGAGCCTTGTCAAAACCTGTCTTGATGGCGGTCTTCACCGACCTGCCGTCCGCAAGTTCTTCCCGGATCCTCGCGAAGATGATCACGTTGGCATCCACCGCCATGCCGATGGACAGGATGATTCCGGCGATTCCCGACAGGGTAAGGGTCAGGTCGAAACCGTTCAGCAGCAGCACGACCAGCGCCGTATACAACAGCAGGGCAAAGGCGGAAGCGACGCCCGCCACCAAATAGACCGCCACCATGAAGACGATGACCAAGGCCAAGCCGATGGCCCCCGCTTTCAGGCTGGTGTCGATGGCCTCTACCCCAAGCTGCGCGCCTACCACTTTGGAATGCAGTTCCTCCAGCTCCAGCTTCAGCCCGCCGATACGGATCGTAGAAGCCAGGTTCTCCGCTTCCTCATAGGAAGCCATACCCGTGATCTGCGCGGTTCCGTCCCGCAGAACGGCATTCACCGAAGGAACGCTGACAAACTGCCCGTCATAATAAATGCCGATGGTTTCCCCCGCGTGATAGGCTTTCTCGGTAGCCTTCGCAAACTTTTCCTTCCCCTCTTCCGTCATGGTCAGGTCTACTACGAATTCCTGATTCCCCATGCTGTCGGCGGACGTCCCCCCCCTGGCGTCCTTTACGTCGGTTCCCACCAGAACCACCGAGCCGTCCGCCTCCAGTTCCTCTATGCTCTTATTCAGCAGATAGACGTAGCCGCCCGTAAGGCTCTGCAGGGAATAATTCGCGCTGCCGTCCGCCCCGGTCTCCGCGATGAAATACAGGGCGCCCGGCTTCCCAAGCTCCTGCAGGATGGCGTTTGCGTCCGTCACCCCGGGGATCTCGATGTTGATCCGGTCGCCGCCCTCTTGATAGACGTTGGCTTCCGTGCTGTAGTTCCAAACCCGTTTCTGCAGCTTGGCGATGGTATCGCCCATGTCCGTGGCGCTCGGGGCTTCCTCTCCCGCCACCTGATAGGTAATGCTGACGCCGCCCGCCAGATCCAGCCCAAGCCTGATGTCGGACGCGCTGCCGTCGCCCTCGGCGTTGAAGCCCCAGATATCCACATACCCGATCCCCAGAAGCGCCGCCAGCATGACGGCTAACAGAATGACTGCTTTCTTTTTCTTCATGATTATGACCATCCTTTCCCACCCAGCGGGCTGCCTTGTCCTTTCACTTCCCGCGCGCCGTCCGCGGCGTCCGTCATCCGCCCGCAATACCCGGCTGGCTCATGCCGGCCGCCCGGATCATCAGCGCGCATTCCACACGTTTCTTCTGGAGTTCACAGCCGATCTCATAGACTTCCCGGAGATCCCCGTGGAACTGGTAAGCATTGGCGGCACAGCCCCCGCCGCAGTAGAACCGGGCAAAACATTTCCTGCATTTGCTTCTGGCATACACGTTACAGGCTTTGAATTCTTCCCTAAGATCCGTCCTCACCAGACCCGCGTCCACATTCCCCATCCGGAATTTCTCGTTTCCCACGAACTGATGGCAGGGGTAAAAATCCCCCCACGGCGTCACCGCCAGATATTCCGTTCCGGAGCCGCACCCTGACAGCCGCTTCGCCACACAAGGCCCGCCTGTCAGGTCGATCATAAAATGAAAGAAACAGAAACCCTTCCCTTCCTTCTCCCGTGCCAGCATTGCCACCGCAAGCCTGTCATATTCCTCTTTCAGCTTCGGCAGATCCGCTTCGGTGATGGCATAGCCCTTGTCCGCGCCCGCCACCACAGGCTCCACGGAGATCCGGTCAAACCCCAGATCCGCCAGATGAAGCACGTCCTTGGAAAAATCCGTATGATCATGCGTATAGGTTCCCCGCACGTAATAATCCTTCCCGCCGCGGCTCTTTGCCACCTCCAAGAATTTCGGCAGGATCCGGTCATAGCTGCCCTGCCCGCCCCGCAGGGGCCGCATCTCGTCATGGACGTCTTTGCGTCCGTCTATGCTGAGGACCACGTTCGCCATTTCCCGGTTGAGAAATTCCAGAATCTCTTCATCTAATAAGATCCCGTTGGTCGTCAGGGTAAAACGGAAGTTTTTATCCCACGGCTCTTCCAGGCTTCTTCCATATTCCACAAGCCGCTTCACCACCTGCCAGTTCAGCAGCGGCTCGCCGCCGAAGAAGTCCACTTCCAGATTCCTGCGTTTCCCGGAATTTTGTACCAGGAAGTCCAGCGCCTTTTTCCCCACCTCGAAACTCATCAGCGCCCGCTTCCCGCGATACTCTCCCTCCCCGGCGAAACAGTAACGGCAGGCAAGGTTGCAGTCGTGGGCGACGTGCAGGCACAGGGCTTTCACCACCGTCTTGCGGCTCTTGAAAGCGGCAAGATCGTTTCGGTAGGCGTCGGGCGCGAACAGCCGCCCCTCCCGGGCAAGCTCCAGCACCTCGTCCACGGCCTCGGCGACTTCCTCCGGCGGATAGGACGGATCCAGAATGCCCTGCACAGCCGCCCGGACCGTCGCCGGATCCCGGATCCCCTCGTTCACCAGCGGCTCGATCAGCGGGATCGCTTCCCACACAAGCTCATCCACCACATGCACGGAGCCGCTGTTTACGTCCAGGACGATGTTGTATCCGTTATTTCTATACTGATGTACCAACCCTGTTTCCCCTGTAACCGAAACGTTACTCTTCCCTTTCCGCTTTGCTGTCGAAACCCGGCGCGCTTCCGCAGCCGCTCCCTTGTCGGAAGCCCTTCGCCGCGGCAGCCCCCGCTCCGGCAGCCCCGCCCTCTTCACCGTGCCGGACGTATAAGAAGCAGCGACCGGAATCGCTGCTCATCTTACTTTTTCTTCTCACAACTCTGATTGCCGACCGTGCAGGAAGTCTTGCAGGCAGACTGACAGGAAGTCTGGCACTCTCCGCAGCCGCCTTTTTTTGCGGATTCCTTAAAATCTCTGGTCGTCAGCGTCTTGATATGCTTCATACTGGAAAGCCTCCTTATGATAAAAAATCGAAGATCTACAGACCTTTCCTAGTATAACATAAAAAAACAGTTTGGAAAAGGGGTTTTTGAAAAAGTTTGTGAAAGTGACAATGCCACAATTTGCTGCGCCAATCGTAGCTCGCGGGTACCCGCCAAACAGTCGCTTCGCGGCCGGAGGAATGCCCTGTACGCAATTTCTTACTCCCCGATGTAAGCGTAATTCTGCCCGACAAAACTGTTTACCAGCCAGCGCGCTATATCCAGCGGTTCCAGAGCTTCCTCCAAGCTCCCATATTTTTCCGGCACCCGTACCGCCGACATGACGCTAAAGTTCAGGTTCAGCATGTCTTCCAGGCTGTATCCCTGCTCTTCCATATATTCTTTATCATAATACTTTGACCGACCGATCCCGTGTATGCCATGGTCGGCCTGCAAGATGACGACCGCATCGGGATCTTGTGTTTCGATGATGTCAACAAGCGCGAGCATGGTCTTGGCCGCGTATTGATGCTGTGCATAATACAGCTGCACATCGTTGGGGTCGTCCAGCGGACGGTCATAGTAGTTCCCGTTTTCGTCCAGCGCGAAAATATATCCAGGCGGTTTATCATACCATACGTTGCCTACCTTCCGCTCAAATACATAGTTCATGACATGCGCCGCATAGTTCATGAAATATACAAAACGCGGTTCCTGCGTCATGGTGATGTATCCCATGGCTTCCGCCATGCTTACAAAATCAGGATTGGTAACGCCTGTCCGTGCGGAAAGTTCATCAATCAGTTCCTGTGAGGATGGGATCTCTATAAGGGAATGATCATCCGCTAAGGCCATCTGCAGCCGCCGGTTAAGCAATGCACCTAACTCTTTCATTACTCCGACGGAAGTAAATACCGATAAGTCCTGTCGTATCCTGATGATGTCTCGTGCCTTTTGTGTTGGCATGGATCCCTGATCGTTGATTATGATAGCAGAACTATCTAATAGAAACATTTCCTCAGTGTCGTAATTGATCGTTAAATATCCGGCGTTTTCCAAAGCGGAAAGCAGCTCAAGGGACTGATACACTTTGTTGATAGAAGCGCCTCTTTCTGAAACTGCTTTGTATGTCGCGCTTTTGTGTACGGACGGAATCGTCTCTATCTCGTAGAGGATTTCCGCAAGAACATTATCATAAAACGTCGGACTGGTGAGCGCTGGGATGGCAATTCCCGTAAATCCCGCTTCCAGACGCGCGCTTTCGTTGATGACGAAACCACGTTCAGTCAGTGCCTTTTTCAGCTCGGTCTGCGGCTGTCCGAAATACTCCTCCACGGCATCGAAGCCTACCATTGCGTCCATGTGTATCCAATAGATGTTCGGGTGCGGCAGCCCGGAGTCCACCGCAAACGACGTCTTGATCCCGTATTCCTCAGCGGCTTTGGCTGCTGATGGACTACTTAAGCCGAATCTGGTTACGCCATGATAGAGTGCCGGAACGAAATTCATCAGAAACAGCATACACGCCATAAGAGCCACGGCATCCGAAACCACTCTGCTGATGTTCAGGAACCGGAAAAGCAGAACGACCCCAAGGATCATCACTGCCACGATCGGGAAAGTGTGGCGCAGCCTCCATACAGCATTCCTGGCTTCCGCAAGGACCGCAAACAGGGAGTGAACCGAATCCAGCCCCCAGAAGCCTATCCAGCAGACAGCCAGAACCGGCAGCGCTTTGTGCGTCCCCCCCATAAGCTTAGCCAGAACAAGAGAAGACAGCAGACTGGCCAGCGCCAGGACTGACGCCAGGAAAACCGTGGGCAGGAACCCATTGATTGCTTTGATATTCTGGTTGAAAAGAAACCAGATCGGTACCGTCGGCATAACGGAAGCGGCCACCGTGTAGAACAGGCCCCTCCGGTGCAGGCTGATTGTTTGCTTCCAGCGTTTCACCGTATCATATTCTTTCCGGTACTTTCTCATCGTATCATATCCTTTCCGGTGCTTTCTCATCGTACCATATCCTTTCTGCCGGTAAGGCGGGACACGATATACCGTCCCGCCGCTTCGCCGCTGCGTCCGGGGTAAAACAGATACTCTTCCACGGAACGGCTGATGCGCTCGCGATACTTGTCCGTCTCGCTTAACATTTTCGGAACAAGCCGCGCCAAGGCCGCGAGATTCCCGGGGTCGATATTCTCGCCCAGCCTGCTGCGCAGAATCACGTCCAGCGGCTCCATGCCAAGTTTTTGATATTCGCTGTTCATGATCTTCATCGGCGTGTTGATATAGATGGTCGGCCGTTTCGTGCAATAGGAAAACTCGTTTGCGATGCTCGACCAGTCGGTAATCAGAAGATCCGATCTGTAGATGCTTTCGTTCCGGAGAAAGTCCGCATCAAACACTACGCCCTCATATTTCTGCACAATCGCCAGCCATTTTTCAGGGAAACGCTTGAGATACTCCGGGTGAGGCCGTATGACCACAGTGTACTGCTCTTTCAGCGCGCAGACAAGCTCGTCCAGGCAGGTATCCAGAATACCGCCCACGGACCACGACGGCGCGATGAGGATCTGCGGCGGGCTGTTTCGTGTCTTGGGCATTTCGGCGTACCTTTTCAGCAGCCGATCGATCTGCCCATACCCGACTTTCACCAGCCGCTTTGGGCGAAGCCCGTACAGCTGCTCCGTTCTGCGTATTTCCTCAATGTGGTGTCTGCCGGCGCAGAAAACGGTGTCAAAATGATCCACGGCCTCTTCACGCAGCATCACAAGGCTGGTAAAATGATGAAACGTGTAGACATACTCGATATCTGGGTTGACAACCGAGCGTTTTATGTGGTACTGCCCTAAGTTCGGCGCGGTCATAATCACCATGGCCGCATCCAGGCGCAGCATGAACCCAACCGCCCGTTTCTGTCCGATATAATAGACCTTCCATCTTTCGCGTTCCGTTTCCAGCAAGACATCCTCAGGGTCATTGGTAAGATAGTGTATCGTAAGATCGGAATTGGCGAGCAGCCAGTCAATCATCTCCGAATAATACTGATACTGGCCGCCGCTGACGGAATAAAACACCAGCTTGTTCGGATCGGCGCTTGCGTGAAAACGCCGAACAGACTCGTTTTCCAACGCTAAGATCCTCCGACGACGTTGTTTCTCCATCCGGCGTTCTTCTTTACTCGGCTTTTCCGGCGGCACAAGCAGTTCCGGCGCGACTGACTTTTTCGGGTTATCCATAAAATTTACCGCAAAAGCCACCACGATACTGAATAAGTTGCTGAAAAACCAGTAAAGGCCGATTGCGCCGGACGTGACAAACGGGATATAAAAGGAAAACGCGACGACGACCATCGACAGGCCCCATCTGCCCCAGAAGCTCATACGCCGCTGCGCGGGGTTCAGCCTGTTCTGTATCGCGCACAAGGCAAACGACGACAGGCCCGACAGCAGCGCCAGGGCAAAGAAAGCCCCAAGCTGCTCCGAGTCCGGAACGGCGGCAAGGTCGAGGCCCCAGAATACCGTTGCGGTGAGATCCGGGAGATAGGCAAACGGCTGATAAAGGACATGACCCATTCCGACAAGCAGCGCCAGCTGCGCGAGAAGAGGGAACAAGCCGCTGATCGGAGAGTATTTCTCCCGCTGATACAGCAGGTACTGCTCCTCGTTTACGCGTTCCTTGTCGCCGTAGTGCGCCCGTTTAATGTGTGCCAGTTCCGGCTGAATCCGCAGCAGGCGTATGGAGTTTTTCTGCGCCGTCAGCGCCAGCGGGAACGTGATCACCTTTGCCGCAAACGCAAAAAACAGGATCGCCAGACCGTAGCTGCCCGTGACAGAGTAGCCAAAGTCCAGCAGCATTCCCAGCGGCTTCACCAATACGCCAGTTATCGCACCCATCCATCCCCTCCGGTTTTTTACATTTTCTTCTTCAACGCGGACGAAGAGATCCCCCGCGTGTAGTCCGGTTCTATGACTTCCCCGCCCCAGCCCCTCATCAACTCTATCGCGTCGGCTCTGGCCTTTGCCAGCGGCCCTTCGCGCCAGTCCGTGCCGTGGACCATATAGTCGGGCTTATATTTCAGCAGATTGGGCGCATAATCGCGGGAAGCCTGCGGCACGACGACGTCAACGCCTTTCATGTTAGCGACGACTGTCTCGCGCTCATCGTAGCTCATAAGCGGGCGCGGCTTATATTCCATAATCGCCTCGTCTGTGAACAGACCGACGATCACTTTGCCGTAACCTGCGGCAAGCCTGATGATATTGACATGCCCAGGATGCACAATATCCGCCGCCATAGGAACATACACGGTTTTTGTGCCGCTGAGGAAATCCGCGTACCGCGCCAGGCGTTCCTGAACAAGCCTGTCGGAATACATCTCTTCATTTGGTTCTGCAAGTTCGGGCATGACAGGAGCCGCGTCACGTATACAATGGTGAACGCAGCCGTCACAGATGAGGCCGTCCATTTTGTCATCGAGAAACGCCTGCCGCACTTTTTTCATGTTTTCGCCGTACCAGGCGTCTTTTAGGCTTTCTTTGTTCAAATCGGCGACGACGAGCATATTCTCATAGTCGGCGTTTTCCACCGATAAATACCCTTCGTATGTGACAGAAATCGCGTCGAACGGCAGGTTGCAGCGGCGGTATTCCTCCGTGTCACTTTCACATTTCAGCAAGGTTTCGATTTCAGGCATATAACCGCCTTGGTTGTAAACATACTTAAACACGATCTCATCCGCAAATTGCCCGAAAACCTCAAACCATTTTCCGCGCATATTTTCCGTATAGCGCGTCAGAATACCCGTGACAAATATTTTGTACCGCCTTGGGCTTTCCTTTCTGTATTCAGACAGATATTTTAAGTTGCCCAAAACGCGGTCAAAATCATCATGGCCATGGATGAACTCATACATACGCCTTTCGGGCGCGTTAATGGAAAACTTGATGCTGTCAAGACCCGCGTCAACAACGGCTCTGACCCTATCGGGCGTAGCCAGCGCGCCGTTCGACGTCAAATAGACGTAGCTGTATCCGATTTGCTTTGCCAGCGCGATATAAGCCGGCAGTTCCTTCACCAGGAACGGTTCCCCCGTGGCGTAAAACCCTACTTCGCGGGTACCAAGCGCGTATGCCTGTTCCAGGACGCTTTTTACAAGCTCGGGCTTCACAAACCCCACTTTGCGCTTCATTTTACGATGGGCGCAGAAGATACAGTCATGGTTACAGGCGTTCGATGTTTCCATCAAAAAGTTGGTACGCGGGAAAGGCGGCTCTAACCTATACAATTCCGTCCTGTTCGCCTTTTTTAAGGCGACTCGCTCTTCCAAATTCATCTCCATTCTCCTTACCCGCCTCATCGGCGCTTGCCTGTTCGTATCCAAGGCCGACGTTCCTGCGGCCGCAGGGCTTGGCCGGCGCAATTTCTTGTCCGCCGCCCAAAGAACCAAACGGATCAGGCGCTCCGTTCCGCCGGACTTCCCAAGCGCCATGGTCAGTCTCCCTGCTCCGGTATCAGCCGAATGATCTCTTGGATGGGCAGACAGAAACTGTCCGCTTCCAGCGCTCTGCCGTTTTCCAGGATACTTGCGGCGGTCTTGCGCATGGCGGGGAACGCGCTCCTCGTCAGCTGGTTGGCGTATATCACAAGGTTCACCCCGCGACACGCCAGCTCCGCCTCGTATACCGACGGATACGTTGACGGCACGACCACAAGCGGCAAATCGTCGTAACGCCCGCGGAACTTCTCGCAGAACGCGAAAATCTCGTCCGGAGATTTCTTCTTGCTGTGTATCATGATTCCGTCGGCGCCCGCTCCGGCATAGGCAAAAGCCCTTGCCAGCGCGTCTTCCTGCCCGCGTTCCAAGATCAGGCTTTCAATCCGCGCGATAATCATGGTGTCTTTCGTTTTCAGCGCAGCTTTACCCGTCTGTATTTTACGGCAGAAGCTTTCTATGCCGTCCTGCGTCTGCTCCGCAGCCGCGCCGAACAGCGAGTTTCTTTTTAAGCCGGTCTTATCTTCCACAATGGCCGCCGACACGCCGATACGCTCAAGCGTCCGCATCATATACGCGAAATGCTCCGCCTGACCGCCGGTGTCCGCGTCAAAGATGATCGGTTTTGTCGTGACCTCAAGGATATCCTCCACTGTCCGGATACGGCTGCTGAAATCCACTACTTCTATGTCCGGCTTGCCTTTGGCGGTCGAATCGCACAGGCTTGACAGCCACATCGCGTCAAACTGCTCCACTTTATCGCCAACGCGAACCTTCGTGTCTTCCACCAACAGGCCCATCAGCCCGCTCGATGCTTCCATCGCCCGCACAAGCGGTTTCAGCGACAGCAGTCTTTTCAGCCTGCCGCGCCGGATATCGGGTATCGCAAGGCTGGCGTAAGCCTGCTTTTCAAAAGTATCATAGCCGCGGCTGCTGGCGGACGGATATTCCACAAGCCGACCTCCGTACTGGGCCAACGCCTCTATCACCGCTTGGCGTATCGGACTTCTGAAATCCGTCCGCCAGTCGTCGCCGTGTACGACGACATCCGGGCGCAAAGCCTGAATGATTTCCACGCCGGACGGACTGACCTGTCTCACTACGTCATGGACGCCGACGATATTTTTGAAAATGCTCATCCTGTCTTGCGTCGTCAGCAGCGGGAAGCGCTTATAGGTGGCGACCACCTCGTCCGCGATCACGCCGACCGTAAGCCGTCCAAGCGCCGCCGCCTTTTGGATGATGGCGATATGCCCGCCGTGAATCACGTCTGTGCTAAAACTCATAAACACCGTACTCAATCCGTCCGCCCCCCTCTTCCAGCACTTTCATCAGCGCGGTTTTGTTGGCCGCCGGCGCGGTGGCGGGTCTCCCTAAATCTTTGCGCGAACCTAGCGCGCAGCGCACCTCCAGAAACGATAACGCAGCCATATTTTTCATGACGTCCAGCGCTTTGTCCAGCTCGTCCAAGGAAGCCGCACGGAAAGCGTTCCGGATACCGCAGGCGGCGGCGACAGCCGCCAGGTCAGCCGTACCGGCACAAGTCGGCAGCCCGCCTACGGACTCATGCGCCGCGTTGTTCAGGACGATGTAGCGCATATTTTTACAGCCAAGGCTGCCGACTTCGGCAAGCGCCCCAAGGTGCATCAGGAACGCGCCGTCGCCCTGAACGCACCATACGCGCCTTTCCGGCTTCCGCAACGCAATACCCAGCGCAATCATAGAGTCGTGTCCCATAGAGCCGACTGTCAGAAAGTCACGGTCGTGCGTCCGCCCCGTTCGTTCGCGTATCTCGAACAGCTCGCGGGAGATTTTCCCTGTGGAAGTCACCATCATATCCTCTCGGGCGGCGGAAGCAATGTGTTCCATCGCAGCCTCACGATTGACAATATAATCATTGGCGTAAACCCGCTTCTCGCCGCTCAGCGCGCCGCTTTCCACCAGAATCGCCGCGCTTTGGCCGCTTCTAAAAACACCGCGGAACCGCTCCAGCCGGGCGGCAAGCTCATCGACGGACGTTTCGGCAGTCAGCCTGAACACAGCCAGCTCCATGACGTTTAACAAAGTTTCCGTGATCATGCCCTGAAACTGATGCTGCGGTTCGTCAGGAATGCCCGGCTGCCCGCGCCAGCCGATGATGTAAAGAACCGGAATACCGTACACATACGGGCTTGTCAGCGACGCGACGGGGTTGACCGCGTTTCCGACGCCGCTGTTCTGCATATAAACGCAGGGTATTTTCCCCGTCGCAAGATGATACCCTGCGGCACAGCCAACAGCGCCGCCTTCGTTGTGCGCGACAAAATGGCGCTTTGCTTCTTGGCCATACTTATGAAAGACGGCATCGCAGAATGGCCTCAGCAGAGAATCCGGAACCCCGGCAAAAAAGTCTATGCCTGCTTTTTCAAGCACTTCCAGCACGTCGGTCGCTTTCATAGATTCTTCTGATCGGTTTCCGCGAGCATGTCTACCACTTCATCGGCCGGAACAGCATCGGCTTTCTTGGCAGACTGCATTTTATTTTTCCGGAACAGTTTCGCGATTTTGCGGCGCAAACCAAACAGCAGCGCACCGGCCGTAGCGGCCACGGCAATGACAATCTGAACAAACATCCCTCCGAAACTTGGATCCAGATACATAGAAACACCTCCGGCAAATCGTACCAAACGACAAGGCCAAACCATAGCCTCACATTTCCAGTCCTACGTCCGTCACGGGCAGCGCTCAAGGATCGCTGATCGGAAGCCGCGAAGCAGCTGCCGATAAAAGGCGCCGCCCTTGCGCCGTGAATTGACTACCAGAAGCAGGGGCGGCTTCTTATAGTATGGCCTTTAGTATGGCCTTTCGGCCATATCGTATTCCTGCGGCTAGGACACCTGGATCCGCTTTCCGGACTCACGGCCCGCAGACGGTCGCTTTGTGTATTATATCATAAAAAGGACGCCCCCCCCCCCTGGTAATTTCTGGTATTCTTTAGAAACGGAAAACTCCCTGCGGCCAGGCAGGCTTCCGCCGCTTCCGGCGGATGGACGGGAGGTATCCCGCAGGCGAAAATCCCCGCCAGGACAGGTTTCCGCCGTCGCTTCCGGCGGATAGACGGGAGGGCGGAAACAAGGGGAAGCCCTACCAGGGACAGATCCTTCGGCAGATACAAGGGTCTGTGGCGTTCTGATATATTTTTCAGCCGCATATCTTGACGTCAGTCCATGCTTATGCTATGATAAGAATCTATTAAACAGATATGTCTTGCTTATTGTAAGGGGGTACGTGAAATTTGAGCCGAAAAGAAATCTTCCGCGAAAATTTTCCGTTCCCTGGCTGGTGCGTCCGCGAAGCGGACAGATGGGAGCAAAAATGAAAAAACTTTCTGTTTCAGCGTTTGTTGCAGTCGGAATCGGCGCGGCACTGTTTTTTGTCCTCGGGCGGTTCGCCTCGATCCCGGTCTTCGCCAACACGACCGTGAACATCCAGTACGCGGTTCTGGCGCTGCTGGCGGTGCTTTACGGGCCGGTGGCCGGCGGCCTGGTCGGCCTGATCGGACATATCCTGATTGACTTTTCATGGGGCTACGGGCTGTGGTGGAGCTGGATCCTTTCCTCCGCGATCGCGGGCTGCGTCATCGGCTTGGTTTCTTTGAAATTCGCCAAGCTTAAGGTCGAAGAGGGTGTTTTCGGGAAAGCCGAACTGGCCTGGTTCAACATCGCCAACGTGATCGGAAACGGGATCGCGTGGTTCCTCGTCGCCCCGGTTCTGGACATCCTCATCTATCAGGAGCCGTCCGACAAGGTGTTCACCCAGGGGCTGATCGCCGGAGCCGCCAATATCGTCACTACTGCCGTGATCGGCTCGCTTCTGCTGCTTGCCTACAGCAAGACCAGGACAAAAAAAGGAAGCCTGAAAAAAGAGGATGAATAAACCGCTGATCGAGTTCCAGGATTTCTGCTTTCAGTACCACGCGCAGTCGGAACCGACCCTGCGCGGTATCAGCCTCAAAATCCACGCGGGCGAGAAGATCCTGATTCTCGGCGCATCGGGAAGCGGGAAAAGCACGTTGGGCAGCTGCCTGAACGGACTGGTTCCCGCTTCTTTTCCTGGCGCCTGCTCCGGCAGACTGACTGTGGACGGCTTGGTTCCCGGGGAAGCGGGGATTTTTGAGGTCTCCAGGTCGGTCGGCACCGTCCTCCAGGATCCGGACGGGCAGTTTGTCGGGCTGACGGTCGGCGAAGACATCGCTTTCGCGCTCGAAAACGAAGGTGTGGAACGCGCCGCCATGATCGACCGCGTTTCCGAAGCCGCCAGGCTTGTGGGAATCGCACGGGAACTGGACGCTCCGCCCCACGCCCTTTCCGGGGGGCAGAAACAGCGCGTCAGCCTTGCGGGCGTCCTGGTCAGCCGCGTGAAGCTGCTGCTCTTCGACGAACCTCTCGCCAACCTCGACCCCGCGACCGGGAAACAGGCCATCGGGCTGATTGACAGGATCCAAAAAGAAACGGGTGCGGCCATCCTCATCATCGAACATCGGCTGGAGGACGCCCTGGCCGCTCCGGTAGACAGGATCCTCTTAATGGATTCCGGAAAAATCGTCGCCGATCTGCCGCCGAATGAGCTTCTCGCAACGGATCTGCTGCGCCGCTACGGAATCAGGGAGCCGCTTTATCTGACGGCTTCGCGTTACGCGGGGGCGGAAATCCGTGCGGCGCGAAAGCCCGACAGCGTAGACGGCTTTCTTTTGGAAGAAAAGGACAAGGCCGCCCTGCGCAGCCGTTTCGGGTCGGCCGCGCCCGCGAAGCAGCCGGAAGAAGAACCGCTGCTTCGCGTGGAAAATCTGTCGTTTTCCTATGAAAGAGGACACGCGACGCTGAACGACGTCTCTTTCGGCGTTCCTAAGGGGCAAATGGCAGCCGTCGCCGGAACGAACGGCGCGGGGAAAAGCACGCTGTCGAAACTGATCTGCGGCTTCCTGAAACCGTCGGCGGGAACGATTTCCTTAAGAGGACGGGATCTGGCGGACAGGAGCATCACCGAACGCGCCCGGCATATCGGCTTTGTCATGCAGAACCCGAACCAGATGATCTCCAAGCCTATGATTTTTGACGAAGTCGCCCTGGTTCTGCGAAACGCGAACATCGGTGAGGCGCAGGTCAAAGAACGCGTGGAGGAAACGCTCCATGTCTGCGGCCTGTTCCCTTTCCGCAACTGGCCGGTTTCCGCTCTCAGCTTCGGGCAGCGCAAGAGGGTCACGATCGCCTCGATTCTGGTGCAAAGCCCCGAGATCCTCATCCTGGACGAGCCGACTGCCGGACAGGATCTGCGTCATTACACGGCGATCATGGAGTTTCTCGAAGGCCTGAACCGCACCGGGCTGACGGTCATCCTGATCACCCACGATATGCACCTTGTTTTGGAATACGCCAGCCGCGTCCTGGTCTTTTCGGAGGGGATCCTCCTGGCGGACGAAAAGCCATCGAAGATCCTGACCGACCGGAACCTGGTCGAGCGGGCAAGCCTGAAAGAAACCAGCCTCTTCACGCTGGCGAAACGGTGCGGCATACGGGAACCCGCTTCGTTTGTTCAGAATTTTATAGACTGTGACAAGGCTGAAAGAAAGCGTCAGAAAGGAACGGACTGAAATGGCGTCCAGCAGCTCCGCATTCGGCTACCTGCCGCGCACCTCGCCGGTTCACGACCTTACGGGCGCGGCCAAACTCCTGATGACCATTTTCGCGAGCGCGGCGGTCATGATTACTTACGACACGCGCTTCCTGGTCTTCCTGATTTTGGCTTCCTCCGCCATCTTCCGGCTGTCCAAGGTGAAATTCGCCGAGATCAGGGCGGTCTTCCTCTTTATTGTCACGCTGATGGCGGTGAACACGGTGATCCTGTATCTGTTCTCGCCGGAGGAAGGCGTCCGGATCTACGGTTCGCGCCACGAGATGTTCCGCTTTACCGTGCGCTACACGGTGACGCAGGAGCAGCTTTTCTATCTGCTCAACGTCGTCCTGAAATACGGCGCGACCCTGCCGATCGCTCTTGTGTTCCTCCTTACTACCGAGCCGAGCGAGTTTGCGTCGTCGCTGAACCAGATCGGCGTGGACTGCCGGATTGCTTACGCGGTCGCGCTTGCCCTCCGCTACATTCCCGACATCCAGCGCGATTTCAACGAAATCAGTCAGGCGCAGCAGGCGCGGGGCTGCGATCTGTCACGCAGAACGGGGCTGCGCAGACGGATCAGAAACGTATCGGCGATCCTGTTCCCGCTGATCTTTTCAAGCCTGGAGCGGATCGAAACGATCTCCAGCGCCATGGAGCTTCGGGGCTTCGGCAAACACCGAAAAAGGACATGGTACCGTTCACGGTCTTTCCGCGCCGCCGATTTTGCCGCCGTCGCGGCCTGCGCGGGGCTGGTCGGCGTCTCGATCTGCCTGACCATCGTAAACGGCGGACGGTTCTACAATCCGTTCCGGTAAGCTTCTTCCCCGGCCGTCCCCGCACATGGCCAGGGACCCCCGCTCCCACACGTCCGGGGCCATGCTCTCACACAGCCTGGGGTCTGGCCTGGAACCGCCCTCCCCTGTGGCTGGTCCTGGCCCGCCCTCATTCCTTACTCTTCAATATGGCTGAGGCCCTGGCTCAGGATCGTCACAATGTGGTCGTCTGCGGGAGAATAAAAAATGGTCTTGCCATCCCGGCGGTTCTTCACCAGATCCATCTGCTTCAAGACCCGCAGCTGATGGGAGATCGCCGACTGCGACATGCCGATCAGACTGGCAAGATCCAGGACGCACATCTCCGAGCATAACAGGACATACAGGATCTTTAAGCGCGTGGCGTCCCCAAAGACTTTGAAGAACTCCGCCAGATCCTGCATTTCTTCTTCGGGCGGCATTTTTTCCTTCACTTTTTCTATCATTTCCTCCGCCGCGTGGAGGAAGCCATGTTGTTCCCGTTCCATAAGTTTTCCTTTCTTGATCCGCTTACGCGGGTATCCCACAATTTGCTCCGCAAATCGTGGCTCGCTGCTTGTGTGGACTGCCGGAAGCTAGGACGGCTTCTTGTCATCCAATTGCGGCGCAAGAGCGGCGCCTTTTATCGGAAGCCGCTCCGCAGCTTCCGATAAGTTCTATGACAAGAAGCTAGGACGGCTTCTTGTCATCCAATTGCGGCGCAAGAGCGGCGCCTTTTATCGGAAGCCGCTCCGCAGCTTCCGATAAGTTCCATTATATCAACTTGTCCCGGTTCTGTCATTCGCTATTTTTCGAGGTTCTGCCGGAAAACAGCCCCTCCATTCCCTCCGTCATGTGAAGCTCTCCCTCGGTATCCACGATCAGCGCCTGCGCCTGACATTCCCGGGCCAGCCGCAGGCCGTTTTCCACGCCCAGCACAAAACAGGCGGTGGACAGGGAATCGCTCAGCAGGCCGTTTTTACACAGGATAGTGACGCTGACGACCCCGCTGTCCGCCGGATACCCGTCCTTGGGATCCAGCAGATGATGGTAGCGTACCCCGTCCGCTTCCGCATACCGTTCGTAATCGCCTGAGGTGGATACATACCATTCCCCGCGAAGGGTAAGCCAGCCCAGATATTCCCCGGTGCTTCTCGGGTGTACGATTCCCACTTTCCATGGGCTTTGATCCGGTTTCTCCCCATAAGTAAGAATCGTTCCCCCTATGGAAACCACCGCTCCGGCGACTTCCTGACGGTTTTTCAGATATGCCGCCACCTCGTCGGCAGCGATTCCTTTTCCTACCGCCCCCAGATCCAGGCTCATATGCCGCGGCAGGGTAACGCGGTTCCCGTCCGCCGCCACTTTGGAAAACCCGCAGTGTTCCAGCGCTTTTTCCACCTGGCTTTCCGTGGGGGGCCGATAATCTGATTTCCGCTCCGCGGTCTCCAGATCCAGGCCCCACAGGCGCGTGAGTTCTCCTATGGTCACATCCAACGCGCCGCCGCTGCGCTCCGACATACGGAAAGTTTCCTCCAGAACAGCCGCCAGTGCTTCCGACACCTCGACAGAAACCATTTCATGGGAAACGGAGACGGTATCTGCGCCGCTCTCCCGTACCGGAGCAGCATTCGCGGCCTCGGCATCCGTGGCCTTAGCATTCGCGGCTTCGGCATTCAGCCGATAAACCTCCGCCGTCGGAAGACGCCGGGAAAGCGTCCTGGTTTCCAGCTCCGTAATGATTTCCAGAACCTCCGCCACAATTTCCTCCGCTGTCTGCCGGGGATCGGAATCCGCGCTTCTATCGCCGGTTTCCTTAGGATCGGAGTCCTTGTTTCCGTCGCTGCTTTCCGGAGGATCGGAGTTCCCGCTTCCAGCATTCTCTAGATGGGTCTGGGTGTTCCCCAGATAGACCGTCTGCCGTACCACGGTTCCCATGGCGACATCGACCGCTTCCGCCCGAACCTCTGCCGCGCTGCCCTGCCCGCCCGGCCTACAGGCGGACAGGCCCCCCATCGCCAGGCAGAGCCATAAAAAGAACGCGCCACGCTTCCATTTTTTTCTATGGCCGTCTTTTCCCGCCGAGCAGAAGATTCTATTCCTCGCTTCTTCCATTTCTTCTCCTTATTTGCTATACTGTATCTATGAAGAAGCTGCTTCCTTACCAAAGAAACGCCTATATCCTGAGCCTATGCCTTCTGCTGCTTGTGGCCGCCTGCGCCGCCGTGATCTGTATGCGGCAGCAGGCGGCGGCTTCCGGCGCGAGGGTAGCCGACATTTATCAAGAAGGACGTCTCATTCACAGTATCCCGCTCCACGAGGGAAACGGCGGCTATACTTTGACCGTCGCCGCCGCCGGCGGCTCCAATGTGATCGCGGTACGCTCCGGCAGGATCGGCGTGATCCAGGCGGACTGTCCGGACAGGCTCTGCGTACATCAGGGCTTCATCAGCACTTCCCTGCTCCCTGTCACCTGCCTGCCTCACCGTCTGGTCATCCGGATCCGCAGCCTGGAAGACGGCGAGCCGGATACGGTCGCTTATTAGCCGTTCGCGCGCGGCAGCAGGAAAGGCTTTTGCGCGGCAAAGCACGAGGGAACGCTTCACGGGAGGAAAACATCTTTTATGGGTATGACCGGTACAAAGAGATTGGCTGTTTTAGCGCTTTTTACTGTTCTGGCGCTGGCGCTGGCCGCTGTGGACAACGCCATTCCGCCTTTGCTTCCGATCCCCGGGATCCGGCTTGGGCTTGCCAATATCGTGACGCTGTTTTTACTGCTGCGCCGTTCCGGAAAAGATGCTCTGGCGGTTCTGGCGGCGCGGATTTTTTTGTCCGCTTTCCTCTTCGGCCAAGCGGTCAGTCTGCTGTACAGCCTGGCCGGCGGTGTCTTCTGTCTCGCCGTCATGCTTGCGGTTCGGCTGCTGCTCCGGCGGCATTTCCCGATCCTGATCAGCATGACAGGCGGCATCTCCCACAATCTCGGACAGATCCTGGCCGCCTTCGCCCTGACCGGCTCCGCTTCCATCCTGGCTTATGTTCCTTTCCTGCTGATCAGCGGCGTCCTGACCGGCTTTTTCACCGGGCTATGTACGGATTTCCTCAGGAAAATCATACCGGAGGATGTGTGAAGCGGCGGTTCTAAGCTCCCACGCTCTTCATTTTTGGAGTTCTTCCAGTAATTCCTTGATCATCTTCCCCAAGACAGGATGGCGCAGGCACGGAGCCAGCTCCGCCATGGGTTTCAGCACAAAGTAGCGATTCTGCAAGTCCGCATGGGGAAGAACCAGGTCTTCTTCTTCCAAGATTTTCTGGTCATAAAACAGAAGATCCAGATCCAGGGTTCTAGGACCCCAACGTACCGTGCGCTCCCGCCCTTCCTCGGCTTCTATCCTTTGAAGCTCCCGCAGAAGCTCTTTCGGCGTCAGCAGCGTTTCTATTTCTGCCGCACCGTTTTGAAAGTCCTCCTGCTCCACCCCTCCGTAAGCCTGCGTAGTAATCAGTCCGGAAACCTTGCGGACGCGGATTTCCGGATTTTCAGAAAGGGCATGAACGCCGTTCCGGATATGTTCCTGCCGGTCGCCCATGTTCGAGCCGACTCCCAGGTATGCCTTATGCCATCTGCGGCTGATTTTTACCGAAACACTGCCAAAAGGCAGCCCGATGGGCGCCTCCGGCTTGCGGACTTCCAGCTCCAGGCCGCTGACCAGAGGAAAGGCCAGCAGGATCCCCCTCGCCAGATTTTCTGCCGCCGCTTCTATTAAACGGTAAGTCTGCCGCCCCATCTGCCGCGTGATAAAATGGCACACCGCGCCGTAATCCGTGGAATGTTCCAACGCATCCTCCAGACCTGCCCGCCTGGTATCCGTGTACAGTACGGCGTTCACCATAAAATTCTGGCCTTTTTCCCGTTCTTCCGGATAGACCCCGTGGCAGGCAAACACTTGCAGACCCTCAATCCTGATTTCATCCTTGACTTCCTCTCCGGCTTCGCCCATGTCAGCAGATCTCCTCCATTCGCGGGTATCTTTTATGGAAACACGGCTCCCCGTCCGCCCTGTTTCTGTTCCCGGGGCCGCACGGCTCCCTGCCTTTCCAGTCTCCAGAGCCGCGCGGCTCCCTGCCTTTCCAGTCTCCGGAGGCCGCACGGCTCCCTGCCTTTTCAGTCTCCGGAGCCGCAGCTCCTTATTTTTCCGCCCCCAGAATCGCCCTCGTCATGCGGATAGCCCGTAGGTTTTCTTTCACTTCATGCACACGCACGAAAGCATAACCTTTCAGGACGGCGAATACGGTCGTCACCAATGTCCCTTCCAGCCGCTCCGCGACCGGCAGGGCAAGGGTTCGACCGACGACCGATTTACGGCTGCTCCCCAGCAGGAGCGGATAGCCCAGCGAATGCCATTCTTCCAGATGGTTCAGGACTTCGAGGTTCTGTTCATAAGATTTTCCAAAACCCACGCCCGGATCCAGGATGATCTTGTCGTCCCGGATGCCCGCCGCCTTGGCGATCCGAAGCGATTCCGTCAGATCCGCCGTTACGTCTTTCCGGAAATCCCCATAATCCATGTGTCTCCGGTTGTGCATGAGACAGCAGGCGGCCCCGCTCTTTGCGATCACCCGTGCCATAGCGCCGGGGCTTTCCCGCTCATACCGCAGCCCCCAGATGTCGTTGACCAGATCCGCCCCCGCCCGAAGCCCTGCCTCCGCCACCGTGGCCTTATAGGTATCCAGTGAAACGGGAATGTCGAACTCGGCTTTGACCGCTTCTATGACCGGCACGACCCGCCGTATCTCCTCTTCCTCCGAAAGCAGGGTATATCCCGGTCTGGTGGATTCTCCGCCGATGTCCAGAAGATCCATCCCTTCCGCTATCATTTCCTCCACATGCTTCAAGGCTTTTTCTTTCGTCTCCCATTTCCCGCCGTCCGAAAAAGAATCCGGCGTCATATTCAGGATCCCCATAATATAGGGCTTGTATTCTGGTTCAAAATCTCGGTTGCCTATTTTCATGGTACTTTTCACCTCTCTCCGATCCGGCGCTTGCCATCCGCTCTGCCGCTTCCCGTCCGCTCCGCCGCCTTCCCGCTTGACTTGTGGCTTCCCGTCCGATTTGCCGCTTCCCGTCCGGCCTCCCATTTCCATGCGGTTTTCTATCTCCGTTCAGCTTCCTGATCCGTCAGTATTCCAAAACCGTGTTCTTTTTCTTCCACCTGCACTCCGTCTGCGCGGCACAGACGTAACAGGCTCTGGACGCTTTGTCCGCACGGTAAAGCAGCCCCCTTAAATCCTTCTCTTGTGAAACCTCCGCGTTACGGTGGGACCGGATCGACCGCAGAATAAGTTCCGTTTCCCCCCTCGCGAAACCGCAGTCCGTCAGAATTTTACCGGCCATGTCCGCGCTCGCTCTTTCATGCGGCGTTCCGTCCATATATTCCACGCTTCTTCCGATGTCATGCAACAGCGCCGCCGCGTAAATCCGTTCCGGTTCCACGTGATACGCTTCCTCCACGTTCATGATCCTGGCAATCCTAGCCACATCCAGCAGATGCCCCATGCCATGCCCGCAGAACCTCCTGTCCTCTTCCGCCTCCCGGATCCGGCTGAGTGCCGTCCGAAACAGTTCATGAGCCAAAATGAGCCTGATCCTTTCCATGCCGCCCTCTTATCTTTCTCTCTCCGGCAGAAGCCAGGCCACACAAAAGCCGTCCGTTCCGTCCGCATTCTTTCTCTCCGCACGAAACCGGCTTCGCGGGCTGCCCCCCGCGCGGCCATAAAACTCCGAACCTATTTCAGCATCTGGAAAAACTGGCTCCGCAGCAGCGGATCCTCCCGGAAGCTTCCCCGGACGGCCAAGGTGACGGTTCTGCTTCCGGGCTTTTTCACCCCGCGCATCGTCATGCACAGATGTTCCGCTTCCAACATGACCATGACCCCCTGCGGCGCAAGATACTCCGCCACCGCGTCCGCGATCTGGCCTGTCATCCGTTCCTGGATCTGGAGCCTTTTCGCATAGATCTCCACCGTCCGGACGAGTTTGCTCAGACCCACGACTTTGCCGTTCGGGAGGTAGGCCACATGGGCCTTTCCATAAAAAGGCATTAAGTGGTGTTCACAGATAGAGTAGAACGCGATGTCTTTCTCCAGCACGATCCCGCCATAGTCTGCCGAAAACACCCTCGACAAGGGTTCCTCCGCCCTTTCTTCCACGCCTGCCAGGATCTCTTCATATAATCTGGCCACCCTTTCCGGCGTCTCCCGTAACCCCTCCCGATCTCCGTCCTCGCCGATCCCCTCCAGCAGAAGACGGATTGCCGTCTTTATCTTATCATGATCTAGCATTTCTCTCCCATCCGCCCGTTTCAGAGGGCATAGCCTTTTTCTTTCTGGAATGCACCAGCTCTTTCAGTTTCCCCAGATAGGACAGGGAACCGAACGCCAGGATGACGTCCTCTTTTCCCGCCAGCAGATCACTCATCTCCACCGCTTCCTCCAGGCTATCCGCCGTGGTGACACGCGGATGGAACCGGGCGGCCATACAGGCCAGTTCATAAGCCGGAACCGCCCTGGGATTGCCGGGCGGCGCGACCGTTATCAGCTGATCCGCATAGCGGCAGGTCAAGGCGAGTACCTTTTCACATTCTTTATCCCGCAACATCCCTATGATATAGATCATTCTCTTATTTGTAAAATAACATTCTATGGACTCTCCGAGACATTTTGCCGCAGCTTCGTTGTGGGCGCCGTCTATGACAAAGAACGGTTTCTTACCGATGACCGTAAACCTTCCCGCCCATTTCGCTTCCCTCAGCCCGCGGCGCAGAGCCGTCTCTGAAACCGGAAAGCCCGCGGTTCCCAACGCAGCCAAAGTTTCCACGGCAAGAACGGCATTCCCGATCTGGTGTTTCCCGGCCAGGCCGATTTCCAGATCCCGGAATCCCCCGTAATCAAACCGCTGACGTTCCAGGCCGTAGCGGATGCGTTTCACGTCCTCCTGCGAAGCCACCCGGAAAGACAGCCTTTCGGGAAAGACCCATTCCCCGACCGGCATGGCCGTTTCGCCGGCGCCGTTTCCCCAGACCGGCGCGGTCGCTTCGCCGGCGCCGCTCCCCCCGACCGGCGCGGTCGCTTCGTCCAGAAAGCCTCCCGCTTCCCTGACCGCCGCCAGGATCGTCTTCATGACTTCCGGCTCCTGTCCGCAGGTGATCAAATAACAGATATTTTTGATTCCGCCGATCTCCCTCGGCTTCTGGATAATGCCCACCTTATGCAGGGTAATTTCCCGCAGGGAGTCTCCCAGAAACTTCATATGGTCTTTGCTGACGGAAGTCAGCACCGCCGCCGCCGTGTTCCGGACGATATTGGTAGCGTCCTCCCGCCCTCCCATCCCTGCTTCCAGCACTACGACGTCGCACTGCTTTCTCCGGAAATACCAGAACGCGAGGGCCGTTTCCGCTTCAAAGGCGGTAGGATGGGGCAGGCCGTCCTCTGCCATCTGCCCGCAGATCTGCCGCACCCTTTCCACGCCCTCACAGAGGGCGGTCTTCGGAATGGGGCGCCCCCCCACCTGGATCCGTTCGCGATAGTCAAAAATAACAGGTGATATATAACAGCCTGTCCGATAGCCGCCCTGTATCAGCACGGAGGAAAGATAGGACAGCACCGAGCCTTTCCCATTGGTTCCGGCAATATGTACGAATCGCAAGGCGTCCTGGGGATTCCCAAGGCGTCTGCAAAGTTCTCCCACCGTTTTTAGTCCCGGTACGATGCCGTAACGGTTCAGTTCCTCGAGATAGGCCAAGGCTTCGCCATACTTCAAATTTTTGTCCTCCCAAAAATTTTGTCTTTCCAGAAATTTTGCCCTTCCAAAAATGTCTGCCCTCCCGGAAAGCTCCGCCCTTCCAAAAATGTCTGCCCTCCCAGAAAGCTCTGCCCTCCGGAATATCTTTTCCGCACAAGTGGAATGTTCCCTCACAAAAGAGCAAAACCTCCGGCTTCCAAACGTCAGCTTTTCTGTTTTGGAAAGCGCCGGCCCTCCAGTCGCTCCCTTCTATGAATTGCGGCGTATAATCTCCTTTTTCCAGGAAATACTGTAACTGCCCCCGCAGCTTGCCTTTCCCGCACGACGATATGCAAAGGATACCAAAAAACGAGGTGCTTCATCATGAACAGGTTCTTCAAAAACTTTTTACTGTGCGGCGCTCTGGGCTGGTGCATGGAAATCGTCTTCACCGCCCTCGGTTCCCTGCGCCGGAGAGAACTTACCTTAAAAGGAAATACTTCCATCTGGATGTTTCCCATTTACGGCTGTGCCGCGCTGCTGGCCCCTGTCTGCCGCCTGGTTCGGAAAAAGCCGTTCTGGGCAAGGGGGCTGCTTTATATGAGCCTGATTTTTTGCGGCGAATATGCCGCCGGTTCCCTGCTCAGCCGGAAAACCATCTGCCCTTGGGATTACCGCCGCTCCAGATGGAATGTCAGGCGCCTGATCCGCCTGGATTTCGCGCCTTTCTGGATCGTGGCGGGACTGCTCTTTGAATCCCTCCTGACCACCCGGGAGTAATCAGGCTCCCGCGGCGGATGTTCCTTGCCGGCCCCCTACGGCAGGCTTTCATCCTCTTTTCCCCAGAAGCACATAATGCTCTTGCCGATGTTCCTTACCGCCCCCTACGGCAGGCTTTCATCCTGCCTTCCGCGCCGGGTTTGCCTTCCGTCTCCTGTACCGGCTTCCCATTCTGTCTCCTGGCCAGCTTTTTCATCAGGACATGGTAGACGATCCAGAAGAAAATGCCCGTCGTCAGCCACGTGCTTCCGTTGGCGAAGCAGACCCCGCGATAGCTCAACATCCTCGCGGCGATAAAAGCGACCGCCGCCCGGCAGACCAGCTCCACCACCCCGCCCATCATGGGAAGGAAACCGTAGCCGCAGCCTTGCAGGGCGTTCCGGAACAGAAAGATCATACCGAGCGGTATGAAACACGCCCCGTTGATCACGATATAAGTCCTTGCGTAACCATAGATCAGCTCCACATCCTGCGTCACGAACAGACGGATCGCAAACGGCAGGATCAGATAGACCACTCCATAGACCGCCACCGCATACGCCGCCGAGATGACGTTCCCGAGCCGCACGCCCTCGCGGATCCGCCCGATGTCATCGACTCCCCTGTTCTGCGCGCAGTAAGTGGCCATAGTGACGCCCATAGCGGCAAACGGCTGCGTGACCAGCTGTTCGATCTTGCTGGACACGGAATAGGAAGCCACCACCATGGAGCCAAGCAGGTTCAGCGCGCCTTGCACCAGGATCGTTCCCACCGCCGTGATGGAAAACTGGAGAGCCATCGGCACTCCCACCGCCAGCTGGTTCTTCACATTGCGCCCCTCCGGCTTCCAGTGCCGCTTCCCGATACGCAGGGAAGGCACTTTCCGGATGATGTAGATCACGCACAGCACGTCGGCCAGCCCCTGGGAAATGACGGTGGCATACGCCGCTCCGGCCACCCCCATCCCCAGGCCCGCCACAAAGACCAGATCCAGCGCCACATTGACCACGGAAGAAATCAGCAGCAGGATCAGAGGCGCCACGCTGTTTCCGATGGCCCGCAGGATACTGGCGAGCAGGTTATAGGAAACGATGCCGCACAGCCCCGCGCAGATGATCGTCAGGTATTCCTTGGACAGGGGAAGAATATCTTCCGGTGTATGCATCCAGGCAAGCAGGGTACTCATGCCGGCCAGGCTCGCCGCCGTAAGCAGGACGGCAGCCGCGACCGAAAGGAGAACGGCGCTTCCCACGCTCTTTTTCATCCCCTCCAGATCCCCCGCCCCGAACCGCTGGGCGGTCATGACCGTAAAACCCATCGTCATCCCGACCGCGAAGCCAAGGATCAGGAAGGACACGCTCCCGGTGGCCCCTACCGCCGCCAGCGCCCGCACCCCGACATAACGCCCTACGATCATCGTGTCCGCCATGTTGTAAAGCTGTTGAAAAAGACTCCCTATTACCACGGGGATCATGAATTTCAGGAGCAGCGGCAGCGGCTTTCCCTTTGTCATATCCAGTTCCATTTCGTCAGCCCCCTCGCCGGCCCTTCTTCGTCAGGCCCTCTTTGCCGGACTCTCCCGCCGGCCTTCTTCGCCGGACTCTCCCGCCGACCCTCTTTGCCGGGCTTTCCCGCCGGCCTTCTTCGCCGGACTCTCCCGTCGGCCCTCTTTGCCGGGCTTTCTTCGTCACTCCTCCCAAGACAGATCCCCTGCGCCTATATCCAACATGCTGACCGCACGCCTTTTCCGCCTGGCCTCTTCGGATTCCTGAAGGACAAACTCCTTGATCCGCCTGGAATTACGCACGTGCCGGATCACAAGCTTAGGGTGGGTGGTGTCCCCGGTGTAGCAGGTCAGCGTCCCCAGCCGAAACAGCTTCTCCAGAAGGTCGGCGCTATGCTCCACGTCCTGCACCTTATATAAATAACAGTCGTTCTCTGTCGTCTTGAAGAACCCGTTGACGATCGTGATCCGATCTTCTTGGATCACATACTTGGTAAAAGTAAAAGGTAAACCAAAAAATAACAATCGTTTTCTCTCCCGATATTCCATAGCGTCTCCTTCCGCCGGGCTGCCCCGCCGCTTTCTCTTTCTTTTCCAGAATCATGTTTGACGCCCCATAGGTGATAACAGATGTTTTTTCGCTTTCCGTTTCCTGCTTTCCTCCCAAGATCCCAGACCGGCGGCACACATCTTTTTTCCACATTTGATTATAGAAGAAATGCCCGGAATATGCAAACGATATGGCAGCCCGATGTGACTGGTATATTTTGGTTGAGCCAGGAAGCCTGCCACTTGCAAGTATGCAAAAATTTTTCAGTTTCCACGTTGAAACCCTCCGCCGGATGTGCTACGATATAGGAAAGTTTTACGCAGATTCCCGGAAAGGCTGAAAACCAGGAGGACATGACATGACTGCCAGAGAATGTATTGTGGGTCGCAGAAGCATCCGCCGTTTTACCGACCGGCCGGTTCCCCATTCCGTCCTGGAAGAAATCGTAGCCGTCGCTTCCTACGCCCCCAGCTGGAAGAATACCCAGATCACCCGTTATGTCGCCTTGGAAAACGAGAAAAAAGAACGGTTCGCTCCGTGCGTCGCTTCCTTTCCACACAACGAAGCGATCCTAAGCGGCGGCGCTCCCATGGTCGTCGCCGTCACCATCTTAAAAGGCCGGAGCGGCGTGGGAGGGGACGGCTCTTATTCCACCAGACGCGGGGATTCCTGGAAGATGTTCGATGCCGGGATCGCTTCGGAGGCATTCTGCCTGGCCGCCTATGAACAGGGGCTTGGCACCGTGATCATCGGGAGTTTTGACGACGAGAAAGCGGCGGCGCTGCTGGAGCTTCCGCAGGACCGGGAAGTGGCGGCGCTCATCGCCATCGGCTATCCGGCGGAAGCCCCAGCCAGTCCCAGACGCAAGGCCGTGGCAGAGTTACTGTCCTATCCATAGGAAAAGTTTACGGGGCGCATCAAAGTCGAAGAGCCGATTCTCTTCGGCTTTTCTATTATATTTTTCTATGATACGACTTCAGAAAGGATAGCCTTTTCCATGAAACATGTAATAAGTCCTCTTGATTTTACCACCGAAGAACTGGACCGGCTCTTTGACCTGGCCGGAGACATAGAGCGAAACCCCGCCAAGTATGCCCACGCCTGCGAGGGAAGGATCCTGGCGACCTGCTTCTACGAGCCGAGTACCCGCACCCGTTTGAGCTTCGAGTCCGCCATGTGCCGTTTAGGCGGAAAGGTCGTCGGTTTTTCGGATGCTTCCTCTTCCTCCGCTTCCAAAGGGGAAAGCGTGTCGGACACCATCCGCATGATCTCCGGCTACGCGGACATCTGCGCCATGCGCCACCCCAAGGAGGGGGCGCCCATGGTCGCCGCCGAGAAATCCTCCATCCCGGTGATCAATGCCGGCGACGGCGGACATCAGCACCCCACCCAGACGCTTGCCGACCTTCTGACCATCCGCAGCCTGAAAGGACGGCTGAGCCATTTCACCGTCGGCCTGTGCGGCGACCTGAAATTCGGACGTACCGTCCATTCCCTGATCCATGCCCTGGCGCGTTACAAAGACGTCCGCTTCCTCCTGATTTCCCCGGAAGAACTTCGTGTGCCGGATTATATCCCGGATCTGCTCCGAGCCAAGGACATCCCTTACGAAGAGGTCGTCCGTTTAGAGGCAGTCATGCCTCGGCTGGACATGCTCTACATGACCCGGGTGCAGAAGGAACGCTTCTTCAACGAAGAAGATTACGTCCGCTTAAAAGATTTCTATGTCCTGGACGCCGCTAAAATGTCTCTTGCCAAAGAGGATATGCTCGTGCTTCATCCCCTCCCCAGAGTCAACGAGATCGATCCCGAGGTAGACCAGGATCCCCGGGCCGTCTATTTCAGACAGGCGCGGTACGGCGTTTATGTGCGGATGGCATTGATCCTGACCCTTTTAGGGCTGGGCTAGACGGCACACGGGCAGGGAAATAACGCCGGAAAGCAAAAAATGGCCCGGAGGATATTCCGAGAAGGCAGTCCGGCGGCTGTTCCCGGCCAGACAGCCGGGCGGCATTTTGCGGACTAGGCTTTCAGGCTTCCCAGGTGAAAGGAAGGGTGCTATTTATGTTAAATGTAGGAAAAATCGAAGAGGGTTTCGTACTGGATCATATCAAGGCCGGGAAAAGCCTGTCCATTTATGAACATCTGCGGCTGGACAAACTGGACTGCACGGTCGCGATCATCAAAAATGCCCGCAGCAGCAAGCTGGGGAAAAAAGACATCCTGAAAGTGGAATGCGACATCAACATGCTGGATCTGGCGATCCTCGCCGTGATCGACCACACCATTACCGTGAATGTCATCAAAAACGGCGGAATCGTGGAGAAGAGGGCGCTGCCCCTTCCCCTCCAGATCAAGAATGTGCTGCACTGCAAGAATCCCCGCTGTATCACCTCTATCGAGCAGGGGCTGCCCCATATCTTTTTTCTGGCGGATGAAGAAAAGGAAGTCTACCGCTGTAGGTACTGTGAGGAAAAATATTCGGAGCGGTCAACATAAACGTACCGTCCGGCTGCCTCTGCCGGGCAGATCCGCCAGACAGGTCGCCCTCTGCCGGGCAGATCCGCCCGGCTCTCGCCAGACAGGCCGCCCCCTGCCGGGCAGATCCGCCCGGCTGTCACCGTATCCCTAATACGTTGAAGTAGGCATTGTTCGCGCAGGAGGAAAGCAGCTCGATACAGCCTTCCCTTACCACCCACTGCAGAGCCGCGTGCGGCCCAAAAGAGTCAATCCAGTCAATGGATACGTTTCCGGTGCCGCAGACCGGCACGGCAATCCCGGTTCCTTTCCCGTTCCGGAAAAGTTCGATGATCGGCGAACCGGAATACGATTGTACGACCGCGCCGAAAGAAACTTTATAATAAGGGCAGCAGTCGCCTAAGATCAAGGTGGTTCCGCAGTCGTCCAGAGTCGTATTCATCATGACCACACGGCGGTCAAAGCTGATCGTCTCCCCGTTGCTTAAATGCTGCGGCTCGGTATTCAGCAGGGAGCCAAAGGCGCAGATCCCGGAAGGGCCGCGTTCCCCCTGCGGCCCGCGTTCCCCTTGGGGTCCGCACGGCCCTCTCTCGCCTTGCGCTCCACGCTCGCCCTGCGGCCCGCACGGCCCTCTCTCGCCTTGCGGCCCCGGCCTTCCCTGCGGCCCGCGTTCGCCCTGCGGCCCGCACTCGCCCTGCGGCCCGCACGGCCCTCTCTCGCCCTTGGGTCCGCACGGCCCAGGCTTCCCCTGCGGCCCGCACTCGCCCTGCGGCCCACACGGCCCTCTTTCGCCCTGCGGCCCGCACGGCCCTCTCTCGCCCTTGGGCCCGCACGGCCCAGGCTTCCCTTGCGGCCCTCTCTCGCCTTGCGGCCCACATGGCCCGCGCTCTCCCTGTGGCCCGCATGGCCCGCGTTCTCCTTGCGGCCCGCATGGCCCGCGCTCCCCTTGCGGCCCGCATGGCCCAGGCTTCCCTTGCGGCCCAGGCTCGCCCTGCGGCCCGCACGGCCCAGGTCTGCCCTGTGGGCCGCACTCACCCTGCGGCCCACACGGCCCGCGCTCGCCCCTAGGCCCGCACGGCCCAGGCTTCCCCGGCATTCCGCAAGGCCCCATAGGGCCGCACTCGCCCCTTTCTCCTTGCGGCCCGCACGGGCCTTGGAAGCCTTGAGGGCCCTGCGGGCCTTGCGCGCCCGGATCTCCCTGCGGCCCTTGCGGGCCGATCGGGCCTTGGGAACCGGCCGGCCCTCTCGGGCCGACGGGACCGCGCGGGCCGACACAGCAGGGGTCGCAGGGGCAGTGACCTATGGAGGAGCCTTTATTGTCTTCTCTCTGATTCGGAATCATGTACATCGCCTCATATCCTGTTTCTATAGAAATTCCACCGGGAAACTTCCACAAAAACTTCTCTCACTTTACTGCTATCATATTCGACAAAATGTACAGATGTTACTGCTTTTGGTTTTTCTGGCCAGAATCCGCAGACTTGATATGTTTTTGGACGGCTCTCCTTTCTAGATCCGCTGCCGCCGCACGATACGGGGCTGGGAAGGATTCCGCCCCGAAGATTCCCGATTCACACTTGTCGCCTCTCCCGCGGCCTGCTCAGCTTCGCCAGGCATAGGCGTACTCCCCGAAGTCTATCCGCCTCGTCACCTCTCCTGCAGTCTGCTCAGCTTCGCCGCCTGATCCGCCGCGATCAGGCTGTCCAGCAGTTCCTCGATTTCCCCGTTCATGATGGAATCAATTTTGTACAGGGTAAGCCTGATACGGTGATCGGTCACGCGCCCTTGGGGAAAATTGTAGGTGCGGATTTTCTCGGAGCGGTCTCCCGTGCCGACCTGGCTGCGCCGAAGCTCGGCTTCCGCGTCATGCTGTTTCTGCTGCTCGATGTCATAAAGCTTTGCCCGCAGCAGCGCAAATGCCTTGGCTTTATTCTGTAGCTGGGATTTTTCCGTCTGGCTGTAGACCACGATTCCGGACGGATAATGGGTCAGCCTGACGGCGGAATCGGTGGTGTTGACACACTGTCCGCCGTTGCCGGACGCCCTCATGACGTCAACGCGTATATCCTTTTCCTCTATCACCACGTCTATTTCTTCCACCTCCGGCATGACCGCCACCGTGATCGTGGAGGTATGGATCCGTCCGCCGGATTCCGTTTCCGGCACTCTCTGCACCCTGTGGACGCCGCTCTCATATTTCAGCCGGGAATAAGCGCCCTGCCCGTGAACCATGAAATTCACTTCTTTCATGCCGCCGATGCCGATTTCATCCGCGCCCAGTATTTCCACTTTCCAGCGCTGCCTTTCCGCATAATGCACATACAGGCGGTACATCTGCGCGGCAAAAAGCGCGGCCTCGTCGCCGCCCGCCCCGGCGCGGATCTCTACGATGACGTTCTTGTCGTCGTTGGGATCCTTAGGAAGCAGCAGGATCTTCAGTTCCCGTTCCAGTTCCTCCGCCCGCTCCCTGCCCTCGCTCAGGGTCTCTTTCAGCAGTTCCCGCATTTCTTCATCCGACTCCCCGTCCAGCATGGCAAGGGAATCCTCCATGTCCCGCCTGCATTTTTGATATTCCCGGTAAGCCTCCACCACAGGCGCCAGGCTGCTCTGTTCCTTCATCAGCGCCCGGAAACGCTCCTGGTTGCCCGTCACCGTCGGCTCGCGCAGCTCGCCCATGATTTCCTCATAACGCACCAGCAGATCTTCCAGTCTGTCAAACATCTTCAGAACCATCCTTTCCAAGAACCCCCCGAACCACCCTGTCACGGCCTCCGTAGTCCTTTACTACCCGTATCCCCGAAAATCCCGCTTCCTCCATCTGCCCCACGATGCTCCGCGCCTGGTCGTATCCGATTTCCAGGAAAAGCTTTCCTTCCCGCGCCAGATACGCCCTGCTTCCGGAAATAATGTTCCGGTAAAAAGCAAGCCCGTCCTCTCCGCCGTCCAGCGCCTGTATGGGTTCGTGCAGACGGACTTCCGGCATCAGGCCCGGAATATCCCGCGTCCTGATATAGGGCGGATTAGAGACGATCAGGTCAAAGACGCCATCCACATTTTCCCACATGTCGCTCCGGATCCAGTCCGCGGCGGCTTCCGCCCCGGCAGGCGCCGGCCCGCCCGGCATACGCCCCGCGGCCTCCCCCGCCCCGCTCTGTGACGGCCCGCCCAGGATACGCCCCGCGTTCTCCTTTGCCACGGCAAGCGCCTGCGGGGAAATATCCGTGCCGACGCCCCGGCAGCCGCTGGAGTAACGCAGCAGGCTGATGAGAACGCAGCCGGAGCCGGTACACAGATCCAGAATCCTCATCCCGTCATGGAGTTCCCGCAGCGCCTCTTCCACCAGGATCTCCGTGTCCTGCCTGGGGATCAGCACCTGGCCGTTGACCAGAAAGGTCAGCCCCATAAAGTCCTGCGTCCCGAGAATCCGCTGCAAAGGAATCCGCCGCTCCCGCAGCGCCAAAGCGGCTTCATAAAGCTGCCTGGACCGCTCCGGAAGCTCCCGGTCGCCATGGGCCAGCAAGTCATGGAAAGAAAGGCCGCAAAGCTGTTCCAACAGAAGCCTGGCGTCTGTCTCCGCTTCCACGATCCCGGTCTGTCCCAGCTTTTTTTTCCCGTTCTCATAACACTCCCGGCAGGTCACGCTTCCCTCCCGCTGCGCGCTCTGTCTGCTTTCAGACAGTCGCCTTTCCAGTCGCCTGTTTCCGCTGTTTTCTAAAAATAGACTTTCTCCTGCCCTGTTTCTTCGGGTTCGTACCCGAAATTCTCGCGCAGATAATTTTTCCAGTCAAATACCGCCTCCACGGCGGCAATGGCGACTTCCACCATGCTTTCGTCCGGCTCCCTGGTCGTCAGCCTCTGGATCATCATCCCCGGCGCGGACAGGATACGGATCAGGAAGTGATCGCTTCTCCCCGCCAGGCGGATGATTTCATAAGAGATCCCCGCCACGATCGGCAGCATCAAAATCCGCAGCCCTACTTTCTCCGCCAGGCTGTCCGACCGGATAAAGAAGAACAGGACGATACTGACGAACAGCACAAAAAAGATAAAACTGGTGCCGCAGCGCTTATGGAACCGGGAGCTGCGGAGTACGTTGGCCGCAGTAAGCTCCCTGCCTCTTTCAATGCAGTTAATGCATTTATGCTCCGCCCCATGGTACTGGAACAGCCGCCGGATGTCCTTTACCGCGCCGATCAGCGCCAGATACAGCACGAAAACGCAGACGCGGGTCACGCCTTCGATGAGCGCGGCCAGAGACCGATTCCGGAGGAATCCGTCAAACAGCGAGGTAATATAATACGGGAGGATCACGAAGATCCCCACCGCCAAGACAATTGACAGCACCGTCGCCAGTCCTGTCATGAACTTTTCGCCATGGCCCCTCGTCGCCTTGTCCAGAGCCTTGTCCAGTTTCGTTTCCTCGTCTTCCTCATAAAAAGAAGCGGAATAATTCAAGGATTTCATCCCCAGCACCAAGGAATCCGCAAACTGGAAGATCCCTCTGACCAAAGGGAGCTTTTTGAGCCGGTTCCCATGCAGGATCTCATGGAACGTCTCCGTATCGATCTCAATTTCGCCGTTCGGCTTCCTCACGGCGACCGCGTAGTTTTCTTCTTTTTTCATCATAATGCCTTCCAGAACGGCCTGGCCGCCGATACCGGAATAGCCTCTGTTTTTCTTCTTGGCCATGACTGTGACCATCCTTTCCCACGAAACGCAACGTTTTTTCGGTTTCGATGTCGCCCGCCGAAGCCGTCCTGGCCGGCGCGCCGGGGCCGTGTTCCGCCTGCTGCGGAAAGGGAAACCCTCCGGTTCGGAAGCGTCAGCCCGCAAACCAGTCCTCCCTGAACACAGGCGAGACTCCTACGATACACAAAAGGTTGAGATAGAAATCTCAACCTTCCGGTCATGCCTCCGCAAGCGGCACAGACAATACCAATGTGCCGCCGGAAACCAGTACCCTGCCCTCCGGGAGCCGAACCCCGCATTTTGAGAGCCGGATCCCGCGTTGCCGAGTCTGGATCCCCCGCTGCCGGGCCTGGATCCCCCGCTGTCGGGCCCGGATCCCGCGCTGTCGGGCCTGGATCCCCCGCTGCCGAACCTGGATCCCGCGCTGTCCGCGAATCCCTGTCCGCCAGCGCCTGGACTTCCCTGCGGGCTTATCTGCTTGCCACGCCATATTTCCTGTTGAACTTGTCGATCCGTCCGTCGGCTCTGACAGTCTTCTGCTGCCCGGTATAGAACGGATGGCATTTCGAGCAGACTTCCACGTGGATCTCCGGTTTGGTGGAGCCTGTGACAAACGTGTTGCCGCAGTTGCAGGTTACCGTTGCCTCAAAATACTTGGGATGGATTCCTTCTTTCATGTCTTTCACCTCTCTATGGTAAAGCAGTTTATGTTTACCGTTCCCGTCCGTACCGCTTCCGGAACCACAAACAGCTTTTTAGGATAGGGCATGGCCAGCCGGCCTCTCTCATATCCCGCGGATATGAGACCGGGAATCCGCTTCGCGGACTCCCGGTTCGCGCGCATTCGCTTCCTGGTTGCTTTGTAACCGTTTCGGCTGCATCCGCGGCGCTTGGCGAAAGGCCGCCCCGCAGCCTTTTTTGTTTACGCGTATGATAATAGCACATTCTTTTGAGGATTGCAAGTGTTTTGTATCATACTTGGCCCTTGGTGCAAATTGCAAATTTAATTGTCGCACCAATAATTACCAATGAGCTTGGGTGGCGATTCTATGCGGCCATCTCGTTGGCGGTCTTGTAGGCGTGGATTTTACGGGGATAGTTGTTGACCCAATCAGCGGTCTCCTTGACGCGCGGCAGCAAAGCAGAGACAGGCATTTCTCAAACGCCGCTGAAACGGGCGTGAGGACAGACCGCCCGCAAATGGCACCGGCAAGTTTCGGAGACGTCCGCAAAATCTGCGGCGATATTCACGCAAAGCGGCCAGCCGACCGAGGGAACGCAAAACCCGGAAGCGGGAAAGCATACCGTCGGCAAAGCGCCAGGCACGGCGGCTTGGGAAACTGAAATTCCAGCCCGGCCATAGGGCTTCCCTTCTGTATCTTGTACGCGAAAGGAGTCCGCCATCCGGGCAGCCGCCGGAAGCGGGGCCGGAGCAGCCGCCTGGCCCCCGGTCAGGGGAGCAGGGCGGCAAGGGCGGCAAGCGCCAGGGCGATGCCCGGCAGGGCCAGGAGGGCGCGCGCGGCGGCCATGGCTCCTCCCGCCCTGCCGCCGGATCCCTCCGCCCCGGCGTCCCCGGAGGCGTCCGCTCCGTCTGCCGCCGGGATCCCGGCCCCGCCGCTCCCGGGATCCTGCGCCCCGACCTCCGCCGGCCCCTCCTCTTCCCCGGTCTTCGGGCTGCGCGCGGCGGCCGCCGCTGCCGCAGGGGCGGCCCCGCCGTTCCCGGTGTTCCCGGTGTTCCCGGCATTCCCGGCGTTCCCGGTGTCTCCGGTGTCTCCGGCGGCCCCGTCCCCGCCGGCCCCTGCGGACACGAGCGGCGCGAAGGCGTAGGCCGAGAACTTCCTCACGTGGAAGACGGCACGGCCTCCCTCCGCCGTGAAGTACT
>JAISOV010000011.1 GCA_031275405.1 Clostridium sp. | reverse complement strand
CTGTCCCTTTCCGGAAATTCTTACTCCTGAACATGCCGGCGGTACCCGGGTGTCTCCCATGACAGTCCCCAGACAGGGGCGCCCACTTCCCAAGGGAATCCCCGCTCTTCGTACAGCGTCCTGGCGTTACAACCCGATGACCCTCATTGCAGCGGCGCCTGCGACCGCTTTTATCACCGGAACTGATCCCCGGCGGCAAGTTCGCCCTTTACAACCGAAACATCCGGTGCTATACTTGCCCATAGAAGAAGTACATAGGAACGAACGACACCGGGAAAGGAGTACTCATGAAAAAAATCAAAGTTTTAGACTCGACCAGTATCAAAATCATTGCCATCGTGCTGATGTTCTGCGACCATGTTCACCAGATGTTTCTTTCTTTCGGCGCGCCGGGCTGGCTGACCTGGCTCGGCAGACCCGTGTTCGTACTGTTCTTGTTCGCGAGCGCGGACGCGTTTCATTACACGCGTGATCGCA
Source organism: Clostridium sp. (assembly GCA_031275405.1). Taxonomy (GTDB): domain Bacteria; phylum Bacillota; class Clostridia; order Lachnospirales; family Lachnospiraceae; genus JAISOV01. The sequence continues at coordinate 31,920 of JAISOV010000011.1, read as the reverse complement.
AGAAGTATCTCTTGCGGCTGCTCTTCGCCTCCTGGGCAATGACCGCGCTGACCCTGCTGACACAGTTTGTCCTGCCCAATCAAGAGATTGTCTTAATGAACAACGCGTTTACCACCTTCTTCCTCACCGCGCTGTGTTCGCTGTTCTGGGAACGTCTCAGAAGCGGCGTGAAAGAAAAAAGGGCGGGTAAGATCATCACTTCGGTTCTGCTGTTTTTCGTACCGGTACTGACCTTTCTGCCTGTGTTTGTCAGCGGGATCCTCACGGAATCCAATCTTTCCTTGGCGCAAGTCATCGTTACGATTTCACTGTTCCTCCCAAATTACGGTGCCACCGAGGGCGGCATTCTGATGGTGGCTTTAGGACTTCTGTTTTATATTTTCCGTGAAAAGCGGCTTGTGCAGGTGGCGATACTTGCGGCGCTCAGCGCGATGATTTACTTCATGTCGAACAGCGTACAGGCTCTTATGGTGTTCGCGGCGCTGCCGATGCTGATGTATAACGGCCGGAAAGGGCGCGGAATGAAATACTTTTTCTATGTCTTCTACCCCGCGCATATCATTCTGCTCTATATCGCCGCCACTTTACTGCGGTAAGCGGCACCGCTTACCGCAGGCCGGAAGAAAACAGCCGGCCCATGGCACGGGCCGGCTGTTTTCTTCCGGAATATACACTGCATGTCTATGTGTTTTATATACATGCAAGCGTGAGCCATATACGCGTCGATTCCCCAGGGTCTTCCCTCCTGGCGGGAAGCGGGAAACTACTTTGCGAACAGCAGCAGGATCTTATTGCTGCGTGTGATGAATTTCGTCATGGCTTCGGGATCCAGAGGGGCGTTCTGGATCTTCGCCAAATCGTAAAGCTGTTCGCAGATCATCTTTACCCCGTCTTCTTTCGCGACGGCCGCCGTCTGATCCGTCACATACTGTACCAGAGGATGGTTCGCGTTGAGGATCAGCGTCTCCCCCTCCGAGCCGAAATCATTCAGCCCCATGCCGGACATGGAATACATCTTCATCATATCCTGCATACGTCTGCTTTCTTCCGATATGGTCAGCACGGAGGCGATGCCTTCGTTCTTGAGCTTTTCTGCCTTGACTTTCAGCTTGTCGTTTCCCAAAGCTTCTTGGAACAGCTTGCGCAGTTTTTTCGTCTGCTTCTTCAGTTCTTTTGCGGACTTCCGGGAGGTGCTGTCCTTAAAGTCGTCCGTCAGGTCGGCGTCAATGCGCTTGAACTTGATTCCCTCGTTCTTGGACTCCAGCTGGGAAAGGAAAGGCTGGTCAATGTTGTGGTTCAAAATGACCGCGTCCTTGGAAGCCGCCCGGAACATATGGATATACTGGCTCTGCTGTTTCTCGTCCGTGACATAGTAGATGACTTTCTCTTTCTTTTTGTCCGTGCCGGAAACCTCGTCCTTGTCCGCGTCAAGGTCATCGGAATCCTCCTCGCCGGAAGCTTCTTCATCGTCCGAAGCTTCCTCTTCGCCGGAAGCTTCCTCACCGTCCGAAGCTTCCTCTTCGCCGGGAGCTTCCTCACCGTCCGAAGCTTCCTCTTCGCCGGAAAGTTCTTCACTGTCCGAAGCTTTTTCTTCGCCAGAGGCTTCCCTTTCCTCCGAAGCGGTACCCTTTTCCGAAGCTTCTTCTTCCTCCGTTCCGCCGCTCACGACTTCCACGTCTACTTTCTCGCCGTTCTGATCCACCGCGGTCTCGCCCTCCTGCGTGTCCACAGGCTTCACTTCCAGGCACTGCGGGAGGGTGAGGTACTTTCCGTCCAGATTTTTGAACAGGATATAATCGGTCATTTTTTCACAGAACTTATCATCTTTCAGGCAGCCGTATTTGATGAAAGGACTGATGTCGCTCCAGTATTTCTCATATTCTTCTTTTTCCGTCTTGCACATGCCGGAAAGCTTATCCGCCACTTTCTTCGTGATATACTCGGATATTTTCTTGACAAAGCCGTCGTTCTGCAGGGCGCTTCTGGACACGTTCAGCGGCAGATCCGGGCAGTCGATGACGCCTTTTAACAGCAGCAGGAACTCCGGAATGACCTCCTTGATGTTGTCCGCGATGAACACCTGATTGTTATACAGCTTGATGGTACCCTCGATGGACTCATATTCCATATTGATTTTCGGGAAATACAGGATCCCCCGCATAGGAAAAGGATAATCCATGTTCAGATGGATCCAGAACAGCGGCTCCTTATAGTCGTGAAAGACCTTGCGGTAAAATTCCAGGTATTCTTCCTTGGCGCAGTCTTTCGGCGCCTTTCCCCACAGGGGCTGTGTCTCATTCAGAAGCTCCGGCCTTTTCCGGATTTTGAGCTTCTCCGGAGCGCCCTCTTTCTCCGGCTTCACTGTCTCCACCACGGTGTCGCTCTCCAGTTTCTCCGCCGCCGGAATCGTCTGCGTGTCCTGATTGTTCGCCTTGGAAAGATAGATCTCCACCGGCATGAAAGCGCAGTATTTTTTCACGACCTCCCTAGCCTTGTATTCGTTACAGAATTCCAGGCAGTCCTCGTTGAGGAAGAGGGTGACGGTGGTGCCGACCTGTGTCCTGCCCCCGTCCTCCATGGAAAATTCCGTGCCGCCGTCGCACTCCCAGTGAACGGCTTTCGCCCCCTCCTGATAGGAAAGCGTATCGATATGCACTTCGTCCGCCACCATGAACGAGGAATAGAAGCCTAGTCCGAAATGCCCTATGATCTGCTCCGCGTTGCTCTTGTCCTTATATTTCTCAATGAAATCCGTGGCGCCCGAAAAAGCGATCTGGTTGATATACTCGTCCACTTCCTCCGCCGTCATGCCTAATCCGTTGTCCGTGACGGACAGGGTCTTCTTCTCAGGATCCACCACCACGTCGATCCTCGCCTGATAACCCTCCGGCAAGGCGTACTCTCCCATCATCTCCAGTTTCTTCAGTTTCGTCACCGCATCACAGCCATTCGAGATCAGCTCCCGATAAAAAATATCATGGTCGGAATACAGCCATTTCTTGATGATTGGGAAAATGTTTTCGCTGTTGATTGACAAATTGCCGTTTTTTGCTGCCATTTTTACCACTTCCTTATCTTTTTTAATGGATTTTGTCTGGTTTCGCGCCGTCCTTTCCCTTTGGAAACGGAAGCGGCACTTTTAAGAACAGTTTATCTCCATGGAAAAGAATTGTCAAGATAAAATTAGCACTCATTTTGAATGAGTGCTAACAATCCCGCGCAAATGCCCGTTTTACGCGGCTTTGCGGATTTCTTAAATTTTTGTAAATTATGTCCAGCAGCTCTTGCCGAATCTGTGCAGCTGCTCTTGCCGTACCTGCCCGGCCGCTTTCTGAAAGATAACCGGGTGCCTAAAAATACCGTCCGTACACATCGAAAAAACTGGAAGTCGTCACCTGGCTGTCACGCAGGAAGGTGATTTCTTCCCACAGAGGCTCATTCAGCTTCCGGGCGATCCGGCTGACAAACTCGTCATATTCCTGCCCGAAGACTTCTTTTTTGCGCTGTTCCACGATTTTCAGTTTATTGGCGTCCGTTTCCTCCCGGTTAAACGTGCTGACGCACTTCATGATATGGTAGCCTGACTTCGCTTCCACCACCGGGCTGATTTCCCCGGTCTCTAACTGAAAAGCCTCCGTCTCCACCACCGTTTCCATCTCGCCTTTTCCAAAGGAATAAGTGACGGTTTCCTCTTCGCTGTACTCCGCGGCAAGCTCCGCAAAGTCATGCTGCCCGTCCGTCGCAAGGCCATGGATCTCCAGCGCTCTCAGATAGGCCTGTTCCTTGGAATTTTGGGAGTATTCCACGATCCTGCCGTCGCCGCCGATGGTGCAGGTCCGGATGATGATGTCCTGCACAGTGATAATCCGCGCTTCGTCGTCGCTGATCTCCGGATTGATCTCACGGATGATCTCCCGGTACACTTTGTCCGCCATGGCGTACTCCCGATACAGCTGCCGTATGGTTTCCAAGGTGACGCCCATTTCCCTGATTTCGACGTCTTTCAAGGAAGAAAAGTAATCCGCCGCCGCTTGCTCCGTCAAGGCAAGCTCACCGTCCGTCAGCATGATCTCTTTTTCCTTTGCCAGCAGGTACATGGTCTTGATCTGCGCGATTTTTGCCAGGACATTCTCTTTGATGCTTTCTTCCAGGCTTACCCCGTCCAGGCTGGTGTTCCAGATTTCCGGCCCGTATACATTCTCATACTGGTTCTGGGTGGTGGTGAGATAGACCATGAGTTCCGCCCGCATACAGGTCTCTTTTTCGATCCGGAAGACCTCGTCTTTTCCAAACCCGGTCGTGAACACCACTTTGGCGGCGCTGCTGTCTCCGCCGCAGCCGGAAAGACACACAAAGAACAGCAGGAGCAGTCCCGTCCCTAGAGTTTTCCGGATGAACCGTAACATCTTTCTTTCCCCGTCTCCGCTTTTCCGCTTCCCATCTCTGCTCTTCAACTCCCCGTCTCCGCTTTTCCGCTCCCCGCCGCGTCTTGCAGGATGCTCCGCGCCACGCTGATCCCGTTGGCGGAGGCCTGCTGTAAGCCTCTGGTGACGCCCGCGCCGTCTCCGATCGCGCGAAGCCCCGGCACATTCGTCTCAAAATCCCGGCTGAGAACCACCTTATTGGAATAAAACTTCACTTCCACCCCGTACAGAAGGGTTTCCGCGCTGGCAAGCCCCGGCGTCACCCTGTCCAGCGCCTCGATCATTTCCACAAGATCCGTCATGATACGGTGGGGGAAGACCAGCGACAGATCGCCGGGTACGGCGTCTCTAAGCGTGGGGAGCAGATTGTTACGGCAAAGCCGTTCGTCCGTGGTGCGCCGTCCGCGCTTGAAGTCGCCGTAGGTCTGTACCAGTACCTTGCCGCCGCAGAGCATGTTGGAGAGCTGGGCGATCTGCTTCCCGTATTCAATCGGCGTCTGGAAAGGCTTCGTGAAATTCTTGGAGACCAGCAGCGCGAAATTGGTGTTATGCGTCTTGTATTCCTTGGATTTATAGGCATGGCCGTTCACGACGGCCAGCCCGCCCTCGTAGTATTCCGCCGCCACTTCTCCGGAGGGGTTCGTGCAGAACGTCCTCACTTTGTCGTCAAAGGTGGGGGTATGGTACACCAGTTTCGCTTCATAGAGGTTCTCGTTCAGAAACTGCATGACTTCATCCCGCACTTCTACCCGGACGCCGATGTCCACCGTACCCGGAGTGGTTTCCACGCCCAGCTCCCGGCAGCGCCCCGTAAACCAGGACGCGCCTTCCCGGCCTACGGCGGATACGATCTCCGGCGCGTAGAAACGCTCCCCCGTATCGGTCAGCACTCCCACGGCTCTCCCGTTTTCCAGTAAAATATCCTCCACCATGGTATGGAAAAGCAGCTTCGCCCCTTGCTCTTCCAGATGGCGCTGCAGCTTGGAATAAATTTTATAGCCCTCTTCTGTTCCCAGGTGCCGGATGGGGCATTCGATCAGCTTCAGATTGGCGCCGATGGCTTTCCGCCGGATCTCCCGGATCTCTTTTTCTTTCTCGACCCCGTATATCCCCGTATCCGCGCCGAAAGCCAGATAGATCTCGTCGGATTCCTTGATCAGCCGCTTTGCCCGATCGTAGCCGAGGATTTCCGGCAGATTGCCGCCCACGTCCGGGGAGAGGGAAAGCTTCCCATCGGAAAAAGCCCCCGCCCCGGCAAAGCCTGTCGTGATCGAACACGGCTTACACCCCACGCAGCGGCCTGTGACGCGTTTCGGACAGCCGCGCTTTTCAATGGAGCGTCCTTTTTCGATCATCAGAACCTTGCGGAAGGGAGACTGCCGCAGCAGTTCGTAAGCGCAGAAAATGCCGCCCGGACCCGCGCCGATAATGATCACGTCATAATCTGGATTCATGCCTGGGTTCCTTTCTTGCCGCCGGATTGATTCAACGATTCATCGATCACCGCGAACAGCAGTTTCACGTCGATGGGCTTCGCCAGATGCCCGTTCATCCCGGCCTCGATACAGGCGCGTACATCGTCGTTGAACGCGTGGGCGGTCATAGCGATGATAGGGCAGATCCTCGCCTGCGGCGTATCCAGGGCGCGGATGGCTCGGGTCGCGTCATAGCCGTCCATCACGGGCATCTGGATGTCCATCAGCACCAAGTCGTAGCGGTTCGCCGCAAACAGCTCCAAGGCTCTCCGCCCATGTTCGGCACAGTCTACTTTCATGCCCGTGTCTTCCAGTATGCCCAGCACAATCTCACGGTTGATCTCCATGTCCTCCACGAGAAGCAGCCGCCTGCGGCTCCAGTCATACGCCGGGAGCGTGGTGCTTTCACCGCCGCCGTCTTCCTCCTGCTTCGTCAGGCTGACAATCGTGTTATAAAGCGAGGAAGGCAGGATGGGCTTCGGCAGATAGTTTGTCACTCCCAGCGGCGCGAGCGTAGGCCCGATCTCGCTCCAGAGCGCAGAGGAAATCATCACAATGATCGTCCTCCCGTTCGTGATCCGGATCAGCTCCCGCGCCGTCTGTCCGCCGTCCATTTCCGGCATCCTCCAGTCCAGGAAGATCAGATCGTAAGGCGACTCTTCCTCGCTTCGCTGCCGCGCCAGATCCACCGCTTCACGCCCGGAAAGCACCGTGTCGCAAAGCTGCGTGTAGCGTTCCAGCATACTCCGCATATAGTCCAAGGTATCGCTTTCGTCGTCCACGATGAGGACACGCAGGTCTTTGGGCAGGCCATGCCTGGAACGTTCGGCGCGGAGCTTCCCGCCCCATTTCAGAACCACCTCAAAGAGGAAGCACAGCCCTCCGCCCGGATTGTCCTCGACCCAGATGTCGCCGCCCATCAGCTGCACGATGCTCCGGGCGATGGACAGCCCAAGCCCCGTGCCTCCATAGCGCCTGGCGGTACCGCCCTCCGCCTGTTCAAAAGCGCCAAACAGACGGGATTTCTGTTCCTCGGTGACGCCGATCCCGGAGTCGGAGACTTCGACATGGATCCGCACCTGCTCTTCGTCCACAGGCTTCTGGCTGATACGCACCGCGATCCTGCCTAGATCGGGCGTGAACTTCGCGGCATTGTCCAGCAGATTGATCAGCACCTGGGAAAGGCGCAGATCGTCGCCGATCAGCGCGCGCGTAAAGACCTGTTCGAGTCCGACATGGAAGGTCTGGCATTTTTGTTCCATCTTGACCTGTACCACGTTGATCACGCGCTGGAGCAGATCGTCAAACTCAAATTCCCTGGGTAAGATCTCTAGTTTGTTCGCTTCGATCTTGCTCATGTCCAGTACATCATTGATAATGCTCAACAGCTGGCGTGAGGAATCTTCTATTTTATTCAGGCAGTACTGGATACGCGGCATGTCGTTCGCTTTTCTGGCGAGGGTGGTCATGCCGATCACGGCGTTGATCGGAGAGCGGATCTCGTGGCTCATGCGTGAGAGGAAGTCCGTCTTTGCCTGCGAACCCGCCATCGCCGCTTCATTTGCCGCGATCAGGGCCTTGGTCATTTCGTCGCGCAGGATGACCGACAGGAACAGCGTCCCCGCCGAGCGCAGGATGCTCTCTTCCACCTCCGTGAACAGGCGGTTGCTGCAACGGGCCAGCCCTATGGTTCCCCAGAACTCGGAATTGGCAAACAGGGGTATGTTCAGCGCGGCGTCAAGTCTGTCCAATACCGGAAGCCCGGTTCGGAAACAGCCGGCTACGCTGCGGTTGCGTACCTTGTTTTTTGCCAGATCCTCCTCCCAGCCCGGAAGGATGTCGTCATACGGCGTATTGGGCGGCATATGGAGCCTGTGATGGGTGTCCTTGATCCAGGTACAGACCGTCGTGGCACGGAGCCTGCCGTCCATCGTCGAATTACGGAAAATATAGGAGCGATCCGCGTCCGCCGCCTCGCAGAGCAGCCGCATGGCATTTTCCAGCAGGATCGCGATATCTCCCTCGGCCGAGACCAGCATGGTCGCAATATCGTTCACCGCGCTGAGCAGCCTGTCGCGCAGCTGCAGGGAGGCCCTAAGCTCCCTGTCCTGGGTCAGATCTTTGGCGTACAGCACAAAAGCGGAACCGCCCCGGTAGTCGATTTTCTTGATCAGCACGCTTGTCGGGGAAGATTTCTCGCCTTGTACCAGCTCCGTCACAAATTCGCAGCTGCCCAGTTTCAGAGCCGTCACAAAACGGTCGTCCAAGCTTTTGGACGGCTTCCCGTCGGGCTGGAAGGGGGGAACAAGCTGGGCGACGTACTTCCGGTAGTTGGCCTTGAGATCCGACAGATCCTCCACTCCGAAATATTCTACCGCGAAAGGGTTCGCGTCCAGCAGATTAAACTTCTCGTCAAACAGCACGCTGATGTAGGGACTTGCCCCGAACAGCGCCTTCCACGTGTTCTCCTCCTGTTCGGCTTGGACGCGCAGCAGATCGCGGCGAAGCTCGCTCTCATCCAGAGCCGCCCGCATGGCGTGTTTGGCGCGTATGTTCTCATCAATGTTGAGCAGCCCGCCCATGACCCATGTGGCCTTGCCGAAAACATCATGATCGGTGATGGCGCAGCAGCACATCCTCCATTGATACTCGCCCTTCGCGTTCAGGATACGGAGAGCGCATTCGTAGGTGTCTTCGCCGCGTTCCAGATACGCGAAGAAGCCGTTATAGAACACATCCGAGTCTTCCGGATGGATGACCTTCTTCAGGTTCATGAACGAGTCCTCAAAAGGTTTCAGGCTGTCCTCGCCCGCAGTTTCCTTGTTGGGAAAAATCTTCATCCGATCGTTTACCACATCCCACTCCCAGTAGGCAAGCCCCGCCAGTTCGGCGGAATAACGCAAATAGCCGACCTCCTTCTCCAGCCGCTTCTCGCGGAGCTTGGCGGCGGTATTGTCGCGCATCATTCCGGTAAGGCGGTTCGGCACGCCGTTTTCGTCGCGCCCGGTGATCCCCATGGTCTCGCGCACCTGCGCCCACGCGCCGTCCGAACGGCGGATCCGGAAATCCACATAGGGAGCTTTCGCCTTGTCGCGCAGGAACCGGTTCATTTCAGACAGAACATGTTCCAGATCCTCCGGGTGGATACGCTCGTTGCGGAAATTGATATTCGGCTTAAACGCTCCGGACGGCTCCCCTAAGATACCGAGCCATTCATCGCTGTAATACGCGGTGTCCGTGTCAACGTACCAGTCCCATACGCCTGTTCCGGAAGTCGCGAGCATGGTCCGGAGCGCTTCCGCATCCACCTGAGGGCCTATTATCTTCTGCTGCATATGAAATCGCTCTCCTTTTCATGATAAAATCGGACTCGTTGCTTACGCATAGTATACCATATCCCCTTTGATAATGCATTAAAAAATTCCATTTGCTCAAGAACCGCTTGATTGCCATAAGAAACGCAGCAAAATTCTCCCATAAGGTTATTTTTTCTCCTTTTCCTCCGATAAATAGATTACCAGAAGCAAAAACCGCTTCTGATAATCAAATGGCGGCGCATAGGACAGCGCCTTTTATCAGAAACTGCTTCGCAGCTTCTGATAACTGAGATTACCAGAAGCAAAAACCGCTTCTGGTAATCCAATGGCGGCGCAAGGACAGCGCCCTGAAACAGACAACTCATGGATGAATGGCTGCCGTTCTTTACGGGGCAGAGAGGAGAAATCAGCATGAATGTAACCGGAGTTACATCGAACCAGACTGCCGCTTATCTCAGCATGGCGGCCGGTTCCGCCAAAAGCGGCGCGGACACATCAAACGCCGCCGCTAAGGAGGAACCCGCCGTTTTTTACGAAGCTTCTAAGCAGACCGCTTCTTCCGAGAAGAAGACCTACGCGCAGGACACCGTCCTGATCAGCCGGCTGAAAGCGGACGCGGAGGCCCGTACCGCCCAGTTCCGCAGCTTAGTGGAAAAAATGATGTCACAGCAGGGAAACACCTACCGGAAAGCAAACGGCCTGTCAGGCGGCAATCTTTTTGACGTCTCGGGCGACCAGTCACAGTCGGAAAACGAAATCTGGAAATTCTTGGCGAGCGGCGACTATACCGTGGACGCCGCCACGAAGCTACAGGCACAGAAAGACATCGCGGACGACGGCTACTGGGGCGCGGAACAGACTTCCAGCCGAATCCTTGACTTTGCGAACGCCCTGACCGGGGGCGACCCGGACAAAATCGAAGACATGCGAGCCGCCTTTGAGAAAGGTTTCCGGCTGGCGACCGCCGCATGGGGCAAGGATCTCCCGGATCTTTCCAGGAAGACTTATGAGGCCGTCATGGGAAAATTTGATCAGCTGGCCGAAGAAGCCGACGGCAAGAAGAAAGAATCCTGAACCGGCGTACAGGAATAGAGGTCGTTGTGGTACCCTAAAAATTGCGGGAATCGTAAAAAGGGACTTGTATCAAGTCCCTTTTACAATAAGCAGTTTCTGGCCGGGCCGTATCTCGTCGCCGCTTAGGCCGTTGATGTCTTTGATGGCCTGCACCGGCACATAGTATCTCTTGCCGATATTCCAGAGGTTATCCCCCGGCTTCACCGTATATACCACCATCCCCGGCAGGTTCCCCAGCTTGGCGGTATCCAAGGGCGCCGTTCTGACCGACTGTATCAGGTCTACCGGAAGATTCTGGAATACTGTAGTGGAGAACGTCAGCACCGCCTTGACATCCATTTCCTCCCCGTCCAGCATACTCACCTGCAGCTGCTCCACATCCGCATGAACCTTGCCCATGTCCTGCGGCTTGATACCGGGAACCTCCAGCGTATACCGGTAAGGAAGCTGCTCCTGTAGGCTGGCATAGGGAGCTTCGTCGTCGCCGGTGACATACATGACGCGGATCTGCAGGCTGCCCGACAGCGTAATGCCGTTTTCCGTAGCTTCCTGATTTTCCAAGGAAACTTTCCCCTCGCTGTGGAGAAGCTGTAAAACCCCTTTGTTTTTCCCTTTGATACGAACATGATCCGTCACTTTGGTCTTTCCGGTGACTTTGGCAAGAAGCCTTTTCAGATTCGCCGGGCTGGTCTGCGTCTCCACCTCCTGCGTGACCCCGTAGATGTCGGACACCACCTCGACTTTTTCTTCCTCATAGAGCTTGATACAGATTTCCAGCAGCAGCTCCAGGCCGATATTGCGTTCCTCGCCGTCCAGGTCCGGACGCATAGCAAGCTCCTGCTGACGCAGGCAGTAACGCAGATCCGGGATCATGCCCTCCCGGCAGCCATGGCATTCCAGAACGCCGCTGAACGGAATCACGGTCTCAAAAGAGCGCACCGCATGTTCCTCGCCCTCTCCCTCATACAGCACGAAAAGCTGTATATCGCCTTGCAGGCTGATTTTCTCCTGCATGACTTTGAAATCCACATCCCGCAGCGAGAGGGAATGCCATAGGATCTGGAAGATATTGGGGTAACTGGACGGCAGCCCGACTTCTTCTTTGATACGGAAAATATCGTTCTTGTCAATCGCGATCTGCGCCAGTTCCATCGGGGTCTTCCGGTATTCCGCTCCCTCTCCCGCGCCGTCCATCCGGAGGTCGATGGGGGCTTCTTCATCGTACAGTTCATCGACCTTGGCGTTCAGCGTCACCACCGACTGGCAGCTGAGCTTCCGGGAGTTGATCAGTCCGATGCTCAGATCCTCTACCTGTGCGTCCACGTCCACGGTATCGGTGCTTTCCGCCCCTTGGAGATTGATTTTTTCCTCAAAGGGTATTTTCCCGTCCAGAGCCACCAGCCCGCTTCCGCCCTCATGCGTGTGATATAAAATGGAAAACAGGAGCCGCCCGCGCACATTCACGTGATCCGTGACAGGCTTCACCTCGTCGATGACCACCGTGCCTTTCTCAAAATTGACCGTGCTGACGTCCGGCTTGTTTTCCGGGATATTCATGTCATCCTCCAGGGACATCTGGCTGAGCGCTTCCGAACGGACACGATCCATATGTATGTTCTTTTTCAATAATTCCACCGCGTGATACCTCCAATCTTCCTCATGGTAACTATATGAAGCCGCGCTGGAGTTTATTCCTGCCCGACAGTCGGTGTCTGCCCGTCAGATGATGGCTGCCCGCCAGCTTGCGCCTGCCCGGCAAGCTCTGACAGCGGATGGAACGTATATCCCATTTCTTCCCATTTTGTCAGCAGTTCATCCAGGATCTCCCCGTTGGTGCGCGAAGTGTTATGCAGCAGCACGATAGCGCCCGGATGGATCCTCTTGGTCAGCTTTTCCAAGGCTTCCTTCCCGGACGGCTGCTGATCCTGTTTCCAGTCCACATAGGCAAGGCTCCAGAAGAACGTGGCATATCCCAAGTCATACGCCATCTTCAGGTTTTCCATGCTGTATTTCCCTTGAGGCGGACGGTAATAAGGCGCCAGTTCCTTCCCCGTGATTTCCCGGAACAGAGCCGCCACGCTGTCCATCTCCTCCTGAAAGGCTTCCCTGCTCGCAATTGCCGACATATCCGGATGGTGGTAGGTATGATTCGCTACCGTATGCCCCTCTTCCACCATGCGTTTCACCAGTTCCGACGCGCTTTCCAGATAATGCCCCACCACAAAAAACGTCGCCGCGGCCTGATGTTTTTTCAGGGCGTCCAGAATCATCGGCGTATTCCCGTTCTCATATCCGCAGTCAAACGTCAGGTAAATACGCTTTTCCTTTTGATCCCCCACAAAATAGGCTCGGTACTTCGCCAGTTCCTGGGGGGAAAGGTTGCCGGACGGCTGTTCCCCTTCCCGCCCGAAGCCAAGCCCCCAGTTCTCCACCTCCATGATCTGCGCCGTGCGGGAATCCGCCTGGCGAACCGCAAAGCCGACCGTCCTCCCCACCAGGAACACGGCGGCAAGAAAACAGGCTGTGGGAACAGCCTTCCGAAACCTGCCCTGCTTCTGCTTTTCCTCCTGTGTTTGCTTCTCCCCCCGCCCTTGGCCGCCGAATGGCCCGACCCGAAATTTCAGCTTCATAAAACCCTCTCCGCCCGTCTCCTGTCCGATGGACGGACGCGTCTTGCTTGGTACAGTATATGGGCGGAGAGGGGAAATATGCCTTTCCATAGGAAGCCTGTCGTCCGGCATTCGCTGTGATACGCCGCCTAGACCGGTTCCCGGAATCGTTCAGTAAAGAGTGAGGGGACATAAGGATCCGATGGTCTGAGCTTCACCTGTAATATCAAGCGAAAACACGGGCTGCATTACTAGGTGTTTCTTCGTCATCTTCTGATAGGAAACAAGGATGTCATATACTTTCAGTGCCTGGCTCTGCGCCTGATTGATACTGGATTTCAGGGTTTCTAAAGTTGTTTCTTCCATCTTGGGATCTTCGTGAACCGCCAGAATGGAAACTTCCGCATCATCGCCTATTTTTTCCGGAATCGACGATGATACGGTAAAATGACTGTTGAAATTCTTATTTACGGTAAGAAAGAAATAGCTGCAGACAAACGGCTGATCAGACTTTCGTTCTGCCATGCTTGAAACGGGAGATTCTATAATATTGACTCCATTTTTTGCCTCGGAATACACAGACACCCAAAATGTATCCGTAGGAAGCACAATATCGGTTTCAGCAGATGTACCCAAGATGACATCCGTAATGTGATACCTGCCGTTATCTATGGCGGAAGATTCCGGAGCAATCTGCAAGACAAAATAGATTCCGTCGCTTGCTTCCGTTGTATCGACTGTATATTCCTCGGATGTAAAAACACACTCATCCTCAGAATAAAGGCTGATTTCATCAAAACGTTCCGTCAGCGAAGCCTTCACCGTATCCGCGTCATTCGATACAGAAATAAGACCGTAAATTCCGATGCTGTGATTGATGGGTACTTCCTGATTGGCGTTATATGCCAGACTGACCACAAAATCATCAAGCTTCATGAGGGAGCCGACATCCGTTTCGCTAAGCTGCTGTATGTCGCTAAGCTGCGCTTTCATCGGGGCTTGAGCCGCCATACTTTCTTTTTCCTCAAAGTCATCCGTGCGATCCGTCGTATGAGAACAAGCGGAAACTGTGATGGCCAAGGCCAATGCCACGATCGCTGCCTCAGTTTTTCTGATCGCGAAAATTCCCGAATGATTCCGCACGGATTTGCGCCTCCTTCCCAAGATGTCCCTATCCCTGAACATCCTTCTTGCGTACCTAACGCATTCTTTTCTCCCTTTCCTGTCCGCACATCAACAGAACCCGTCCCTCACGTCACTTATAGGAAACATTGTCAGTATATCATATATCTCCTTGCTTTTCCTCCTATTTCTTCTGGTTAAGGATATAAAAAACAAATCAAAGCCCAACAAGGAGAATAGGAAGATGGCCCGTATCACGCCAACAGTCTAGTCATACATGGATGCAAAGCGTTCACGCTCATATGGCACTTCCTGCGCATAATACCACGAAAAAGGCAGGTCGCCGTTATCTTCCGGATACCATTCTCCATTCTCACCCTGATTCGTTTTTCGATTGGAGTTAGGTCCCGAGATAAGCAAAGAACCATCTTCCTGCACACACGCGGCGATAGCATAATATTGGCCAAGATCCATCAATTCGTCTTCTTCAAAGATGGTGATGAAGCTTCCGTCCGAGGAGACGCCTCCGAACTTTGCTGCCGCCACAAGCGAATCCGCCGGTAAGTCTCCTTTGATATTTTGGACAACAGTAAGCCTGTAATTCGTGTATGGCGTAGAAACCGTGCGAGTTCCATTTTCGGATTCGATGACTTTAGGATTTCTATATTCTGTATCCATGACCTCAGCTACTTTCGCGATAAAAAAATAATCCGAGAAGCCGACAACCTCCCTTAAATCATCCGTATTGATCGCAAAATCCCCGTGAAGACGCTGCAAGGACAGCGTGTCCGCTACGTTTGCGGATTTCCTGTCCTGTATGAGTGTCAGCACAAGGAAACCTGCTATACAAAGGAACAGAACAACCGCTATGCTCATCATTTTCGCTGCTGTTTTAGAGTTGCGTTTCATATTAATATTAATACCTCCAAGTTTGATATGGATACCTCTGAGTTTCATATTATGAATATTGATCATATTAATATTGATTGTAGGCATAATCATATGACGCCTTGTCTGTGCTTGACAGCGCAATAGTACTTGATAATCCTTGACGCATAACGTCATCTGTGCCGGTTGTGTGATCAAGTCCCAGTGCATGTCCAAATTCATGCGTCGCTGTCTTTTGGCGTTGTGCGCTGGTCATCCCAGTAAATTGATACGTATTAAAGCATATCATCGCATTATTTTTATCTGTATAGCCAAGGTTGCTTGAAACTTCCGTGTAGTCCGTTACAAACACATCCTGTACTACAAGAATGGAATCTGGTCTTATGACACCAGACTTGTAGTTGTTCCATGTATTTGTAGCAGATTGAACGCTCGATAGATAGGCAGTGTCACTATCCCAGTCTAAGTGTTTTCCAGAATCAACCAAATCCCAGCCTAGCCAAGCGGCAAGTGTGTGAAACCCACTCATAAGTAAACTCATTGATACCATGAATACAACTGCCAGCCCTAAGAATTTATTTCGTTTATTCATAAATAATGACCTCCAAATTTCTACTGTACGCAAGGACAGCATCTCATGCACAGCCATCTGCCATGAGATTCGTTGTATCATTTCCCCTTGTGTGCATACGACTTTCTTGATATTTTGTTTCATTGGATGTACTCTTTTCCTTTTGTCCTATCCGTAATATCTATGATGATCCATTCAAGATATTGCGTATTGTTGTCGTCAATCCTCTCCCACGCAAGCAGACAGACGTCCTGAACGATGTCCGTCCACGTCCGCTGACTCATCTACCCGCAGTCGGGCATAGTCGGTAAGCACCCTGTACATATCCTCCATTAGTTCCTCATAGAACTTCGTTTTTTGCTCAAGAGCCATAGGATTCCTCCCGCTTTCAGGGAAATGCGGAACACCGATAAGCATAAAACTCTTTTCTCACTTGCTTCGTCGTACCCCGCGCAAGCGGCACTTCCGTACCATCGGACATTTTGGCATGGCCATTCATGACAGCCGCCACATGCATGAAATGGATGAGATAGGATCTATGTACCCGCGCAAAGCCGGTCGGGTCTAACACTTCCTCACATTTTTTCAGGCTGTAATATCCTACCTTCCTTCCCGTGTCCGTATAGATCTCCACATATTTATCCGCCGCCTTGATATAAAGAATACTGGAAAGCAGGATCCTCCCGTCCTGATCCATCGGTAATCCTAAGCTGCGCGGAACCTTTTTCAGGTCTTCCATGACGATGTCTAAAACCTCAAACAGGCTTTCTTTCCGGATGGGCTGTTCCAGGAAGCCATATACATTCTTCCCGAAAGCCTCTTTCATGGAACGGCTGTACTCCGCGACAAACAGGATCGCCTCCTCGCTTTTTCTTTTCGCCAGGAGATTTTTCAGCTGGATTCCGGAGATCCCTCGCAGCTCGGTATTCAGCAGCAGAACATCCGCAGGCTCCTTCCTGCGCAGATAACTTTCCGCGGACTCATACAGCTGCACCGTGATGCCCTCACGGCGGATCTCCGCATATTCAGAAAGATCCGCCCACAGCCGACCTGCCCTGGATTTGCTGTCTCCACAGATTCCCAATAGGATATTTTTCATATGCGTTCCCCTTATCCTGTGCGCATAGAAACAGAACCCTCTTCCTCTTCTCCCACGCTCCTCATGGGGAATATGGTAAGTATAGCATAGATCTTCTTGCTTTTCCACCTGCTTCTTCTGGTTCTGGAAATACTGGATTTTTCAGACAGATTCATGCAGGTACCGTAAGGGATGGGCAGGGTCACTCAAACAGAGCCAGGATTTCAGACAGCGCGATGCCGCCATCGGCAGACTCTGTAGCCGAAGCATCCAGATCATAAGCGGACTGCGTCGCATTGGCAAAACTGGGGTAAGTATCTTCATACGTCTGGGCGGCAAACAGATAGTTTCTGCCGACCGTAACAGCCGCCGCGCCCTCCAGCACATATTCGCCGGTATCCAGAGTGCCGCCGGGGCGTTTCAAATAGACCGTCGTTCCGGGGACATCACCCTTATAGACGTCAGAGACTTCAATCTCAAAGATTGTGTAGGGTATGCTTCCGGCTCCTGCGAACCCTGTCATGGAGTCGGCGCCGTCTTCTGACCTGACATCCAGAAGCTCATAAGAGACACTTTTTACCTCGCCGGAAAAAACGAGATCTACGGCTTCTACGAGAGAACCGGCGGTATCGTATTCCGGATAATCCGCGTGTATGACGGTGACATACCTGCCGGTTTCCTGTTCGCCGACTGTCCGGCCGCACGCGCAGAGGACGCCGGCAGCGGCTGTGACAACCGTAACAAAAAGAAATGGAAAAAGTCCTTTTTTCATAGCTGCTCCCATCTGTCCGCCTTGGTCTGGAAAGCGTCTTGGGCGGACGTACAAATCAGGAAAGCGGAAAGCCTCTTTCAGCTTAACCTTCCTGGATCAATATTTTGCGTTTACGTTGTTAATATCAAAAGTCTGAGGTGTTGTCAATGTGTTGCGATCCCTGGTATACTTCATTAAAGAGGACGATGTGGTAGAAGGATTATCACATAACCAAAAAACATGCCCGAATTCATGCGCAATGGTACTCTTTGCAAAGTTGGCGTTATTCGTGGCATCAGCAGCTATTGTCCTAGCATTAATTTGAATGGTAAACTGTGTGGTATAACCTGTTGAGGTATTATAAGTCTGAGTACATAAACCATACCAGCTATCGGCATATTGTGCGGCTTGTATCGTATTGCTGCTTGAAGAAGAGGTTGAAATCGTGACATTTGCCGTGGAGTTATTCCACGCGGCTCGACCGTTGTCAAGATAACCAACCCATGTGCTATTGTAAGAGCTGGAATAACTTTGTACAGAAATATTTCCGCTCTGCGACCCGTAGTTATTATAGGGATCGGCCGCAAAAACAGCCAGTGAGAAATGGAATGCAAGGGCTAAAGCAAGAATCATACCACTTATCTTTCTTGATTTCTTCATTCTGACACCCATCCTTTCGCGCCATGCAAGGCACAGACGTTATGAAAACGTCGGCTTTCCGCAGTATCTTGATGATAATTCTTATCTCTCTTTCTGCGAATACGTGTTCTAAAGCAACTCTTCCGCCACCGACTAAATCATAGATTCCACCTCCTTTCCAACATCCTTGTCCTGTTTCACTTTTCTTTATTATAGCTTTATCATACGTTGTGACGCAACCGCATGTTCGTGAAGCGCCTTTTTTCTTTCGTAAAATGCTTATCCGCGTTTACCTCTCTCACGCCCGCTTCTTTTCACGCCAGAAACCAAGATGGAACGCACCGATTGACAGGCACTCCATGGCATAACAGGATATAGCTGTAGGAAATAACACTTCCTATCATTTCATTCTCACGGACGAAAAAAGGAGGGATCACTCTGGGTCACGGAGCCAAAATGCCCCGAGACGGGCTGGAAATCCAGGAAAGGCCCGACAAGGCAGGATGGTATCTCGCCGGAGCAGCTCACGGCTTTCTAAGCGGCTGCGCGGCCGCCCTCGGTCTTCCCCTATTTCAGCAGCTCCAGCAGTTCCTCCCGCGTGAAGCTTCCGCTGTCCATCCCCTCGCCGCCCAGCACCTGCTGCGCCAGTTCCCTCTTCCTCTCCTGCAGCTTCGTGATGTTTTCCTCGATCGTTCCCTTGACGAGCAGCCTGTACACCGTCACCACGTTCTTCTGCCCGATCCGGTGCGCCCTGTCCGTGGCCTGCTCCTGCACGGCCAGGTTCCACCACGGGTCGTAATGGATCACGATGTCCGCAGACGCCAGGTTCAGCCCCGTTCCCCCCGCTTTCAGGGAAATGCAGAACACCGACGTCAGATCCTTGTTGAAATCCTCCACCAGCTGTTTCCTCTTTTCCTTGCCGGTAGAGCCGGTCAGCGTATAAAAGGAAATCTTCCGCTCCAGAAGCCGCTCCTGCAGCCGTTCCAGCATGGAAGTGAACTGGGAGAACAGCAGGATCTTATGCCCGCCGTTCACCGCGTTCCCGATCAGCTCCAGGCACATCTCCGTCTTCGCGGAATTCCCCCCGTAATCCTCATACAGCAGCGCCGGGTCACAGCAGAGCTGACGCAGCTTCGTCAGCTCAGACAGGATCTGGATCTTAGAGGTACGGAATTCCGCCTCCGTCTGCTTGTCCAGCAGCATCTGGAGCCGCTTCACATGGGCGTCATAGAGCTTCTGCTGTTCCCCCTCCGGCCTGGCGTACACGTCCTCTTCCAGCTTATCCGGCAGGTCTTTCAGGACATCCCTTTTCAGCCGCCGCAGCACGAAAGGCTTGATCATCTTCTGCAATCGCAGCAGAGCCGCTTCCTCGCCGTTCTGGACGATCGGGGTCTCGAGATCCGTCCGGAATTTCTGGTACGTATACAGGAAGCCGGGCATGAGATAGTCGAAAATGCTCCACAGCTCGCTTAACCGGTTCTCCACCGGGGTTCCGGTCAATGCCACCTTAAAGCCCGCCTCCACCAGCTTCACCGCCCGTGCGGTCTGTGTGTGGCAGTTCTTGATGAACTGCGCTTCGTCAATGACCTGACAGGAAAACGTCATGTCCTGATAATGCTCAATATCCCGTTTCAGCAGGTCATAAGAAGTCAGCAGGATGTCCTGCTCCCCGGCTTCCCGGATCAGCGCCCGCCTTTCCGCCGCCGTTCCCACCACCATCCTGACGCTCAAGGAGGGGGCGAACCTCTCGATCTCGCTGTTCCAGTTGTACACCAGAGAAGCCGGCGATACGACCAGGCACCGCCCGGCGCCCGATCCCTCCTGCCGTTCCGACACGAAGAACGCGATCACCTGTACGGTCTTCCCAAGCCCCATGTCGTCCGCCAGGATGCCGCCGAAGCCATTCTGTTTCAGCGTTTTCAGCCATAGGAAACCCCTCTTCTGATATTCCCGCAGCGTATCTTCCAGAGACGGCGGAACCTCAAAGTCGTTGTCCTCCACCGTCTTCATGTTCCGCACCAGCGCGCGGAATTCCTTGTCCTTGGCGGCGCGCAGAGACTGCCACTCTTTCAGCTCCGCATCCAGATAAAGCGCACGGTATTTCGGCAGCGCCAGCCGTCCCTGCAGAAGCTGCCTCTCTGTCAGGTTCAGCCCCGTTTTCAGCTCCATCAGGGCGCTCAGCCCTTCCCCTTCCAGATTCACGAAGTCGCCGTTTTTCAGGCGGTAGAATTTCTTTTTCTTGTTGTACTTGGATAAAATTTCTATGATCTGTTCCCTGGAAAGATCCCCGGACGTGACTGTCAGCTCTAATAAGTTCCCGGAAAGAGCTACCCCCACCCCTACGGAGGGCGCCTGGGCCACTTTCAGGCGTTTCATCGTATCGGAAACAAAAACCTCCGCCTGCTCCTGCATTTTCGGGATACCATATGCCAGCAGTTCATAAAGGCGATCTTCATCCTCCGCCAGCACCAACGCTTCTTCGGCTTCCTCATAAGCATTGAAATAATCAGAAACGAACATCCGGACTTCCATTTCCCTGACCGGCTCCCTCTGCTCCGCGCCGTTCTTCGTATCGAAGACATTATATTTCTGCTCACCGTAGACCGCCAGCACCTTACAGGTGACGAAATCCCGCTGGGGCGCGTCCAGATAGATTTCAAAAGAAGCCGTGGGCATTCCGTACTCCGATTCCCGGAACGCGATTTTTTTACATTCAAAATATTTTTCCAGTATGGGAAGCATTTCCCGGCAGAACAAAGGCACGTCGTTTCTGCCGATACGGACAGTCTGATCCGGAACCTGATGGATACAGTCCAGAAAATCCTGAATAGGAGCGATTTCCTCCAGTAAGACCTTGTATATTTTCCCGTCATGAAAATAGAGACGGCAGGTGCTGCATACAAAACCATAGAACGCGTTCGTCTTGAGCAGGATCCCCTGCCCGGTGCCGGTGATTTCCAAGGTGCGCGGCAGATCTTCCTCCGTCAGGAACCACTTCCCCTCCCCCAAGGTGTCCAGGCTGGCGGCGATCCCATTTTCCCCGGCGGCGTCCACCAGTTCCTCCAGCTCCCCCGTGCTGAGCGACATCACCCGGGTCTTGGCGGTAAGGCCGCCGTATCCGTAATAGTCGGGCTGTAGATAACGTTTCCGGTTCTGCCGTATCCAGTTGAGCAGAAATCCTACCAGAGGACGGGACTCTTCCTCAAAGGCTTCCGGGATATGTGCGATCCGCAGCTTCTGCCCATAGCGGAAGTCTGCCTGTCCTTCCATGTTGCGGCCAAACTCAAATACGTCTTTTAGGACATACATGTGCGTGATTCCGATCTTGAACTCCAGGCAGATTTTTTGGCTGTCGCAGGTCAGGTACGGTTCCAGACGTACTTTCCCGTATACGTCCCTTTGCAGGATCGGCGCCGTCCGGCGAAGCAGCTGCTTTGAGAGCAGCAGTTTCATCGCCGGAGTCGTGGGTATTTCCGGCGCCAGGTCTTCCTCCGCCCATACTTCGCCCTGCGCCGGGCCGCCGTCCGTCCGGTTCGCCCAAGCCGTACCGCCGTCATGCTTCTTGTAGTCCAGATAGGTCAGCAGGACTGCCACGCAGTGCTTACAGATCCCTCTATAGCTGAAAAACGCCGGACAGTCACAGCTGGTCTGCACCAGGCTGTGACGCTCCCTGTGGTAGGCGATATACACGTTATAGCCATTGCGCCCGCTTCCCTTCACTTTGGCCCGCAGGACGTCCGTTTCCGTCCCCGGCCTCACCTGAAGCTCCTCCACCCTGTTCAGGCGGCAAAGATCCACTCCCCGCAGGTACGCGGCGGCATTCGCCATTTTTCGTATCTCTGATTTTGACAGCATAGCTCTGCGAATCCTTTCCAGCGAAAACCCTGCGCGCTTCTCTTGGATTTCAGGCTTCCCACGACCCGTCTTCGTCTGTCTGGAAGCAGGTTCCCGCCCCGGCGCCCCAGAGTCCATGGTAGATCCTGACCGCATAATCCCTTGCCGCCTTTTCAAAATACCCGGTCTGCAAACCCATTTCTTTCAGCAGGAGCCGCAGCAGCCCGGTCAGCTGATGTGCGATTTCCCCCAGGCTTTCCCGGGAATCCCGGAAATAGCTTCGGATGGTCTCCAGATCCGCAGCGTCCAGATACAGCCGCTCCACCGGGCGGTCGGCGATCAGACAGCCGAGCGCCTGTAGCAGGACGGCATAGCAGATGTTATCCAGATACAGGGTTTTGTACTCCGCCTGGATCTTCCGGAGCAGGGAGACCACACGCGACTCCGGGAAGCAGTCCAGGAACTGTTTCTCTGTCCGGATCCCCTCCACATACTGCGCGATCAGGTCAATCCCCACGAGCGGCGGATTCCCGGTGAGCAGGGGATAATCCAGGGACAGGATATGCGACTGAGGGTTGAACTTGGGATCATACTTCACAAAAAAGACGGGCAGTCCCTCTAAGACGGTGTCCTTGTAGTTGCGGCAGTGATAATCGGAAAATCCGGCGATCACTTCCTCATACACCGCCTTGGCATGGTATACTTTTTCTAAAATTTTTTCATATCCCTTCTGGTATAAAATCGCCGCGTCCGGCTTTTCCCGGGCGCGAAGCGCCCGCGTGCCGACCGTTTCTTCCTCCGTCTCCCCCGTCGCTTCCCGGACACAGTAAAGAACCGCTTCCATCAGCATCTGCGCCTTTTCATAAGGCACGGAACTGCTCTCCTTGGAAGTGTACTTATCGGTCAGTTTGACGACCATGGGCAATAACTCTTCGATTTCGTAGAACATACTGCTCCTGTCTGCCCGCCTTGGCGGACGTACCACGCATCCAAACGCAGGTTCGGTTTCAGCCCCAGAACAATTCTTTTGCCGCGTCAAAATACAGCTCGCTGTCCCATCTCGTCACTTCGTCGAACTGCCCGTATTCGTCACGGCCTCCGTTTGTCCGGTAGCCTTTGTAGCCGTGCCGGAGGGCCTGCGCGAAGTTACGCAGGCAGGTTCCCTCCAGATAGTCCAGATCCCCGAAGCAGATTTTTTCAAACTGCTCCCTCATGAACGTCAGCAGTTCATCGTCCGTCAGCCGGTCCCTGGACTCGTTTTTATATTCGTAAAAAATATCCTGTAGCTTCTCCAGTGTCTCCACGTAATCCTCCTGATGAATGTACTGGGAATCGCAGAAAGCATCGATCAGCTTGTCCAAGATCCCCTCCCCGAACTCCACTCTCCGGTATTTCTTCAGGCTTTCATTCCTGCATACCATCAGTTCCTGAGCGGCTTCCTCCGTCAGCGACAGCCCGAACCGGCCTGTCCGTTCGTTACAGGCAATCAGTTTCTTCAATTCGACTTCCTGTTTCTTCGCCTGGATCAGTTCAAAAATCTTCTCTTCCACTGTCTTTACTCCTTATCTGATTCCTAGGTTTGGCTTTTCCGCACCTTCCACGCTTCTGCCGGTAGGCTTCGTACAAGACGACAGCCGCCGCCACCGCCGCATTCAAGGATTCCGCCCTCCCCTCCATGGGGATCCGGAAACAAAGATCCGCCGCCGCCGCCGTGCTTTCCCGCAGGCCGTTCCCCTCATTGCCGATCAGGACAGCGGCGGTGCCGTAAGAAAGTTCCGTATAATCCGCGTCTCCCCGAGGGTGCGCCGCGTAGATCCGGATCCCTCTGCCGCGCAGCTGCCGCATGGCCGCCGCCAGATCCTCCACGTACACGAAAGGCACCCGGCAGACCGCCCCCATGGCGGAACGGACGACTTTCGGGCCAAATACATCGGCGGTCTGTCCGCTCATGATGATTCCGGCGGCTCCGGCGGCTTCCGCAGTGCGGATCATGGTTCCTAAGTTTCCGGGATCCTGTAGGTCTTCCAGAAGAAGCAGGAGCGGATTTTCCCGCCGAAGCAGGTCTTCCAGAGAATGCTTCGGCTGATGCAGAACCGTCAGGATACCCATGGGCGCCACCTCGTCGGACATTTTCGCGAAGACTTCCTGAGATACCGTCTCATATCCGGTCTGCTCCAGCTTCCGGCGGATGGAAAAGGTACGTTCCATGGAAGCAGTGTATTCCATGGAAGAAGCTGCGGGGCAGGCACGGTCTCCCGCGCCGGATCCGATTCCCGCGCCGCCGTATACCTCCTTCTTTAGGAACTGCTCCGACACGTACACCTCGCGGATGGCTTCCCAAGGGGCCTCCTGGTACATTTTCAGCCCCTCCGCCACAAAGACGCCCTGACTGCGGCGCTCTTTCGCCTGGCTCTGCAAGCGCGCCACCTGTTTTACTTTCGGGTTCGACACGCTGGCGATCATAGCATACACGCCACGCCGTACTGGTATTCGTTGATGCTTTTTTTCATATTCAGTGCTTCTTCCATGTCAAAATCCATAAACTGCCCGTCCTTGTACCCCACCACCCGGTTGGTTTTCCCTTCCAGCAGAATATCCACCGCGTAAGCTCCCATGACGGAAGCGTAATAACGGTCTTTACAGGTCGGGCTGCCGCCGCGCTGCATATAGCCCAAGATGGTGGCGCGGGTCTCGATCCCGGTCGCCGCTTCGATCCGCCTTGCCATAGAGGACGAATGCCCGATCCCTTCCGCATTGATGATGATGTGGTGGGTCTTGCCCCGCTTCCGGTTCTCGATGATGTGGTTGATGATATTCTGTTCGTTAAAATCATATTTCTCCGGCAGTAAAATGTCCTCCGCGCCGTTGGCGACGCCGCACCACAGAGCGATATAGCCCGCGTTCCTGCCCATGACCTCAATGATACTGCACCGCTCGTGGGAGGACGAGGTGTCCTTCACCTTGTCGATGGCCTGCATGGCGGTATTCACAGCCGTGTCAAAACCGATGGTGTAATCGGTACAGGCAATGTCCAGATCGATGGTTCCCGGCAGACCGATGGTATTGATCCCCTGCCGGGAAAGCGCCTGCGCGCCGCGATAGGAGCCGTCGCCGCCGATGACCACGACTCCGTCGATCCCGTGCCTGCGGCAGATCTGCGCCCCTTTCTCCTGCCCCTCGGCGGTCATGAACTCCAGGCACCTTGCCGTTCCCAGGATCGTTCCGCCTCGCTGGATCGTATCGGACACGAACCTTGTTTCTATGTCAACCATTTCCTCGTTCAGAAGCCCATGGTAGCCTTTCTTGATTCCCTTTACCTTCACCCCTTTCGCAAGAGCCGTGCGGGCCACCGCGCGAATCGCCGCGTTCATCCCCGGAGCGTCGCCGCCGCTGGTCAGCACACCGATTGTCCTGATTTCCTTTGCCATCCTGATACCTCCCGTATTCTCCGTACCCCGTGTATGCTCCGCCTGTGAATTTGAGTTCTATTTTAACTCATTCCGGGAAGGTTGTAAAGCAGGCATTCGCATTCCGTTTCGCTCCCGTGAAAGAATAAAAATCTTGCAAAATAGATCTTGCAAAATTCGCCAGACGGCATTATACTATATAAAGTGAACTTAGGCCGTACCCTGGTTCCCTTTCCGGAACCGTGCGGTCTCGAAAATTGAATCATCCCTTTTATTCAGAGTGGCGGAGATACATAGGATCGATGAAACCACGGCAACCCCTCCCGCAGGAAGGTGCCTCCCTGAGCGATGACAGTCGAGCAATAAGAGGATAACATGTCGAAAGATATGGTCCGCTTCTTGTAAGCGGATTCTTTTTGTTTGATAGGCGATTCCTCCGGAATTCCCTATGCGACAAAAGCCCTCCGGGCGAAAAGCGCGCGGCGGCGAGGAAGCTGCCGCTTACGCGACCCGCCGCAGGCGCAGACAGGGAACTGTTTCGCAGGTTCATGCCGTGAGCTGGAAAGCTCCCGCGGGAAACACGTAACCTCCCAAAACGGTACGGCCCGCTGTGCGGGCAGAATGGAAGAAAAACATTCCAATAGGAGAAAGACCATGGAAAAACACTTATTTACATCCGAATCCGTCACCGAGGGCCATCCTGATAAGCTCTGTGACGCCGTTTCCGACGCGGTTCTGGACGCGCTGATGGCACAGGATCCCGACAGCCGCGTGGCCTGCGAGACCTGCACCAAGACCGGCTTCGTCATGCTCATGGGCGAGATCACCACCAAAGCAAACGTGGATTTTACCGACATCGTGCGCAGGACGGTGACAGAAATCGGCTACGACTCTTCGGAAAAAGGCTTTGACGGCAATTCCTGCGCGGTTCTGGTGGCACTGGAAAAACAGTCTCCGGATATTGCCCTGGGAGTAGACAGGGCCTTGGAAGCAAAACAGGCCGCGAGCGAAAGCGCGCAGCCGGGAACATCCTCTGCGGAAGCCGGCCTGAGCCACGAGCAGCTTGACGCCATCGGCGCGGGCGACCAAGGTATGATGTTCGGCTATGCCACCAATGAAACCGAGGAATACATGCCCTACCCGATCTCCCTTGCCCACAAGCTCACGCAGAAGCTGGCGCAGGTACGCAAGGACGGCGTGCTTCCCTATCTGCGTCCGGACGGGAAAAGCCAGGTATCGGTGGAATACGACGAGAACGACAAGCCTTTCCGTCTGGAAGCGGTCGTCCTGTCCACCCAGCACGACGACGCGGTGACACAGGAGCAGATCCACGCGGACATCCGCAGATACGTCTTCGAGCCGATCCTTCCGCCGGAGATGGTCGATGAAAAGACCAAATTTTTTATCAATCCCACCGGACGCTTTGTGATCGGCGGCCCCGCCGGAGACAGCGGGCTGACCGGACGCAAGATCATTGTAGACACCTACGGCGGTTACGCGCGTCACGGCGGCGGCGCTTTTTCCGGCAAGGACTGCACGAAAGTGGACCGTTCCGCCGCTTACGCGGCACGGTATGTGGCGAAGAACATCGTGGCGGCGAAGCTGGCGGAAAAATGCGAGATCCAGCTTTCCTATGCCATCGGCGTGGCGCACCCCACCTCCATCATGATCGATACCTTCGGCACGGGGAAGCTGACCGATGAGAATCTGGTGGAAATCGTCCGTGCGCATTTTGACCTGCGCCCTGCCGGAATCATCAAAATGCTGGGGCTTCGCCGCCCCATCTATAGGCAGACGTCCGCCTACGGGCATTTCGGGCGTAACGATCTGGATTTACCTTGGGAAAAACTGGATATGGTGGATATTCTGAATGCTTATCTCAGCAGGGGATGAAATACCCCTGCTAAACGGCTGAAGGCAGTCTGCGTTCATGGTCATGCAGCGTTTGCAGAGCTGCGTGACGTTTACGCTCCTGCCGCCGAAGCAGCAAGCATACAGCGTGGCGGAACGCGAATGTCCTCTTGATAAGACACCTGGAATAGGAGCGGCGTATGGCTTTTGCACATCTCCATGTCCACACGGAGTATTCCCTGTTGGACGGTTCCAATAAGATCAAAGAATATGTGAAGCGTGTGAAAGAACTGGGCATGGACAGCGCCGCCATCACCGACCACGGCGTCATGTTCGGGGTGATCGACTTCTACCGCGCCGCCAAGGAAGCGGGCATCCGCCCGATACTGGGCTGCGAGGTCTATGTCGCGCCGCAGTCCAGATTCGACAAGGAACCGGGCGGGGACGAGCGGTACCACCATCTGGTGCTGCTGGCACAAAACAACACCGGTTACGGCAACCTCATGAAGATCGTCAGCCGGGGCTTCACGGAGGGTTATTACTATAAGCCCAGAGTGGACATGGAGATCCTGAACCAGTACCACGAGGGACTGATCGCCCTTTCCGCCTGTCTGGCGGGGGAAGTTCCCCGGCTGCTTGCCAAGGGGCTTTATGAGGATGCCAAAAACTGCGCCCTGAAATACCAGTCCTGTTTCGGGAAAGAAAATTATTTCCTGGAGCTACAGGATCACGGGATCCCGCAGCAGAAACAGGTGAACACACAGCTTCTCAAAATGAGCCGGGAGCTGGATATTCCCTTGGTGGCGACCAACGACATCCATTACACCTACGCGCAGGACGTGGATTCCCACGACATCCTGCTCTGTCTGCAGACCAACAAGAAGCTTAGCGATACCGACCGTATGCGCTATGAGGGCGGCCAGTATTATGTAAAAAGCGAAGCGGAAATGAAAGCCCTGTTCCCCTATGCCTTGGAAGCGGTAGAAAACACGCAGGCCATCGCGGAGCGCTGCCAGGTGGAGATCGAGTTCGGAGCGGTGAAGCTGCCGAAATTCGAGGTTCCCGCAGGGTATGATTCCTGGGGGTACCTGCAAAAACTCTGCGCGGACGGGCTGGAGGAACGCTACGGAAAATCCCGCAAGCTGCCGGACGCGGCAGTCCCCGCCTCCCCGGAGGACGCCTCCATACGTTCCCTGCGGGAACGCATGGAATACGAACTCTCTGTCATCCACGACATGGGGTACGTGGACTACTTCCTCATCGTATGGGATTTCATCAACTATGCCAGACAGAAAGGGATCCCCGTGGGGCCGGGCAGAGGTTCGGCGGCGGGGAGCCTGGTGTCCTACTGCCTGAAGATCACCAACATCGACCCGATACACTACAACCTGCTCTTCGAGCGTTTCCTGAATCCCGAGCGAATATCCATGCCGGATATCGACATCGACTTCTGTTATGAACGCAGACAGGAAGTCATTGATTACGTGGTACAGAAATACGGCTCCGACAAGGTGGTGCAGATCGTCACGTTCGGTACGATGGCGGCGCGGGGCGTGATCCGGGATGTGGGACGCGTCATGGATCTGCCCTATGCCTACGTGGATTCCATCGCCAAGGCGATCCCGGGGGAACTCAACATCACCATCAGCCGCGCGCTGGAAGTCAACCCGGAGCTTCATAAGCTTTACGAGCAGGACGAACAGGTGAAGCTTCTGATTGATATGTCCAAGCGCCTGGAAGGTCTGCCCCGGCATACCTCCATGCACGCCGCCGGGGTGCTGATCTGCCCGGAGGCGGCGGAGCAGTTCGTGCCGCTCTCGAAAGGTTCCGACGGCTCCGTCACCACCCAGTTCCCGATGACGACCCTGGAGGAACTGGGTCTGTTAAAAATGGACTTCCTGGGATTGCGGACACTGACCGTCATCCATGACGCGGTGGGCTTCCTTGAAAAAACTACCGGACGCCGCCTGGACATGGACGCCATCGACTATACGGATCAGAAAGTCCTCGCCAGCGTGGGCACCGGGAAGACGGACGGCCTCTTCCAGTTAGAAAGCGGCGGAATGCGCTCTTTTCTGAAAGAACTCCGCCCTCAGGATCTGGAAGACATCATTGCCGGGATTTCCCTGTACCGCCCCGGCCCTATGGATTTTATTCCCAAATATATCAAGGGCAGACACACCAGCGAAAGCATCAGCTATGCCTGTCCCCAGTTAGAGCCGATCCTCGCGCCCACTTACGGCTGTATCGTCTATCAGGAACAGGTCATGCAGATCGTGCGGGATCTAGGCGGCTATCCCTTAGGCCGAAGCGACCTCGTGCGCCGGGCGATGAGCAAGAAAAAGCAGTCCGTCATGGAAAAAGAGCGGGCGAACTTCATTTACGGGAATCCGCAGGAGGGCGTTCCGGGCTGCGTCGCCAAGGGGATCGACGCCCAGACGGCGGCAAAGATCTTTGAAGACATGATGGATTTTGCCAAATATGCCTTCAACAAATCCCATGCCGCCTGTTACGCGGTGGTTTCCTACCAGACCGCTTACCTGAAATATTACTATCCCGTTGAGTTCATGGCGGCACTGCTCACCTCCGTCATCCATTTTTCCAAGAAGGTCTCCGAATACATCCTCACCTGCCGGAGCATGGGGATCGCCATCCTGCCTCCGGACATCAACAGGGGGGAAGCCGGGTTTTCCGTGGACGGGAACAGTATCCGCTATGCCCTGACCGCCATCAAGAGCGTGGGGAGGGGGGTGATCGATTCCGTCGTGGAGGAACGCCGCCTGCACGGGCCGTTTACAAACCTGACGGATTTCATGACCCGGATCTCGGAGACGGAAGTGAACCGGCGGGCAGTGGAGAATTTCATCAAAGCCGGGGCGCTGGACAGCCTAGGCGGTTCACGCAAACAGTTCATGAGCGTCTACGCGCAGATCCTCGACCGGATCACCAAGGACAAGAAGAACCATCTGGCGGGGCAGATGACGCTGTTCGACCTCGCTTCCGAGGAAGACAAGGCGGATTTTGAAATCAGACTGCCGGAAGTCGGGGAATATCCCAAGGAAATGCTGCTTGGTTTTGAAAAAGAGGTGCTAGGAATTTACATCAGCGGCCATCCTCTGGAGGAATACCAGCCCCTTCTGGAAAAATACACTACCAACACCGCCAATGACTTCGCTCTGGACGAAGACACCCAGACGGCGGCGGTGGCGGATCAGTCGATGGTGACGGTCGGCGGGATGGTCACGAACAAGACCATCAAATATACCAAGCACAACCAAGTCATGGCCTTCCTCACCTTAGAAGATCTGGTGGGCAGCGTGGAAGTGGTAGTCTTCCCCAAGGACTATGAGAAATATTCTTCTCAGCTGACGGAAGACGCCAAGATCTTCGTCCGAGGGCGGGCTTCCCTGGAAGAGGAAAAAGACGGCAAGATCCTCTGTGAGCAGATCGCCAGCTTCGAGGAAGCGCAGCAAGGGGGCGGACTGTTCACCAGGACTACCGGCAGGAGCGGAGGAAGCGGGTACGGAAAGGGCGCCTGGAACGGCAATTCCAGGAGCGGATTCGGGAACGACGCCCAGAACAGGCAAATTCCCGCGCAGCAGGGAGCCAGGAACGAGCTTCCCCATGGAGTGTGGATCCAGTTCCCTACCAAGGAAGACTACGAGCAGTCGGAGCAGAAGCTTCTGACGGTAACGGCCGACTCTGACGGCGAGGACAAGGTGGTCATTTTCATCCGGGATTCCAAGACCATCAAAGTGCTGCCGCCGAACCGCAATGTCAAGGCGGACCCGGAACTGGCGCGGCGGCTGAACGAGGTGTTCGGGGAGACGAACGTGAAGTTCCGCCTGTGAAGTTCGCGAAAAGGCCGTAGCGTTGCGCCACATCCCATTCGGCGTAACTCCGGGGATTTTCACTTGCGAAGTTCCCGAAAAGGCCGTAACGTTGCGCCTGCAATTTTATGTTCCGGATACGGATGGAGGGTGCGGTTTTATGGAGCAGAACGCGGAAACAAAATATGACCTTACGGCAGAACAGCTGCGCCGGCTCCCGCAGGAGGCTTATCTCCTCGTGGATATGCGAGATGAAATCGCTTACGGGCATGGCCGTATCCCGGGCGCCGTCCGCATGGACAGGGAACGGCTCCTGGGCGGGGACTGTCCGCTGCCGCCGGACAGGAAAATCATCGTGTACTGCATGAAAGGGCTTTTCAGCAGGGAAGTAGCGCGGCGTCTTGCCGGAAAAGGTTACGAGGCCTACCATCTGGCGGGCGGCTACGGACAGTGGCTGCTGGATCTCATGCGGGCGGATGGTATACAAAAGGAAGCGGACAGCCCTCAAGACGACCCCTGCACGGCGCGGGAACATTCCCCGGATTCGGCCCTGGACGATTTCCAGGCACAGATCGAAAAAAGCCTCCGCAAAAAATTCTACCGAACCATTTTCAGCAAATTCACCAAGGCCATCAACCAGTATGAACTCCTGCGGGAAGGCGACCGGGTGGCGGTCTGCATTTCCGGGGGAAAAGATTCCATGCTGATGGCGAAGCTGTTCCAGGAACTTCTGCGCCACCACAAGTTCCCCTTTGAGCTGGTCTTTCTGGTGATGGATCCGGGATACGATGAACTCAACCGGAAAATCATCGAAAGCAACGCCCGGCTTCTGCGGATACCGATTACGGTGTTTGAGACACAGATTTTTGACGCGGTGTACCAGGTGGAGAAATCCCCCTGTTATCTGTGCGCGCGTATGCGCAGAGGCCACCTTTACCGGAAAGCCCAGGAACTGGGCTGCAACAAAATCGCCCTGGGTCATCATTATGACGATGTGATCGAAACCATCCTGATGGGAATGCTGTATGGAGGGCAGGTGCAGACCATGAT